>NZ_CADDZT010000021.1:43550-46147 GCF_902812655.1 Candidatus Frankia meridionalis | reverse complement strand
CGAACGCCTCCGACAGCGGTACCGACGACTCGCGCATGTCGTGCGCGACGACGATCCGGTCGGCACCCAGCACATGCACGAAGGCGGCTCCGGCAACTCGCGCGATGTCCTCGTCCAACTCGGACGGTACGACACCCCGAACGTCGTACGCCTTGAAGATCCGTGACAGGTCGTACACCATTGCGACTTCCCCCGATGCAGTCCGTGCCGCTCTGACGCGGACGACCCTACCGACGCGGCATCCGCATGGTCGAAGGCACAAACCTGACACGACACCGCACCCACCTGCGGCGGACCCACCATGACGGAGCCGGATGGGATCAGGAGGGTCTGGGAAGAACCCGCAGATGACCGCGGCGACCCGCGGGTGTCGACGGATCGGGCGGGTCGGTACCGCGACCCGGTCGGCCCGCCTCACGTACGGCGTCCGCGAGCGCCTCAAGATCGTCCGATGCCGGACCGTGCTTGGACTCACCCTCGATTCGTACGACCGCCCAGCCGAGTGGCACGGTGAGGCGGTCCGCATGCGTGCCGCACAGGTCGTAGGAGTGCGGCTCGACATACGGGGAGAGCGGCCCGAGGACGGCTGTCGACTCGGCGTAGGCATATGTGAGCGTGGCGACCGCGGCCGCCGAGCATGCCGAGCGGGAGCAGCGCCGAGGCTTCACGTTCCGGACGGTAGCCCCCGGAACGGGCGACGGCCACAACCGTCCGCCGTGTCGCACCCAACCGCCAGAGAAGCGTAATCGATCGATGACACTCTGATGCTTATATCGGTGCCCAACGGAGACCGACGGACACACCGAGTATCCACCACAAGATCCATCCGGTCGGTCCGGAGGGCATCGGGACGCTTGCGCGCCGCGAGCCGTACGCTCAACCCCATGGCGGACAACGCCTCCACCGGGGCCACCTGGGGCACCCCCGTACCGGACTTCCCGTCCCCGCAGCCGCCCATCCCGTCGTCACGGCGTCGCGACCGGCGCGGACGCGGGCTGCGAGGCGTCCTCATCCCGCCGGAGGTCCCGGCCTATCGCAGCCGTGGCGAACGGTTCGACGACCTTGTCCTGGACGCGGTCGAGCACCTCGAACACCGTTGGTCGGCCGAACTGTCCGATGTCGAGTTCGCGGTCGAGGACGTCCCGCCCCTGCCCGCGATACTCGGCCCGGAAGAACCGATACCGCTGGCCCTTCACCAGCCCGCGGTCGGCCGAGGACGTTCCGCGACCCCGGATCGGATCATCATCTACCGCCGGCCACTGGAAGCCCGCGCGATGGACACCGATGACCTTGCCGAACTCATCCTGGACGTACTCATCCACAAGGTCGCGGACATGCTCGGCATGGAGCCGGAAGTCATCGATCCGGAAGGGCACGGTTGGCACGAGGACGAATAGCCGAGGTTTCCTCTAATGCGGCATACACAACATGCCGGCTTTCCGACCGGCCATACCCGGCCCTGAACGATTTCAGGTCAGGTAGCATATAGGTACGGTAGGGTCAAACCAACCGATACCCGGAACGGGAACCACTAAAATGTGAAACACTGCAATGTGAACCATGGCAATGTGAACCACGGAAATCGGATGCCCGAACACACTGCCCCACAACCAGCCACAACATACCACCCATGGTGTACCGGGTGTGAACCTGACCACACGGACCCCGGTCACAAGGCCTTTATCCCCTGTTCACGCCACCCTCTGTTCACGCCAGGGTCCCGGGCCGTTCACCAGACAATGCTCCGCGTCAATGCGGCAGGGACCCCGGGTGGCGCAGTCATAGCTCCATCCCTTCCAGGGGAAATCATAGGAGAACGCATGTTCGAGGATGGTGAACTGTGTTTCCTCGCCAGCCTGCGGACCCCGGAGCCCGCCCCGCCCGACCGAGAATCGGGGCCACGGTGACAACCGGAAGGTCCGACGGGATCGTGCGGCTGTTCGGGCAGGTACGCAACTACGGTTGGGGTTCGCCCACCGCCATCTACGACCTTCTCGGCGAGGACACCACCGGGCAGCCGGCCGCGGAACTCTGGCTCGGGACCCATCCTGGTGCCCCGTCCGAGATCGAAACCGGGTGCGGACGGCGAACAGCCGCGGAGCTCGTGGGCGGGTTGCCGTTCCTGCTGAAGGTACTCGCCGCGGACAAGGCGCTTTCGTTGCAGGTACACCCGGACGTGGCGCAGGCCCAGGTCGGTTTCGACGACGAGGAGCGGTCCGGGGTGCCGCTGGACTCGCCGCGCCGGCGGTACCGGGACCGCAACCACAAGCCGGAGCTGATCGTGGCGCTCACCCCGTTCCGCGCGCTGGCCGGCATCCGTGATCCGCAACGCACCCTTGCCGTGGCACGCGGTCTTGGTTACCCACCGCTCGTCGCCGCGTTCGCACCACTCGGCGCGGACCCGACCGCCGGCGCTGCCACTGTCTTGCGCGCACTGCTCACGATGCCCACCGACCAGGCCGACGATCTCATCGGCGGACTGGTCGATGCCGTCACCGGGATCGGCTCACCGGCGAGTCCGGACGTGGCGGGCGCCGCCGATCTGGTGCTCCGGCTGGCCGCGGCACACGCGGGTGACATCGGGATCGCCGCCGCGC
>NZ_CADDZT010000021.1:41336-43220 GCF_902812655.1 Candidatus Frankia meridionalis | reverse complement strand
GCGCGGCGGCCTGACGCCGAAGCACATCGACGTCGACGAGCTGCTGCGCGTCCTCGACCCGACACCCACCAGAGCTCCCGTGCTCACTGCCCGGACAGTCCGGGAGACGGCCGGGACCACCGTGCGCGCCTGGGATGTTCCTGTCGTGGACTTCGGGCTGACTGAAGTGACCTGTAGGGAAGTGACCTGTGATGAAGTGGCCCACACCCGGGCGGTCCCCGACAGCTCCGTCGTGGTCCGGCCTCCCACGATTCTTCTGGTGACCGACGGAGCCGTCGATGTGGGTGGCGCCGGCGCCCACGCCACCAGACTGCGCCGCGGGCAGGCCGCCGTCCTAGCCCCCCGGCCGGGACTGTCCGCGTCGACCGAACTGACGTTCACCGGACACGGCAGGGTGTTTCTCGCCTCACCCGGATCACGCCCACCACTGTGACCGACAGTCATAAATGACCAAGAGTGCCCGGCCACCGGCGAAGGGCGACTCCGGGATCCTCAACCACCACCGGCGCGAACACGACACGTGGTGCCGCCGTAAGGGTCAGCAGGGACAACTCGCCGGCTGAGACGGTGATCCGGGCAGCCACCAACGGCCCGCCCTGGGTGACCATACGCACGGCGGCCCGCTGCTCGACCGACACCGTCCGACCGGCCGGGACCCTGACGGGGTCCCCGTCCAGCCAGACAGTGACCGCGGCGGCGGGAGCCGTGAGCACCAACGTCGACGGTGCCGCGTCCCCGACCGCGTCCCCGACCGCGGGCAGCAGGACCGCGTCCCCGACCGCGGGCAGCAGGACCGCGGCAGCCGGATCGGCCGGGATCGCCTCAGCCGCTGGGATCCACCAACGCCGGGGCGCCGGAGCCGGGGCGGCCGTTGGTGCCGGAGCCGGAGCCGGGGCGGAAGCAGGCCCAGCCCGGGATGCCGGAAGCGAACCGGCCGGAAACGATCCGGGATCCGGGATGGACAGCCCGACGGCCGCGACCACCGGCCCGCCGGATGTCGCGGCAACCCGTACCGCCGTCACGCCGGCTCCGGCCGCCACCGCGGGCAACCGGACAACCCCACCACCCGGCACCCGTAGCGCGGCCAGGCCGGGCGGTGCGAATCGCGCGGATGCCGTCAGCAATTCGATACGGATCACCGCATCCGTCCCGGGCGCGGCCACCACGACGTCCGCGCCACCGACACCCGCTGCCGCACCGGGGACGACAACCGAACTCGCCGGTTCAGCGCTGGTCGCCACGGGCACCGCAACCGAGTCCCCCGGGGCCGACCCGCCGGCCTGGTCCAGGACCAAAGCGGCCAGGCGCCCGTCGCGTACCTGAACCCGGACTGCCGTGGCGTCGGCATCCGGTGCCCAGGTTGAAAGTCGGCGGGTCACACTCGCGAGCGGCGGTATCCGGACGCCGTCCGGGGCCTGGGCCGTGGTACCACCCGCCGTCAGGACGGTGACCTCGGCGCGGGCGGGCACGACTTCGGGGTTCGTGAGGACGAGCAGCGGATCACGTCCGGCGATCGTCTCGGGGCCGACGAACCAGAACTCGCTGCGCGACCGGTCGCACCGGGCACGGCGTACCGGCGCCCGGCCGCCCTCGCCCGGCACAGTCACCGTCGCGCTCAGCCCGGCTGCCGCGGGGCCGGTCGCGTGTACGACCACCGGCACGCCACCGGGCACCGGTACGGCCATCCGGCCGGCCAACCCCCCGATGGCGGGGATATCCCGAACCTCGCCCCCCACGGACAGCCAGACCCGCCCACGGGCGTCCGTTACACCGTCCGCCGCCGCACCGGCGGTCCCCACGTCGACCGTGACCGTACTGCCCATGGGCGGGCGCAGATCAGGGCACAGCAGGGTCGCGGATGTCGGTGGTCTCCAGACACCGCCC
>NZ_CADDZT010000021.1:35136-41279 GCF_902812655.1 Candidatus Frankia meridionalis | reverse complement strand
GGTCTGCCGAGTGCCGCGATCAACACGACGGCCAGCAGCGCAGGCAGTGCGACGGTGGCGGCCACCGCTGTGACGCGCAGACGCCGGATCCACCGCGACGCCCATTCCGGCCGCGTCTGCGGGGAGGGCCGGGCGGACGGTCCGCTCGGACCGGTCCCGGTCATGCCGACGGTCCCGCGACGGGCTGCTCCGCCACCGCCGCGGGGACCGCTGGGACCTGGCCCGGTGCCGACCCGACAGGGCGCCACACCACCGCATCACCCGACATCTGTTCCCGGACGAGGCCAGGTACGCGGTCGAGGGCCGCCACCAGCGACGCGGAGGCGTCCGGTAGTGGGACGACGACGGCCTGCACCGTCAGCGCCGCAAGCCCGGTCGCGCCCCAGGCCCCTCCGGCTGCGAGATCACTGACAATCGCTTCGAGGGTGGCATCACCGGCCGCGGGCAGCGCGCCCGAGACGTCGCTGAGTGTGTAGGCGACCGGTGACTCCGCTGAACGCTGGCGCAGTACCAGCACGCGGGCATTCGGCCTGGAAACATCCGCCACCGCCGCAACGGACGCCACCACATCGCCCGCCCGCGCGCCGGCACCGACCGCAACCTCACCAGCGCTGACGAACGCGAACGCGGAGACGATCGGGCCGACCGCGGCGGCCCCGCCGAGGGTCACCGCCACAGCCTGGCGCCAGCCGAACGGACGGCGGCGCAGGGCCGCGCCCACGCCCGACGCCGCCAGCGCGCCGGCGAGCAGCAGCCCCGAGACGGCAACCGCGAGTTGCGCGCCAGGCAGGTCACCGCCGCTACCCGCACTGCCCGTGTAGACCTCGATGACCGTGCCCGCCAGCCCGATCACGACCATTCCCCAGGCTGCGAGTACGGGCCGCCGGGTGTCGGCCCGCACGATCCCGATCGCGCCGGCCAACGCGGCCGGCACCAGAATGGCCGCGGTGACGACGGTCGTGGTGAGGACCGCGCCGAGATGACCGGCCTGCCCGGCGACCGGGCCGGACACCGCCGGCCACCCCGATGTCGACCCTGACGTCCACCCCGGAACCAGGCCGAACCTGCCGCAGGGGCCCACCCCGACCAGGACGCCCGGACAATCTATGATCACGCTCCGCCACGACCACAGCGGGAGTGCCGCGACCATGAGCGTGAGGAGTACCTGCGGGATACGGCGCGGTCTGCGCAGCAACGCCACTGTGGCCGCGAGACCCACAGCGGCCCAGGCGAGCAGGGCGGGGGCGCAGGCCACCGCGATCAGCAGGCGCCCTGCGAGTCGGCAGGTCGCGAGCCGGCCGCGGCTCGACCGGCCCGATGCCGTGAACAACGTGACCGCGGCGGCGAGGACCCCGGGAAGGATCATCAGGGCGAGTACGACGTCAACCCGGCCGACGGCGACCGCCCAGGTCATGGGTGGCGCCAGTGCGTATCCGGCCGAGGCTGTGATCCGAACGGGTGTGCTCGGCCCGTGCCGGCCGAAGGCGACGTACGCGCTCAGGCCGGCAAGCGCCGGTCCACCCAGCACGATCACGTCGGCGGCGAGCCACGGCTTGCCACCGAACACGGTCGCGAGGACGGCCAGCGGCGCCAGCCACGGTGGCACCGGCCCCGCCGTGGAGGTCACCGAGCCGGTGGAGCCGTACCCACGGCCGGCCTGCCATCCGGACAGCACAACCGACCACAGGTCACGGGCGCCGTGCGGTAACGGTAGCGGCGTGGCTGGCGCACCCGGACCCCACCAGGAGCCCAGCGGGGAGCGTGCCGCGAGCACTGTCACAACCGCGAGCAACCCCGCGAGAACCATCGCCGGACGAGTCAACCATTCTGGACGTACTGTCCATTCTGGATGGACAATACGGGCAGTAAAGGACGCCGACAATGCACGTAGGCGCCCACCCCGGGCCGGAAAGAGCGGACGCAGCGCGCGTGCCCGCACCCGGGCCGACGCTGCCCGACGGCGGCGCGCACGCCACAGCCACCCGGGGCGACAGATCACCTGGGCTGTCGCCACCACCTCGTCCAGCCCACCGCGCACCCGGCCGCAGCCGATCAGCCCGGCACCCCGCACAAGCCCGGCCAGCACGGCCCACAGGCACGCCGGTACCAGCAGACCCGCTCCGATGTTGGCCAGCCGGACCCGGAGCCCGTCCCGGCGGGCTGTTCGACCGCCCGGGAGCCGGGCCGCCACGACCGGCGGACCGTCACCGCCGGGCCGCGTACAGCGGACCGTAGCCGCCGGCACGACAACCACCCGCATCCCGGCCCGCCAGGCTCGCCAACCGAAGTCGAGGTCGAAGCCGACGGTGAGATCCGGGTCGATGCCACCGAGAGCATGCCACGCCGTGGCGCGAACGAGCGCACCCGCCGTAGCGACCGCAAGGACATCCCGGACGGCATCATGCTGCCCACGGTCGACCTCACCCGGGCTGATCCCGGTCACCCGGCGTCCGGCCGCGTCGATGCTGACCCCGACTTCGACGACCATGGGCGGGTCGTCCCGGTCAAGGACCTTCGGGCCGAGCACGGCGGCGCTCCGGTCCAGTTCCGCGTAGGTCAACAGCCGTTCGAGCGTGTCGGGGGCCGGTACCGAACCGTCGTGTAACAGCCACAGGAAGCCGTCCGAGGCAGGCGTGCGCTGGTGCGCAAGGCCCGCGACCACGGCTGCCCCGAAACTGGTCCCGGCCGGGACCGTACGGACCACCATCGCGGGACCGGCCGCCACCCGCGCACCGCCGGGCAGCCTCCCGCCCACATCCACCAGAACCACCCGGTCGGGCAGGCGAGTCTGCCGACCCAGGGCTCCCACCGTCTCTGCCAGCCGGTCCTTCGGGTCGATCAGCCACCCACCGGGGTCGAACGCCGGTTCGGCGACGACCACGACCGCGACCACCTCACGTCGGTCACGGATCACATCCCCCGCGTTGTTCGAGGCGAGGCAGGCCGGGGGATGGACGTCCCCGATGGCCGTGAGCCCCATCGCAGGGCGGCCTGTTTCCGGCAGGCCAGAGGTGTGTTCGGGTGGAACACCTGTGGCGGATGACCGAGTTGTCGTCACGCGGTGGATGCCCGCCCGCGAGCTCTCCCGAGGCCCTCAGACCGCCCGGCGGCGCAGCCTGCGCCGTTCCCGCTCCGACATCCCGCCCCAGATCCCGAACCGTTCGTCCTTTTCGAGTGCGTACTCCAGGCACTCGTTCCGGACCTCGCAGCCCGAGCAGATGCGTTTGGCTTCGCGGGTCGACCCACCCTTCTCCGGGAAGAACGCCTCCGGATCGGTCTGGGCGCACAGCGCACGCTCCTGCCACTCCGGAGGGTCAGCAAAAACGTCGTCGAGACCAAGATCGATGACATTGGCCAGGTCATCGCAGTGGGGTCCGGCGGCCGTTGCCCCGTCGGGACGCAGCCCGTTCGCGGCCGGCCCTGACTCCGGTTCGTCCGACTCGTCGTCAAGGTCGACGTCATCGTCGAAATCGACGTCGAAGTCGGCGGCGGTCAGCTCCCTACCGGCATGGCGGTAAGGGGCCGGCTGCCCCGGCCGCCCATCAACGGCCGTCCGTGCGGACAGCCCGGTGCGTGGCCGGTGTGTTTCGGCAAGGACGATGTGGACGCCCGCGTCGGTGCGCTCCATGTGGACTCCTCCAGACCCGTCGCGGTGCGGTCGGCCACCCCCCGGGCGCCGGCGCGCAGGTGACTGGTGTCCACACCGGTCGGGCGGGCGCTTTACCGCACCATCCCCACCGGCGGGGGAAATGACACGCCGGTAATTACACGCGCCGAAGACGGCGACGTCAACCCCACCAGCGCAACATCCTCTACAACCAGCGATCAGACAATAGCTCACGGTAGCGAGATGCCGTTACAGAGGGTCCCCGCTCGCTTCTCTGGGCAATACATGGAAGCTCTTCGGGGCCTCTGACCAGGCCATTTTACTGTGCGAAATCGTGTAAAGTTGGCATGCACTGTCCTTCTCATGACATCTCCTCCCATCCACCAGAATTAGTGTAAATGGTCACACGAAGCGTCACCGACGAGCTTCACCATCACTCGGAGCGCCGACGCCGCACAGCGAGATCACGACCGACCTGACTGGAACACCACGCGGACGCCGAAGGCGCAGGCACGCATCCGCCCCGCCGGATCCGATCGGATCGGTCTTCAGTGCCTGCCTGGGCCTGTTCTGTCCGGTGAAGGAACCAGCCGTCGAACCGACATACCGGTTGCGATCCCCGAGCACCATTGTCCTCGGGGATCGTCGATCAGCGGACCGACCCTGTCAGGGTCGGGACTCAGGACCCGTCAGGAGATGATCGGAAGGGCCCGCCGCGCGACACCCTGTCGGACACCGTCATCTTCCCGAAACACACCATCGGCCGGGACCACACCGTCCGGCTCGCCGCTGTTGGCACGGGCGGCGGCGAACCGCTCCGCCGACACGGTGCCATAGGTCGTCGTACGTTGGCGCGCGGGCCGACCCACGCCGGCGGCCAGTACCTCAAGCTCCGCGATGGACCGGGCCGACCCATGCCGGGAACCGGCCATCCGGCTGATCGTCTCCTCCATGAGCGTGCCGCCGACATCGTTGACGCCACCGCGCAGGACCTGGTGGCAGCCGTCCGACCCGAGCTTCACCCATGAGCACTGAATGTTGTCGATCATGCCGTGCAGGAGCAGTCGGGCCATCGCGTGCACCACCCGGTTCTCCTGGACGGTCGGACCCGGCCGGGCCACCCCCGCCAGGTAGATCGGTGAACTGTGGTGGACGAACGGCAACGCCACGAACTCGGTGAACCCACCCGTCGACTCCTGGATACGACGCAGCAACCGCAGGTGGGCCAACCAGTGGACCGGCGTGTCCACATGCCCGTACATCATCGTGGCGGACGATCGCAGACCCACCTCATGGGCGGTGGTGATGATCTCCACCCAGCTGGAGGTCGGCAGCTTACCCTTGGTCAGCACCCAGCGCACGTCGTCGTCCAGGATCTCCGCGGCCGTTCCCGGGATCGAGTCGACGCCGGCCTCACGAGCGGCGGTCAGCCAGTCCCGTACGGACAGGCCGGTCCGGGTCGCCCCGTTGACGACCTCCATCGGGGAGTAGGCATGCAGGTGCAGCCCGGGCACTCGACGCTTGATCTCGCGGGCCAGCTCGAAGTAGGCCGTCCCGGGCAGGTCCGGGTGGATGCCACCCTGCATGCAGATCTCGGTCGCGCCGACCGCCCACGCCTGCTCGGCTCTGACACCGACCTCCTGCTGGGAGAGCGTGAAGGCGTCAGCGTCGTTACGACGTTGCGCGAACGCGCAGAACCGGCACCCCGTGTAGCAGACATTCGTGAAGTTGATGTTCCTGTTGACGACGTAGGTGACGTCGTCACCGACCACGTCCCGCCGCAGGTCGTCCGCGAGCCGGCAGAGCTCCTCCAGCGCCGCCCCGGACGCACCGAACAGCACGAGCGCATCCGCGTCGGTGATGGCCGCGGGGTCACGGGTGGCATGGCGCAACGCGGCCCGCTCGGCGGCGTCCAGGTGATGCCGCACCGAGCTCGCGTCCGGACGGGACGCGCCACCGTCCGCTCCCGCTCCCCCGGTCGTCGGGGTCGCCGGGGTCGCCGGGGTCGCCGCGGTCGCCGCCCGCGACCCTGTGCCGACAACTCCGTCCGCGCCCGTACCGGCAGCGCTGACCTGCTCGCGCAGGACGTCCCAGTCGCCGTAGACGGAGGCGAAGTCGGCCCGGCGGTCGGCCCGGCGACCGGAGACGTCGATGGCCGCCTGCAGGTCGATCCGGCCGCTGTCACCGAGGCCGCCGTCCGGTTCCTGCCACGGGCGGCCTGTCGCGGCCGCTCCCGGGAGCAGTAGACCGTCCGGGCCGGCCAGCCCGTCCACGTGCGGTCGCAGCCGGGGATCCAGCCAGGGCTCGTCCAGGTATGGCGGGTAGGCGGTCAGGCGCGCCCGCAGCGTGAAGCCGGCCGCCGCGGTGACCGCGGTCAGGGTCTCGACCGCCGGCCAGGGACGTTCCGGATTGACGTGGTCGGGTGTCACCGGCGACACCCCGCCCCAGTCGTCGATGCCCGCGGCCAGCAGCAACACGCATTCCTCGACGTCGACCAGGTTCGGCGGTGCCTGCACCCGGACGGACGGGCCGAGGA
>NZ_CADDZT010000021.1:33355-34658 GCF_902812655.1 Candidatus Frankia meridionalis | reverse complement strand
TCCTCGGCCCCGACGTCAGGTGCGTCGCGCATCGCCGTGTCGTCCTTGGCCCGGAAGTTCTGGACGATCACCTCCTGGATGCCGCCGTAGCGTCGGGCCACCCCCCTGATCGCGAACAGGGTCTCCGCCCGCTCAAGACGGGTCTCGCCGATCCCCAGCAGCAGGCCGGTGGTGAACGGGACGGCCAGCCGGCCCGCGTCCTCCAGCACCCGCAGCCGGAGTGCCGGCTCCTTGTCGGGCGAGCCGTGGTGCGCCCCGCCCGGGGTCGACCACAGCCTGGTCGCGGTTGTCTCCAACATCATCCCCATGGACGGGGCGACCGGTTTGAGCCGGGCCAGCTCCTCCCACGACAGCACCCCGGGGTTCAGGTGCGGCAACAGCCCCGTCTCCTCGAGGACGGCGATGGCCGCCGCCCGCAGGTAGCCGACGGTCGAGTCGTAGCCATGGGCGTCCAGCCACTCACGCGCCGCGGGCCAGCGATCCTCCGGACGATCACCCAGGGTGAACAACGCCTCCGCGCAGCCGGCCACCGCGCCCCGTCGGGCTATGTCGACGACCTCATCGAGGTTCAGGTAGGGCGCGGGCAGCCGGTGCGGGACCGTCGCGAAGGTGCAGTAGTGGCACCTGTCCCGGCACAACCGAGTCAGCGGGATGAACACCTTCGGCGAGTAGGTGATCGTCTCCGGGCGGCCGGCCGAGCGAAGGCCCGCGTCCCGCGCCCGAGCAGCCGACGAGGACAGATCCACAAGATCGTCCCCGCGGGCAGCCATCAGGACAGCGGCTTCCACCGCGTCGAGGATCGCTCCGTCGCGGGCCCGCCGCAGCGCGCGCCGCAGCGCCGCCGCACCGGGCGGCACCTGGGCACCGGGCCGTGCCGGCGATACGGCGCTGCTCGTGGCGCCGGTCGAGCCGGCCGCGGACTCCCGCGATCTCGTCATCTACCCACCTGAATCCAATGAATCAGATATGGACCGTGCCCGGAGAACATCCGCCCGGTCGCCGAGCTCCCGCCACCCGACAGGGACTACAGCGTCTCGCGGTATCCCCAGGCTCCCGCAGTGCCGCACCATGCGCACGAGATCGCCTGCCACGGACGCGGGCCGGGGCTACCTGGAGGTGTCAGCGGGCTGCGGTGGAGCGGAGCCGACCGACGACACCGAGCGTGTGGTATCTCCGACATCGGGACGCGAGTCTGTCGCAATGCCGGGATGCCGCGGCGTCACCCGGCATCGGGGACCCGCCGACCGTCCGACGCAACTGCGCACGCCTTGCCGCCTCAACCTGCGGGTGGCGGGCACCCGCC
>NZ_CADDZT010000021.1:26731-33145 GCF_902812655.1 Candidatus Frankia meridionalis | reverse complement strand
AGCGCTCGGGCAAGAGTTCCGGTGAGAGCGTCGAGGCTGTGGGTCGCCATGGGCGGAGGCTTCGCAACGATCTCGTACATGGACCGTCCTTCTCTCGTATCGAACGGGCAGTCCCAGTCTCACCACTCTCTCTACGCAGAATCAAGAGATACGACATGAAGAAGTGATCTTTTTCTTCTAGTAATATTAATTACCTATTTATTATAAAATGCCCGCCATTGAGCGCGTCCGCCGCCAGCCCCTGACGTCAAACCCTTGACATCGGCCGTGTACGAACTATCCGCTCACCTTCACGTCCGCTCGCCTTCACGCGACCGGCGGGCACCGTGGTCGTTAGGCTGATCAGGTGCCGCGTAACCGCCAGGAGGTCCCGCGCGAGGAGCGAATAGACGCACTGCTGGCCGTCGCCGAACAGCAGTTCCTCGCCCGGGGCTTTGCCGCCACCTCCATCGCGGAAATCGCCCGCGCCGCGGGCATCGAGCCGGGTTCGGTCTACTGGTATTTCCGATCAAAGGACCATGCCTTCGCCGCCGTCCTCAACCGGCTCCTCGACGGCGAGGTCGACCGGATCGAGGAGTTCGACGGCGATCCGACGCAGAAGCTGTTCGCCGCTCTGGACTCGGTCGAACGCCGTCGATCCCTGCACCCATGTGTGGCCGAACGCGCACCGCACTCGCCGACGGTCATGGAGTACCACGAACGGCTGCACTCCTGGCTCCACGATCTGGCCCTGGCCGCCGTCGCGGACCATGCCACCGGGCCGGACCGCGACATTGCCGCGGACGCGGTCGTCGCCACCATCGAAGGCGGGTTGGCCAACCCGGCTCCCGCGCGGCCGACCAGTGGTCTCGTGCGCTACCTGCTGGCCGCGTTCGCAGCTCAACGACCGCAGGAACCGACCGAGGCCACCGCCTCGTCCTGAGCGTTCACCACCGAAGACGGCTCCCGGTGCCGGATGACTACTTTCGGCAACGCCGCGCGGGTTGGGCCAGCCGGTGACAGGATGACGAGATGTGAAGGTCACAGCGCTCGCGGGCGGTATCGGCGGGGCCCGCTTCCTGCTCGGGGTGAAGGCCGCGTTGCCCACCGCCGAAATCACGGTGATCGGTAACACCGGCGATGACATCACCCTGCACGGCCTGCGGATCTGTCCCGACCTCGACACCGTTATGTACACGCTCGGTGGCGGTATCTCGCCCGACCGCGGCTGGGGTCGCCACCATGAGACGTTCACCGTGGCCGAGGAGCTGGCAACCTACGGCGTCGGCCCCGCATGGTTCGGGCTCGGCGACCGCGACCTTGCCACCCATCTCGTCCGCACCCAGATGCTCGCTGCCGGCTACTCCCTCACCGACGTCACGGCGGCACTGTGCGAACGTTGGAAACCCGCAGTACGCCTGCTGCCGATGAGTAACGAACGTGTCGAGACCCACGTCGTCGTCGAAACCGACGAGGGCCGCCGCGCCGTCCACTTCCAGGAATGGTGGCTGCGGATGCGGGCCGCCACCCCGGCCGGGGCGATCCTCTCGGTGGGCGCCGAAACCGCGCTGCCCGCACCCGGGGTACTCGATGCACTCGCCGAGGCCGACGTCGTACTGCTCCCACCGTCGAATCCGGTGGTGTCCATCGGGACGATCCTCTCCGTCCCAGGGCTTCGCGAGGCGCTGGCGCACACCCCCGCGCCGGTCGTCGGCGTCTCACCGATCATCGGGGGCGCGCCGGTGCGGGGGATGGCGGACGCGTGCCTCACCGCGATCGGAGTGGCCACCACGGCGGGGGCGGTCGGGGCCCACTACGGGGCCCGCGGCGCATCCCCGGCCGGCGGAGGAATCCTCGACGGCTGGCTGGTCGACACCGTCGACACCGGTACGGAGGTCCCGGGCGTCACCGTGAAGGCCCGCCCGCTGCTGATGACCGACGTCGCGGCCACCGCCCAGATCGTGCGGGCCGCACTGGAGCTCGCCGGTGTCTGAGACGTTGGAGATCACCGCCGTTCCCGGGATCGACGAGGTCCGCGCGGGCGACGACCTGACCTCGATGATCGCGACCGCGTTGGCGGACAGTGGCATCGCGCTGCGCGACGGCGACGTCCTCGTCGTCACGTCGAAAATCGTCTCGAAGGCGGAAGGCCGTCTGATCCGCGTCGAAGACGACCGCGAAACAGCCCGGCTTGCCGCCATCGACGCCGAGACCGTCCGCGTGGTGGCCGAACGGGGGGCGACCCGCATCGTCGAGACCCGCCACGGGTTCGTGCTCGCCAGCGCCGGGGTGGACGCTTCCAACGTGCTCAAGGACGAGATCGCCCTGCTGCCCCTCGACCCGGACGCGAGCGCGCGGGCGCTGGTCGACGGCCTGCGGGCTCGGCTCGGTGTGGCGGTGGCCGTCGTCGTCAGCGACACCGCGGGCCGGCCGTGGCGAACCGGTCTGACCGACCATGCGATCGGCGTGGCGGGCATGGCCGCACTGCGAAGCCACATCGGCGAGGTCGACCCCTACGGCAACGAACTGGGCATGACCGAGATCGCCGAGGCGGACGAGCTGGCCGCCGCCGCCGACCTCGTCAAGGGGAAGCTGTCGGGCGTGCCGGTGGCACTCGTCCGCGGCCTGCGGACGCTGCCCGACGACGGCCGCGGTGTCCGTGCGTTGGTGCGCCCGGCGTCCGAGGACATGTTCCGGCTCGGGACCACCGAGGCAGCGCGGTCGGCGGTGACCGCACGGCGAACCGTCCGCGAGTTCAGCGACCAACCGGTGGACCCGGCGGCCCTGCAACGTGCGTTCGCCGCGGCGTTGACCGCACCGGCCCCGCACCACACCATCCCGTGGCGATTCGTGGTTGTGACCGATACCCGCGACCAGCTGCTCGACGCGATGGCCGAGGCCTGGGCTGCGGACCTGCGCGGCGACGGCTTCGACGAGGCTGCGGTCGCGCGGCGGCTCGGACGCGGAAACGTGCTGCGCCACGCCCCCGTCCTCGTCGTCCCGTGCCTGGTCGCGGACGGCGCCCACGCCTACCCGGACAGCCGGCGGGCCGCCGCCGAGGAACGCATGTTCCTGGTCGCCGTCGGTGCCGGCGTACAGAACATGCTGGTCTGTCTGGCCGCGGACGGCCTCGGCTCCTGCTGGGTGTCAAGCACCCTGTTCTGCCCGGACGTGGTCCGTGCGGCCCTGCAGCTGCCCGATAGCTGGCAGCCCATGGGGGCGCTGGGAATCGGCCATCCGGCCCGCCCACCCGCGGACCGCCCGGCCCACGACGTCGCCGCGTTCGTTATAACGCGGTAGGCCGAAAGGACGACCGGCCCGCCGGACGGTGTTCGACACTCCATAGAATCGTGCGCCGTGGGCAAAAAGAGCGCGGACCGCAACGCTCGGCTGGAGGAGCTCCGGCGCGAACAGCGACGTGGGGAACGGCGACGTTCCCTGCTGATCTACGGTACCAGCGGCCTGGTCGCCGTCGCGCTGCTGGCCGGCATCGTGATCTATGCCGTTCTCCAGAAGAGCTCGGAGAACAAGACCCACGCGGTCGGCTACGTCACCCGGGCAAGCGCCGCTGCTGCTGCCGCCGGGTGCACCGGGGTCGTCAACGACGCGTCGCGGGGCAACACCCATGTCGCCGCCAACCAGACCGTCGACTACGATCAGGCCCCGCCGTCGTCGGGTAATCACGACTCCGATCCGTTGCCGGATGCCTACCGCTTCTACGAGCGCATCCCCAACCTGCGGGTCGAACGGGCCGTCCACAACCTGGAGCACGGTTTCATCATCGGTTGGTACGACCCGAAGCTCTCCGACGACCAGGTCGCCGCACTGCGGACCGCCGCCGACACCGCCGGTGACCGGTTCATCGCCGTCCCCTGGCAGCGCGGCGACTTCCCGTCCGACAGGCACTTCGTACTGACCGCGTGGGACCGCACCCAGCGGTGCACCACCGTGTCCGAGGTGGCCATCAAGGAGTTCGTGAAGACCTACGCCAACCCCGGTCCCACCGGCGCGGCCTGGGACTCCCCGACCGCATCCGAGTCGGGTGCCTCGGGTGGCTCTCTCAACCTGAGTCCGACCATCGCGGGAAGCACCGCGGGAAGCACCGCGGGAAGCACCGACACGGCAGGGTCGACCGCGGGTACCGCAACCACCGCCCCATAGGGCACCGCTCCGCCAGGGCCGCCCACGGTGGGCGGCCCTGGCGAGCCGCTGTCTTCAGCCGCGATCGGAACTGAAACGGATGGCGCCCGCGCCCAGGACCGCGCCGGGGAACACCCGAGCGCCGGCCCGCAGTTCGTTGTCCGGGTCGATCCGCGCACCGTCACCCACGACGACCCCGTCGAGTGCCACCCCGGCGCCGATGACGGCGCCGGCCCCCACCACCGAAGCGCGCACCACGGCGCCCTCGCCGATGACAGCACCGTCGAAGATCACCGAACCGTCGATCGTGGCGCCGTCACCCACCACCGCGCCGACTCCCACCACCGATCCTCCGCCGAGCTTGGCGTCGGTGGCGACCGTCGCGTCCGGCAGTACCAGCCAGTCACCCACCGGTCCCGGCAGCGCCGAGGACCCGATCCGCCCGGTGACCAGATCCCGTGAACCCTGAACGAACGCATCGGGGGTTCCGAGATCGAGCCAGTAGGTGCTGTCCACATAACCGACCACGAGGGTGCCGGCCGCCAACATCCCCGGGAAGATCTCACGCTCGACCGAGACCGGACGGCCGGCCGGAATCTCGTCGATCACGGATCGGCGGAAGACGTAACAACCGGCGTTGATGCGGTTGGTCGGCGGATCGGGGGTCTTCTCCAGGAACTGCGTGACCCGCCCGTCGGCGTCGGTGGGGACGACACCGAACGCCCGTGGATCGCCGACCTCGGTCAGGTGCAGGGTGACGGCCGCGCCGGTCTGCTGGTGCCGCCGGACCAGCGCGGCGATGTCCAGGCCCGACAGAATGTCACCGTTGAAGATGACGATCGGGTCATCGGGACCGCCGCGCAGTTTCGGCGCGACATTGCGGATCGCGCCGCCGGTTCCCAGCGGTTCGGTCTCGGTTACGTACTCAAGTTCCAGGCCGTGCGCGGAGCCGTCCCCGAAGTAGTCCTCGAAGACCTCGGCCCGGTATGACGTCGCGAGAACGACGCGGGTGATCCCGGCATCACGCGCACGGGCAAGCATATGGGCGGTTACCGGTACACCGGCGACCGGAAGCATCGGTTTCGGTGCTGACATCGTCAATGGCCGCAGGCGACTTCCCTGTCCCCCGACCAGCATCACAGCGTCCATGGCGCGTCAGTGTGGCAGAGGCACCACCCTCCCAGGAGCAAGGCGGGCGGACTACGGCGACGTCGCGTTGCGGACATCTAGGCATATGAGCAGGTCAGGGACTGCGCCCAGGTTGCCGGCGTGCGTCGGCGAACGCTTCTGGGCGATGCTGGACGGGTGGTACGCCAGTCGCCCGGCGGTTACCGGGCCTCCTACGACGGCGTCCGTTCGGGCGTCGAAGCAGCCCTGGCCGGGCTGGCCCGGGACGGGGATCCCGGCTTTGCCGCCGCACTGACCGACGACCCGCACACCACGCTCATCGTGTGGCTCGCCTGGCATGCCTACGGACCCCCCATCGCCGACGTCGTGCCGGTCCTGACCAACCTCGGTCTGCGAGCGGTGACCCACCGCTCGCTGCCCGGCCATGCGGACCCTGCCGGTGATGCGGTCAGCGTGGACGAGTACCACGTGGTCACAGCCTCGGAACTGGCCGACGCGGCGATCCGCCAGATGGACGGGCTGCGCGACGTCCTGGCCGGGCTGGCCCGCGGAGACGTCGACAGCGACAGCCTCGACGCGCTGGTGCTCACCGCCGGGCTCACCGCCGGGGAGGTCGGGTTGCTGCGGGCGATGTTCCGTTACCTCCGTCTCGCGGGAACGTCGCTGGGTACCGGCTACGCACACCGGGTCCTGACCGCCAATCCGTCCTATGCGCACGACCTGGTGGCGCTGTTCCACGCCCGGATGGACCCGTCGCGGGCCAGCCCGACGGAGACCGCGCGACTGTGCGCGCGGCTTGAGGACGCGCTGGGACATGTGACGGGCATCAACGACGACGCCGTGCTCCGCCGGCTGCGGGACCTCGTCCTCTCGGTCGTCCGGACGACGTTCTACCCGCCGGCCGAACCGTCCGCGGACACCGACGGGACCGGGGACCCGCTCGCCATCAAGATTGCTTCGACCGGGCTGGCGTGGCTGCCGCCGCCCGTACCGGAAGCCGAGACCTTCGTCAGTACCGGGCGGTTCGACGCGGTGCACCTTCGCGGCGCCCGCCTGGCCCGTGGCGGTATCCGATGGTCCGACCGCAAGGAGGACCTGCGCACCGAGATCCTCGGCCTGATGAAGGCCCAGCGGGTCAAGAACGCCATCATCGTGCCGGACGGCGCC
>NZ_CADDZT010000021.1:21497-26513 GCF_902812655.1 Candidatus Frankia meridionalis | reverse complement strand
GCCGTCCGCCGTCCGATCCTGGCGAGCTGGGTGTGCAGGCCCGGTCCTGCTATGCGGAGTTCATGCGGGCACTGCTGGCGCTCGTCGACAACCGGGTCGGCGATGAGGCCCGTGGAAGACCCGGGATGGTCTGCCATGACGGCCCCGACAGCTACCTCGTCGTCGCCGCGGACAAGGGCACGGCCCGCTTCTCCGACCTGGCCAACGCGGTCGCCACCCGCAGCGGCTACTGGCTCGGCGACGCCTTCGCCTCGGGTGGGCGGACCGGATACGACCACAAGGCGCTGGGCATCACCGCCCGCGGCGCGTGGGAGTCGGTCCGCCGTCACTTCGCCGAAATCGGCGTCGACGCCGACCATGAGCCGCTCACCGCCGTCGGTATCGGCGACATGTCCGGGGACGTCTTCGGCAATGGGATGCTGCGCTCCAGCCATCTGCGCCTGGTCGCCGCGTTCGATCATCGTCACATCTTTCTCGACCCCGACCCGGACCCGGCTCGTTCGTTCGCCGAACGCCGTCGGCTCGCCGCGTTGCCCGCCAGCAGTTGGGACGACTACAACCGGACGGTGCTGTCCCCCGGCGGGGGTGTGTTCCCACTGTCGGCCAAGCAGATCGAGCTGACCGACGGAGCGCGGGAGCTGCTCGGCGTCGGCGAGGACACACTGCCCGCTGACGCCCTTGTCCGGGCCGTGCTGCGGGCGCCGGTCGACCTGCTGTGGAACGGAGGCATCGGCACCTGGGTGAAGGCGAGCACGCAGGATCACGCCTCGGTCGGGGACAAGGCTCGGGACGGGATGCGGGTCGACGCCCGCAGTCTGCGGTGCCGGGTGGTGGCCGAGGGCGGCAACCTCGGACTCACCGATGCCGCCCGGGTCGAGTTCGCGCTCGGCGGCGGGCGCTGCAACACCGACTTCGTGGACAACTCCGCCGGTGTCGACTGCTCCGACCGCGAAGTCAACATCAAAATCGGCCTCGATCTGGCCGTCGAGAAGGGGGTGATCGACCGGGACGAACGCGTGCGGCTGCTGGCCGCGGCGACCGAGGATGTCGTGCGCACGGTCCTCGCCGGCTCCGCCCGCCAGGCCCTGGCCCTGAGCGCCGCCGAACGCCATGCCATGGCCACGGTCGACGGCCTCGTTCAGTTCATCGACCACCTCCTCGAGACCGGCGATCTCGACCCGGACGTCGAGACCCTCCCCGACACCGACGAGCTGCGTGACCGCGTCGCGAGGGGACACACCTTCACCCGGCCGGAGATCGCCATCCTGCACGCCTACGCAAAACGGACGGTCTCCCGAGCACTGCTGGAATCCGATCTTCCCGACGAGCCGGTCCTCGCCCCCGCGCTGGACGCCTACCTGCCGACATGCCTGCCCGTGATGGTCCGCGAACACTTCGACCGCCACCCGCTGCGCCGGGAGATCGTCGCATCACAGCTCACCAACTCGATCATCGACCGGGTCGGTGCCGGCTTCCTCTACCGCCTCCGGGAACTGACCGGCGCGGACACGGTCCAGAGCATCCGGGCGTTCATCATCACCCGGGATCTGCTCGGCCTCACCGACATCTGGGATGCGCTGGACGCGCACTGCCTCGGGGAGGGCAGCCGGGGACGCCCGACGGTGGGTTCCACCGACCCGGCACCGGATGCGTTGCTGCACTGCCATTTCGTCCAGGAGGAGTCCGCGCTGTGGCTGCTGCGGGCACGGCGGACGCCGCTGAACATCGCCGCCGAAACCACCCGCTACGCCGACGGGATGCGGGAGGTGACCGCGGCTCTGCCGACCGTGCTGGCCACCGCCGGGTCGGAGCAGGAGCTGACCGGCATCCTGCAACTGGCCGAACAGCTGTACGAGCGTGGCCTGTCCGGGCAGCTTGCGGAGCGCGTCGCCTGGCTGGAGGCGATGAGCCCGGCCCTCGACATCGTCGACGTTGCCCTGCGTAACGACCTTGAGCCGACCGACGTGCTCTACGCCCACATCGCCATCGGAACCAGGCTGGGGCTCGGGCGCCTCGGCCTGGCGCACCTCATCGGCCGCAGCGCGCAGCTGCCCGGCCAGTCCCACTGGGAACACATGGCCGCCGCATCCCTGCGGGCGGACGTCGCGCGCAGCCGGTCGGAGCTGACCGAGGCGGCCATGGCGACACCCGAGTTCGACATGGACGCGGCGATCGACCGGATCACCACCGGTGCTCGGGCCGACCGGGTGCGAGCCATCGTGGACGAGGTGACCGCGGCACCTCGCCTGACCAGCGCCATGATCTCTGTCGTGGCCGGTCGACTGGGCGAGCTCATCCCCCCTCGATGACCGGTCGGACCCGGATCATCTCCCCGGTGAGGGAACCGTCAGGCCCGCCTACCGCGCGGGAGGACGTCGGCGGACCGGGTCGCCCGGGCACCGGCACTGTCGGTGGCGAGGACGAGGGCCACCAGCAGGCGAAGCCCCAGCCCCAGCCCGAGAAGGACCCGCAGCGGCAGGTAGCGCGGTGCCGCGTACTGCCGGGACAGGTAACGGAGCATGCTGCGGTGATGCGCGATCACCATCCGGCGTGAGGTGCGCTTCGTCGAGTGGCCACCCAGATGTTCCACGACCGCGGTCGGCACGTAGACCAGCTGCCAGCCGGCCAGCCCGAGCCGCCGGCCCAGGTCCACGTCCTCCATGAACATGAAGTACGTCTCGTCGAACCCGTCGACCGCCTCGAACGCCTGGCGCCGCAGTACCTGGCACGATCCGGACAGCCAGCCGGCGGTCGTCTCGACCGGCACCGTGTGTTCCCGGCGGTAGGCGGTCGTCCACGGGTTCGTCGGCCAGCACCAACCGAGCAGGGCATGCCCGATCCCCCGCCCCAGTGAGGGAAGATCCCGGGCGGACGGGTAGAGCACACCGCCGGGGTTCGTGATCGCCGGGCCGAAAGCGCCGGCCCCCGGCCAGCGGTCGGATGCGTCCAGCAGCTCGTCGAGCGATCCCGGCATGAACGCGATGTCGGCATTGGCCACAACCAGCCACGGCGTACCAGCGTTGACCGCGCCTCTGTTCGCCGCCGTCCCGTAGCCGAGATTGCGTCCGGTGCGCAGCAGTCGCGCCCCGGGACGCCCGGCCGCGGCTGTCGTGCCCGCGTCCATCATCGGCGAGTTGTCGACGATGACCACCTCGTACGGACGCGACGTGGCCTTGGCCAGGGAGTCCATGAAGGGGCCCAGCACCTCGCCCGAGTGGTATGTGACGACCACGACACGCAGCTGCGGCAATACGTCCGCGAGACCCTGCCGCCCGCTTTGCTGCTCCTGTGGCCGTGTCGGGGCTCCCCCGTCTTGTACGCTCACCAACCCGCCCTCTTCGTCCCTGCCCGTTCGCTCCTATGTGGGTCAGAACGTAGCGCGCCCGGCCGGGACGCCTTCGACGTACCTGTTGCCGAACTTCAGGCCAGGCCGTCCCAGGCCGTCCCAGGCCGTTCCAGACCGGGTCCCGGGCGGGGTATCGGGTCGATCCGCCCCGGGCCGGGCCGCCTCAGGTCACGCCTCGACCGCGGCCCGCGCGTAGCTCGCCAGGTGTGCCTCGGCGCTCGCCGCCCAGGTGAACTCCCTGGCGCGGGCCAGCCCGGCCTGCGCCAGGGACCTGCGCCGCGCGGGGTCGTCGAGCAGCGCGGCCATCTCACGGGATATCGAGTCGATGTCCGGCTGGGTGTACGCGACCGCGTCACCGCCCACCTCGGGCAGCGAGAGCCGCGGTGTCGTCAGCACCGGAACACCGCAGGCCATCGCCTCCAGCACCGGCAACCCGAAACCTTCCCCGTGGGACGGGTAGGCAACCAGCAACGCGCCACCCAGATAACCGGGAAGATCGGAGAACCGCAGATAGCCAGGACGGATGACCTTCAGGTGCGTGGGGACCACGGCGACCGCGGCGTCCACCGCGTCATCCCAGCCCGACCCACCTGCGAGCACCAGTGCGGGCGGGTCCGCACGGCCGTGGACGGCCTCGGCCCAGCCACGGATCAGGTTGGGCACGTTCTTGCGGGGCTCCAACATGCCGAGGAAGGCGACGTAGCGACTGTCGCCCAGGCCGAGGCGCAGGCGCACCCGGCGCTTGTCCTCCTCGGTCGGCGGGTGGAACGTGGAGGTGTCCACACCGTGGTACGCGACATCGGTCGCGGTCGAGTCGCCGTCAAGGACCCGGATGAGCTCGTCCCGGGTGGCCTTGGACGGAACGATGATCCTCTTCGACTTACGCACGGCGGTTCGCATCGCCGACCGGAAGAACGTCCCCTTCACGGCCGTGTGCATCTCCGGCTCTGTGAAGAACGTGACATCGTGGATGGTGACGCACACGGGCTGGGAGGTGCGCAGCGGCATCGTGTAGTGCGGCGAATGGATGACCTGTGCCCCGACCTGGTGCGCGACGAGCGGCAACCCGGTCTGCTCCCAGGCGAGACGGGCCGGCCGGTGAGCAATCGCCGCCGGTCCGGGCAGAACGGTCGCGTTCGGGGCCATCCGGCTGTAACGCTCGTGATCGGACCGCTGACACACCAGTGCCATGTCGGCGCCGGCTGCGTCCAACGCCGCTACCAGCCCGTCGACATAACGACCGACGCCGCCGCGATCAGCTGGAACCGCGGTGGCGTCGACCAGCACCCGGGGAGACACGGCGCTCCTTCCGACTGGCGGCGTTTTTACCACCGCTAGGTTCCTTGGGACCGCAAGCCGCGCGAGAAGCGTGCCGAGTGGATCGCAACCCGCGATCCACCGGGAACCCGATGGTCGCGCCGCCTTTGGCCCGTTCGCAAGACTACGCCCGCCCCCGATCGTTGGTAGTCACCCGGCTGAGAAGGCTCGGGAGCCGGTAACTCGACGGTAGAGGGACCAGACCGCCTCCGCTGCCTCATTCCAGGTAAATGCCGCCGCTCTCGCTCGTCCACGCGCGGACAGCCGGCTGCGCAACCCCTCATCCCCGGCAACGGACGCGGCGGCGGCGGCGAGAGCGGCCGGGTCGCCGACCGGCACGGTCACGACGGCGT
>NZ_CADDZT010000021.1:16301-21472 GCF_902812655.1 Candidatus Frankia meridionalis | reverse complement strand
ACGCCGTGCGCCATCGCCTCGATGACCGGCAGCCCGAAGCCCTCAGACCTGCTCGGCGCCAGCAGGCCGGTCGCCCGCGACAGGACCACCGCCAGGTCCGCGTCGTCGATACGTCCCAGCAGCCGCAACCGGGTCACGTCCAGGCCCAGGCGGGCCGCCTCGGTACGCAGGTCCAGCCCGCCCCAGCCCGGTGAACCGACGTGCACCAGCGGCAGGTCGGGCGCGGCGGGCTCACGCAGCGCCGCAAGCGCCGTGTCCAGACCCTTGCGCGGCTCAAGTGTGGCCAGGGTGAGCAGGTACCCACCGGCTGGCAGCCCGAGGCGGATGGCGCGGGCGTCGGCATCCACCGGGACGGTCGTCACCGCCTCAGCCACCCCCTCACCGATGACATGCAGCCGGTCGTCCGGGATCGTCAGATGCGCCTGGATGTCGGCGGCGACAGCCCTGGTCGGGACGATCACGGCGTCGGCGTGACGGGCCGCCCGCAGGCCCATCCGGCGGTGCCAGCGGGCCCCGTGCGGGGTCAGGGTCTGCGGATGGGTCCACGGCACGGCATCGTGGATCGTGACGATCAGCGGAACCCCACGTCGGCGAGGCGGGACGAGCAGGGTGGGCGCGTGGACGATGTCCACACCCGTCGGCACCGGCCCGTGGCCGCGCAGCCAGGCGGCGGCAAGACCCCGGCGGGGCAGCGGCAGCCGGATGGGACCGAGTACACCCGCCATGGTCCCGGCGTCCGCTTCTCGTTCCGGCCGCCAGGCGCACCAGCTGATCACGGCGTCGCCCGGCCGGGCGAGCCGAGCGAGCGCGGCGGCAAGCTCCGCGGAGTACCGCCCGGTACCGCCCGGAACCGGCGCCAACATCTGGTCAACGAGGAATCCGATCCGCACGGCGAGAACCACCCCCAAATGGTCAATAATGTCACTGTCCGGGCAGGAGCGTCGGCATCGCCACGGTGGCCCTTGCGTGGTACGCCTGCCGGCGGTGCCCGTCAGAGCCCGACCGTCAGAGCCCGACCGTCAGAGCCCGACCGTCAGAGCCCGACCGTCAGAGCCCGACCGTCAGAGCGGGCCGCTCCGGCGGGCGTGGGTCAGCACGACGCTTCCGCTGCCGTCCGGGTTACACCGGTCGGATAGGGCGACGACCGGTGAGAGCACCGCGGCCGCGTTCCACCCGGCGCGACCCCCCCGTGCCGACAGCGTCAGGTACAACCGCTCGGCCCGCCGCGAGCGGAACATGTAGGTCTGACGCACCACCGGCAGACCACACTCGCCCAGCAGCTTCGTCAGATACTCGCCCGGGTAGGTGCGCCGGACGTGGTACCTCTCCCGGTGGCGGGCGGACAACTCGGGCCACCGGGCGGCACGGGTGAGCGCGTCAGCCGACATGACGAGGTCTCCCCCCGGCCTGAGCACCCGGGCCATCTCCGAGAGCGCGGCCGGGCCGTCGTCGAAGTGCTCGATCGCGCAGACCGACATCACCACGTCGAAGGAGCTGTCCGCGAACGGCAGCCTCAGCGCGTCCCCCTCGACGAGGGCGGGACGCCCACGCAGGCGGCGCCCGAACTCCAACTTGCCCCGGGCGAGGTCCAGGCTGACCGCCCGAGCCCCGCGCCGCACGGCCTGACCGGCCCAGTAGCCGTCGCCCCCGGCAACGTCGAGGACGGTTCGCCCGGTCAGTTCACCGGCCCATGCCAGCAGCGTGCCGACCTCACGGCGGCGCATGATGTGCACCTGGTGGCCCACGTAGGCCAGCGCACGGTCTCGAAGCGGGCTCACCGCCCGGCCTCCACGATGCCCGTCGGGTTCATCGCCGCACCTGTCACGAAGCACCTTTATCACCCATGATGACCCCGTCACCCATGACGGCCCCGTCACCCATGACGGCCCCGTCACCCACGGCGGCCCGCCCGGTACCGGCCGGGCACAGCGCGTCCGTCACCGTCGTGAGGTAGCGCTCCCAGGCCCCGTCCGCGTCCGGTGGGACGATCCCGGCCCGAAGGACGTCGAGCACTCCCGGCTCGTAGAGCCGGTACAGCGCGGCGGCGAGCGACGCCGGGTCCCGCGGCGCCACGAGCAGGCCGTCCACCCCGTCGCGCACCGCCTCGGTGAACGTGGCGACCCGGGTGGCCACCACCGGCACACCGTGCAGGTAGGCGAGATCTACATTCTGGGTCGCCGTCCCCGACCGGTAGGGCAGGACCAGGGCGTCGGCCGCCGCGAACAACGCCGGCACGTCGGCTGCGGCCACATACCCCGGCCGTAGGTCCACCCGATGGCCCAGGCCGAGTTCGGTGACGAGCGCGCGGGTGTGCCCGGTCCCACCCCAGAACTCCCCGGCGACGGTCAGGTGCACGTCCGGCGGACCGGTTGCCAGCGCTCGCAACAGGACGTCCAGGCCCTTGTACGGCCGGACCAACCCGAAGAACAGCAGTTTCCGGCGGGAGCCGTCCGCTCCACCGGCCGGGTGGACCCCACCGGCCCGACCCCGCGTATCACCGGCCACGCCGGCCACGCCGGCAGTGCCCGACGCCGTCCACAGATGCGGCGCCATCGTGGCCACCGAAACCGGCCGACGTGTCAACGAACGGGCCCGGCAGGCCTCGGCCGGGGCGTGCACGAGCACCCCCGTCGAGCGCCGCAGCACCGCCCGGACCAGCAGCTCGTCCATGGCGCGCCGCTCGTGCGGCAGCACGTTGTGGCACAACGCGAGCGCCACCGGCCGGTAGCCCGATGACCGCGGACCGGCGAGGCCGCCCGTTCCAGCCGGTCGGAGGCCGGCCAGGACGGACAGATAGGCCGGCGCCTGGACCGGGGCGACAACCACAATGATTACCGCGTCCGCCTCGCGGCGCAGCCGCCGACCCAGCCGGATCCACGAGTCCGGCCGTCGCCACGAAAGCGGATACGACGTCGCCGGGAACGGTTCCAGTTCCGGGCTGCTCACGTACTGCTGACCCGGGTAGAGCCGGGCCGGATACTGCGCCGACCAGGATTCGATCCGGACGCCGTGCCCACGGACCGCGAGCCGGTGCGCAAGCTCCGTCGTGTGCTGGGCGACACCACCCTTGTAGGGATGGGTCGGTCCGATGATGGCGATGCGCATGGCCTCCCTGCCCGTCCCCTGTCCGTTCACGGTTGCCCCTTGACGGTTGCCCCTTGACGGTTGCCCGTTCACGGCCGCCCGTTCGCCGTTTCCCGTTCACGGTTACCCGCTGTCAGGTGTCACTGCGCGATCGGGCGACCAGGTCGCCGATCAGGGCCAGCACCACGATCTGAAAACCGACAAGAATCGCCAGCAGCGTGGACGTGGTGACCCGCAGGTCGTAACGGATCAGATCAACGATCAGTTTCACAAAGCCCAGCCCCATGATCCATAAAGCGATCGGCATCAGCACCCTGATCGGATCGAAGTACATGACCATCCGGAGCACCTGAAGGATGTAACGGCGCGCGTCGCGGAACGGATGGAACTTGCTCTTTCCCGACCGCTTCGCATAGTCGATCGGGATGTAGTCGACGGGATGCTGATTCGACAGGAACGCCATCGTGATCGTTGTCACGCAGGAGAATCCCGGTGGCAGCAGCCGCAGATACGGCAGGGAGACCTCCCGCCGAAACGCCCGCAGACCCGAGTTCAGATCGGGAATCTTCGTCCCGGACAGCCGCTGCGCGATCATTCGGATGAACCACTTGGCCGGCACCCGGGCCCACTTGTGGGTGCCTTCCTCGGTGGTGCGCGCACCGACAACCTGGTCGACGTCGGGATTGGCGTCAAGATAGTGGATGAACTCGGGAATCCGCTCGTTCGGGTAGGTCATGTCCGCATCCGTCCAGACCACGATCGTCCCACGGGCGTCCTGGGTACCGATCCGGCGGGCGGTGCCCGACCCTCCATTGCGGCGGAACGGTATCAGCCGCATCGTGGGGTACCGATGCGTGACACCCCGCAACAAGGGCAGGGTATTGTCAGTCGACTTGTCGTCGATAACCAACAGCTCATAGCTGTAACCGCTCGCGTCCATTGCCGCGGTGATCCGGTCGAGCTCGCGAACGATGTGGTCCTGCTCGTTGTAACACGGAAGGACGACCGTCACGTACGGCGCGGCTGGTATCTCCGGCACCGATCCGACCCCGGACCGCTGCCAGCCGACGGTGGGCGCACCGGTACCGACAGCCTCGTGGACAATATTGACACTCACGTCGATGTGACTCCTGATAGCCGGCCGGGAACTACAGGTTCGCCGGTGCCGCCGAGATCAACCGGGGCCTCGGGTCGGGCCACACTCCTTTGCCTCGGTTACATCGGTCTACCTGCCAGAATCGCACGGCACGACAACCGGCCGGCAACGGAGGCCCGTACCGACCCCCGCCGGCGAAACGCGATCATCGGGAGTTCGGGGAACGTCGGGCAGGCGGCAGCGCAACGGGCTCGCGATCACCCCCGGCATACGGGTTAGGCTTACCGGCCATGGGTGGGCTCAATGAGCGTCTCGGCAGTCACGTCAACCAGCTCAACCGGCAGTTCGTGAGCGATCTTCGTGAATACGCCCGGCACGTCCGAACGCTGCGCCCCGGGCGGGAGACGTCCGCGCTGTCCTTCGCCGCCGGGCTGCGTTACCCGCTCGCGCACAGGCAGCCGATCTGGATCGGATCGCCGACCGTGATCGAAGGACGTGAGCGCATCGAGTTCGCCGAGGGCGCGGCCCTGCGGGTCGGTCTCGGGCCGTTCGGGATCTCGACCCGCCGGGACACCTCCATCCTGCGGATCCATCCCGAAGGACGGCTGCGCTGCGAGGGGATCGTGTCCGTTCAGCGCGGGACCCGGATCGTAGTGGACTCCGGACTGCTGCAGCTCGGCCACGGCACCAACATCAACGGCTTCGCGAAGATCCTCGTGCGGGAACGGGTGAGTATCGGCGCCGGATGCACCGTCTCCTGGAACACCCAGATCCTCGACAACGACTTCCACCCCATGACCGTGGACGGCGTGGAACAGCCCATGAGCGCTCCGGTGATCGTGGAGGACCACGTGTGGATCGGCACCGGGGCGATCGTTCTCAAGGGCGTGACGGTCGGCGAGGGCGCCGTCGTCGCGGCCGGCGCCGTGGTGACCCGGGACGTTCCGCCGAAGACGATCGTCGCCGGCTCGCCGGCCAAAGCTGTCGGCCA
>NZ_CADDZT010000021.1:4285-15737 GCF_902812655.1 Candidatus Frankia meridionalis | reverse complement strand
GCCGACAGCAAGGGCGCAGGCAGCAAGGACGCCGGCGATAACGACACATCCGCAGACTATCACCGATAGTATCCTTTCGCGCACCCGGAGCATTCGCAATATCGGGCACACGGCAAATTCCGATACGCGCGGCCGGAGCGGTCGAAGCATGCGAATCATTGAATTCATGAATATTCTTCGGCATTTTCCGACGAGGCCCGGCTGTGGTTTTGCGACCGTGGCCACCCGCTGACAGCCGGACAATCACCGTCCGGTTGGGCGTCCATTCCGACCACTAAGTACTATGGCAGCCATCCGCAACCGGAAGGGAATACAGCTCCTTGTCCGCTGTGATGGAGGCCTCGCTCGAGACCCCGCCCGCCACCATTGCGGCACAGCCGTCCGGTCACAGCGCCGGACCCGACCGGTTCGGACCACTTCGGCTCCTGCGCCGGACCCCGGGGCATATCTGGCTGATCACCATGCTTTTCGGCCTGCTGCTCGCTTCCTGGTCGGTCCTGGTACCCCAGTACCACGCACCGGACGAACCGAACCAGGTCGATGCGGTCATGCGGCTTGTGCAGGGCAGGGGATGGCCGCATCCGGGCAGTGCGGTCGTGACACCGGACGGTGTCGGAGCCATCCGGGTATCGCCGTTCGGTAGCCGCGACAACCCCTACGGGCTCACCGTCCATCCGATCCCCGAACGCGACGCGGTCCCCCGCGCACAGCGGCCTGCCTGGAACGCCCTTGCCCACCGGTGGCAACCCCTCGGTTCCGTCCAGCAGATCGTCCAGCATCCGCCGCTGTACTACTGGGTGGGCGCGGCGATCCTCAAAGCGATCCCGGGCGGTGGGGACACGCTGCGCTGGGACGTGACCATCGGTCTGTTACGGATGATCAGCGTGTTGATGGTGACGCCGCTGCCGCTGCTGGCCCACGCGGCCATGCGGCGGCTCAGTCCCTCCCCGGCCGCAGCGACCGTTGCCGCCCTGACACCCCTCGCCGTACCGCAGCTGACCCACATCGGTTCGACCGTCAACAACGACAATCTGCTCGTCCTGCTCGGCGGGCTGGTCACGGTGACGGTCGCTTACGTGCTGAGCGCGGACACGTCGGCGCGCACCGCATGCTGGGCAGGTCTGTTCACCGGGCTCGCCCTGCTGACGAAGTCCTTCGCGGTGGTGCTGATCCCGATGGTCGCCGCCGCATACCTGACCGGGTGGCTGCGCGGCGCACGTTTCCCGGTGCTACCGGTCGCGCTGTTCGGCGGACTCGCGATCGCGGCAGGCGGCTGGTGGTGGTTCGTCAACATCTTCAGATGGGGCACGGTCCAACCGCAGACGCCGGGTTTCCCGCCGGGCGAGTATGTCGGCGGGAACTGGGACGTGTACTGGACCTGGATGTCGGAAACCCTGCTCGGTCGGTGGTGGGGGTCGATCGGCTGGTACGAGGTCGACATACCGTGGTCGGTGGTACTCGCCGCCTCGACCGTCGTCCTCGGCCTGGCCGCCTGCGGCATGATCCGCGCCCATGACCGGATCGGGCGGACGAACCTGCTGTTCATGCTGTGGCCCACGTTCGCCCTGTTCGTTCTCGTCGGAGGTCAGGCAGCCATCCATGTCGCGGACACCGCGCACATCACCGCAGTCTCCGGGCGCTACCTGTTCACCGGTTTCACCGGGGTCGCCGTACTGATCGGCGCCGGTGCCGCCGCACTCGGGCACCGGTTCGCCCGGTGGACGCCGCCGGCGGCCGTCGCGGGGGCCGCCGCCATCCAGGGGGAGTCCGTCCGCCTGGTCGTCAACCATTTCTGGCGGCCCGACGGCGGCGGGCTCACCGGGTCCTGGCATGCCATGGCCGCCTGGTCACCGTGGGCACCGACCGGGGTGAAGCTCGTCTTCACCGCCACCGTCGCCGCCGCCGCCCTGACTGCCGTGGCCGTGTGGCGCGCCGGCCGTACCCGGCCAACCCCGCCACCGCCCGCGCCACCGCCCGCGCCACCGCCCGCGCCACCGCCCGCGCCACCGACACCGCCCATCACCGGCTGACCGCGGTCCGATCGGTCACCGACCACGGCGGATCGACAGCACCGCCCGGAAGCGGCGCGGATCACCGATGCGCGACTTCAGCACCGCGTTGGCCAGGCGGGCCGTATGAACAAGCTTGGGTTCGTCCGCCAAGGCCGCGCGCAACTGCTGGGAGGTCCGGCGCTCGGCATCCAGTGCCCGCTCGGCCTCGGCGACAGCGTCCAGCAGCCGGAGCCTGTGCGCGGCATGTTCAGCCAGGGTCACGTCGAGCTGCGCCCACCCTCGCTGCCGCAGGCGGGCCGCCTCGGTCATCTCGTCCTGCAGGTGCAGCACCCGGAGGTAAAGATCCAAACGGTTGCGTTCCATGCGGGTGAGGAGCCCGTTACGCGTCCAGGGAGTGAGAAGGTCGCCGACCCGGGCTGCCCATGGTGCCCGCCGGTCAACGACCACGCCCAGACCGAAGATCGGCGCAACCATGTAGAAGCGCAGGTCAGGGCGCTGGGAGACAAAATCCTCCACGGCGGTACGGACACCGTTGCCGGAGCCGCCCTCGGTCAGAGCCCATGCGAACGCACCCTCACCGCGAAAACCACCCCGAACCGCGTCGACGCTGTCCAGCCGGACCCCGAGGTCCCACGAATACGGCTGACGATCCGACTCGGGGACTCGTCCGGGAACGTAGTACTGGTCTCGGCGCCCGGCGGGCCAGCCCACATCGTGCAGGACCACAAGCGGAAAATGATCGCCACCGTGAAAACCGACCGCCTCGTCGATGGTGCACAGCTCAGCGAACACCGTCGCGAAGTTGTGATCACCGTCGATCAGATAGGTGTCAGCGAGCGGCAGCCCCACCAGCGCCTGCGGACTGTAGCCTTTTACGACCTCGATGTGAACGCCGTCGTCGGACTCGGGGACGACCTCGGGGGCGGGGTCGACGACAAGCAGCCTGCCACCGCCGTGACGTCGCAGCATGTCCACGAGCAGCGAGGTGGTGACACCGCTTTCCGCACCGATCTCGACGACGCTGCGTGTCCCCGCAGCCTCCAGCAGCGGCAGCCACACCTCGCGCAGCTCCGCGAGGGAGTGCAGCAGCAGCGGCCTTCGGGTCCGCTCCGTGACGGACTCGACCGTGAACCCGGGCTTGTCGAGACCGATCTCGCAGCGCTCGGGCTCCTCAGGGCCGTCCCGGTCGCTCAGGCCAGGGGCCTCGCCCCGGTCGGGGTCCGCGGGCGGTGGGGATGTGCCCTGTGCGGTCGGGACGAGCCCGTCGCTGTCCGGTCCGCCAGGACGGTCACCTGCGGGACGACCGAACCACGGCGAGTTCAGGGACGGACGCCCGGCCGGGTCGACATCCCGGGCAACCCCGTCCCGGGCAGTCCCGTCCGGGGCAACCGGACGCGGGACAACCGCGTCGCCGACACCTCCATCGTCGACAACCCTTACCGCACCGTCATCCAGACCCGCACCGTCATCCAGACCCGCACCGTCATCCAGACCCGCACCGTCATCCAGACCCGCACCGCGCCCGAACTCCTCGTTCCGGGTGACATCACCGACGGCGGCGCCGTCCACAGCTCCATCGTCCACAGCGACCCCGTCCACCTCGTCCACCGCGACCGCCTCGTCGCGATCGACCAGATTGTCCCTCGTGGGCCGGTTCGCTGAGCTCTCCGGGTTCACCGGGGTTGTCCTACCCACCATCACCGCGGACACATCCGTCACCCCGCAGTACCTGCGGAAACGGGCTGCTCACCCATTGTCGATGAAACGCCGACGGTCAGAACCTGCCGTCGAGTTCACGCCGGAGTCGACGGACGGCACGACGCGGCAGCGGCATGGCCGCGGCCTGCCGATCGACGATCCTCAGTTCATCGGCACGGATCCCGAGCCACCCGAAGGCGATCTCGACATCAATGGCGTAGGTCGCCGCGAGATGCGCCTGCGACACCGAGTCGAGGGCGTATACGAACTGCGGGTCGTCGCTGACGATCTCGATCAGGTTCGACTGCAACGCCCGTGCTCCGACGAGATGCAGACGGGCGTCGTCCAGCACCGATGTGATCTCGACCGGGTACGGCTCGGCGGCGTTGTTGAGGTGGAAGGACAGCCGCAGCCAGTCCAGCCTCATCAGCCCACGCCGGCCGGCCGGGTCGACACGCACACGGCGGACGCCGACCCCGTCGACCCGCAGGCGCACCAGTGACAGCCCGTCCCGTCCGGAACGGGTGACCGCGGCCTTCTTCGGGCCGTTGACGAAGTCCGCCCCGGTATCGACGTAGACCTCGACCGGCCCGGCGGCTGCCTCCGGGGAGACCTCGACCGCGCAGATCCCGGCGGACGCGGCCAGTCCGCTGACGACGGCCAGCGGGCGGTTCGCCACGGCCGCCACCCCGGCCGGCCAGTAGAGCTCCTGCATCGGGATCTTCTCAAGATCGGCCGGGGTCAGGTAGGGCATCCGCCGCAGGAGGTCTGCCGGCAGCAGCCCCTCGGACACGTCGGACCCGAAGTTGTCATCGTGCGCCCACACCCCGAATGCGAACGCCTCCTCCGGGGTGGGCCGACTCACGAAACGCGCGAGCGTGCGCAGGGCCGCAAGCCTTGCCCCGTCGTCGGACAGGGACGGCATCGGCGTCTCCGACCGGCGGTAGCGCAGCCATTCCCGCTGGTAGGCAAGCACCCCGTCCTGGACGGCGACACGCTGCGCGATCTGCGTCCGTGACGTGTGGTCGGTACCGAGAACGGGATTGCGGGCCTCGTCGAAGCCGACCAGCGAACCGACATCGGGCATGCAGAGCTGCTCGAGCACCTCGGGGCTTCGCATGACCTGGGCGAACAGGGCGTCCGGCTCGCCCCCGGAGGCGACATAGCCCTCCAACCGCAGACCGGCAAGGCGATGTGCCTGGGCGGCGACGTTGGTCGCCAGATACAGGCCGACGACCTCGACCTCACGGCCCGAGGCGCGCAGCAGCCGTTGCAACAGCGCCTGGATGGTGCCGCCCCAGCCCAGGTCGACGACGACGATCGTGTCCGCATCACCGAGCTGGGAGTCCAGGTAACGCAGGTAGCGCTCACGCAGCCGGCTCGCGGTCATCACGATCTCGGCACGGACCCGCTCGTCGCCGCACAGGGCTTCGAGGGTGTCCTCCAGCAGACCGGGAACGTCTAGGCGCCGCTCCGCGAGCGCGGACAGCCCCGTCACCTCGTCCAGTCCGACCCCGAGCTGGCGCAGCAGCTGCCCGACGCTCGGCGCGCGCCGCCGTACCAGGAAGCCCCGCAACTCCTGCGGGCTTCCCTCGAAGACGTTGGCCAGCGCGCACACCTGCCGGGAGGCCCACAGCGTGGGCGCCTCGACCCCGCGGTCGCGGCCCGGCTCCTCTATCACCCGGGCGAGAAACGCCCCCTCGCGCATCAGGCAGTGAACCCGGTCGACTCCGTAGGCCGCCGCGCGTTCGGCGACCCACTCGCCGAAACCGGCGAACACCGGGCCGAAGACGGTGGCGCCGGTCTCCCAGTGGCGTCGTAGACCTGGCGGAACCGATGCCGCATCGGCGCGGTGCAGGGTGCGGGCACGTAGCGCGGTCATGCCGTAGTCGCCGTGCACCGGGTCGATCGGGGTGTCGGAGGTAGGCCCGGCCTGCATCCCTTCCAGGGCCAGCGTCGTCTTCAACCCACCCGAGTACTTCGGGTAGTGGACGGCGACGATGCCGTGTTCGCGCGCGCCTTCGACATCGGCCACCGGGTTGTCCCCGAGGTGGACGACCCGGGACGGCTCGACGCCGGCATCCGCGAGGACATGGGTGAACAGACCGTCGCTCTTACTCATCCCGGCATGACTGGATGTGAGGATCTTCGTGAATCTGATGCCCGCAAGCTCCGGCCGGTGCAGCAGCCGGGCGAGCTGGTCCGGGGAGAAGTAGGTGTCGGAGACCAGGTAGACGGGCCGGCCGAGTTTGGTGATGGCGAGTTCGGCGAGCTCGGCGACGGCGAGGTCGGCCCGGCAGACGTCCCGCTCCAGATTGACCTCCAGCATGACCAGATCATCAACGCTGTCACTGCTGTGAAGGGCTGGGAGCAGCAACGACCAGATCTCGTCCAGACGCGCCTCCAACGTGTCACGCAGGGACTTGCTGCGCTGGCGTGCCCGGGTCTCGGCATGTACCCGGAGCTGGGCGAACTGCGCGGGGGACACCGACGGCGCCAGCAGCCCGGCCGCAGCCAGCCGATGCCCGAGCAGCAGGAAAGCATGGGCGGGCTCGGGCACGAGGCGCAACAGCAGCGTGTCGAACACGTCCAGAGTCAGGACCTCAGCCCCCCCGGACTCCAGCTGGGACCAGACCTCACGAAGCCGGACGTCGGTGAACACGGGCGTCCTCCACAGGCGGCCACCGCGGCGACCTCCGACGGGCCGGCCCGTGTCCGCTGGTGTTGGGACGGCTGCCGGCCGGAGCTGACTGAACGGCCCGATACTATGAATCGGCTTTGGACCTCCGGTCACCGGAGTGCCTTACCCGGCTCACGTGTCACCGTGTGTCGATCCGTGGCGTGGATCGTCTCCAGCGCGCCGGATGTTGCCTTGTCACAGAAGTTGCCTTGCCATGAGGGCGCGGTTCACGGAAGGTTGCCGGTGTCGAACCTGATTGACGAGCGGTCCGCACCCGCGGCCCAGCCGGACAGGCAGGACCCGGCTCTGCGTGCGCCGGAGCCGCGGACGTTGGAACGCCGCAGCCGCGCTCAGACCCGGGTGCGCTGGGAGCTGCTGCGCAACCTCATCCGCAAGGACCTCAAGGTCAAGTACAAGGGGTCGACCCTCGGGTTTGCCTGGTCACTGGCGAACCCGCTGCTGCTGTTGGCCGTGTACACCCTCGTCTTCCAGGTCATCATGAAGAGCGGGGTGCCGCGCTTCGGGGTGTACCTGATGTCCGGCCTGCTGATCTGGAACGCCTTTTCCGCCAGCGTGTCCGCGGCCTGCGGAAGCGTGGTCTTCAACGCGAACCTGGTGAAGAAGGTCCGTTTTCCGCTACCCGTACTGCCGCTGTCCGCGGTCGGGTTCGCCCTCGTCCACTTCGTCCTGCAGCTCTTCGTGCTCTTCGTCGTGGTCGCGGCACTGGGCTACAGCTTCGTCGGACCCGGGCTGTTCCTGCTGGTACCGGCGTTCGCGGTAGTTATGATCTTCACCGTCGCGCTGTCCATGCTGGTGTCCGCGCTCAACGTCCGCTACCGCGACACCGAGCACCTGTTGGAGGTGGCGCTGCTCGCCTGGTTCTGGGTCAATCCGATCGTGTATCCGGTCGGGCTGATCCGCAAGGTGCTGCACGAATGGACATGGGTCTACTTCCTCAACCCGATGGCGACGGTGACGGCGACCTTCCAGCGAGCGATCTACAAGGCGCCGTATGTCAACCCCGCCAACGGGCAGACGATCCTGGCCGATCCCGGCTATCTGTTCTATCTCGAACATCTCGCCATCGCGGGGGCGATATCGCTGGCCCTGCTCTGGTTCGGAGTGCATGTGTTCCGCCGCCTGCAGGCCGACTTCGCCGAAGACCTGTAGCCGGCCCACGCCGAAAGTTGACGGGCCGAAACGAGGTGCGATCATGATTTTTTCCGCGCCTCCGCAGGCCCCGAGGAGGGTATGGACGTGTCCGCGCAGCAGTCACCAGCCGAGCCGGCCGTGATCGGCGTTCCCGCGGATGCGGCGGACGCCGCGGCCGAGCCCGTGTCCCTGTCCGTGGATGGCTTGCCGAGCACCGGTACCCCGCGTCAGACCCCGCCTCCCGCCCTGGCCGGAAACACGCGCGGCGAAGGACCTTCCGGCGCGCCGGTCGTGATCCGGGCGACCGGCGTGGGGAAGAAGTTCGTTTCCTACCACCGGCGGGCAACCAGCCTCAAGGAGCTGTTCGTCCGTCGCGGGCAGGCCAGCGGGGACGACTTCTGGGCACTGCGCGACATCGACGTGGAGATCGGTCGCGGCCAGACCGTGGGGCTGGCCGGGGCGAACGGCTCGGGCAAGTCCACGTTACTGAAGGTGCTGGCCGGGATCCTGCGCCCGACGAACGGCGAGGTTTCGGTCACCGGGCGGATCGCGTCCCTGCTGGAACTGGGCGCCGGCTTCAACGGTGAGCTCTCGGGACGGGACAACGTCTACCTCAACGCCTCGCTGCTCGGCCTGTCCCGGCGCGAGATTGACCGGATGTTCGACTCGATCGTCGACTTCGCCGAGCTCCCCCACAAGATCGACAATGAGGTCAAGCACTACTCCTCCGGCCAGTACGTCCGGCTCGGTTTCGCCGTGGCCGTCCATGTCGACCCGGACGTCCTGCTCGTTGACGAGGTACTGGCCGTCGGGGACGAGGCCTTCCAGAAGAAGTGCCTGGCAAAGATCGACGAGTTCCGGGCCGAAGGACGCACGATCCTGTTCGTCACACACTCGCTGGACCTGATCGAAGGCATGTGCGACAGGATCCTGGTCCTGGAATCCGGCTCGCTGATCTTCGATGGCGCGCCGGGCATCGGCACCCGACTGCTCCGGCAGCGGCTCGGCAGCCTGCCCACTAACGGCCCGGTGCCCCACGAGTACGCCAGCGTCCGGCCCATCTCGGTGGTCTTCGCCCCGGACCCGGGCAGGCCACCGCAGGTCCAGTTCGATCCGGGCGAGAAACTCACGCTCAGCATCACCCTCGACGTGGCCGAGGACGCGCCGGACCGGCTCTACCTGCACGTATACGTGCTCGGCCAGGACGACCTGCCGATCTGGCTGATGGAGACACCCTCCGGCGGCGTGCCGGGCACACCAGGCACCCTCACCGTGGACTTCACCGTGCCGAAACTCCCCGAGCTGTTCGGCGCGTTCGCGACCAGCGTGCACGTCTCCGACGCGGCCACGGGTGATGTGATCACCCGCCGGCGGTTCGACGACCTGTTCGGGATCAGCGGGTCGCAGCCCGGCGGTCTGCTCAAAGTCGATTACGAGGCGAGAACCCGCACATGAGCACCCGTCCTCCCGGCGACCCGGGCCCGCTTGCCACGGTTGTGATCGTGAACTGGAACGGCGCGCACCTGCTGCCCGCCTGCCTGGACGGACTCGCCAAACAGGTAACCGACTTCGCCTTCGAGACATGGGTCGTCGACAATGCCTCGCTGGACGGCTCCCGGACGCTGCTGGCCGAGCGCTACCCCTCGGTCCGGATCGTCCCCTCGGGGGTGAACCTCGGCTTCGCCGGCGGCAACAACCTCGCGTTGCGCGAGGTCACCACCGCATACGCCGTCCTGCTCAACAACGACGCGGTGCCCGAGCCGGACTGGCTGGCGAATCTGCTGGCCCCGTTCACCGCCGCGGACGGCGAGCGCCTCGGCGCGGTCACCGGCAAGGTCGTGTTCCTCCCCCGTTTCCTGCGGCTGCGGCTGTCGACCCCCACGTTCACCCCGGGTCCGCACGACTCGCGCACGCTCGGCGTGCGGGTGTCGTCGGTGACGGTGAACGGGCGGGAGGTCCTGCGAGAGGTCCTCTGGGAGAAGCTGACCTTCGGCTCCGAAGGCGGTTCGGAGGCGCCGTTCTTCTGGACCCGTGGCGACGGTGAGCTCTGCGTCCCGGTACCGGACGGCGGCCCCGTGACGCTCGGTTTCACCCTCGCCGGCGAGACACGCAAACCCGTCACGCTGAGCTGGGACGGTGGTTGCGCCACCCTGGATGCCGACTCCCGGCCGTCCACCGTGGAGTTGACCGTCCCGGACGGGGTGGAGCGCGTCGATGTGATCAACAATGTCGGCGGGATCGTCCTCGCGGACGGCTACGGTGCCGACCGCGGCTACCAGCAGATCGACACCGGGCAGTTCGCGGAGCCCGAGGACGTGTTCACCGCCTGCGGGAACGGCATGGCGATCCAAACGGCGCTCGGGCGTGAACTCGGCTGGTTCGACAGCGACTTCTTCCTCTACTACGAGGACACCGACCTGTCCTGGCGCATCCGGGCCCGCGGCTATGCGATCCGCTACATCCCGACCGCGATACTGCGGCACGTCCACTCCGCGTCCAGCGTCGAGTGGTCTCCGCTGTTCGTCTTCCACACCGACCGTAACCGTTTGCTGATGCTCAGCAAGAACGCGAGTGCTCGAATCGCCCTGGCAGCGGTCGGCCGCTACCCGCTGACCACGTTTTCGATCGCCGTGCGGACGCTCCGCCAGGCATGGGCGGCCCGTAGCCGGCCGGCGCTGAGGCCGATCTGGCTACGACTCACCGTCATCGCCTCCTACCTGCGCCTGCTCCCGACCATGATCGCCCGACGCCGAGCGATCACACGGACCGCGAAGGTGCACCGCCACAAGCTGGAGAACTGGCTGGTGCGACGATGACCAGACATTCGGTCACAACACAGCAGGCGGCGACAGCCCCGGCGACCAGCCGGCCGAAGGACACCACGCGGACCACCGCACAGCAGCGGGCCGACCATCCGGCGGAGAATCCCCCCGACCCGGGGGAGACGCAGCACGCCGCGCAAGCCGCTGCCACGCCGGGTCCGGCCCGCGGGGTACGTGTCGCCGTCTACAACCGGTTCTGGCATTCCATGGGCGGCGGGGAACGCCACAGCGGGATGATCGCCCAGGTGCTCGCCGCCGAAGGCGCCGGCGTCGACATTCTCGGCCACTCCGACGTCGACATGGACGCGCTCGCCGCTCACCTCGGGCTCGACCTGTCCGGCTGTCGCTACCGCCTCGTTCCGGACCGCGGCGACGACGCCATCGCCGCGCTCAGCGCCGACTACGACCTGTTCGTCAACGGTTCGTACATGAGCCGGATCGTTCCCCGCTCCAGACACGCGGCATACCTGTGCTTCTTCCCGACCCCGGTCGACCACGACACGTCACCCTGGCGGAAGGTCGCGGTCCGTGCCTGCGGCCCGCTGCTGCGTGGCGTCCGCCCGGCCGTCACCTGCGGGACAGGCTGGTACCCACCGGAAGGCGGCCGTCGCCGCCAGTGGATCTGGACGAACGGCGAAGGCGTCCTGTCGATCGCGGCCGGTGGCGCCCGAGAACTGCGCGCCGACATCGGCCGTCCCGGAGCAACGGGGACGGCACATCTGCGCGTCCTCGACGCCGACGGGCAGACCCTCGCCGCCATCGAGGTCGGCGCAGCGTTCACGCAGGTCGCGGTGGCACTGCCCGCATCGTCCACCGGGGCCGAGCTGACACTCGCCAGCGACACGTTCACCCCCGCTTCGCACGGACCGGCATCCCGGGACGTACGCCAGCTCGGTGTGGCGGTCAGCCGGCCGCGGGTGGCCGAGCAACGCGAAGGGGTCCGGGCCCGCCTGGGACTGCGCTTCCCCTGGCTGCTGGCGGACCCGCGTGACCTCGGCTACCTCGGCGCGTACGACGTGGTGATGGCGAACTCGGTCTACACCCGGGACTGGGTCCGCCGGCTGTGGCACCACGACGCCGACATCCTC
>NZ_CADDZT010000021.1:3488-4168 GCF_902812655.1 Candidatus Frankia meridionalis | reverse complement strand
TGGCCGGCGGATGCGTCCCCGTCGTGATCGACCGCGCCGGCCAACGGGAGATCGTCCGCCACGGGCTCGATGGCTTCCGCTGGACGTCCCCGGAGCAGCTCGCCTCGTTCACCCGACGCCTCGCCACCGAGGACGGGATGCGGGCGCGGCTGGCCGCGAGCGCCATCGCCCGCGCCCAGGAGTACTCGGACGCGGCATTCGCCGACCGATGGCGGGACATCGCCGCCCGCCATCAGCTCTACGCCCGTTGACCCGCCGACCCGCCAGGTTCCCTGATCCGGACTCCGACTGACACGGAAAGGACCACGGTCGATGCGGGTCATCCTGGATGGCACGCCGTTACTCGGCCCGCGCACCGGCGTAGGCCGCTACACGGCCCACCTGCTCTCCGAGTTGCCGGCCATGCCCGGCCTGGACGTGGCCGCAACCGCCTTCACCTGGCGTGGACTCGACGGGTTCGCCTCGGCGCTGCCGCCGGGGGTACGTTGCGCCGCGCGCCGGGTCCCGGCCCGTCTCATGCACGAGGCATGGGCACGCAGCGAACTCCCCAGGCTGGAGTGGCTGACAGGTGCGGTCGACGTGGTGCACGCCACGAACTTCGTACTGCCGCCGCCGCGTCGGGCCCGTGGTGTGCTGACCATCCACGACCTGGCGTATCTGAAGTTGACCGGGACGGTCAG
>NZ_CADDZT010000021.1:0-2965 GCF_902812655.1 Candidatus Frankia meridionalis | reverse complement strand
CCGCCGCGGTGATCACCCCCAGCGAGGCGATCGCGGCCGAGGTCGTCGACACCTACCGGCTGGACCCGGCTATGGTCACCGTGACACCGCTCGGGGTGGAGGCGGCGTGGTTCGACACCTCCCCACCGCCTCGGCGCTGGCTTGCCGCCCACGGCCTGCCCTCTCGGTACCTGCTGTTCGTCGGCACCCTGGAACCGCGCAAGAACCTGCCGACCCTGCTGGAGGCGGTCCGCGGCCTGCATGCGGAGATCGGTGACGCCCCGCCGCTGGTGCTGGTTGGGCCGTCCGGCTGGGGGCCCGCCCTCGACCTGTCACGGCTGCCGGCCGGATCGGTCATCGCCCGTGGCTATGTGGGTACCGACGAACTGCGTCAGCTGGTCGCCGGGGCCGGCGCGCTGTGCTTCCCGTCGTTCTACGAGGGGTTCGGCCTGCCTCCGCTGGAGGCGCTGGCGACCGGCACCCCGGTGGTCGCCTCCGACATCCCCGCGGTCCGGGAGGTCGTCGGCCCGGTGGCCGGCACGGCCGTACGGCTGGTACCGCCGACGGACGCGGACGCGTTCACCGACGCGCTGATCGGCGTCCTCGAAGGTGAGCCCGACCCGGAGCCCGGACAGGCCCATGCGCGCACCTTCACCTGGCGACGCACGGCCGAGCGCACCGCCGCCGTCTACCGCTCGGTCGGGACGCCGTAGCTTTTCTCCGCGTCACGCTGGCCAGCCCGGCTTCCACATACCCGGCGCCGAACCGGGCGAACCGGTCCCGGTGCTCGACCAGGATCAGCCGCCCGACCCGGCGCGCCGGCAATAACGCTTAGAGCGCCCGAGGATAGGGCGTTCGATCAGCGAGCGGCTCATCCGCGCCCGATCCGGCAAGGCGGAGGAGGAAGGCGCCCTGGTGTTGGGCGCCGACTGACGACAACGCGGCCGGGCGGGATGCGGGGAGCCGCGAGCCGGACAGTCCTATCCTCGGGCGCTCTTACTCAAACACCAACAGCCCACACCCTCCGTGTCGATGTCGGCCCGGGTCGGGCACCGGAGCCCGTGCCGGCATGGACACCCACGGTCTAAGCGGCAGAGAGCGCGACCTCCGTCGACTTGATCAGAGCGGTCACGGTGGAGCCCGGCGCGAGACCGAGGTCGGTGGCGGCGGCCCGGGTGATCGCCGCTGTGATCTCACCACCACCCTCGAGGACGATGTGCGCGACCGTCATTGCGTTACCGGTCTCGAGACTGGAAACGGTGCCGGGTAGCCGATTACGGATACTGAGACCGGCGACGGTACCTGTGGCCAGGGAGACCTCCGTCGACTTGATCAGGATATCGACGGCGGAGCCCACCGAGATCCCGAGATCCTTGACCGCATCCATGGTCACCGCGGCTGTGATGCGCTGCCCGCCACCGACATCGATCATCACTGTGCCCATCACCGCCCCGCTGGTGATTTCGGTAACGGTTCCCGCGAGCCGGTTGCGGATACTCAAGCCCATTGATCTACCTCATCAGTTCGGGACGCTGGCCAGGAGCCAACGGCTCCCACTCTCATACACCAGCCACACACATCGTCAACCTCGCTACCCGTAATGCCCAACAAGTAACAACGACGGATCGTCGGAGGGCGACTGGCGGGTCAGGGTGCGGACAGATCGTAAGCGCCCGCGTCGCCGGCTTCGCGGTCGCGCATGCGTTCTCACGGCCGGTCGGACGGGCCTGCGCCCCAACCGCGCCGGATGCGTAGCCGCAACTGCGTGGCGTCGGTAGCCCCAGCAGGAGTTCGCGCCGCCCCGGAAGGCAGGCAGATGTGGGACGTACGCATGACTGCCGAGCCGCCAGGCATCGCAAGTCACGGTGATGGTGGGCACGACGACCCTACCGTTCCTCATATACGGATCTTAGATCGAAAAATAACCGCTGTTGCGGATCCACGTGGGATGTGATCCGCGTAGCCGGTGGCTCACGGTCCACGACGTCGCGCACCGACGGGGAACGCCGAACCGTAACGATTCAACTTCCAACAGCTACCGATCCCCATCGGTAACATTCCGTAAAAATGCAAACACCCATCAGGGATCCTCACCTGCGGTACAGATCCTCAAAGATCTCCTCATTTAAAGATCCTTAAAGCTATCTGTTCCGTATCCACGGAGATGCCGTTAATCTGCCTCCAGCTGTTTCTCCGATCAACAAGACTGTGGAGGCTTCAGCCGGAGCCGGTTGGTGCCCTCGAGTCGCCCTGTATCGGTGCAGGGAAGTTCCACCTGGCCGGCAGGCCCGACCATCGCCAGTCGACATCCGCGGTTTCGGCCACGCAGACGGTACGCAAATACGTGGTCGTGAACGGCAGGGTCGGCCATCGGCTGCGGCTCGGCTTCACCAACCTCCGTGCCTTCCCGCAGCACACCCAGGTCGTCGACTTCCAGAGCGGTAAGGGCCTTGAGCACCACGCCTACACCGGCCCCCTGCTCCTCGACGTCCTGAAAACGGCTACGAGTCGGTGTTGTCCTGGCCGGAAATCGACCCAGGCTTCGGTGGTAAGGAAGTGCTGCTCGCCGACAGCCAGGACGGTGTCGGCCTTGACAGTGAAGGCCCGCGCCTGACCGCCCCCGGTGACGTCAAAGGCGGCCGGTATGTCTTCGGTGTGGTCTCCGTCACGCCCATCAAGGTCGGCGATTAGCACAGAACCGGTCCCGCGCCGATCTTAGTGGTCGCCGGTGTAGCGTCCGATCCGTCGGGCGCCACATCAATATGTGAACGACCCGCAATGTGTGAACGACCCGCGTCGTCACATGTCGGATGTGGTTCCGCCGGCGGTCCCGATGGTCGAGCTGCCGGCCGCCGGGTCGGGGTAGGTTTCGATGTCGGTCGCCTTGAACGACGCCCAGGCGGTCATGCCCGGTTCCAGACGCAGTTCGGCGAGAGCCGCCGGGGTGACGTCGGCGAGCACCGGCGGGGTCGTGTCAAGTGCGATA
>NZ_CADDZT010000020.1:4938-12809 GCF_902812655.1 Candidatus Frankia meridionalis | reverse complement strand
CCAGGTAGCGGCCACGCACCCATGCACCCATGCACCCACCCCGCGCACCCCCGCGACCGGCGAGTGTTTGCGCTGGTCGCGGGGGTGCGCGGGGTGGGTGCATGGGTGCATGGGTGCGTGGCCGCTACCTGGTTGCCCCCGGTGGGCTACCCCCGGCCCGGTGTGAGGCCGCTTCGATGGCCGCGAGACGTGCCCCTTTGAGCACCAGCCCGCGCCGTTTCACGTCCACGCTCCGGCCGGGAGTGGTGACGCGCCGACGGTGGCGCCCGACGCGGCAACGGGCGTTGGCCCACCAGCGCCGGCTGAACCTGACCGACGCCCTGCCCTTATGGGCTCACCATGGCGCCACGGGAGACCCGCGCCCGGTGCTGCCTGGCCCGGCCGGGGGACGACGCCCGGCGACAACTTGGCGAACCGTTCCCACCCGACCAGGCCGACCACCGGCGCCCCGGCGTAGTCCATCGTGACTGTCCTCGCTGACGTCCGCCCGACACGGTGATCTTGAGCGACAACCAGACTTGTCGGCCGGTCCGGGAGTACGCGGACGCAATCGGCACAGCGCCCGCCGGTCGAGCACCGGCGCGAGCGCGAGCCCAAGACGCGAAACAGCGACCGGAGTCTTTCATTTCGAGTGATGGACTATCCTCAAATCGAAGGAGTGGATGCCAGCCGGCACCACGATGACGGGCTCGACCGTCCGCCGCAGCTCGGCCGGTACCTGCTGCCATCGTCACCGAAAAAGTTCTCGAAAGCGGTCGCAGCTCCGAGAGCAGTCCGGTAATCTGTCTGTCGCTGCCCGCAATCAACCAGGATCCGGAATGCAAGGTGCCTCGATTTCTGGCTATCGTCGCGGGGGCCACGCAACAGCGTGATATCCACGGAAGGAGACCAGCACAATGACACCACCGGATGACCTCATCCTTGCCGTCGAGGAGTTGGCCACGATCCAGGATCGCAGCGACTTCCAAACCTCCGATGGGGCCGCTGGCGACAGCGGCGAAAACAGGGACGGCTAAAGCCTTAGAGCTAGCCGTCGCTGCACTACCCGCCCGCCTTTCATCTGTTTCGGTTTGGGTGTTCCGTGGCGAGCTGGGTTACGGGTCGAAGGAGCCACCACGTAAAGGATGTTCATGGATCATCAGCTCATCCGCGATATAAAGACCGCGCTGGCATGGTCCGGACCCAGCTCGTCACATTCCCGGTTCCTGCGAGGCACCCTACCTAATCCGGAGCTATGCCCTAGGGTGCTCACGCCGACCAGATTTCTTGATCTGATAATGAGACGAAGTCTGGTCTCGCCCCAGATACGGTGCGTTCAGAATGAATCAGAATTGCACCCAAACTCCTTGCTTCAAATGAACACAACGAGGCGAGGGCAAGTCACGCCGATGGTCGATATGCGTCGACTGGCCCAGCTAATGCAATCCGGCTGCACAGTCGTGTTGGACGCAGTGAACCATTTTGATTCGACGCTAGAGGTTGCATGCAGGGCGTTTCAATGGTGGTTGCGTGCGCCTGTGCAGGCGAACGCATACCTCACAACGGGTGATGCGGCGGGCTTCTCTCTTCATTGGGACGATCACGATGTAATCGTCGTACAGTTAGCCGGCGACAAAGATTGGGAAATCCGGGGTCCGTCCCGCAGTTCTCCCATGTACCGCGACGCCGCACCCAATGTTGAGCCTCCCGAAGAAATCGTGTGGTCCGGCGTCGTGAAGTCCGGCGACGTGTTGCATATTCCCCGGGGTCATTGGCATCGGGCGAACCGTGCCGGCAGAAGCGACGGGTTTAGTCTTCATGCTACCTTTGGATTCACGAATAGAACTGGCGTGGATTGGTTGGCCTGGCTTGCGGACCAGTCGCGCCGCGAAGAGGTATTTCGGGAGGATCTGAATCGACAGGAAAATGACCAGAATGAACATCAACGGGAACACGAAACACTTATCATTGCCGCGTCGCGTCTTCTTACGTCATATCCGCCGGCCCATTACGTGGCATCCGTGGCCCATGCCACCTCCCCAGGCCGGCATGTCTCCACGGCTGGCGTATTTGGTCCTCCATCCGCGGTCGTCTGTGTCACCGATTTTCCGCCTCGGATAGAGGCCCGAGGAGATACGGCGACGGTCACAACAACGGAGAAACGGATCATCTTCACCAGGAAAGCGGTATCAGCCCTCGAACTGCTTCTGTCAGGTGATCCTGTACGCCTCGACTACGTGTCGTCCGAAGCGGGGGTCGACGGCGAGCGCCTCGGGGAGATACTAGTCCGGGAGGGCATATGCGCGGAACTGACCCCGGAACTATTCTCGGGCTATATCGGTCTGACCACAGACGACAAGTTTTAGAGCACGCCCTCACAGTTGGCATTCGATCCTTGGACACCAGTTACAACTATCGAGAATTCAACTCGCATCGCATTCTCTCAAGCGCCGCGAGCGATTTACTACCCATGTTCTCCGTCTCGACAAAAGTCGGCTTCTTCCGAGAGTCCGGACGGGTAGCGCACTCCCTCGCTCCCGGTCGGCTTCGCCGTGCGGTGGAGGAATCAGTGATCGATCTTGGACGCACCCCGGACGTCATCTTTCTGCACAATCCTGAGAAGTCCCTTGTGGGAATCGGCCCCACACACGCCCGTGACCGTTTGGACGCGGCATGCGCCGTGCTGAACGAAGCGGTGACCGCGGGTTTGTGCGCGTCGTGGGGAATATCGTCCTGGGATGCGGGGCCGCTGATCCAAGCGCTTGATGGTGATCCCTTCGCGAAGGCTCTCACGCCAGAAGTGCTCATGGTCCGCGCCGGACTGACGGTGCCGTCTGACCAGCTTGACGCGAGTGAGCGGACGGCGGAACGTCTGGGTATCCCGCCCAACCGGTTGTGGGGCATGAGCCCGTTCGGTGGTGACGCCGCGCGCGACGTCTGGAAGAAAATCAAAGCGGCCACGTTTCTTTGTCAAGATGAACAGGGCTCAAATGTGCAGGCCGTCTTTCGTGCGTCATACGAGCTACCAAAAGTAACACGAATATCCGTAAGCTCCGGGCGCATAGACCACCTGAGAGAACTCGTGGCGGCCGAATCATTAAAAGTTGACTTGGATCAGATCGCCCGCTATCGACAGCTCCTCCGCGAGAAAAAGTCTCACAGTTGAAGGTCTTTCACGAGTCTTTCGACTGCCTGGCGGGCCGGATCGTGAAGCGGCCCTGAATACGAGGCGGGTGCACTAACAATGTCCGCACACAGAAACAGAGTCATGATCTTTCCGGTCTTGCTTTCTAGTTCCTCTCTGTACTCTTGGTGGACGCGGTTGGCCAGATCAGGAATCGCCAGGCTGTTGACCCATAGGTTCGCTGGGTCCAAACCACTAGGTGCCATTCCCCAGTCTTCCCAGTCAAGCAAAATACATTCTGGCGCTGTGAGGTTCGCCCAATTTAGGTCGGCGTGCGAGGCCGACCACTGCTCGACCACTGTGTCGATCTTGCCGCCAAAAACTCGGCTGATTGTCAAGTCTATCCGTGCTTGTGTTATTTTCTCGGTGTGAGGAGTGGCGCGCCGAGTGGTTGAATTTTTGGAAAGCGCGGTTAGCGAAGATCTCAGCGTCGCCCACCACTTCTCAGAAAGATCAGGATAGGTGGTGAGGATGCCACCGGGTTTGACCGGGTGGTCCGAGACGAAATCTGTCTCGTCGGCTCTCCACATTCGATCCTGATCTGAATCGTTCCAGGAGACGCTTTGCCTCCATTCGGGTCGAGCCACTCCATGAAGCATCGACGAGGTCTCTGTTCCGTTCCATCCCTGGCCGGTTATCTTCTCTGGGGATCGAACCTCGACACGGACCCAGGTATCTTTATCGCTGGCAACGCTGATCGTGCGCCGCTTGCGGACCATCATGGTTCGATCGAGGTGGACGTTTAGTGACCGCTCGACACGTTCCAAGACATCGTCGTAGGACCCGGACCTGAGATCCAGTTTCGGGCGGACTTTCGACAAAGTAGGATCCTATCCTTCTCGTAGCTCGGTCGGACTTTCTGCCCGTCCGGTCGCCTGCTTAGGGCGCCACGGGAAAAATATAGTGAAGACGTGCCGTGGCGCTTTCTTGGCGTATTCCGGTTTCGTAATCGGCTGTCAGGCGGTGAACTCTCCGTCTGTCACACCGTGGACGAAGGCCGACCATTCCGCACCGGTGAAGACCAGTACGGGACCGACTCCATTGCCCTTACTGTCCCGTAGTGCGATAAGGCCACTGTCAAGGAATGCCACCTCGACACATTCACCTTTGGCGTTGCTGTAGCTGCTCTTGCGCCACACTGCGCCGGACAGATCGTAACTGCTGTTCATAGTTTGAGCCTCCTAGCTCGGTCAATGAGCATCTTTGTGCTCGTGTCCCGGTCTGCCGCAGATTCCCACATCGCGCTGAACGAAGCTTCGTATTGCGCCACTTCGCGATCTTTTTCTAGATACAATGCTCCAGTAAGTCCCTCCACATAAACTGTTGGCGGTTCTCCCGTTCGCCCGGTTCCGTTCTCGGGAAACCGAAGGACGACGAACGGTCCTGACGTGACACCCGCGTGTAGGCCGGTACTGAACGGCATTATTTTGATCGTGACATTAGGCAGCCGGTTTACGTCTGCGATCCGTTCGAGTTGCTGTGCGAGCGCCTTCGGGCCGCCCATGGGACGATGCAAGATCGACTCGTTGAGAACGACATTGAGCAGCGGTGGGTCAGTCGCTCGGATCAGCAGCGCCTGCCGGGCCATGCGGACGTGAACTCGCCGGTCTATTTCGTCGTCTTCGATATCGGGTTCTTCCGCTCGGATGAGGGTACGTGCGTACTCCTCTGTTTGGAGGAGGCCGGGAACGAGTTCGGACTGATAGCACCAGAGACGAGAGGCGGCCTCTTCGAGCCCGATATACAAGTCGAGCCATGTCGGGATGACGTCGCCGTAGCTGTGCCACCAGCCGCGCGCTTTTGTCTCCTTCGCGAGTCCCATCAGTGCCTCGGTTAGATCTGTGGGCGCACCGTAGATCCGGCACATGATCTCTACGTCGAAGCTTCGGAGCGAGGTCAGCCCCGACTCAATGCGCCAGATCTTGGCCTCGGACCACTCCAAGCGCCGTGCCGCTGCCCGTACGGTCATCCTCGCCTGATTCCGAAGATCACGTAGGTACCGGCCGAGCTGACGACGCGGCACCGTCGAGCCCGTCATCGTAGTGCCTTCTGGCATCGACCCTCCTTCGGTTTGAGGGTAGTCCATCACCCGAAATGAAAGACTCTGGTCGCTGTTTTGCAACAATATCAACATCCCTCAGCTTGCATGATGAGTCTTGCATGCTGAGCCCTCGCACTGCTTGACTTCTCCGTGACAGCAGACGCGCCGAGCGTGGCCGCCTGGCTCGCTTGACGTAGCAATCGGCGTACGCCGCGTCTCTCTACGTATCCATAACGCCCTTCTCGACGACGTCTGCCGCGCGCTGCTGTCCGTGAGACGGGTACCGCATGGAGACGGAGGCGCAGCGCGGGCCTTTCCGTCGCCAATCGAAGGGAGAGAGATCATGAACGAACGCCGGTTCGTGGTGTGGGACGCGGACGGACGACCTCTTAGCGCGTTCCCTGACTTCGACACCGCCCATGAGTGGGCGCACGTTCGGATACGGCGGGGACCAGCCCGTCTTCCCCTGACGCTTGACGACCGTGTGGCGAAGGTCAGCCGCCGTCTGTCGCACGCTCGCTGTGAGCTGGTTGCGTGGGCTGAGTTCGCGGTGCTGCCTGGCTGCGATCTGCCCGCGCTCGGCACGCCCACGAACGACGCGCCGCAGCGCCAGTCCGGTCAGTACACATGCGCATGAACGCGATGATGATCGACTATCGCGCGTTGACGAGGCCCGGCGAGGTTCGACATGGTCGTTGACCCGTTGCCGGTGATCCGGGTGGCCGCGGCGCACTTCCCGTCGATCGCTGCCGCCGTTCCCGAGGCCCGCATGAGCACGGTCCGCACGCTGACGGCATGGTCTGTCGACACGAACACCGTCGACATGGCCGAACTCGTCGCGTGCGAGTTGGCATCCAATGCCGTGAAGGCCAGCCGCCCGGATGACGTTGTGGCGCTGCGATTGACCGTCTGCGATGCGGTGTTGACGGTGGAGATATGGGACGCCAGTACGGTTCCGCCTGTTCTGACCATGGCGCGTCCGGAGCAGGAGAATGGGCGCGGGCTCGTGTTGGTGGATGCGGTGAGCCTGCGATGGGCCTGGTACCTGCCGCGGGCCGGGGGGAAGGTGGTGTGGGCGCAGCTCCCGGCCGGGATGACACCCGCTTTTCACACCGGCAGCACTGCCGCTTTGCCCGGCCGGTCGCCTGCGCCCTTACCAGCCCCCGCCGCCCCGGTCCCCTTCCTCAACGACCCGGCCACCCTGCAACGGGTCATCGACCGGCTACGCGGGCTCGACGACTGGCACCGGCCGTCCCCCGGTCCCGGCGTGAAGGACCGGCGTCACACTAGTTCCCGCCACCGTAGCGGCAGGCCGGGGGCCATGTGCCGATGACGATCGTCCGCTCTGCTGTCCCCAAGAACCTGCGCCCTGTGGTGCTGCTGGCCAGCATGCGTGACCTGGCACCCGCTGACCAGGTGGCGCAGGTGCTCGGTCTGTTCGTCCCCCCGATCGACCCGGCCTCCCCCCGACGGACCGCGCTCTGCGACGCCCTAGACACCTATGAACGCATCGAACGAACCGGAACCGGCGACCTCACGACCGCCCGTCACCAGGTAGACGCGGCAGCCTCGGCCGTCCTCGGCATCGCTGCTCCCGGCCTCGCACCACGCGCACCCGGCCAGGACAAGGAGCACCCATGACGCTTGCCAGCGTCCACCCCGCAACCAGCGACGGTGGCCAGGGTCCGGTGCGTGTCCCGGATGCTTCCACTGACGGAGTCGAGTTCGATCAGGATCCGGTCCACCAGGAGACAGCGACCACCGCGAGCACTCCACCGCCGAGTAGCCGACGCCACGGGTTGACGCCACGAATGATCTCGTCGCCCGCCCACACGACGATGGTGCCTCCCGCCGCAATGTTCAGCGCGATCATCTGGCTGCCGCCCGGATGGAGGAGCCACCTGACAACGGTGAGGCCTGCCCAGAGGAGCAGCGGGAGATTCGGCACCTGCGCGATCGTGATCCGACCCGTAGCGCGACTACGGAACAGCCAGTCGACGGCAGATGCTCGTTTGCTCACTGAACGATCGAACCGCACGCTCGCGGTCTTCGCTCCGATCCTCAGATCGCCGTCGATGTCTGGACCGCGAGCGCCATAGTGATGAGGATTTCCGTCAGGTGAGCGCGCAGGGTGCTGCCGACAACTTTGCCGTCCGGACCGACGGCGTGGCGAGGGATGGGTAGACGTACACAGGCCGGCTCGATCATCACGGCGCCGACGTAGCCGAGAACCGTGGCCAAGGCGGCGTGCGCGCCCTCGCCGCGGCCCTCGGCGGCGACGTTGACCCAGGCAACCGGCTTGCCGTACAGATCACCGTTGCCGACCGTCCAATCGAGCAGGTTCTTGAAGCTACCGGGCAGTGAGCCGGCGTATTCAGGCGTGCAGAACAACACGGCATCTGCCGTACGGAATACGTCGCGCATCCAGGTGACAGCCCCATGCACCGGCTCGCGGTCCTCATCGGGATTGAAGGCAGGCAGGTCGGTCAGCCCCTCGTAGAGAACTCCGGTCACACCGGGCGGGGCCACCGCCCGCGCGGTACGCAGCACGGCGGTGTTGATCGAGCCGCCTCGGGTGCTACCCGATACCAGCAGGATCTGTACGTCCGCCATCCCCACAGCGACCTCCCCGGCCCGTCTCAGTCCACCCGAGCGAATCACACCACC
>NZ_CADDZT010000020.1:3477-4765 GCF_902812655.1 Candidatus Frankia meridionalis | reverse complement strand
ACTCCCACCGGCCACGTCGTCTCCTGCTTCCCTACAGGAACGGACCCGGGCGGGGGGCGGCCGGCGGCTCGCACCCACCCCCAGGATTCCTCGCTCAGAGTAAATGTCCTGCCGCGGACAGGCCTGACGTGACACGCGGGCCGGGCACGACGGGACAACACCCCCACCCGAGCAATGATCCAACGGGTATGTCTCGACCTACACGATCACGCACCCTGACCCGGACCCGGACGTGGAGATATGCGGATGCTCGCCCCCTGGCCCCGTGTCAACAGCCAGTTTGACCGCTGCCCGCAGCGTTCCCATTAGGAGGCGGGTAGTCCGGGGTCGCCATCGAAGTTCAGGGGTCCGCCCGTGTGGCGGTCTTGCCGACTCAAGGCGGTGGCGGGTCCGATTCCGGAGGAGGCGGAGTGCCTAGCGGGTTGCATAGAATGAGGATCAGGCCTGTGATCGCGTTGATTGTGCCGGGGATCGTGGTGATAGGCGGCGCCGCGGCCCGGACGGGAGCGCTGTCGTGATGGCACGTTCATCCGTCCTCCGGGACGGATCTCCATTGCGGCTGTGTGTTGACACCATGAGCGAGCCGATAGAACGGTTGTTCATCCGTCCTCCGGGACGGATCTCCATTGCGGCATCAGGGGGCGTTACAGCCTCGTACGCCCGGAGCATCGGCGACTTCCTGACTGACCTGACCAACGGCGGGCGCAGCCCACACACGGTGCGCGGCTACCGCGGGGACCTGGCCGCGTTTGCCGCCCACCGTCCCGGCGGCGCCGACACGATCGACGTCGGCGTGCTGCGTGGCTGCCTGGCCACCCTCACCGGCCTGTCCCCCGCCACCCGGGTCCGGTATACGCCCTGGGGCGGGTGCACCGACTCGTCGATGTAGGTACGCACCCGATCTGCCGAGCGGAGCTGCGACCCCAGGCCCGTGAACGCCGCGATCCCACGCCGTGGCCTGATTTGTTGGTCAGGGAGAGCGCGTCGAGTTCCCCGCGGGCGGGATTTTCCGTGCCGGGACTTTTTTGCCCGCTGGCTTGTCGAGTTTTCCCCGAGGCGGGTGCTGTGCCTTGTTGTCCGCTGGCTGTCGCAGGCTCTGGCTGGTCCTTCCCTGTCATTACTGGATCCTGGATCATCGGGGGATGAGCGAGTGGCGATCCTCAGCCGAGGATGAGGCTCACGCCACAGACGATGGTGTCGTCATCGACGGGAATGGGCGGTGGGGCCACAGGCTCCCGGGCTATGACAGGCGCCCCCGGGACGAGGACCCTCCCTCGGGCGAGGTCGG
>NZ_CADDZT010000020.1:1607-3071 GCF_902812655.1 Candidatus Frankia meridionalis | reverse complement strand
CCGGTGCGGGATGGGCCGGTTCTGCCAGAACCGGCCCCCGGATCAGCCGTTCCGCTTCGGGAAGCCGAGCACGGACAGGACTGCCCGGAACTCCGCGACCGGCCGTGACTGCGGTGACCAGAACGGCAGAGGCTCCTGCGCCTTGTACGCCTCCGGGACCAGTACCGAGCGATGGATCATCGGCAGGACCCGATCTCCGAACATTTCTCGCGCGCTGTCCACGGTCTCCTTGTACACAGCGCCTTCAGATCGGCTTTGCCGAGCTTCACATACGAGTAGGTGTGTGAGCTCCGGCCGCACGTCGAAGTCCGCGAAGTCTTCCTGGACCGCCGCAATCGTCTCCAGGAGCTTGGCGACGCCTCGGAGTTCCTTGTGCGTCGGCTTGATGCAGGCGATCACGTTCGATGCGGCAACCAGCAGAGAGACTGACAGCCGGCCCAGGGACGCCGGGCAGTCGATCAGGATCATGTCGTACTGCCCGGGTACCGTGTGTCGGCGCAGTGCGCGCTGCAGCCAGAACGCCCCAGTGGCCTCTTGGACCAACTCGCCATCGGCTTGCGCCATCGCGGTGTCACCGAGTAGCAGATCCAGGCCCGGGATGGGCTGGAAGGCATCCTCGCCCGTTCCAGCTTGAATACGAGTCCTGCCGGGCACCACGGCGTCGTCCAGCTTTGCCGTACCCAACATCACGTCGTGTACGGTCGCCTTGCCGGCCGGAATGCTGTCGCCTTCCCAACCCAGCGAGAACGAGGCGTCAGTCTGCAGGTCGGCATCGACCAGCAATACTCGGTAGCCGTCCAGGGCGGCGAGGGCCGCGCAGGTGACGGCGCACGTCGTCTTACCTACCGAGCCGGCCCGGTTCATCAGGACGAACACCGGCGGTAGGTGCGGCGAGTACAGGGGTGGCGTCACGGACACTGCTGCCGCTCCCAATCGGTCGGTTCGTACCCAGCAGTATCAATGAGGTGCTGTAGGTGCGCTCGGTCTCGGTGGTCCCACGACCGACGATTGTCCGCCGCTCGTATCTCAGCCTCAGCCAGGGCGACCGCGTACGCGAGATGCAGGGCGAGCATCGCATCACCCGAGAGCAGCACGGTGTCCCGATATGAGGTGGCCTCCACCGCATCGGCATTCAGGGCTCCGGCGTCGCGCATCCACGCGTGGGCGCGGTTGAGGGCTGCCGGGGTGGTGTTGGCCAGGGTGGTCATGGCGAGCCGGCTGACTACCGGGTTGTTGCCAGGTAGCTCGAGGGCAGCGACGAGTCCGCGGCATGCTTCGTCCCGTGCGGCGTTGCCGGCTACACGTGCGGTTCGTGTTGCGCCGTTAGCGGCCGTCCGCAGAGCTGGCGATTGAGGAACGCGTTTCGGTTCTGGCAGAACCGGCTCGCGGGATGCGGCAGGTGAGGCCGCCTCGGCTGGGGAGGAGGACGCCGCAGCAACCTGATGGATCGGTTCTGGCAGAACC
>NZ_CADDZT010000020.1:0-1066 GCF_902812655.1 Candidatus Frankia meridionalis | reverse complement strand
CCCGGTTCTGCCAGAACCGGCATTAACGATCACCCGGTTTGCGGCTTCTTTCGCGGTGATCCGCTCTGCGGCCATTACGTCCGCCGCGGGCATCACCAGTGATGGTTCCGGCAGGGCCGTCAACAGGTTGTAGGCAGCGTCCACACCCAGCCGGCGCTCCCGTACTGCCCGCCGAGCGTCTTCAGGCAGCTCCAGCAGGGCTAGCCGCTTCGTAATGTGCGGTTTCGACTTACCCATCTCATCGGCGATCTGCTGGTGGCTCATCCCTCGGGCGACCAGACGTCGGTAGCCCTCGGCCTCTTGCAACGGATCGAGCGCCAGTCGGTGCAGATTTTCCTTGAGCATGATCTTATCGGCGTCCTGGACGCGGTGGTTCTGAACGTCGATCCGTAACGTCGACAGCCCTGCGTCCGGTGCGGCGTCAAGGCGACGGTGGCCGGCCAGCACTACGTAGAGACGATCGTCGATGTCCTCGGTGTGCTGCGGATACTCGGCCAGGAATGCCTCGGCGGTGGCGACCACCACGGCCTGGATCAGACCGGTCTCCCTCAGTGACACCACCATCTCGGTGCGTTCCTCCGCTGTGCCTACATCCCCGTCCCGAAGATTTCGGGGGTTCGGAGCAATCTGTGTGATCGGCACCTCACGCCCACCGTGCCTCGAACCCTCCAACAGTGGGCGGGCTTGGAGAACAGGGGCGTGTGGGGCTGATCCGGCCTTGCCACGTGGCATGCGCCCTCCGGCTGTGCGTTGAGATGTACGGCCGGCAGGATAGCCGGTTCTGGCAGAACCGCTCCGGTTGGGCGCTCCAGCGGTTCTGCCAGAACCGGCGCGAGATTGTCACAGCAGCTCTCGCAACGCCTGATCGGCGTCGCGAGCACCCAGGCGGGTGAGCGGAGGTCCGCTGGTAGGGACATCCGTGGACGAGCCAACGGGGTGGCGCTTCTGACAGCTGACGGCAGATGCGGGAAGATGTAGCAAGAAGACGAGGGGAGTGCGGCTGATATGAGCGGGCTCGAGCTGCCACCGGTCCTTGCTGACGCCGAAACCATTGACGTCACCGTTG
>NZ_CADDZT010000019.1:40596-41061 GCF_902812655.1 Candidatus Frankia meridionalis | reverse complement strand
CGGATGCACGATAGCCTGCGCATCCTCGACTGTCCTCCCCAAGACCGACCGAATCCGCGGAGCACCACTGTCCGTAACTGTTGGTGATCGGTCTGGCCGCCCTCGCATGCCCGCTGAGCGCGGGTATCCAGCCGATGACCTTCGAGGAGGCCTCCTCACGGTGCCGGCGAGGCGGCCCGCCGTCCTGGAATCGCGTTGAGCAGCAGGCGGGTGTATGCGTCCCTCGGTGCCGTCAGCACCACGCCGGCCAGCCCCACCTCCAGCAGTCGGCCGGCACGCATGACCCCGACGTGGTCGGCTACCCGCCGCACCACCCCCAGATCGTGGGAGATGAACAGGAAGCTCAGCCCCAGATCAGCCTGAAGCTGGATCAGCAGCTCCAGGACCCGCGTCTGCGCCGACACGTCGAGTGCGGAAACCGGCTCGTCGCACACCACCAGCCGTGGTGCCGGTGCCAGCGCCCGC
>NZ_CADDZT010000019.1:39416-40243 GCF_902812655.1 Candidatus Frankia meridionalis | reverse complement strand
GATATGACAGTACCGAAGCAGATAACGCCACCCGCTCGAGCAGTTCACGGACCCGGTCCCGGCGGGAAGCCCGGTCACCCACCCCGAAGATCCGCAGCGGTTCCTCCACCACCTCCGCGATGGTGAAACGCGGGTTCAGCGAGGCGTACGGGTTCTGGTAGACGAGTTGGACCCGCTGGCGGAACCGGCGTAACGCTCCGCCGCGGAGCTGGCTGATGTCCTGCCCGTCCATGGTCACCCGTCCGGCCGACGGTGTCGCCAGCCGGGTGATGAGCCGAGCCATCGTCGTCTTGCCGGAGCCGGACTCGCCGACCAACGCGAACGTCTCACCGTGACCGATGGTGAAGCTTACGCCGTCCACGGCCCGGACTGATCGTTTCCCGTGGCCGGCCGAGCGGGGAAGCGCAAACTCCTTCACCAGGTCTTCGACCACGATCAACGGGGGTATATCCGGACCGGCCACCACGGCGGTCTCCGTCGTTGTCATGATCGTTGCGGTGGCGGTGGCGGTGGTCCGGACCTGGGGTGTCGGCGCAGGCCCGGACCGCAGCCGGGACCCGGACAGGCTCGGAGCGTCGGCGACCAGCTGGCGGGTATAGGGATGGCTCGGCTCACCGATGACCTGATCCGCGGGTCCCGCCTCCACGACCCGGCCGGCATGGAGCACCACCACCCGGTCGGCGCGTTCCAGCGCGATGCCGAGGTCGTGGGTCACGAGAAGGACAGCGGTACCGCGGTCGCGCACCAGTCCGCCGATGTGATCGAGAATCTGTCGCTGCACGGTGACGTCGAGAGCGCTCGTCGGCTCGTCCGCGATGAGCAGCCGC
>NZ_CADDZT010000019.1:35786-38916 GCF_902812655.1 Candidatus Frankia meridionalis | reverse complement strand
GCGGACCGCGGGTTGCGACAGGCCTGCCTCGGCGAGGGCGCCCACGGCCGCGGCGGCTGCGGCGCGGCGATTTACCAGGCCGTGGATGCGCAGCGTCTCGGAGACCTGGTCGCCGATCCGCAGGACGGGGTTCAACGCCACGGACGGGTCCTGGGGCACCAGGCCGATCCCCGCGCCGCGCACCACCCGCAGATCCCGTTCACCGACTTGGGTCAGATCGGCGCCAGCGAACATCACGCGACCACCGTCGACTTGTCCGCCCGCCGGCAGCAGCCCGAGCACGGCGTGGGCGGTCGTGCTCTTGCCGGAACCGGACCCGCCGACCAACGCGACGACCTCACCAGACCGCACGGTGAGACCGACCCCCCGCACGGCATGAATCACCCCGAGACGGCCGCGGTACGACACCTCCAGGTTGTCGATCTCCAGTACAGGCACCTCCGAGGTCGACGGCGCACCGACGATGCCGCCCGGTGTGTCCTCATCCGATGTGTCCGCGCCTGGACCGGCCATCGGGGAACCGGTCCACCGGTGACTGGTCATCGGACCCGCGCCCATTCACCGTCGAGCGCCCGGGAGATGCGGTTGGCCGCCAGCACCGTGAGCGCGATGGTCAGGCCCGGCAGCGTCGACAGCCACCAGGACGTCGCCAGGTAGTCGCGACCGTCCGCCACCAGTGAACCCCACTCGGGGGCGGGTGGGGTGGCACCGTACCCCAGGAAGCTCAGCCCCGACACCGAGAGGACCGCGACGCCGATCTCCAGGGTCGTGAGGACCGTCACCGGGCCCCAGGCGTGCGGCAGGACGTGCCGGCTGAGCACCCACCACCATCCGGCGCCCGTCGACCGGGCCGCCTCGACGAAAACGGCGTTGCAGACCCGCAGCGTCTCCGCCCGCATCACCCGGGCGAAGTTGGCGATGGTCGGTACCCCGACCGCGACCGCCACGTTGACCGTCCCGACGCCGAGTGCCGTCACCAGCGCCAGGGACAACAGTAGCGACGGGATCGCGAGCAGCACGTCGACGATCCGCATGACGATCTCGTCGATCCAGCCGCCGAAGAAGCCGGCGACGAGACCGGTGGCGGATCCCACGACCAGGCCGACCGCGACAGCAATCATGGTTGTTCTGATCGAGAGCGACGTGCCGTACACGACCCGGGCGAACAGGTCGCGTCCGAGTTGGTCGGTCCCGAACAGATGATGGGCTTCCGGGGACCGGAGTTTGTCCGCCGGCACCCCGACGATCGGGTCGGCGGACGTCAGCACCCCGGGCGCGAACGCCGCGACCAACACGACGATCATGATGAGAACCGAAGCGACCAGGCCGGGCCGGTGCGCCATGAAACGGCCGACCCGCCGCCACCCGACCCGCCGACCAGGAACAACCGGAGCGGTCGGCGTCGATTCCGCGGCGATGCGCAGCCCGTTCACACGGTCCCTTCCATCCGCACCCGGGTGGGCACCGGGACGATCCGTGGGTCGAGCAGCGGGTAGAGCAGGTCCACGGCCAGGTTGATGACGACGAAGGTGACCGCGCCCAGCAGGACCACCCCCTGTACCACCGGAATGTCCTGGTAACGGACGGCCGCGACGATGATCCGCCCGATGCCGGGCCGGGAGAAGACGGTCTCCACCACGACGGCGGAGGCCACCGTGTTCCCCGCGAGGACGCCGGCCAGGGTCATAGCCGGCAGTCCCGCGTTACGCAGCGCGTGGCGCAGATGGATCCGGGCCGGTCCCGCTCCCTTCGCTCGCGCCGTCCCGATGTAGGGCTCGCCCAGAGCTGTTGTGAGGCTCCTGGCAAGTACCTGCGCGATGAGCGCCCCGCACGGCAGCGCCAGCGTGACAGCCGGCAGCAGCAGGCTGCGCACCCCGTGGTCCCCGACGGCCGGCAACAGCCCCCACCGGAAGGAGACCACCTGCAACAGGACGAGTCCGACGAAGAACGACGGCAGGCAGACGCCGACCGCAGGCAGCGCGAGCAGCATCTGCCGCAGCCACCACCTGCGGGTGTATGTCCCCCAGACCGCGAGGCCCGTTCCCAGGAGGATGCCGAGCCCGAGCGCGGCTGCCGTCAGCGCCAGCGTCGGGGGGAACGCATCGGCGATCATGGTTGTCACCTGTTGGCCGCTCTGCACCGAACGGCCGAGGTCGCCGCGCAGTACGCCGACGAGCTGGTCGGCGTACTGCGCGGCGACGGACCGGTCGAATCCGTACTCGTGCCGCAGCGCGGCGACCCGATCCGGGTCAGGCGCTATCCTGTCGCCACCCGCGGCCATGATCTCTACCGGATCGCTCGGCAGCAGGTGGAGGATGGCGAACGAGACGGTGTAGGCCGCCCAGAGCACGCCGAGCGCGAGCAGCGCGCGGCGACCGAGGTAACGGAGCACCGGCGTCGGCCGTCAGGACTTCCAGGAGTCGTGGAACTGAAGCCGTGCGTCGGCGTTCAGAATCACGTCATGCACCTTTGCTGACAGGCCCAGCACGACGGTCAGCTCGACGACCGGGACGTTGTACTGGTTGGTGAGAACGAACTCCTGTGCCTGCCGGACGAGTGCCAGGCGAGCGTTCGGGTCGGCGGTGGCGGCCTGCCGGGTCAGAAGGTCGTCCAGCGGACCGGGCTTGAGGTTGTTGAAGTTCAGCCCGGTGCTCGAGTACTGGATGCGCAGCACGTCGGGGTCGGCTCCGTTCGTATGACCCCAGAGCAGATCGTAACCTTTCGCCTGGACAATCTTGCCGCCGTTGGCTACCGGGTCCTCCCGTAGCATCACCGCGATTCCGACGGCCTTGAGCTGCTGCTGGATCAGCTCCAGTACCGCCTTTGCCGAGGGCTGGCCGGTGAAGTACTGGACGGTGAGCGCCAGCGGCTTTCCGTCCTTGACGCGGATACCGTCCGGGCCCGGCTGCCACCCGGCGCCGTCCAGTAGTTTCTTCGCCTCGTCGGGAGCGAAGACGAGATCCTTGGAAAGATTCTCGTAACCCAGCGTGGAATTGGCCAGCGAACTCGTCGCGGTTTTCGTCAACGGGGTGAAGACGGTGTCGACGACCTCCTGCCGGTTGATCGCCCGGGAGATGGCCTGGCGCACCGCCGTGTCGTCAAGGGGCGGGTGTGCGGTGTTCACGCTGAA
>NZ_CADDZT010000019.1:32758-35482 GCF_902812655.1 Candidatus Frankia meridionalis | reverse complement strand
CCTGGGCGGCGATCGCCCCGAGCTTCCCGGCGGTGTCGAAATTCGCCTTCACCGCCTGAGCGTTGACCGGGCTACCGTCACTGAAGGTTGCGCCCGGGTGAAGGTGGAAGGTGAACGTCGTCGCGTCCGTGCTGATCTCCCAGCGTTCGGCCAACCACGGCACGATCTTCCCGGTAGCCGGGTCCTGGTCGGTCAGGGAGTCCACGAGCTGGCGTGCCGGGTGGACCGAATCGATCGAGCTGACCTGTTGCGGGTCGAGACAGCCGAAATCGGACGTGACCGCGACAGTCAGCTTACCGCCGGGCTTCGGGGTCTCCTTCGCGGCTGCGGTGCCACCTCCGCCGCCGGACCCGCAGGCGGTGAGCAACGTACCGGCCAGCCCGACCCCCGCCGCGAGGCGGAGCCAGCGGGCACGGCCGGACGAAGTTCGCGATCTCATGTACACGTCCTCTTATCAGTCGAGAAATTTTCTTTGAATACGGCGGACGCCATGGAGTCGATGAAGCGGAATTCCTCTTCAGCCGGTCCCGATGGGCCGTCGCGCTCTGACGATGAGCGGTACCCGTTTGGGCTGGAGCATCGTCGACCGGCTCGGGCGCACCTTGTAACCGGGACTCGGGTGAAGTTTCCATCGGGCGATGACCGCCGCCACGAAAATCGTCATCTCCTCCCAGGCGAACGGCTCACCGATACAGCTCCGGTTACCCGTGCCGAAAGGAAGGAAGGACGTGCGGGGGATGGCGGCGGCGCCGTCACCGGCCCAGCGGTCCGGGTCGAAGACGTCGGGCACGGTGTAGACCGCCGGATCGCGCTGGATGGCGTGCAGGGAGAACAGCACGTTGCATCCGGGCGGGATCCGGTACTCACCGAGCACAACTTCTGTCACGGTCCGCCGGGACAACAACCAGCCCGGCGGGTACAGCCGCAGTGCCTCGCTCAGCACCTGCCGCAGGTAGGTCAGATCGGCCAGTGCCGTGTGGTCGAGGGACCGGCCGGCCAGGGCCGTGGCCACCTCGGCCGCGAGCCGCTCCTGGATGTCGGGGTGCCGGCTGAGCAGATGGCAGGTCCAGCTCAGCACGTCCCGCGCGGTCTCCACCCCGCCCAGGAACAGTGCCATGGCCTCGTCGTGGATCTGCTGGTCGCTGAGACCCGGCCGGTCACCGTCGGCCCGGGCCGCCAGCAGCATCGCCATGAGGTCGCCGTCCTTGGCACCACGCTCCCGGTACTGGGTGATGACGCCCGTCAACGCCTTGTCGAGCTGGTTGCGGGCGCGGTCGAAACGGCGGTTACCCGGGGTGGGCAGCTTCTCCAACCAGCCGACCGGGAAGGCTATCCGCCTGGCCACACCTTTGAGCAGGACGGGAAAGGTCTGCTCCACCTCGACCGCGACGCTGTCACCGAGGTCGGAGGAGAACAGCGCCCGGCATACCACGGCCACCGCGAAGGTATGGATCTCCTGGACGAACTCCACCACCTGGCCGTCCCGCCACGCCGATGCGCGTTGCTCGGCGACCTCCCTCATCTGGTCGGCGTAACCGGCGATCCGTGTCGCGTGGAACGCCGGCTGCATCAGCCTGCGGTGCGCCATGTGGGTCGGTTCGGTGGAGTTCAGCAGACCGTTGCCGAGAAACGGAGCCGATTTCTCGTATGCGATTCCCTTGTCGAGCTTGCGGACGTCCCTGGTGAGGATCTGATGCACCCAGACGGGATTGTTGATGACATAGGCCCGCGCCGGTCCGAGGCCGATGGTGACGATGTCGCCCGCATCACGCAGCGACTCGAAGAACCTCCGCGGTTCACTCAGCATCCGGTGCACATGGCCCAGCAGCGGGAGTCGGCCGGGAGCCGATGCGACGCCCGGAACAGTTGCCGTCATCCGTGAGGTCTCCTTTGTTCCGGAAAGGGCGGAGGCGGTCGTGCCCGCAGGTCAGTGGGTGCGGTGGACGATGAACTCGGACAGCATGGTCAGTTCGGCTGCGGCTGTCCGTTCCATCGCGGCCTCGTCGAGGGTCCGCAGGGCGCGGTCCAGATGCAGGTAGGCCTGGGCGGTGGTGAAGGAGCGGCCGCCGGCCTCGCTGATGAGGGCTGCCGCCCGGCGCAGCGTCCACTCCGGGTCCGGGGTGTCGACCGGCATGGCCAGCAGGTCCGCGAGCTGCCGGGTCGACACCGACCCGCTGGCCAGGGCGGCGACCACGGGGAGGGTTTTCTTGCGCAGGCGGAGGTCGTTGAACACCGGCTTGCCGGTGACCACCGGGTCCCCCCAGATGCCCAGCAGATCGTCGACCGCCTGGAAGGCGGTTCCCAGGTCGCGGCCCACCAGGGACATCGCCGTGACCATCTCGGCCGGAGCACCGCCCAGCAACGCCCCCAGCGCCGACGCACAGCTCAGCAGTGACCCGGTCTTGCGCGCGGCCATGGCCTTGTACTCCTCAACGGTCACCGCGTCCGGACCGGTCCACGGCCGCCACTCGAAGGCGATGTCCGTGGCCTGTCCGTTCACCAGTTCGACCAGCGAGCTCGACAACAGGCCCATCGCCGCCGACCTGGTCGCCGGGGGCAGGTGGCCGGCGGCGTGGGAGAGGGTGTCGAGGGCGAGCGCGAGAAGCGCGTCGCCGGCCAGCACGGCCGGCCCCACCCCGAACGCCTTCCAGGCGGTGGTGCGGTGCCGGCGCCGCTCGTCGCCGTCCATGATGTCGTCGTGAACGAGTGAGAACGCGTGCACCA
>NZ_CADDZT010000019.1:22795-32551 GCF_902812655.1 Candidatus Frankia meridionalis | reverse complement strand
CCACGGCCTCGGCGGCCAGGACGGCGAGCGCCGGCCGCATTGCCTTGCCCCCACCTCCGCTGTGGGCAGAAGGCGTGCCGTCAGGATCGCACCAGCCGAAGACGAACCCCGCCATCTGCCCGACCCAGGGGTGCAGCCGGTCGACAGTCTCGCGCAGGGCCGGGAGCACGAGGTCCCGGCACCGCACCAGGGTGTCGAGGGCGGTCGGTGCCGTGGCCCGCAACTGCGGGGTGTACTCGGTCATGAACGGACCCCTTCTTCGGCAGGGCACGGGCCGGGCAGCCCGCGATAGGCGACAGGAAGACAGGAGAAAAGGCCGGTCAGCCGGCGCCGCTGCGCACGAGGTCCGTGCCGGCGACCGCGACGGCACGAGACTTCGGGATCATCGGGTACGGCCCGGTGCCCAGCGACGCCTTCGGGACGGCGGTGTGCGGCTTGGCGCCAGGTATGGGACGCAGGCTCCACCGGGCGGCGATCGTGGCCAGAGTGAGAGTCGTCTCCGCGCGGCCGAAGGTATCGCCGATGCACTTACGGCTCCCCGCGCTGAACGGCACCATCGCGCCGCGTGGGATGTCCCTGGCCCGCTCGGGCAGCCAGCGGTCGGGGTCGAACCGTTCCGGGTCGGTGAACAGGGTGCCGTTGTGCCCCATCGCGTACGGGCTGTACATCACGATGGCGCCCTCTGCCAGCCGCTGCCCGGCAAGCTCGGTCTCCCTGGTGGTCGTGCGGGTCAGCAACCAGGCCGGCGGATACATCCGCAGGGTTTCGTGCAGGACCCGCCAGGTGTAGTCCAGCCGCGGCAGGTCGTCGAACGTCGGCGCCCGACCGCCGAGAACCTCGTCCACCTCGGCGTGCAGCCTGGTCTCCACCTCCGGATGCTCGGCAAGGACGTGGAAGGCCCAGGCCATGGTGTTGCCGGTGGTCTCCGTCCCGCCGATGAGCAGGGTCATGACCTGGTCGTAGACCTCTTCGTCGGTCAGCTGGTGCCAGGTCTCCTCGTCGCGGGCCGCGACCAGGATCGACAACAGGTCACCGTGGTCCGTCCCGGCGCGGCGCTGGAACTCGATCGTCTCTTTGATGATGTTGTGCATCCGGGTCCGGACCTGATCGAACCGGCGGTTGCCCGGAGTGGGGATCTTCTCCTGCCAGCCGATCGGCGCGACCATCCGCTTGTAGACGCCCCGCATGATGATCGGCATGCAGTAGGCGACCTCGGGGATGATCGGACGTTCACCGACCGTGGTCGCGAACATGGTGCGGGCGGTGATCCGCAGAGTCAGGGCGTGCATCGCGTCGCTGACGTCGATGGGTCTGCCGTCCTCCCACGACTCCAGGACGTCGGCGATCTCCTCCCGCATCAACTGGACGTAGCCCGGCATCCGGGATGGGTGGAACGCGGGCTGGAGCATCCGCCGCTGTTGGCGGTGGTCCTCCCGCATGGAGCTGACGAGCCCGTTGCCGACAAGCAGCCGCGCCTTTTCGAACAGCGGCCCGCCCTTGTCGAAGGTGCGCGAGTCCACCAGGACCTGCGTGACCACCTCGGGGTGACAGGCCAGGTAGGCATTGCGCGACCCGAGCTTGATCTGGACGAGGTCGCCCTGGGCGGGTAGCCCGGCCAGGAACTGCAACGGCCGACGCCACAGCTGAAGGGCATGGCCGATCACCGGGAGATTGCCAGGGGCGGCAGCGAAGGAGTAGGTATTACCGTCCGTGCCCCGGCGGGCGGTCGGCGGGGGCGCCTGGTCGGGAGCGATACCGGACGCGCCGGCACCCGGCGCGGCGGTGGCCGCCGCATGCGGCACCGGGCAGCCGGGCACCGTGGCGGCCTGTACCGTTGTCGCCGCCGCGGCGATGGTCACGAAGGTCGGTGCTGGTTCGCCGGCCGTCCCGGCGGGTCGGGGCTGCGGCCGGAAGCGCGTCACGGGGGCATCGAGATCGACCCATCCCGAGGTCGACCCGTCCCACACGGAGCCGTCACCGAAGTAGCGTGGTGTCAGATATTCGAATTCCTGACTGCCGCCCATCAGATGGTCCACGGCGGTGAGGTAGGTGCGCACGTCCCCGCGCTCGCCGAGCGGGCCGGACAGCAGCGCGTCACGGGCCTCGGCATACGCCTTCTCGTGCTGCGCGACCAGCTCGCAGAGCCGGTTGACGGCGTCCTGCAGACCGAGCCCGTCCCGTTCGATCAGGACCCGCACCACGGTCATCCTGTCGTCCTGCGAGTGTTCCTTCCGCCAGGACAGCAGGTCATTAATGACGATCATTTGTCGGCGGCAGTGGTGGTGGACCTCGGTGAGCTGCGGGAGAACGTCGCTCATGTCCACGTCCGCGCCGTACTCGGTCATCAGCTCGATGAAGTCGCAACCGAAACTGTCCAGCCTGACCGCCAGGCAGGTTTCGTAGTCCGGCACGCTGTCGGCCAGTTTGGAGTGGATCTCGGTGGCGCATCCACGCAGGAACGCCTCCAGACCGGCGGTGAACCGGGACACCTGGGCCGGACTGAGGCCGGGGCTGATCCGTCGCCACAGGTCCCTGGCCGCCCGGCCGTAGGCGAAGTCACCGGCCCGGCTGTCCCGGCCGTCCTCGCCGCGGAAGTCGGCGAGGATGTCGGCGAAGACCTCCCGGGCCCCGATGTCGCTGGCGCCGAGGGCCGACCGGTCCGAGACGAAGCTGTCGATCACCGTCACGTACTGGTACCAGTCGGCGATGTCGCGGGCCCGCTGCCCGTCGGCGTTCGGCACGGTGAGGGGACCGTAGATCCCGTTCCGCTGGCGCAGGAAGAACAGCAGATCCCCCTCTGTCGCGAAACATTCGCCGAGCTGTTCCCGCACCCAGCCGTTGGAGGCGAACTCGATCTGCGCCGCTTGCGGGTGGTAGGCGAACGGAAGGGAACGCGGCAGTTCGGGGAGGAAGAACTCCCGAGTGGGCGGTGCGAGCGCATCGGACGGGGTCACCACCGGGCCTGTTTCCATGATCACTCCTCATCTGGATGCTGGCGCGTCGAACAGGCCGTCCCGCGATGCCGGTGGAAGGCGGGCGGCTTTCCGGTGAAACCTTTCGTTCCGCGGGTGGACCACGGGGTGGGATTCGGGGACATCCGCTTCCCATGGAAAAAGATCTTCCGTGGAGAGCGGATATCGGATGCGACCTGCATCTGCGGCATCGATGCCGCAGATCTCCGCCCTTCGCCATGCGGAACAGAAGATCAAGAACTTCTGGCGAGCAAAGGGCTTCAGCCGGAGAGGGTCAGGGACGCCGACTGGGCAAGGTTCCCGGAATAAGACTTGATCAAAGTCGACGACCACACCTGGCTGGAGCCGTCCACTTTTGCCGATCGCAAGAACCGCGCAGAGGAGAGAGTAGCATGATATCCGCAGATGCGGAAGCCTTCAGGTTAGATGATCCGCGGATACGTAGATTTAACGAATGAAGTCCCGCAGGTGAGGATACACATATTACATGATTGTAATCACGGAGAGTAATAGCCATGAATCGATCCACGCCTTATTCCCGAGTTGGAAAACGGCCGATCTTCGACTGCCCGGTGATAGCGCTGCCAGGCCGCGTCCTGGACAAACCCTGAAAGGCAGCGGCGAACATGCCCTCTGAAAACCCTGTCCCGCTGTCGGTGCTCGACCTCGTGCCGCTCACCTCGGGCTCGAGCGCCGTCGAGGCGCTACGCAACACGATCGACCTTGCGCAACAGGTGGAGCGCTTCGGCTATGCCCGGTACTGGCTCGCCGAGCACCACCTGACCCCGAGCGTCGCCTCCGCCGCGCCCGCCGTCCTGATCGCCCTGGTCTCCGATGCCACCCGGCGGATCCGGGTCGGGTCCGGCGCAGTGCAGACCGCGTACCAGACGCCGGTCGTGATCGCCGAGCAGTTCGGAACGATCGCGCACATTCATCCTGGGCGCATCGACCTCGGGCTGGGCCGTTCGAGCGTGAGCAAATTCATCGACAAAATCACCGACTCCGCCACAAAATCAACTGCTGGACAACCGGCAACGAGCGGCCTCCCGGCGTCCCGGCCCTGCGTGGTCGACGGCCTGCCGATCCCGGCGCGGCCGAAGTTTCTGTTCGATCCCCACCGCCTCCGCCGGCAACTGGAGCTGGTCGGATACCGGGACGCCGCGGATGACGACTACACGCTGCAGGTGCGGGCCATCCAGGCGTTCATCCGCGGCGATTACCGCACCCACGACGGCATGCATCTACGGACGCCCACCGCCGAGGGCACCGATATGGAACTGTGGATCGTCGCCGCGAGCGCTGGTGAGAGCGCGCGGACCGCCGGCAAGTTGGGCCTGCCGATGGCTGCCAACTACCATTCGATGCCGACCGCCGTGCTCGACACGGTCCGGGCGTACCGAGCCGCCTTCCGTCCGTCGGAGACGATGCGGGAGCCGCACGTCATGGTCTCCGCGGACGTCGTCGTCGCCGACGATGACGAGATCGCCCGCAGGCTGGCGAGCGGCTACGGCCCGTGGGCGGGCAGCATCCGCAGGGGCGAGGGCGTCACCCCCTACCTCACGCCGGCCGAGGCCGCGTCCTTCCCCTGGACGGAGCAGGACCGTGCGCTGGTCGCGGACCGGGTCGACACCCAGTTCGTCGGCTCACCCACGACCGTCGTCCGGGGACTGCGTACGCTGCGGGACGTCACCGGGGCCGACGAGCTGCTCATCACCACGGTCACCCATGACCACGCCGCACGGGTGCGGTCCTACGAGCTGCTCGCCCAGGCATGGGCACGCCCCGGCTGATCTGCCGTTATCCGCCCTGGGCCTTCCTCGGCCATGGTCCCATAAGCGGGAGACTTTCCTCCTGCTCGGTGGCGTTCGCACACTGAGCGAGCTCAGATGTTCGACGCTGGATGCCGTACGGGGGCTGCGCCGACGGTGGAAGATCGCCGCCGGCGGCGATACCCGTGTACGTGCGATCACTGTCAGCATCTCCCTCGCCTGCCTGGGGAGCATGGGTAATCACGGGGGGCAGGCGTTTTCACGGGAGCCGAGATGAGCGACGGGTGTACATACTCCTTGTTTCCGGGTGGGGGCCGTCCTTCCGACGAGACCGCGGAGTGGACCGCACGCGTCGAGAAGATCGCTCCGCTGCTTGTCCAGTACCGGGACCAGGCTGAACAGGATCGGGCCACTCCGCCCGCCGTCATCGACGCGCTCCGTGAGCAGAACATCCACCGGATGTGGATCTCCCGTGCCTTCGGCGGCGGACAGGTCGGCGTGCAGACCGGCTCGGCCGTCCTGCAGGCACTCGCCCGCGTCGACGCATCCGTCGCCTGGCAGATGGGGGTCCAAGGTGCCATCGGCCGGATGTCGGACTATCTACCGGAGCCGGTGGCACACCGGCTCTTCCGCGAGAGCACGGGGCTGGTGGTCGGCGGCATCAACCCGACCGGCCAGGCCGAGCCCGTGCCCGGCGGATACCGGCTGCGCGGCAGGTGGTCGTTCGCCAGCGGCTCGGCGCACGCCGACTGGTTGGTCTGCGCCGCGACGCTCCAGGAGGACGACATGTCACACATGCCCCTCACCGGACCACGGATACGCATGATTTTCGTTCCGAAAAGCGCCGCCCGCTTCGTGGACGACTGGTTCACCGTGGGACTGCGCGGCACCGGAAGCACGACCTACTGCGTCGACGGCCTTGTCGTCCCCGAGGAGCACACGGTCGACGGCTCCCTCCTGCGCCGGCCACCAGCCCACCGCCCCTCCCGAGCGTACGGCATCGCCTACTACGACTTCGCCCCGTTCACGACCGCGTCGACAGCCCTGGGGATCGCCCAAGACGCCCTCGTGGCTTTCCGCTCCCTGGCCCGGGAGAAGATTCCCGCCCGGGCGACGAGCCCGCTGGCTGCCAGTCACACCGTGCAGGCGGGGCTGGCCCGTGCGGAGATCCTGATGCGGGCGGGCGCACTGCTGCTCACCGACGCGGCCGACCACGCGACGGCACACGGCGAGCACGGCGGGGAGAACCTCAGCGCCCTGATCCGCCTGGCGGCCACGGCCGTGGGCGAGAACACCGCAGCGGCCGTGGACACGCTCTACGACCTGGCGGGAACGAGCTCCCTCTACACCGCCAGCCGGCTGGACCGCTGCTTCCGTGACATCCACACAGCGGTCAAGCACATCACTCTCTCGCAGACGAACTTTGAGATGGTCGGACAGTACCTCCTGGGCGGGGCACTCCTGATACGACGGTGACCCGGTAACGGGACCGGCATTCCGGTAGGCAGGAGGTACCACAGAGCCATTCAGTGCGTCAGGCCCTGGTATGAAGAGCTGACAACTGATCGGAGGGTCGGGTGCGGGGCAAGGAACTGACATCCGTCGGCTACCGCCCGGTCGCCTCGTAGGTGGTTCCAGTCGTCATAGCAACGATTTCTACCTACGGATGTCGGTGTCACATGCCCCGTTCGCCGCATCCCGACCGACTCATAGCCTCTCAGCGTGGTGGACACACTCGGCGGACCGACATCCTCGACCGATACCAGGACGGGCCTGACCGATGGGGACGGGACCAGAAGAAACCGGGTCGGTCGACACGACCGGTGGCGGTTCGTCCCCCATGTCGGAGCACTCCTCGGACTGGACGCGATGGTGGTCGCGGCGCTGTGGCCGACGCTGGTCCGACCGCTCTGGTACGACGAAGCATGGCGCGCCTACCACCTCAACGTCGGCTCGGGCTGGTTCCAGGCCCTGCGGACGGCGAACGCACCGCTGTCCGGTGGATGGTTCGCGGCCGAGAAGCTCGCGGTGTCACTCCTCGGCAACACGGAACTCGGGCTGCGCCTGCCGCAGATCGTCGCGCTGGCCGCATTGTCGCTGTTCACCTGGGTGCTGTGCCGCTGGTGGTTGTCGCGACCGGAAGCCACGATCGTCGCCGGGCTGCTGACGGTCAACGGCGGGCTGCTCGTCTACGGGATGCAGCTCAAGTCCTACCTTCCGGAGGCCGCCTGTACCGCGGCCGTGACGCACCTGTGGCTGTGCGCACGCCGACGCGCGGATGCCGGACGACGTCCGTGGCCGGCGCAGTTCGCCATGGCGGTATGCGCGATCATGACGGTCACGTCCCTGTTCGTGCTCGCTCCCCTGCTGGTAATGGACGTTCTCGACGCCGCACAGGCCTGGCGGGCCCGACGCCGGACTCGGAGCACCGCACTGGCCGGCTCGATCCTCGTTGCCGCGGTCGGGGTCGCACACCTCGTGCTGTTCGTCCTGCCGCAGAGTTACCTGACCACGAACCCGTACTGGCGGAACTTCTTCCTCACCAGGGGCAATGCCACCTTTCAACTGCGGATGGCCCTGTGGGAGACGGCGCGCAACGCGTTCACGGCGGCGATGACCCGACCGGACGGGCAGTTCGGCTCGCCGTTCACCGGCTCGCCACTGCTCGCCGACCCGGATCACCAACTGCAGGTGTGCGTGGTCGCGGGGGCACTGCTGTGTTGGGCGGCCGGCCTGGTCACGGCAGCGCGACACCGGGCGGGTCGGGCGTTATTGACAGCGCTCGGTGGCGCGTTACTACTGATCGTGCTTGCCTCGACCAGGAGGCAGTGGCCGGTCGGATTCGTCCGGGCGAACCTGTTCACCCTGCCGTTGCTGTACCTTCTCGCCGGTATCGGCGCGTCAGCCCTGGTCCACCCCTTATGGTCACGGACTCGAGGAAAACGAACGCAGCGAACCTGGACCTGGACCTGGACCTGGCGGACGGTCGCGACAATCCCCGCGACCGCCGCGGCCCTGGCCATCATTGTGGTCTTCGTCCTGGCCGTGGCCACGGTGAGTGCCCAACGGATCCACGAGATCAGGGCCAGCGCGAACGGCCCCCTGCTGCTGGGCGACATGCGGGAGCTGGTCGCCGTCGAAGAGACGACCGCGGGACCCGGGGACATCCAGATCGTGATCCCCGGGCGGTGGGACGAGCGGCAGTGGTACAAGGCACAGCAGTACTACGTGTCGTACTACAACGGCTACCCGAAGCGTGATGTGTCACGCGGACCGGTCACCGAGGTGAACACCCTCGTTCTGCCCCCGCTGGGCTGGGGCTCCTCGATCCCGCCGTTTCTGGCCACCCGTCCGGACGCAGGGGCATTGTATCTGGTCACCTACAACCTGGTGTTCCCGGACGGTCTGCGCAACCTCGACAGCCTGCTCGCCGGTCTCGGCTGGTGCCCGGCGGACTCCACCCGCCACTCGTGGCCGCTGACCGGCCAGATCACCCGGTTCACCCGCTGCCCGACTCCGACAGGGCCGAAGGCTGCGGGGGCTTGAGGATCACCTGCGGGTCCGCGGCAACCGGCGGCCTGAGGACCTCGACCAGCCCGATCCAGCCGAGTACCGCGGCGGCGCCGAGAAGTCCGATGACCGAGCCCAGGTACCGGTAGTCGAAACCGGCGGTCAGCGCGGCCGTCACGAGCACGGACATGCCCGCGCCCGACGCCAGCCAGAACAGTCGACCCGGCCCGCTGCAATCCTGCCCCCTGCGACCCGGCCCGCTGCAATCCTGCCCCCTGCGACCGCGCCGCCGGCCGATCGCAGCCGCGGCGAGACCGGCGAGCAGACCGGTTCCGACCAGTGGCATCGGCGCATAGCCCAACCGGCTGTACGTCAACAGGACTCCCCCGAGCGACTGTGATCTCCTGGTGAGGACGTAGTAGCCGTCGGCGGCGTGCGGAGCCTCGGGAGGCAGGATGTTCGCCAACGCGTCCGGCATCTCCCAGGTCGCCGCCCGGGAGGTCTTCGCGTTCTCATGCGGGACGGGCGAGAAGTACCCGATCAGGTAGCCGACCGTGGTGGTGGCCACCATGACGGGCTGGGCCCGCAGGACCTCACCGGCGAACTCGCCGGCAAGGTCCTCCCGTCCCGGCGGGATGCGGCGGTTACCCTGGCGCAGCAGCGAGTCGTCGGGCCACAGGTACCTGTCGGGCTGCGGACGCTCTGCGACCGGCCGCGGGTCGCAGAGCGTCCGCAGGTCTGCCCGTGACAGCACGGCACAGTCGGCGAACGGCGCCATCCGCCCGTACAGGAAGAAGCCGGAGTGCGCCGACACCGAGAAGGCGCCGCCGTTGGCCACGCTCCACGTCGAGTAGCCGAGGATCGGCATGGCCGCGGCCAGGACGAACGCGGTCGACCGGGCGAGACCGCCCCGGCGACCGCATGCCCGGACGGCCGCGCCGGCCAACACCCCGCCGACAACGACCAGCGGGCCACAGCCGACCGTGCGGATCACCACCGCGGTTGCGAGTAACAGTCCGCCGGCGACGCAGGCGGGCACGGTGGGCCGTCCCGGTCGGGCCAGCACAACCACACCGCCGGTGACCAGCGTCCCGAAGAGGCTGTCCGCAAGGACGAACTGGCCGAGATCCAGCACCCACGGCCATAGCAGGGCCGGCGCGGCGGCAAGAGCCGCGATCCAGGGACGGCGCGCGACACGCAACGCGACGATGTACAGGCCCAGCCCGGCGGCGAACGTCAGCAGCTGCTGGATGACGACGAGCCTCGTGAAATGGGCCTGACCGTCGATCAGCCGGAGGAACATCGGAAAGCCGGACGGCCGCCAGTCCCCCGGCCACATGCGCCTGCGGGCCTGGTCGAGGTAGGCAGCGGAATCCCCGAGATACATGATCGCCGATGGATAGGCGACAGTGACCAGACCGCGCAGGACGAGCCCAAATACGGCGATCACGCCGAAAAGGGCGTGCCGCCGCAACGTGGCGCATCCAAGGATGCCAGCCCGTCCC
>NZ_CADDZT010000019.1:18407-22448 GCF_902812655.1 Candidatus Frankia meridionalis | reverse complement strand
ACCGGACCCGGGATGGTTCCGGCCGTCCCTGGGACGGTGGGCCGGGTAACCCGCGGCACCGCCGCCATCACCCCAGGGCGTCGGTCTCGAGCTTGGTGAACAGCGCGCCGGGCCAGGGCAGGGCGCGACCCGCCGGCACGGGCTGACGCTCCCACCCGTCCAGGCTGATGCCGAGCACCTCCGCCAGCCGGGCCGAGGTGAACGGCAGGAACGGCGCGAGCGCGGTCGTGATCCCGGAGATCGCCTGGACGGAAACGGCGAGACTGCGTCCGGCCCGGTCGGGGTCGACCTTGACCGTCTTCCACGGCTCCTCGCGGTACAGGTAGGCGTTCACCTCGCCGGAGATGTCCATCGCGGCCCGCAACGCCGCCCGCAGCTCCACCCGTCCGATCAGCTCGCCCACCCTGGCAAGGCCCGCGTCCACCGACGCGATCAGCTCCGCGTGCACGCCGTCGAGCTCGCCGCTCTCGGGCAGGCGCCCGTCGAACCGCTTACCGATCTGGGCCATCACCCGGTTGACCAGGTTGCCCCAGTTCGCGATCAGCTCGTCGTTGATCCGCCGGATGATGTCCGCGTCGGTAATCTCGGTGTCGTTCTGTTCGGGCAGCACCGTCGCAAGGGCGTAACGCAGCGCGTCCGGCTGGAGCCGGTCGAGGTACTCGCGGACACCCCGCCCCACCCCGGCGGACTTCGACGCCTTGGCCCCGCCGAACGTCACGTACTGGTTCGCCGGGACGTCGGTGGGCAGGTTGAGCCCGCCATAGCCGATCAGCATCGCCGGCCAGATCACCGTGTGAAACGGGATGTTGTCCTTGCCGACGAAGTAGTAGCTGGAGGCGTCCGGCTTCTCCCACCAGGCGCGCCACGCGTCCGGGTCGCCGCTGCGCTGCGCCCACTCCTTGCTTGCGGACAGGTAGCCGATGACCGCCTCGAACCAGACGTAGATCCGCTTGCCCGGGCCAAGTTCATCGGTGGGCAGCGGCACGCCCCAGTCCAGGTCGCGGGTGATCGCCCGGTCGTGCAGGCCGTCCTTCACGAACTGCAACGACCAGTTCATGACGTGCCGGCGCCAGCCCTGGCGGGTTTCGAGCCACGCCAACAGGTCGTCGGAGAGCGCGGACAGCCGCAGGAAGAAGTGGGTGGTGGCCCGCTTCTGCGGGACCGCGCCGGTGAGCTTGCTGCGCGGGTCGAGCAGGATGTCCGGGTCGAGGGTGCGGCCGCAGTGCTCGCACTGGTCGCCCCGCGCCTCGGCATATGCACAGAACGGGCAGGTCCCGACCACGTACCGGTCCGGCAGGAAACGGCCGGCCTGTGGGTCGAAGAACTGGACGGTCTCCTCGGGCAGGATGTAGCCCGCGTCGCGCAACCGGGTGAAAACCTCCTGGGTAACCTCATGATGATTCTCTGTCATCGTCGAGGTGAACAGGTCGAAGCTGATCCCGAGATCGTCCCAGATACGTAGGAACTCCGGGTGGTAACGGTTGACGATCTCGACCGGCGACACACCGTCGGCGTCGGCACGCACGGTGATCGGGGTGCCATGGGCGTCACTGCCGGATACCATCAGTACTCGGCTGCCGACCATCCGATGGTAACGGGCGAAGATATCCGCCGGAAGGTAGGCACCGGCGATGTGCCCCAGGTGGGGCATGCCGTTGGCGTACGGCCATGCCACCGCGACCAGGACAGGATTACCCTGCCCCTCGGCGGCGTTCAGCCCACTGGTCTTGGTCGTCACGCTTCCACGGTAGCGCCCCGACCCTACGATCCTCGACAGGGTTTCATCGCGGCGCGGACGGCTCATGCACGCTGACCCCGCAGGGCGTCGCCGGACTCGGCGAATGCTGCGGCCAGCGCCTCCCGCCACGGACGAAGCGGCTCGAGCCCGGCGTCGGACCACGACCGGGACGACAGGACCGAATAGGCAGGTCGGGCCGCCGGCCGCGGGAACGCGTCCGTTGTCGTCGGCTTCACCTTCGCCGGGTCCATTCCGAGTTCGTCGACGACTGCCCGCGCCAGGCCGAACCAGGTCGTCTCGCCGCCACCGGTGCAGTGGTAGACGCCGGACGCGGCGCCGGATGCCGCGAGCTCCACCAGCCCTGCCGCGAGGTCCACCGACCAGGTCGGTGAACCTCGTTGGTCGTCGACCACGGAGAGCGTGTCGCGCTCACGCGCGAGTTTCGCGATCGTCCGGACGAAGTTGCGCCCGGAGGCGCCGTACACCCACGCGGTCCGAACGACATAGGACGACGGACACAGCGCAAGTACGGCCTGCTCACCGGCGAGCTTGGTCCGCCCGTAGCCCGAGCGCGGCCCGGTGGGGTCGGCCGCCTCGTAGGGCTTGTCCGCCGTGCCGTCGAAGACGTAGTCGGTCGAGATGTGCACCAGGGTTGCGTCAACCTCGGCGCAGGCTGCGGCCAGCTGTGCCGGAGCGGTGGCGTTGACGGCGTAGGCGCCCGCCTCATCGGACTCGGCACCGTCGACGTCGGTCCACGCAGCGGTGTTCACGACCACCAGGCCGCCCTGGACCTTCGCGGGTCGGGCCTGGTCGCGGATGACGGCCCGGACCCGGGCCGGGTCGGTGATGTCGAACTCGGCGCGGGTGAACCCCGCCCAGGCATGAACCTTTTCGTTCGACTCCAGTAGCCGGCACAGGTCCACCCCGAGCTGACCGCCTGCTCCTGTCACCATCACGCGCACCCGGCAAGTCTGTCAGACCGGGTCGCCGGACCGGGGAACCAGTCGGATGTGCACCCACAGCGATGGAATCGCTACACCGCGACCAAATGATCGCTGAAAGTAGTCATTACTGGGCTATGCTGAAGTTGCCCTGCTGACCGCGGGCGCAGTTGGCCAACGGGGGCCGGCTGTCACCGTTTTCCGGAGATGGCGATCGTCGACCATGCAGACGCGGCGCCGGCCCTGCCCGCGGCCGATGTTTCGAGCGGGCCAGGCCCGGACTCCGGCGTTTCCTCCGAACACCGCGGCACCGATCATGACGTCGCCGGCGCCGTACCGCGTCCCGTGCGTCCGGAGCGTCCGGGGCGTCCGGGACGCGGCCGGCTGCCCCGGGCAATCGTGCTGGTCACCGCGCTGCACGTGACGCTGCTACTGGCCTACTCGTTCATGTACACCACCTGGACGGGATACGACGAGGCCCAGCACGTCGACGTGGTCTACGGCCTGCAAAACGGCGGCGGCTGGCCGGCGCCCGGCCAACGGATCATGGCCAAGGGTGTCACCGCGACCTCGGACGACTTCGACCGTGGCCGTTACGCCGAGATGTTCCAGGCGGGTGGCAAGAGCAACGGCGAACCGGCGTTCGCCGAGATGAGTCCCACCCCTCGCGGGCAACGCCTGTCGTTCGACGCGCTGGGCGGTCCCGGACCGGTCACGGACGGCCGGCTGTCCAACCAGATGGTTCAGCATCCTCCGCTGGTCTACGCGATTGCCGCGGCCGGACTGGCCGCGTTGCCCGGCTCGTCCGGCTGGGCCTATGACAAGCAGGTCTGGGTCCTGCGCCTACTGAACATCATCATTGTGGCTCCGCTGCCGCTGCTCGCCTGGGCGGCCGCACGCCGGATCGGACTGTCCGAAGCGCTGGCGCAGGCCGCCGCGACGGTACCGCTCGCCGTCCCCGGACTGACCCGGGTCGGTGCCACGTTCAACAACGACGGCCTGCTGATGCTTTCGGTCGGCGGACTGACAGTGGTGCTCGCCGGGGTGTTGCGGGGCGACATGCGGCGGCGGACAGCGGCAGCGGCCGGTCTGCTGCTCGCCGTCGCGTTCCTCACCAAGGCACTGGCCCTGCCCCTGATGCTCATGGTTCTTGCCGCATATCTGGCTGGTTGGACACAGCTGCGCGGCGGCCGCCGGCTGCACGCCGACCCGACCCGGCCGCCCGGCGCAACGCCTGCACACCCCTGGCCGAGAACAGGTGCCATGGCAGGCCGGACCCGCGGTCCGCGCGGGATCGCTCTGGCCCTGCGCACCCCGCCGTGGGGGCCCGCGCTGCTTGCCATCGGGTTGGCCTGCGCCGCC
>NZ_CADDZT010000019.1:16885-18331 GCF_902812655.1 Candidatus Frankia meridionalis | reverse complement strand
TCCGCCCGGCGGTAACGGATTCCCCGACGGCCGAGCGCATCGGCAGGTTCGGCCGGCTCGGGATGACCGGGCAGCCGCTGGTGCTACTGATGCCGATCTTTCTGGCGTATCTCCTCGTGGGTCAACGCAGTTACTCGGACTACGGGATCTACACTCGGGCCATCGCGATCCAGGGCAGATACCTCTACATGGGCATCGTGGGCCTGGCTGTCGTCGTCGCCGTCGGGCTCGGCCGGCTGTTGAACGGCCGCGACACCTCCGCGGGGCTGCTCGTTCTGATCAGCGCGCTGCTCATGCAGGCGGTCGCGGTGTGGACCGTGTGCGGGTACTACTGGCTCCCCCGTGGCGAGTCCTGGCCCCTGCTGCACATCGGGAGCGTGGTCACTGCGATCGCCCGCTGGGCGCCGTTCCCCGAGGGCGTGACCATTGCCGTGTTCGTCCTCTGCCCGCTACTGGCCTATGCCACTGTCGCCGCGACGGTCCGTGCGACCCGCCGGTCCGCGGGCCAGCAAACCTGCTGACCCGCGGTGCCCGTCGGTGCCCATCGGTGCAGACGGCCTCGCGCGGTCAGGACGGGGCGACCGAGACGCGGGAGTGGTCGCCGAGCATGAGCCGGTGTGCCTTCGGGCGCGCGTCGGAAGGGACGACCTCGACGTCCCGGCCGATCAGCGAGTCCTCGATGCGCCCGATCCCCCGGATCGTCGCCCGTTCCAACACGATCGAGTACTCGATCTCGGTCCTCTCGATCGTGCACGCATAGTAGATCGAGGTGAACGGACCGACGTAGGAGTCGACGAGCCTCGTATCCCGACCGATGATGGCCGGTCCGCGCACGGTGGACCGCACCAGCGACGCGCCCTCCTCGATCACGACCCGACCGACGATCGTGCTGTGTTCGTCGACCGTGCCACGAACGTCCGGCTCCACCGACTCCAGCAGATGGCGGTTGGTCTCCAACATGTCGTCGAGCCGTCCGGTGTCCTTCCAGTACCCCTCGACCAGGTGCGGCGCGACCTCGTGGCCGCCGTCGACGAGCCACTGGATCGCCTCGGTGATCTCCAGTTCGCCACGTCCGGACGGTTTGATCGCCCGTACCGCTTCGTGGATCGCCGAGCCGAACAGGTAGACCCCGACGAGCGCGAGGTCGCTCGGCGGGTCCGCCGGCTTCTCGACAAGACGCACGATCTGGCCCTGGGGCCCGAGCTCCGCCACGCCGAACGAGGACGGGTTGGGCACCTTCGTGAGCAGGATGAGCGCGTCCGGCTCCGTGCGTCGGAACTCCTCCACGAGCCCGGAGATACCACCGATGATCAGGTTGTCGCCGAGATACATCACGAACGGCTCGTCGGTCAGGAAGTCACGGGCGATGAGCACCGCGTGGGCAAGGCCCAGCGGTGCCTCCTGGCGAATGTAGGTGACCTCTATACCCAGCGCGGAACCGTCGCC
>NZ_CADDZT010000019.1:2242-16530 GCF_902812655.1 Candidatus Frankia meridionalis | reverse complement strand
GACATCTGTGATACCCGCATCCGCGATCGCTTCCAGGCCGTAGAAGAGGACCGGCTTGTTCGCCACGGGAACGAGCTGCTTGGCCGAAGTATGTGTAATTGGGCGCAGCCGCGTTCCGGACCCACCCGCAAGAACAAGAGCCTTCATGATCTGAACCCTACCGTGGACGCCATCTTCGCCAGAAACACAGGCACACCTCGCGAACGTCATTGTTCGGCGCCGACTCCCATTGCCCCACCACCCGGCGTCACATCCCGACGGACCGGTGGCTCACACGAACTGTGGGATACCACAACGGATGCGCCGCCCCTGTTCGGAGTATTTTCGGCTACCGGTACCACAGACGTGTACCACCACATGACGCCGGTCGTGCGGGGTAACACAATGATGCCGGGGCGGATGGTCTACATGCCTGTGAACCGGCACCGGGTCACGGCGGGGGCGGGGGGTACGGTGCGATGATCACTCCACCGAGCGTCTCCGAGGACCGGTCGACCGATCCCGAACAGGACGCGACCGGCAGCCTCGGCACGACCGACACCCCGCGCAGCCGGTCCCTGACCCACAAACTGCTCCTCACGCTTGCAGCCCTGTTGTCCCTGGCGATCCTCACGGTGAGTACCGGCGGTTATGTCATCTACCGCTATTTCGACGCCCAGATCAACAGGGTGGTCCTCGGTCTTGGTGGCGACCGGCCCGCCGACGCCGTCCCCGGGACCGAGAACTTCCTGCTGGTCGGATCCGACAGCCGGGCAGGTACCGGCAACGAATACCAGAGCGAGGGGGTCGTCGCAGGAGAACGCTCCGACACGACCATCCTTGCCCACCTTGATGCCGACGGGACCACCACGTTGGTCTCCTTTCCACGGGACACCTTCGTGGGCATCCCGGGGCACGGCCGTGACAAGCTCAACGCCGCGATCACCATCGGTGGCCCGTCACTGCTCATCAAGACGATCGAAAGCCTCACCGACATCAAAATCGACCACTTCGTATCGATCGACCTCGCCGGCTTCAAGGCCATGACGGATGCCATCGGAGGCGTCACGGTATGTGTCAAACCGTTGCCGAACGGCAGCACGTCGAACCTGCATGACCAGTACTCCCAGTGGCACGGTGTGATTGGGGAAAACCACCTCAACGGTGAGCAGGCGCTGTCCTTCGTCCGACAGCGCTACGGCCTTCCGAACGGGGACTTCGACCGGATCCGCCGCCAGCAGCAGTTCATCAGCACCGTGTTCCGGAAGGCGACGAGCAGCGGGGTGCTGACCAATCCGGCCAGGTTGGAAGGCCTGCTCGCGGCCGCCACGGGCGCACTGACCGTGGACGACGCCACCACCGTCGACGACCTGCGCAACCTCGCGACCCGGCTACGCGCGATGAGCTCCGACACCATCCGGTTCGAGACCATCCCGGTCCGGGAACCGACCGTGGCCGACGGCGCGAACTCCAGCGGTGAGCTCGGCCGCTACGGCTCGGTCCAGCTCTACAACCCGGCCGAGCTGGAGACGTTCCTGGCGCCGTTGCGTGGGCACGGCAGCTCCGCCCCGGGCCCGTCCGCGGGTTCCCCGACACCTGGTGCGCCGGGTCCGTCCGCCCAACCGGCGGTCTCGCCCTCGTCGATCACCGTCAACGTTCTCAACGGCACCACGACCGGCGGGCTCGCGACCAGTACCGCGAAGGAACTGGCCGCCGCCGGTTTCCGGGCCCGCGCCGAGGGCTCCGCCGACCGCCGTGCGGCCACTTCGCTGGTCCGGTACAACCCGGACGCGCTCACCGCGGCGCGCACCGTGGCCGCGGCGGTTCCCGGGGCACAGCTGCGTGAGGACCCCTCGCTCGGCACGGCCATCACGCTGGTGGTCGGAGCCGACTTCGACGGGGTTGACGCGGCGGCCGTGACGGCCGGCTCGGCGGCAGGCGGCACAGCACCGGGCAACACGGGGTCGACGCGTACGGCACCGACACCGTTGCCGACCGCCACAGCAACGCCGCTGACCGCCACAGAACTCACCGAGGCCTGTACCTTTTAGCCGGTCTTCCCGCCTCCTGCGACGGCGGTCGCAGCCGTCACCCATCCAACCCTGCCCGGATACACCCGACAGCAGTCGTTGTGAGTAGCAGTGATGCTACCTGAGGTGGTTTCCGATACCCGATGACGAGACCTCGTTCGCCTCATGGCAACGTCAGAGCAGCGCAAAGCGTCCCAATCGGGGAAGGGCGCGCTGGCTTCATTGAACGAGGCACCGCACATTCGCTCCGGTCAAGGGGGATTGAGGAAGCCGGTGAGTGGTAGATCTGTGCGCCGGCCGGAGCTGCCGCCCGCGCTGAGCCCACGGCGCCCGCTGAACCCCCGCAGCCGCCGGACGCGGTCACCGCTGCGGACGCTGTCGATCGGTGCGGCCGGTGTCCTGTCGCTGGTGATCCTCACCGTCAGCTCCATCGGATGGGCCGCGTACCGGTACTTCAACGACTCGGTCACCGGGGTCGCCTGGACGCCCAGCGGAAACCGGCCGGCCGAACGACCCGGTGAGATGAACATCCTGCTGCTCGGCGACGACAGCCGCGCAGGGACCAACGGCGAGTACGGCAAGGTCGACGGGGTTCGGTCCGACACCACGATCATCGCCCACTTCGGCACGGACGGTTCCCTCACCCTGGTGTCGTTTCCCCGGGACACCCTCGTGACCGTGACACCCGGCATCCGCCAGACGCCCCGGGACGGTAAGGACAAACTCACCAACGTCTTGTCGTACGGTGGGGTCGAGGGGCTCACCCGCACACTGGAGGACCTGACCAGCCTCAAGATCGATCATTTCATCTCGATCGACCTCGCCGGCTTCAAGACCATGACGGACGCCGTCGGTGGAGTGGACGTGTGCGTCGCGCCACCGCCGGGTGGCGGCACGTCGAACCTGAACGACGCCTTCTCGCAGTGGCACGGAAAGCTCGGCATGAACCACCTCAACGGTGACCAGGCGCTGGCCTTCGTCCGCACCCGCCACGCCCTGCCGAACGAGACCTACCGTGTCGCCCGCCAGCAGCAGTTCCTGTCGAGGCTGCTCGACAAGGCCACCAGCGTTGGGGTGCTCACCAACCCCGTCAAGATCACCCAGTTGATCGGCGCCGTCGGTGGATCACTGAAGGTCGACAACGGCCTCACCCAGAACGGCGGCATGATCAAAATAGCGCAACGCCTCAGCGGGCTCGGCAGCGCAAAAGTGACGTTCATCACGATCCCGACCCATGTCCCGTTGCGATCCGAGGGCGCCGTCGACGACGAGGGGCAGATACCCCCACACGGTGACGTGCTGTTCTACGACCCGGCCGGGCTCGCGCAGGTCCTCGCACCGCTGCGGCCCGCTACCGCGGACGACGTCAGCGTCGGTGCTACCGGCCGACCGACGCTGCCACCCAGCCAGGTGACGATCACCGAGGTCCGCAACAAGACCGGTCGCTCGGGCCTGGCCTCGCAGACGACCTCGGAACTCAGCGCCATGGGCTTCACCGGATCACTCAAGCCGACCACCGGTCCGGCCGGACAGGTCATCACGGAGATCCGTTACCCGACCGGGCAGGAAGCTGCCGCGCACACCCTCGCCGGCGTGATCTCCGGCTCACGAACCGTCGAGGACCCGGCGGCCGACAGCGGTCTTGTCGTGGTGCTGGGGGCTTCGTTCACCGGAGTAACCGGCGCACCGGCCACCGCGGCAGGCTCCCATCCCGCAGGCATGACCAGCACGACATCCGCAGGCAGAACGGGCACTCTCGCAAGGACGGGCGCCGCGGGAACATCAAGCGCTACCGGCCCCGCCGGTGCGGCTGCCACGCCCACTGTGGCCCCCACGGTTCCCCCGGCGGACACATCCTGCTCGGTGTGACCGCCATCCACACACCTGGCCACTCAACAATTACGGTGAGCAATCTATGAGCTCCTACGCTTCCCCGTCGGGGCGCCTCCTCGACGGTGTCCTTGACGCCGCACTCGCCGCCGTGACATCCGATGCCCTCGACTCCCCCGGCGGCGCGGACGGTGTTGCCGCGCTGCTGGCCCGCCGGGTACGCGTGGACGCGCCGCGTCCGCTGCTGACCTTCTACGACGACGCCACCGGTGAGCGGACCGAGCTGTCGGCGGCCACCGTCGACAACTGGGTCGCCAAGACCTCGAACCTGCTCGTGGACACAGTCGGGATCAACCCGGGTGACCTGGTCCGGGTCGATCTGCCGCCACACTGGCAGACCGCGGTGGTGCTGCTGGCCTCCTGGTCCGCGGGCGCCGACGTCATTGTCGGCCGGTCCGGCCGGGACGCGGACGGCGATCCGCCCGCCGCGGTGTTCCTCGCCGAGGATGCCCTGGACGCCGCTTTCCCCGCCGGCGACGGAACTGAGATCGTCGCGCTGTCGATGCGTCCGATGAACGGTCGGCTCGCCCGGCCGGTGCCTGGGGTTCTCGACTTCGCGGCGGAAATCCTCGCCCACGGCGACCGCTTCACGCCACCACCGCCACCAGCGAACCAACGAACCCTGGTGCGGCTGGCCGGCTCCTACTCGCGGAGGTGGGAGCTGACCGGTCGCGACCGCATCCTGACAACGGCCGGGTACGACACGCCCGAAGGTCTGCTGGCCGGGCTCCTGAGCCCCCTGGACGCCGGAGCATCGGTCGTGGTGTGTCGAAACATCGATCAGGCGCTTGTTGCCGGCCGGGTCGCCTCCGAACAGGTGACAGCCATCTGCGGACCGATTCCCGGTTCGACTCCGCAGGAACGCACTCCTGCCGGCGCCCGTCGCCTCCGGACAGCCTCGGCGTGATCGCGGAGGAACTCGGCGTCGGGCATGCACCGGCCTTGCTCGTCGAGGTCCAGGCCATCGACTCCCGCCGCCGTGTCCGGACGGTCGGCTGGGCCTACCACGCCCTGGGCCTACCACGCCCTGGGCCTACCTGACCTGACCTGATCAGGCCACCTCCGCCCCCGCATCGACCTCCCGCAGGACACCACTGACCACGTCGTAGATGAACCCTCGAACCGACGTCGAGGCGGCCAGGAACGGGCTGGCACGAAGCCTCGCAACGGATGTCCGGACATCCACCTCAAGATCGCCAAATGCGTGGACGGGCCAGGGCGGGCGGAACCCCGTACGTTCGAACAGCTGCTCGCGAAATCCGTCATCCGTGACGGTCATCATCCCGCACTGGGTGTGATGAAGCAGGATGATCTCAGTGGTACCGAGCTGGTGCTGGCTGACCGCGAGCGAACGGATCATGTCGTCGGTGACCACCCCTCCCGCGTTGCGCAGGATATGGGCGTCGCCTTCGTCGAGACCGAGCAGGGTATTGACGTCCAGCCGAGCGTCCATGCAGGCCAGGACAGCCACTCCGGTGGCCGGGCGGGCCGGGCGGGCCCGAATCGGCTCGCTGCCGGTCCGGCGGGCGGCGGCAAAGTTCTCGGCGCACTGCAGCATTGCGTCGGTGGCGCTGTGAGAGCCTGTGACCCGCGATGAACCGCGAGCGTCGACCATGGTCATGATTGCGCAACCTCCATCGGCGCGGTGGACACAGCAGACGGTGGACACAACGGACAGCGGAAAGACGTGTCGGCGCGCACGGCAGCGTCGCCGCGGTAACCCGCCGGTACGGCACGACGCCTGCCTCGACCCGGCAGACAGCACTCCGGGACACGGCGCGTCGGACCGTGCCCGACCGGAACAAGGATGACTCGACCACGCGGGTTCCGCCAGTGGTTCGACCCGCCGGGGCCCATCCGCGTCACCGACCGCGCGTCGCGACAATCAACCGCACCTCGGCGTCACCAGACGAAGCCGGGGGCATACTTGGCGCAGGGGATCGGCGCACCGGGCAATCCGACGATCGTGCGTCACGAGGTTCTCACTCGTCCGTATCCGGCTATGAACAACTACCAGCCGGCCCGGACCGCGCCTACCGGCTGTGCCGAAATGCGACGAACCCAGGGTGGTTCGATCATGCTTTTTGTGTTGCCGTAGGCCGCAGGGAACCGTTGGGGGGTGGCGGATGAGTCGGTGGAGGCCGTCTGTAAGCTCAGCCGGTGACACAAATCGGTCAAGATCATCTATGGTGAGCATCACGTCGGTGGGCAGTGACCCAAAGCGGTCGCACTGGCAGGTACTCGCTCACGAGATGGCGAAGTTCGGTGTCGTCGGAGGCCTCTGCTACCTCATTGACGTCCTCGTCTTCAATCTGTGCCATGCGATTGTCGGTATGGACCCGCTCAGCGCCAAGACCGTCTCCACGATCGTGGCCGCGACCTGCGCCTACATCGGCAACCGGAACTGGTCCTTCACCCACCGGGCACGCACCGGTCTACGGCGCGAATACACCCTCTTCGCCATCCTCAACGCCATAGGCCTGGCGATCGCGCTCGGGTGCCTCGGGTTTGCCAGCGATGTTCTGAACCTGCACAGTGTGCTCGCACTCAATCTGGCCGGAAACGTCGTCGGTACCGGGCTCGGCACCATCTTCCGGTTCTGGGCGTACAAGCGGTGGGTCTTCCTGCACCCCGATGATCCGAAGGCGGCGGTACAAGCCCCGGCGGACGCACAGCGCCATCACAGCGTCCCTGAGCCCGCCGGCCGCGTCTAGACGTTCCCGTAGCGGAACACTGACGTTTCGATACTATTTCGTTCCCCTGGACCTCGGATGCGCTACGCTCTGGGACCAGTCCACGCGTCATCCCGTCGGCGTCGCGGCCGACGACAGCAGGTGAAGGACGTCGAAGCCACCGGATGACACGCGATGGGTTGGAGCCGGCCGGTCGAAGGTGGAGCAATCATGGTTTTTCTCCCGCCGCCGGCGGCCCTCGGGAGCCAAGGCCACAAGGGGGATGCCGTGGTGCGACCCGCGGTTGACACGACCCGTCCCGGGGGACGCCCTCGGGACGAATCGCGAGACCAGGCGATCCGCCGTGCGGCACTCCAACTGCTCGCGGAGGTCGGCTACGACGGCGTGACCATGGACCGGGTGGCCGCCAGAGCAAAAGCGGGCAAGGCCACGATCTACCGGCGCTGGCCGTCGAAACTCGCTCTCGTCGTGGACGCGATCACAATGAGCGCCGAACAGTCCATGCCCGTTCCTGACACCGGCTCGTTCCGGACGGACATGCTCGCCTTCCTCTCTTCGTTCCGAGATGCGATCGGTGACGACCGCGGCAGGATCCTCGCCGAACTCGTGTCCGAGATGCCCCGTAATTCTGAACTGCGGGACGCTCTTCGCAACGGTCTGCTCGCCCAGCGCAAAGCAGCGTCCGACGTCATCGCACAACGCGGCATCTCGCGCGGAGAAATCAACGCCGAGACCGACCGGGCAGTACTCATGGAGCTGGGCCCGGCGCTCGTGCTCCAGCGAATCCTGCTTTCCGGTGAGCCCGTGGACGTCGGATTCATGGAGCGGATCGTGAACGATCTGATCGTGCCGTACGCCACCGGACGCAGGCGCGAGGAATCAACCTGACGCAGCGACGTCGTCCCGGCCAGACGGTCACCATTTCGGGCGAATCGGACATCCACCCGGAACACGACCACCCCCACGGAACCGGATAATGTGCTCTTACAATCCGTGAACGGGGGAACGTGACAACCGGCCTGACACTCGCGGTCGACATCGGCACCGGCTTTACCACCGCCGCGGTTGCCGTGAACGGCCAGGCGGAAATCCTCCGGCTCGGACCGGACGGGCCGATGCCGACTGTTGTCGCCCTGAGCGACGATGGTCGCCTGCTGACCGGTGTCGCCGCCGCCGACCTCGCGGCGACCCACCCTGACCGCGCACAGCGGAACCCGCTGCGGGCCCTCGAGACAACCGACCGGGTCCAGCTCGGCGGCGTGTCCCTCCCCGCCATCGAGCTGATCGCGGTCGTTCTGCGCCAGGTCCTGCATGATTCAGCGCGTCATGTCGCGGGGCCGGCGCCCCAGCAGGTGGTCCTCACCGCGCCCGTCCGATGGGGCGCCACCGAGGTCGACAAACTCCAGATGGCCGCCACCAGGGCCGGTCTCGGGGACGTCGTCCTCATCCCGGAGCCGATTGCGGCTGCCCGCAGGCATGTCGATCCGACCAGCCTCCGGCCGGGTACGGCCGTCGCCGTCTACGACCTGGGCTCCACGACTCTCGCGACGACGATTCTCACCGCGACGCCCAACGGGTTCGAGATCAGAGGCGAGCCCGGCGGCATCTCCGACTTCGGCGGCGACGACATCGACGAGGTCCTGCTACGCCGGGTCTCCGAACGCGCACGCACCCTCGATCCGGGCGCGTGGGACGCGCTGTGGGCCGACCCGAGCCCCGCCGGGCAGCGGTTACGCAACCAGCTGCGCCAGCAGGTCACCACCGCGAAGGAAGCGCTGTCGACCGTTGACAGCTACCCCATCCGGCCGGGTGGATCCGTGCCCGACGTCCAGGTCACCCGAGCGGATCTGGAAGCCTCCATCGACAGTGACCTGCGCGCGACCGTGACGGAGTTGATCCGCACCGCCGAGAGCGCCGGCGTACGGCCAGGCGAGCTGGCCGAGATCTTCCTTGCCGGCGGATCGAGTCACATGCCGCGGGTGTCCACGCTGTTGGCGGAGATGACCGGGGTCCAGCCTCGGCCCGTCGAGGATCCCCAGAGCACGATCCCACTGGGCGCGCTGCTCGCCGTGAACGAACTCGGCACCGTGAACGCGGCGAAGGACGCCGACGTCACCCGTATCCTCACCGAACCCCCCGCGCCAGGTCCGTATGCGCCAGGTCCGTATGCGCAGGCGCAGGCCGGTCCGGGTGATACGTACCCGCGGCCTGGCACGGTCCCGCCCGGGCAGCAGTACCAGGCGGCGTCCCGCAACGAGTACGCCCCGACCGCCCGGTACCCGTTTACCCAACCGCCCGCCGGAGCGTACGGCCAGTACCCACCGCCGAGCGGCCCATCCGGCGGTTTCCCGCCGCCCGGCGGGTACCCGTCCTCGGGCTCCTACCCGCCGCCCGGCGGGTACCCGTCCTCGGGCTCCTACCCGCCGCCCGGAGTGGGTTCGTATGCGACCGCTCCGATGGGTACAGCGCCGCAACCGCCGTCGACCGGGCGGCGAAACAGCCTGATCGCGGCGATCGTCGCCGCGGTGGTTCTCGCTGTCGCCATACCCGTGGTCGTCCTCGCCGCGACCGGCTCGGACAAGCCCGGACCGGCCCCGACCGCGCGTCGGTCCCTGTCTGCCATCCCGGTGGGACCGCCGAACGCCGCAGCCCCCACCCTGTCCGCGACGCCTCGTACAACACCTCCGACCGCTGCGTCCTCGGGTGATTTCACGACAGCCGAACGCAGGCTCTGGGCCGCGTTGGACGCCACCGAGCTGACCAACTGCGCGGCGAACCCGGCCGGGGAGAACTCGACCATCGACGCGTCCCTGAAATGCAGCTCCAGCAACGGGCTTACCGTGGTGGCGTACCACTACTACTCCAGCAGCTCGCTACGCAGCGACATCGACTTCCGCGCCAGCCGGATCACCACCAACGGCACCTGCCGGACCGGTGGAACCGGTGTCGAGACCTGGCAGTTCACGAGCGATCCCGATACGGACGTCGGATCGCTCCTGTGTTCCCGGCAGGAACAGCGCTCCGTGCTCTTCTGGACCTATGACAAGGACCTTCTCGGCTTCACCGCCGCGGACACCGACGCACAGTCCCTCTTCGAGTGGTGGAAGGGATTCGACCCGCTGGCCTGACCCTTACAGTGCCCGGCGCTTACAGGGCACCGCGGTCGTCATCGTCGGCGAGGCCCCGACGCCGCATGTCGTCCTCCTCGGCCAGCCGGTAGAGCGTCCCATGTACCTGTTCGACCCGCGGCAGGTTCGCCAACACCACCTGACCGCGTTCACCCGCGCTTTCGATGGTCAGGGTGCCCGATCCCAGCAGCCGTTCCCAGAACGAATGATGGAACGAGACGTCGTTGAGCCGTTGAAGCGGGATGTCTCGGCCGTCCCGGGAGAGAATCCCCACCCGGATGACGACCCGCTCGGTTGTGACCACATAGCTCGTCGTGATCCACCGGAGCCAGGGCCGCAGGCTCGCGAAGAAGACCACGACCGAGGCGACCACGATGATGAGCCACTGCGCCGCGTGCTGGAAGGAACCGGCCGGGACGGCCAGCACACCGAACAACGTCAGGCCGAGGAGCACTATGAAGGCGCTCGCCGGCCCGGCCAACCTGATCCAGTGCGGGTGAAGGTGCAGGACGACCTCTTCGTCACTGGTCAGAATATTCTCTGGAAACCCCACAAGACCGATCGTCTCACCCGCACGTGACAGGCGGGGTCATCGGGTCATCGGGTCATCCACCGCCCGGCACGAATCGGGACGGATCAGCGCAGGTGGATGACATCCCCCGCGGCAAAGGCCCGCCCGTCGACGACGAGCCGACCGTGGGCGTCCACATCGGTCGCGGTACCGATCAGGACCGATCCTCCGGGCAGTTCGACCCGCACCTGACGACCAAGAGTTGCGCACACCGACCGGTAGGCCTCCCCAACGGCCGCAGGCTCGGTCGACCAGCTTCGATACGCGCCGACCAGCCCCCGCAGCAGTTCGATGAACAGCTCCCCCCGACCGGTGGGGGGATGCGACACCTGTTGCTGGCAGAGCACCACGCTGGTGGCGCCCGGTGGCAGCTCGTCGGCACGAGTGTCGACGTTGAGGCCGACACCGACCACCACCGCGGCCTCTCCAGGCTGGACGGGGACGGCCTCGGCGAGGATTCCGGCCAGCTTGGCGCCGTCCACCAGGATGTCGTTCGGCCATTTGACCACGGCCGGTATCCCCGCGAACCGCCGCAGCGTGGTGACCAGCGAGACGCCGGTGACCAGCGGCAGCCATCCCAGGTTTGAGGACGCCACGGTGGGACGGAACAGCACGGAGAAGGTCAGGCCCGCGCCGGGTGGCGACGTCCACGACCGGTCAAGACGCCCACGTCCGGCCCATTGGAGCTCGGCGACGAGCACCCGGCCTTCGCCGGCGCCTGCCTTCGCCGCGGCCACGAGATCCGCGTTGGTCGAGCCGGTTTCCTGGACGACCCGTACGTCAAGACCGTCGCCGGAGAGGCTGGCCGCCAGCAGGCCGCTGTCCAGGGGAAGTCTGCGAGGTTGTGCCGCCGAGGTCCGCATATCTGCCAGCGTGCCATCCGTCCGCCACGGAACCACCGGATGTGCAATCTTCGCTCGAATCGAGCGCGTGGAGCCACGCCCGCCGTACGCTGCCCGGCATGGCACTTCCCGTTCCCGCGCCGGATCCCTCGACGGCTCCGGCACCCGATCTCCTCACGGCCGCCGGCAAGATCGCCGAGCTGACCCGGGTGACCGACGAAGCGGTTCACGCCGGCTCGAAGCGAGCGGTCGATGCCCAGCACGCCAAGGGCAAGATGACGGCCCGCGAGCGGATCGAGGCATTCCTCGACCCCGGTTCCTTCGTCGAGACGGACGCGTTCGCCCGGCACCGCGCACACGACTTCGGCCTGGACCTCAACCGTCCGTACGGCGATGGTGTGGTCACCGGCTACGGCACCGTCGACGGCCGTCAGGTGTGTGTGTTCAGCCAGGACTTCACCGTTTTCGGGGGGAGCCTGGGCGAGGTCTTCGGCGAGAAGATCGTTAAAATCATGGACCTGGCGCTGAAGACGGGTTGCCCGGTGGTCGGCATCAACGACTCGGGCGGTGCACGCATCCAGGAGGGCGTGGTCTCCCTCGGGTTGTACGGCGAGATCTTCTATCGCAACGTGATGGCCTCGGGCGTCGTCCCACAGCTCTCGCTGATCATGGGTCCGTGCGCCGGTGGCGCCGTGTACTCACCCGCCATTACCGACTTCACCCTGATGGTCGACCAGACCAGTCACATGTTCATCACCGGTCCGGACGTCATCAAGACCGTGACCGGCGAGGACGTCGGCATGGAGGAGCTCGGCGGCGCCCACACGCACAACTCCCGCAGCGGGGTCGCCCACTTCCAGGCCGCGGACGAGCTCGACTGCCTGGAGACCGCGAAGGCGCTGCTGTCGTTCCTGCCCTCCAACAACATGACGGATCCGCCCGGCTTTTCCGAGGTGGCCGACGTCGCGGCCGAGGTCAGTCCCGAGCTGGACGTGTTCATCCCGGACTCACCGAACACCCCGTACGACATGCACACGGTGATCGAGTACGTTCTCGACGAGGGTGACTTCCTTGAGGTCCACGCCCAGTTCGCCCAGAACATGATTTGCGGCTTCGGGCGGGTGGACGGGCGATCCGTCGGAGTCGTCGCCAACCAGCCGATGCATTTCGCCGGCACCCTGGACATCGACGCCAGCGAGAAGGCCGCGCGGTTCGTGCGGACGTGTGACGCCTTCAGCATCCCGATTCTCACGTTCGTCGACGTGCCGGGCTTCCTGCCCGGCACGTCGCAGGAGTGGAACGGCATCATCCGCCGGGGCGCGAAGCTCATCTACGCCTATGCCGAAGCCACCGTCCCGAAAGTGACCATCATCACCCGCAAGGCGTACGGCGGTGCCTACGACGTCATGGGTTCCAAGCATCTGCGAGCCGACATCAATCTGGCCTGGCCGACCGCGGAAATCGCGGTGATGGGCGCGCAGGGCGCCGTGAATATCATCTACCGTCGCGAGCTCGCGGCCGCGGAGAACCCGGAAAGTCGCCGTGCCGAGCTGATCGCCGACTACACCCAGCACTTCGCCACCCCGTACATCGCAGCCGAACGCGGGTACGTGGACGCGGTGATCCCCCCGTCGGTGACCCGACGTGAGGTGATCCGGGCGCTGCGGCTGCTGCGGACCAAGCGGGAGTCGCTCCCGCCCAAGAAGCACGGAAACATCCCGCTGTAACACCGGCCCCGGCTGGCCCGCACCGCGACATGACGCCGGTGGCGGGCCTGCCCGGCGGTTGGCGAGCCCACGCCGATGGAAGGACCACGAGGTGGAAACCAGTGGTGATGTTCACGCCCACCCCTATCTTCGGGTGGTGCCCGCGGATGCCTCCGCCGAAGAGATAGCCGCGCTGGTCGCGGTACTCCGCCTCCGCGCGGCCGTCCCGCCCGCCGAGGATGCGACACCTTCGGGCTGGACGGACCGTGCCGCGACGTTTCGCGGGGCCATACATTCCGGCCCGAACATGTGGCGACAGGCCGGATTCACTCAGGGGACCCGAACCCGGGCAGGCTGGTAATCTTCAGTTCTCCTTGGTAAACGTCCGATGGCAATGTTCCTCACTGTCGCTGCGTGGTTCGACGCTGCCCAGAAACCTCTGGCCCAGCGCCCGGAAGACCATCAGCGGCCGTTGCCATTCCGGCAGCCACCGGACGCCAATAGCCACGTGGGGGATCAGCGGGAACGACCGAGGCGGGGTGGCATGGCCACCACCCGGCGATGCGCAAGATCTGCCGGGTCGGCCGGCCTGTTACCGGGCGCTCCAAAGACAGCCTGTGCCGCCGAACTCGCCTAGACTCAGCCACGCTGAACGAGGACGGGAGAAACGTGCGTAAGATCCTCATCGCCAACCGGGGAGAGATCGCTGTCCGGATCGTCCGCGCATGCCGCGACGCCGGATATGCCAGCGTCGCGGTGTACGCCGAGCCCGATATAGAGGCTCTCCACGTACGCATTGCCGACGAGGCGTACGCTCTCTCGGGCAGCACACCGGGCGACTCCTACCTGCGGATCGACAAGATCCTCGATGTCTGCCGGGCAAGCGGCGCCGACGCGGTCCATCCCGGGTACGGCTTCCTCTCGGAAAACGCCGACTTCGCCGAGGCGGTCATCGAGGCGGGTCTGACCTGGATCGGACCGCCGCCCGAGGCGATCCGGCGCCTGGGCGACAAGACCGCGGCCCGTCACATCGCCCTCGCCGTGGGTGCGCCGCTGGCACCGGGTACCCCCGACCCCGTCTCCGGCGTCGACGAGGTTGTGGCCTTCGCCGACCAGTACGGGCTGCCAGTAGCGATCAAGGCGGCGTTCGGTGGCGGTGGGCGCGGGCTCAAGGTCGCCTGGAGCGCCGACGAACTGCCCGAGCTGTTCGAGAGCGCCGTGCGCGAGGCGACCGCGGCCTTCGGCCGGGGTGAGTGCTTCGTGGAGCGCTACCTCGACCAGCCACGCCACGTGGAGACCCAGATCCTCGCGGACAGTCATGGCACGGTCGTCATCGTCGGTACCCGTGACTGCTCGCTGCAACGGCGCTACCAGAAGCTCGTCGAGGAGGCCCCGGCTCCGTTCCTCACCGAGGAGCAGCGCAAGTCCCTCTACGAGGCGTCCCGCGCC
>NZ_CADDZT010000019.1:803-2009 GCF_902812655.1 Candidatus Frankia meridionalis | reverse complement strand
GGCGCGGGAACGGTCGAGTTCCTCGTCGCCCGAGACGGGATGATCAGCTTCCTCGAAGTCAACACCCGGCTACAGGTCGAGCATCCGGTCACGGAGGAGACCAGCGGCATCGACCTGGTCCGCGCGCAGTTCCGGATCGCCGAGGGTGAGGCCCTCGACCCGGTCGACCCGACCCCGCGCGGGCACTCGATCGAGTTCCGGATCAACGGCGAGGACCCGGGACGCAGCTTCCTACCCGCACCGGGGACGGTCACCCGGTTCGTCGCGCCCACCGGCCCGGGTGTGCGGGTCGACGCCGGCGTCGAGTCCGGCAACGTGATCGGTGGCGCCTTCGACTCCCTGCTCGCCAAGTTGATCGTCACGGGTGCGACCCGCACCGAGGCGCTGGAGCGCGCTCGCCGCGCACTGGACGAGATGGCCGTGGACGGCATGGCCACGGTCCTGCCGTTCCACCGGGCGGTGGTACGGGATCCGGCATTCGCGCCCGCTGACGCGACCGAGCCGTTCCGGGTTCACAACCGCTGGATCGAAACCGAGTTCGACAACACCATCCCGGTCTTCACCGGAGGGGTGGACGCCGACACCGAACAGGCCCCGAGAGAGTCGGTGGTGGTGGAGGTCGGCGGCCGACGTCTTGAGGTCGTCCTGCCGGCAGGCTTCGGGGCGGTCACCGCGGGTCCGTCGGCTGGTCGAGGCGCTCCGCCACGGCGACGATCCGGCTCCAAGGTCGCCAATGCCGTGACCGGGAACGCGCTGACCAGCCCGATGCAGGGCACCATCGTCAAGATTGCGGTCAGTGACGGCGACACCGTCGAGGTCGGTGACCTCGTGGTCGTCCTGGAAGCCATGAAGATGGAACAGCCGATCAACGCGCACCGGGCGGGCACGGTGACCGGGCTCTCCGCGACCGTGGGCGGAGTCGTCTCCAGTGGCGCCGTCCTCTGCGAGATCAAGGACTAGGGCCGTCTCGGGGTCCCTGTACGACACGCGGGGACCCCGAGCGAACCGAACTCTTCGTAGGCTGACCCTATGGACGTTGGTAGCAAAAAGGCTCCGTCGGACGGCTCAGTGGAGCCCGCCGGTCCGCGGTCGACCCGTCCGGAGCGCCCGCCGCCGGCGGGCCGGGTGTACTACCTGGTGGGCGGGGCGCTGCCCGCCCGGTACCGCGACTGGGTCGCACACGATCTGACTGCCCCACGGTGGCGG
>NZ_CADDZT010000019.1:0-475 GCF_902812655.1 Candidatus Frankia meridionalis | reverse complement strand
CCGCCACCGTCGGCCTGGGTTTCGTCACCGGAGGTCACTTCCGGAACCGACGTCTCGTCCAACACGGGTTTCCGCCGGTGGTCCCGCCCGAGGAGGAGGACATCGACAGTCACAGCTAAGAACGCCCGGCAATAGGGGCGCTCTGACCGGGCACGGCCTCCACACGCCAGCGGATCTTGGCGAGGTGCACCAGGGTGGGTAGCGGGGTGTCGGCGGGCAGGCTCGACAGCCAGACATCGGTGGGTTCGTCCGCCCGTTCGGGCCATTCGGCCAGCAACAGCCGCAGCGGCACGCGGCCGTCGGGTGCGCGGGGGATGTCGCGATTGGCCGGGCGCACGGGTAGGACCAGGAACCGGGATCGCAGACGACCGGCCGCCGGGGTAGCACCCAGCTGCCGGTGATCTCGTCGAGCATGTCCAGTGCGAGGCGCCACTTCTTACTTAAACGATCTTGAATCTTGAGATTCTTTTCAACC
>NZ_CADDZT010000018.1:16947-18503 GCF_902812655.1 Candidatus Frankia meridionalis | reverse complement strand
AAGCCCGCGAACAGGTCCCGGGGCATAGCTATCCGCGCGGCTTCGGACAACGACCCGGATACCGACGGATAGATCGCAAACGTGTGGGCAACCTGGTCGACGGTGAGACCGTTGGCAACCGCCAGCGACACCGGGAAGATCAGCTCTGATGCCCTCGGGGCCACGACCACCCCGCCCAGGATGCTGCCGCTGCCGGGCCGGCAGAACAGCTTCACAAAGCCATCCGTGACGCCCTGCATCTTCGCCCGTGGGTTCCGCGCCAGCGGAAGGATCGTTGTGTGGGCCGCGACCGCACCCGACTCGATCATCCGTTCCGAGATGCCAACCGTCGCGATCTCCGGCTCGGTGAAAACGTTGGACGACACGGTGCCCAGCCGCAGTGGCGTGACCGCCTCGCCGAGCGCGTGCCACATGGCGATCCTGCCCTGCATGGCGGCGACGGAGGCCAGCGGTAGCACACCGGTGCAGTCACCGGCGGCGTACACCCCCGGCACCGACGTTCTCGACATCCGGTCGACCTCGATGTAGCCGGCGGCGTTCAGCCGTACCCCGACGTCGGTCAGCCCGAGATCCGACGTCCGCGGTACCGATCCCACAGCCATCAGAACATGGCTGCCGGTTACGATCGTGCCGCCGGTGAGTTCGACCTCGACGCCGTGGGGGACCCGGCGGACGGCCTCGGCACGGGACCGGCTCAGCACGGTGACTCCCCTGCGATCGAACACCTCCTCCAGCACCCGGGCGGCGTCCGGGTCCTCGCCGGGCAGTACCCGGTCCCGGGAGGAGACAAGTGTCACCTGCGAGCCGAGCGCCCGGTAGGCACTCGCGAATTCGGCACCGGTGACGCCGGATCCGACCACGATCAGATGCTCGGGCAGTTTCTTCAGATCGTAAAGATGGCGCCAGGTAAGAATTCGCTCACCATCCGGCACCGCGGTCGGCAGGATCCGCGGCGACGCGCCGGTCGCGACAAGAATGATGTCACCGAAGAACGCCTCACCGGAGTCGATCTCGACGGCGTGCGGGCCGACCAGCCGACCGCGGGCGTGCACAACCCGGACAGCCTCCTTCTCCAGCCGGGTCTCGATATCCCGGGACTGCGCCTGAGCGAGCCCCCGTACCCGGGCGTGGACGCGCTCGACGTCCACACCGACACCCGCGGGTAGCTCCGGGCCGGGCTCCGCCCTGGCATCCCAGCCCTCCTCCGGCAGGACGAGTTCACCGTCACGGAGCCGGACACCGAGCGACGGCGCCGCAGCCAGCCCCGTCATCGCAGCCGATGTCGCGATCAGCGTCTTGGACGGGACACAGTCGGTGAGGACACACGCGCCGCCCATCCCGTCTGAATCGACGAGCGTGACGAACGCCCCGAGCTCGGCCCCGACAAGGGCCGCCTCATAGCCGCCGGGGCCTCCTCCGAGGATGACGATTCGCGGCACCTGCGTGCTCCTTTCCATAACTGGCCTTCCTACCAGCCATCTTGCGCCACCGCGGACCATCTTCAGCAGGCCGACGACACTTTCGTAGAATCACCGACAGGCAGTCCGCCGGCCCAA
>NZ_CADDZT010000018.1:7693-16396 GCF_902812655.1 Candidatus Frankia meridionalis | reverse complement strand
ATGTACGCGGCCTACGGCAGCAACCTCGACCCAGGCCAGATGAAGGAACGCGCCCCCCGCGCCCCGGTCATCGGGACCGGCTGGATCCACGGGTGGAGGCTCACCTTCGGCGGTGAGGACGTCGCCTGGGAGGGTGCCCTGGCGACGATCGTCGAGTCCCCCGGATCCCACGTCTACGTGATGCTCTATGACATCGACCGGCGCGATCTGAAACAGCTTGACGTCTGGGAGGGCGCGGATGCCGGCCTCTACACCCGCATCCGTGTGCGGGTGTCCACGCTCGACGGCGAGGCCCTTGCCTGGACGTACGTGCTGGACGCCTACGAGGGCGGGCTACCGTCCAAGCGGTATGTCTCGATCATGGCCGACGCGGCCGAGCGGGCCGGCGCCCCGGCCGACTACGTCATGGACCTCCGCAACCGCCCGACCGCCTAGCCCAGCTACCCGGGAGGCCCGGAAGAGCCTGTTTCCGTCGCAACACGGGGTTGCCGAGGCTGGATCGCCTGCCCCCGCGCGGCCAGTTCGTCGTCCAGGATCCCGAGGATGCGGACAAGGTCGGCCTGGTCCTGCGGGGAGAGCACGTCGAACAGTGTTGATGCCCGCTCGATGTACTCACGCCCGACCCGCTCCATCACCTGTTCACCCTCGCCGGTCAGAGTGACAAGGGTTGCCCGACGGTCATCCGGATGCCGGCTTCGGCGTACCAGGCCCTCGTGTTCGAGGGTGTCCACGAGTCCGGTGACGGCCCGGGCGGTGGTACCGAGGTCGTTGACGAGATCGCGCATGATTGGCGGACGTGGGTGATGTCGGATTGCCGACAACAGCCGTACCCCGGCCGGGCTCACTCCACCGAGGCCGATGATTCCTTGCAGATAACGCACCCAGGCAGGCCCTAAGCGGGCGAAGGCGCAGAAGATCTGCTCCCGCATGGGCGCCCGATCATCTCCGTCGCCAGGAGTAGCGATATTATCGCCCATACGACAGACCATTACCGGCTACACAATCACGAGTGCTATTATCACTCTGGTCACCATGCATGAGCACAGATCATCTTAACGAGTTGGGAGACGCCGATGTCGGCGCTCGCACGTTGGTGCCTCCGGCACCGCCGCATTGTGATCCTTTTCTGGATCGCCGCTTTCATCGTAGGCGGCGCCACAGCCGGCACCACCACCAAGCGACTGACCTTCGACTTCTCACTACCCGGCCAGCCCGGCTATGAGACCGCCAAACGGGTACTTGCCATCTACCATACCGACGGCCAGAACGCACCGATCATCCTGGTCCTGTCCGCGGACTCCGGGAAGGTCGGCGACCAGCAGGCGGCCGACACGTTTGCCGCCGTCAAGCGGGATGTACCCAACGTCCGGGTTATCGGCAAGGCCGAGACCGCGGACAACATCTTCGTCACGGCCGACGGCAAGGCACAGTTCGCCTACGCCTTCTTCCCGAAGCAGACCAGCTTCACGGCCACAACCATCAGCGACGTGAAGAAGGCGCTCGCCAATGACACTCCGGCCGGGTTCACCGGCAGAGTCACCGGCCTCGACGAGCTGGCGACCAACGGCGCCGACAACGGCGGGCCGGGCGTACTGGTCGAAACCTTGCTCGCGGGTGTCGGCGGTCTTGCCGTCCTCGCCTTCGTGTTCGCCTCGCTGCTCGCGCTGGTGCCGCTGCTCGTCGCCGCGGTGGCCATCACCTCGACGTTCCTGATCCTGCTCGGGCTGACCTTCTTCGCCGACGTGTCGTTCCTGGTTCAGTTCCTCGTCTCCCTGATCGGTCTCGGCGTCGCCATCGACTACTCGCTACTCATCGTCACCCGGTGGCGGGAGGAGCGCGACCACGGCCGGGACAACCACGACGCCGTCGTGGCCGCGATGGAGACGGCGGGCCACGCCGTGCTCTTCAGTGGTCTCACCGTCGCGATCGGGCTCGTGGCCCTGGTCGTCATCCCGGTGCCCTTCCTGCGCTCCGTCGGCTACGGCGGCATGTTGATCCCGCTGGTCAGCGTCGCGGTGACGACCACCCTGCTGCCGGCCCTGCTCGGTGGCGTCGGCCCGCGGGTCGACTGGCCGCGCATCCGCCACGAAAGCACCGCAAGCCGGTTCTGGACGAGGTGGGCTGCCCTGCTGGTCCGCCGCCGCTGGATCGGAGCCGGGGTGGGTGCGGCCATTCTCGTCGCCCTGATCATCCCGTTCTTCGGCATCCAGATCGGCACGGCCCAGTCCGGATCCCTGGCGAAGACCGGACCCGCCTACGAGGCACTGCGACTCCTCGAAGACAACGGGGTGCCCAAGGGCGTTCTCACCCCGGCCGAGATCCTCGTCGAGTCGCCCGTGACAGGCGCCGTCGTGCAGCGCGTCCGAGCGGTGAACGGTGTGGCCACCGCGATGGCACCGAGCGGCCCTGCGGCGAACCGCAACGGGACTTCCCTGATCGTGGCAGTGCCCGACCGGGAGACCGCGGGCGGCAGCAGCACCGACCCGATCAGAAACATCCGGTCGGCGGTCCACCACGTACCCGGGGTCATCGGTGTCACCGGGATCGGAGCGTTGCAGCTGGACTACATCCACGGCGTCTACGGGGTGTTTCCGCTGGCGCTGGGTCTGATCGTCCTGGTCACCTACGTGCTACTGGTACGCGCCTTCCGCTCTCTGCTGCTACCGCTGAAGGCGGTGCTGTTCAACCTCATCTCGCTCGGGGCGACCTTCGGGGCCATGGTGCTGTTCTGGCAGCACGGCTACGGCTCCAAGGAGATCTACAACATCGAGGCCACCGGTTCGATCACCTTCTGGCTGCCCCTGATGGTGTTCGCGTTCCTGTTCGGCCTGTCCATGGACTACGAGGTGTTCATCCTCTCCCGCATCCGGGAGGAGTACGACGCCCGCGGTGACACGGACGCCGCTGTCATCGAAGGGGTCGGCCGTACCGGGCGGCTCGTCACCTCCGCCGCCCTGATCCTGTTCCTGTCGTTCCTGTCCCTGTCCAGCGGGCCGCAGACCGACATCAAGTTGTTCGCGACCGCCCTCGGCTTCGGCATCCTGCTCGACGCGACCGTCGTGCGCATGCTTCTCGTCCCGGCCATGGTCTCGCTGTTCGGCGACTGGAACTGGTACCTGCCGGACTGGACCGCGAAGCTGCTGCGGGTGGAACGGTCACACCCACACACCGCTTCGGTTATCCCGGAACCGCGGTCCAGGAAGAGCTCCGAGGTCCCGAGCTCACGGTAACGACAACGGTAACGACAACACCGGAGCCGGCGCGATGATGTTCCCTCGCGCCGGCTCCGCGCTTTCCCAGAAGGACGTCAGACTCAGGAGAACGTCAGAGCACCGCTGCGGTCCGGGCCAGGACCTCCAGCGCGGACGCGGCGAGGAACCGGACGCCGGTCCCGATCGCGGCCTCGTCCACGTCGAAACTGCCCTGGTGCAGGTCGTGGATGGGCCCGTCCGGAGCACGGGTACCGAGCCGGGCAAGCCCTCCGGGTACGTGATCGAGATACCAGCCGAAGTCCTCGCCGCCCAGGGACTGCGCCACGGACATCTCCGAACCCGGTGGGAGCACCTGGTTCACCGCTGCCCGGAACACCTCGATCGTGTCCGCGCTGTTCACCACCGGCGGCACCCCACGGCGGTAGTCCACCGCGACACTGGCCCCGTACGGCGCGACGATCTGCTCGGCGAGTCGGTGCACGAGCGCCGGCGCACCGTCCCAGGTGTCGCGGGACAGCGTCCGTACCGTCCCCGCGATGCTGCCGACCCGTGGGATCGCGTTGGCCACCGTCCCGGCCTCGATCTGCCCCCACACCAGCGACAACGACGACCGCGGGTCGACCAGCCGGGACAGGGCCGCGGGCAGTTCCACAGCCAGCCGCGACAAGGCGTAGATCAGGTCGACGGTGTTCTGGGGACGCGACGTGTGGCCACCGGGCCCCCCGAGCGTGACCCGCACGGAGTCGGCTGCCGAGGTGATCGGACCGGTGCGCAACCCGATGGTCCCCGCGTCCAGGGACGGGTCGCAGTGCACCGCGATCGCCATCGACACGGATTTCAGCACACCGGCGTCGATGACATCGAGCGCGCCACCCGGCATGGTCTCCTCGGCGGGCTGGAAGACGAGCCGGACGGTACCCGCCAGTGGGTTGTCGCGGGCGAACTCGGCGAGCGCCAGACCCGTCCCGAGAACGACCGCCGTATGGACGTCATGGCCACAGGCATGACAGACGCCGGGGACGGTGGAGCTGTAGCTCGCGTTCTTGGCGTCCAGCACCGGCAACGCGTCGATGTCGGCGCGGATCATCACTGTGGGCGCGTCCGGCCGCGGCTGGATGTCACACCACAGGCCCGTGCCGGCGGGCAGCAGATTCGGGGTCAGCCCGGCAGCCGACAGGCGGGCCGCCACGGCGCGGGTCGTCCGGTACTCCTGCCGTCCGAGTTCCGGATGGGCGTGGACATCCCGCCTGAAGGCAACGAGTTCGCTTTCGTTGCGGGCCAGCCAGGCGGCAACCGCCTCGACGGGGTTCACCGCCATGCCCGCTGTCCACACACACAGCGCAGGCCCGCCCCGACGAACCGGTCAGGGCGGATATCCTTGTACAGCAAAGGTCTGGTCCCACCTTCCCCGCCGCCGGCACCCGTTCACAGTGTGGGCCGGCGAGACTCCATCTCCTGGAGCAGGGTATCGACCACCGCGGCCAGATCCCCATCGGCCCGTCGCGCAACCGCCCGCTGTCGCTCACAGCTCGAGCCGACGTCTAGAATGTGCAGGACGTCAGTGAGTTCGTCGGCGCATTCCAGTCGGCGCGCGACGGGCAGCAGCTCGTCCACCAGGTCCGCGATCTCATTCCGGACACAGTGGGTCGTGCCCTGCTCATCGACCATGATCTCGGCATCGAGACCGTACCGCGCGGCCCGCCACTTGTTCTCCTGCACGGCCCACCGCTGCGGGGTCGGCAGCGTGTAGCCGCGATCGATCTGGGTGTTCATCCGGTCGACGAGGCACTGCGTCAATGCGGCGATCGCCCCGACCTCCAGCAACGTCGGCAGCCCGTCACAGATACGCAGTTCCACCGTGCCGAAGTTCGGGTGGGGTCGGATGTCCCACCACACGTCGCGGATGCTCTCCACTGTTCCGGAGGACACCAGCGCGGCCATGAACTGCTCGAACTGTGCCCAGTCGGACAGCAGGTAGGGCAGGCCAGCGGTCGGCAGGCCCTCGAACACCTTCGACCGCGACGACGCCAGGCCCGTGTCCATCCCCAGCCAGTAGGGCGAGGATGACGACAGCGCGAGAAAATGCGGGATGTAGGTGGCGAGGGCGTTCACAACGGGGATCGCCTTGTCCTGCGAACGAACCCCGACATGCACGTGCACGCCGAAGATGAGCATGCGCCGGGCGATCCACTGCATCCGGTCCAGCAGCGAGTGGTACCGCGGATCGGGGCTGAGCTGCTGCGTGTCATAACCGGTGAACGGGTGGGTGCCGCTGCACATCAGGGCAAGCCCACGCGGCTCGGCCAGATCCCGCAGGAGGCCGAGGGTCGAGGACAGGTCCGCCTTGGCGCCTGCCACCGTGTCACAGACACCCGTGATGACCTCGATGGTCGATTCGAACAGTTCGTGTTTGGCCCGCGGCTCGACATCCTTACCAATCTTGTTCTGGTACTCATCGAGGATGACGGTGGCCGCTCCACGGAGCTGACGGGTGTCACGGTCGACCAGCTGGATCTCCCACTCGATGCCGAGGCTGGACGTTGCCGACGACGAGAACGGTATGTGCATTCCCGGGGCCTCCCGCTGCATCCGATCGGCGAACCGCTCCGAACCGCGCCCGAATCATCCGGCTCCGGTACCCGGAGGCGGATTCACCGGTGATACCCCGCAACGCAACACGCAACGCCGAGGATTTCCTCGCGGCTCCGTTGAAACCCATCCAGGTAACCGTAAGTCGCGCAGTGTCAGTCCGGAGGCTTTTCGCCACGAATCATGCGCAGGATCCACACGCGGGCCAACCCGAAGAGCGCCCGAGGGCGGGGCGCCGCGAACCGGACAGGCCTGCCCTCGGCTGCTCTACACCTGAGGCAGGACCCGGATGCCCAGCTCACGCAACTGACGCGGCTCGATCTCGGTGGGCGCGCCGGTCATCGGGTCAAGCCCGGACTGGGTCTTCGGGAACGCGATGACCTCGCGGATGTTGTCCTCGCCGGCGAGGATCGCCACAAGCCGGTCGATGCCGAAGGCGAAGCCGCCGTGCGGCGGCGCGCCGTAGGAGAAGGGCGTCAGGAAGAAACCGAACCGGCGGTCGGCCTCCTGCGCGGAGATCCCCAGCGCGGCGAAGATCCGCTGCTGCAGCTCGGGCTCGTGGATTCGGATCGAACCCGAGCCCAGCTCCCAGCCGTTGAGCACCAGGTCGTAGGCGCGGCTGCGGACCGCCAGCGGTTCGGTCTCAAGCCTGTCGACGTCGTCGGGATGCGGCCGGGTGAACGGGTGGTGCCCGGGCTTGGGACGTCCGGACTCGGCGTCGATACCCACGAACAGCGGGAAGTCGACGATCCAGACGTAGCGGAAGCCGCCCTCCCCGGCAGCCGGGCGCCCGAGGTCGTTGCGTAGCTGACCGAGCACCTCACACGCCGTGGCCCACTCGTCCGCGACCAGCAGGAGCAGGTCGCCGGCCTCACCCCCGGTGGCCTTCACGATCCCGGTGAGCTCGGAGGTGGAGAGGAACTTCGCCACCGGCGACTCCAACGCCCCGTCCACGCCGACCCGCATCCACACCAGGCCCTTGGCCCCGAGCTTCTTCGCCCGGTCGGTCAGGGCGTCCAGCGCCTTGCGGTTGTGGGTCGCCGAACCGCCGGGTACGCAGATGCCCTTCACCGTGGGTGCCCCGGCGAACGCCTGGAAGCCGCTCCCGGTGAAGATCCCGGTCAGCTCGACGAGCTCCATGCCGAAGCGCAGATCGGGCTTGTCCACGCCGAAACGATCCATCGCCTCGTGCCAGGTGATCCGCTCGATCGGCGGCTGCGCAACGCCGGTCACGGCCTCGGTGGCGGCCAGTACCGCCTCGGAGATCACCTCAAGGACGTCGTCCTGGTCGACGAAACTCATCTCGACGTCGAGCTGGGTGAACTCGTACTGCCGGTCGGCCCGCAGGTCCTCGTCGCGCAGGCACCGCGCGAACTGGAAGTAACGGTCCGTGCCCCCGACCATCAGCAGCTGCTTGAACAGCTGCGGGGACTGCGGCAGCGCGTAGAAGCGCCCCGGCGCCTGCCGGGACGGCACGACGAACTCCCTCGCCCCCTCCGGGGTGGACGGCATGAGCAGCGGCGTCTCGACCTCGACGAAGTTGCGGGGCACCAGAGCGGAGCGCAGCGTGGCCAGCACCGCCGAACGGGTACGCAGGTTGCGCTGCATCCGCTCGCGGCGTAGGTCCAGGTACCGGTAGGTGAGGCGGGTCGACTCGTCGACGGCGTCGGCCCGGTCGTCGATCGGGAACGGCGGCGGGGTGGCCGTGGACAGCACCTGCACCGAGCAGTCACGCAGCTCGATCTCGCCGGTGGCGAGGCTCGGGTTGACCGTTCCCTCAGGCCGGGCGACCACGGTGCCGGTGATGCGCAGGACGTACTCGGACCGGGCGTCCACAGATCCGTCCACCACACACTGCACCTGGCCGGAGTGGTCGCGCAGATCGACGAACATCAACGACTGGCCGTGCTGGCGGCGGTGGGCCACCCACCCGCATACCGTGACCGTCTCACCGATGTGCTCTGTGCGCAGCGCACCGCACAGGTGTGACCGCATCGCCGTTTTCATCGACCCGTCCGTCCCGCTTCCCTCGGCCCTCGCCCGCGCTGTGCCCGTGCCCGTGCCCGTGCGCGCAGGGCGTGCCTGACCCGACCGACCTTACCGGCCGGGATCGTGGTGACCGATCGAATATGCCCGCATGCCCGGTGTCATATCTTGCGCACCCGCGGCGGCCGGCACGGTGTGCGTCGCATGGGCGCAGAGTGCCCCGCTTCCCAACAGGAGGGCAAGCCGCCGTCGTTTACTTACCTTTTGTAACGATATATGGGACCATGCGTTGTCTGTCCGATATGATAGGAAGAGCCGCGCATGGCACGACCAACCGACTGGTGGGTCCTCGATCTCGACAGCGACCCCACCCCCGGTGACCCGTACTCGATCCGGGGCCTCGCGCGACGCTTCCTGTCCCTTGCCTCCGACGCGGACGATGCCGCCGGTCGGGTGCGCGCACTGGCCGGCAACGAGGCCGTGGCCTCATGGGTCGGCGAGTCCGGCGACGCCTACCGAGACGAGATCGAGAGCTTCCCGAAGGATCTGGACAAGCTGTCCCACTCCTACGGGATGGCCGGACAGGCGTTGCAGACCTACGCCCGCGATCTCGACGATGCGCAGCAACGTGCAGACCAGGCACTGACGAAGGGTCGGGAAGCTCGCGCCCAGCTCGACAGCGCGCAGACCCAGGTCAACAGTGCCTACGCCGCCGCGACCCAAACGGCCACCGCTGTCACGAACCTCCAGAGACTTCAGCAACTCGCGACGGCGCCCGGCGCATTCGGCGCATCCGTGACCCTTGTGCCGAGCCCGGACCAGGTCACAGCGGCGATCCGCAACCACCACGCCGCACAGACACGTCTCGCTCAGACGCAAGCCGGCCTGACCAGTACCCAGGATGACCTGGATGCCG
>NZ_CADDZT010000018.1:6994-7646 GCF_902812655.1 Candidatus Frankia meridionalis | reverse complement strand
GGCGGCATCCCACGCCGGCATCCGCGCCAAGAGCTTCTGGGGACACATCAAGGACGCCGCGGCCAAAACGTGGCATGCCACCGTCGCGGTTGCCACGGTCGCGGCAGTCGTCCTCGGTGTGGTGGCGCTGTTCGTCTCCGGGCCGCTCGTGCTCGGCTTACTACTTGCCGCGTCTGCGGTGCTGCTGGTCGACACCCTGAACCGCTACCGGGAGGGGAAGGCCAGCCCATGGGAAGTCGCCCTCGCCCTGATCTCCGTCCTTCCGGTCGGGCGGCTGGTCGAGGAGGGTGCGCACCTGACCGCGGTCGGGCGGGGCCTGTTGGAGTCGTCCGCATCAGCGGTGCGGGCAGGCGAGCAGAGCGCGACCGGAGTCCGGCAGATCACCCGGGAACTCGGTGTCGGTCAGCGGTTGGAACGGGCCTGGAACGACAGCCGGAGCACCCCCGCCGGTCGAGCATTCTACGAGTCGTCCGACACCGACATGTTCCAGGTGGCCCATCAGGTTACTCCCGACCCCGCCCGGTTCACCGTCGACATGCATGGGAGCCCGACCAACGTCTACGTGGGCGACGATGCCCTGAGCGCGCCCGAACTGGCGTATCTCATTCGCAAGGACCCCACCTGGAGCGGACGACCGGTGCGTCTCTTCTCC
>NZ_CADDZT010000018.1:5812-6342 GCF_902812655.1 Candidatus Frankia meridionalis | reverse complement strand
GCTGACGACATGGCTGGAGATCGCCAGGGTCTTCGACGAATACGATCAGCAGGGCTACGGCCTATTCGAGCCCAATCACCCCCGCGCGAACGCGGCGGAAAAGGAGCGCATCCTGGCGTTCCTTGACGCGGGTGAATGGGTTTTGGCGGGACGTAGCCGGTCACACGATCAACTCGACCCAGGCCGCGGACCGGTCGTACCGATGGTGTTTGTCACGGACGGCGAATGGGTCTGGAGCAAGGCGGTCAACTACTACCTCAAGAACCACGACCTTCTGCCGGAATCTCGCTTTCTCGGACGCATTGCGGCACAGGATTATCATTGTCCGACCCTCACCCAGGACGCCATTCTCCGCGTGAGCGAGGAGTTTAACCGTATCCGCGTTCGCCGACCCATTGACGGCGCCCGTCGTATTGGCCCGCCACCTCGCAGGTGATTTCGCACGTGCAACACGGGCGACGGGCCGGAGCCGCTCGCGCAGCACCTCGCCGACCACCTGGGTGTCCCGGTGATGGCGCCAACTACCGAAG
>NZ_CADDZT010000018.1:1777-5668 GCF_902812655.1 Candidatus Frankia meridionalis | reverse complement strand
TCCGGACTCGCGGTGACCGATCGAATATGCCCGCATGCCTGGCGTCATATTTTCCGAACCGGCGGCCAGCCGCCCGCACGGCCTTCTTCGAGTCGTATCTGTCCACCCTCATCGAGCGCGACGTCACCGAACTGTCCGTCATCGAACGCCGTGGCGACCTGCGCAGGCTCCTTGCCTGCTCGCGGGCCGGTCCGGCGGGCTCCTGGTACCGAGTTCACTCGCCACCCAGTCCGGCATCCCCATCGCCGGCTACCTGCTCTACACGGGCCAGCAGACGCTGCCGTTCGGCGACCGGCTCCGGGCACTACCCATCGACGCGCTCTGGCACCTGCCCCCTGGCACCTGCCCCCTGGCCCCTGGCCTGACCACACGGACATCCGATCACTCAACGGGGACGGCGCAATGCCCGGATGAGGCGGGAGACCTCGCCGCGCAGGCTTGCCGGCACCCGCAGCACCTGCCGTCCGGCCGGGGTCATCAGGTCGACGGTGATCAGGTCACCGCGCTTACGCCCCTGGGACGCCGCGACCGTTCGTCGGTCGAACGCCACGTCGAAGTAGTCACCCGCCCGCGGGAACGGCGCGACGACCAGCAACCGCCGGGTGGTGAGCAGGATCCAGCGGGATGTCCCCAGCCGGTGTCCGATGAAGCGTTCAGCCCTGGCGGTGAGCGCACCGGGACCTGACGGGTCGGTCAGCCTCCCCCTCAGCACGACCTCGGTGAACTCCCCCGGCTCCAGCGGAACGTCCGGTGGCCTGGCCCGGCGTGCCGGCATGCCTCGCACGCATCCCAGCCTTCCACCACCGGGCGCCACACGCGCACAGGGCACCAGGCGCGCAAGGATGTCCCGCCCACGGCTCGGCGTTGTGATACCTACCTACCACTGGCGCATCCTTGTGATACCAAACAGCCCTGTAGGTATCACAAGGACATCGGGACGGTGGGTGGGTATCGGTGCGGCGTGACTCCTTCGCTCCCGAGCAGTCGTGCTACGTCGTACGGGCCGAGCGCGATTACCTCGCCTTCGTCCCACCGCCGCTGCCACCGGCGCTCGACTTCGACCGGTCTCTGGTCGGTCTGCTCTCGGAGGCCGACCGTGCCCTCGGCGAGCTTGCCGGCGCCGGTCGGACGTTGCCCAATCCACGCCTGCTGGCCCGCGCGCTCGTCCGCCGGGAAGCCGTGCTGTCCAGCCGGATCGAGGGAACACAGGCGTCCGTGTCGGATCTGGTCCTGTTCGAGGCCGACCAACCAACCCACGACGACGGCAATGACGTCCGGGAGGTGTTCAACTACGTGACGGCAGTCGAACACGCTCTTGATCCGAATCGTCGGCTCCCGCTGAGCGTGTCGTTGCTCCGGGAAGCGCACGCCATCCTGCTGGGCGGCGTCCGCGGCGACTACGCCACTCCGGGCGATGTTCGGCGAAGCCAGAACTGGATCGGAGCGCCCGAGTGCACCCTCGACACCGCGACCTACGTTCCGCCGCCACCCGAGCGACTGTGGGAGTGCCTGGACGCGTTCGAGAAATACCTGTACGTCGACCACGATCTGCCACCACTGGTCACGATTGCGTGTGCACACTACCAGTTCGAGGCGATCCACCCGTTCCTCGACGGCAACGGCCGGGTCGGCAGACTTCTCGTCGTCCTGCTGCTGGCCGAATGGGACCTGCTCGATGCCCCCCTACTGGACATCTCGGCGTGGATCGAACCGCGACGCGACGAGTACTACGCCTGCCTGCTGCGGGTCTCCACCCACGGGGACTGGGCCGGCTGGGTGGGTTTCTTCCTCCGCGGTGTCGCCGAACAGGCCCGGGATGCGGTGCGTCGCTCCGTCTCGCTACAGAGCCTGCGCGACGACTACCGCGCTCGGGTCAGCACCGCGCGCTCGTCCGCGCTGTTGGGAGTGCTGGTGGACGCCCTGTTCGACGTCCCGGCGCTGACCATCAGCCGAGCTCGGGGCATTCTCGCTGTCACGCATCGTTCCGCCAGCCTGACCGTCACGAAGTTGGTGGAGAGCGGAATCCTCACGGAGGTACCGGGCCGCGTCCGCAATCGCCTGTTCGTCGCGAACGGCATCCTCCAGGCGATCGAAGGCGACCCAACGGCACCCCTTCCGTAACACATCCATCACGCCCCGGCGTTGTGATACCTACCTACCACTGGCGCTAGCTTGTGATACCAAACAGCCCCGTAGGTATCACAAGGCCAGGGTTTCCCCCGCGCCCGGCGGGCTAGAAGGCGTCGGCGGGGTGGTAGACCCCCCAGACCGCGCGCAGCGCGTGGCAGACCTCGCCGACGGTGGCGCGGGCGCGTAGCGCCTCCTTGAGCGGATAAAGGACGTTGTCGGTTCCCTGCGCGGCGACCTTGAGACTGTCGAGGCAGCGGGTCACCTCGGCGTTGTCGCGCTCGACACGAAGCTTCGCGAGCCGGGCGGACTGGTCGGCCTCGATCGCCGGGTTCACCCGTAGCGGCTCGTAGTGCTCCTCCTGCTCGGCGCGGAACCGGTTGACGCCGACCACGGTGCGGGAGCCGTCCTCGATTCCCTGCAGGACCGCGTAGGCGGAGTTCTCGATCTCGCTCTTCTGGTAGCCCTGCTCGATCGCGGCCACCGCACCCCCACGCTTCTCGACCTGTTCCATGAGTTCGCGGGCTGCGTTCTCAACCTCGTCGGTCAGCGCCTCGACCGCGTAGGAGCCGGCGAACGGGTCGACGGTGGCGGTGATGTCCGTTTCGTAGGCAAGGACCTGCTGGGTCCGCAGCGCCAGCGTCGCGGCCTTGACCGTCGGTAGGGCGATGGCCTCGTCGTAGGAGTTCGTGTGCAGGCTCTGGGTCCCCCCGAGCACGGCGGCGAGTCCCTGGATCGCGACCCGGACGAGGTTGACCTCGGGCTGCTGCGCGGTGAGCTGCACACCCGCGGTCTGGGTGTGGAAACGCAGCATCATCGACTTGGGGTTCGTGGCACCGAAAGTGTTCTTCATCACGTCCGCCCAGATCCTGCGGGCGGCGCGGAACTTCGCGACCTCCTCCAGCAGCGTCGTGCGGGAGACGAAGAAGAACGACAGCCGCGGGGCGAACTCGTCCACGGCAAGCCCCGCCTCGATCGCGGCCCGGACGTAGGCGATGCCGTCGGCGAGGGTGAAAGCGATCTCCTGTGCGGGCGTGGCCCCGGCCTCGGCCATGTGGTAGCCGGAAATCGAGATCGTGTTCCATTTGGGGATCTCGGCACGGCAGTAGGCGAACGTGTCCGAGACCAGCCGCAGCGACGGTGCGGGTGGGTAGATGTAGGTACCGCGGGCGATGTACTCCTTGAGAACGTCGTTCTGGATCGTGCCCGTGATCTTCGAACCGGGGACGCCCTGTTCCTCTGCGACCAGTTGGTAGAGCAGCAGCAGCACGGACGCGGGCGCGTTGATGGTCATGGACGTGGAGACCTCGTCGAGCGGGATGCCGTCGAAGAGCACCCGCATGTCCTCGACCGAGTCGATTGCCACGCCGACCTTTCCGACCTCACCGTGCGCTATCGGCTCGTCGGAGTCGTAGCCCATCTGGGTCGGCAGGTCGAAAGCGACGGAAAGCCCTCCGGTGCCGGCGGCGACCAGCGAGTGGTAGCGCTCGTTGGACTCCCTGGCGGTACCGAAGCCCGCATACTGCCGCATCGTCCACGGCTTGCCGATGTACATCGTCGGGTAGACGCCCCGGGTGAACGGGTAGTCGCCGGGCGAGCCCAGACGCTCCGAAAGACCCTCAGGAAGATCAGATGCACCGTACACTGACTTGATCGGCTGGCCGGACTCCGACAGGCGCTCGCTCATGACCAGATCGTAGGGAACCCCGGCCTCCAGATGCGCGTTCCACCCTCCTGGAAACACCGATCATGCTGTCCGCCCGG
>NZ_CADDZT010000018.1:0-1292 GCF_902812655.1 Candidatus Frankia meridionalis | reverse complement strand
CCGCCTCCGCCGGCCTGCGGCCACGGCTCCATCCGTCGGCTGGCCCCGCGAGCAGGACCACGGAACCACAAAACGGACAAAACAGTTTACTTTCTTCGGCTTTTCTTAATTGTTCGCGCACGTACGTCCCGACACGTCTACCGTTCACAACGGAAGCTCCACGGCTCAACGGTGCGGACAGGTCCGGCGCAAGGTGGCGCGAGTTATGACCGTCGAACCGTGGCGCCGCGCCCGGAGCCCGGCCGGTTGACCAAGGGAACGGGGGCCGACCCATGGCCGGCGACGTCATGACCGAATCGACCGTCGAAACGATCAGGGCAGAACTCGTCGCGCTCTCGACCGGCCGGGGAATCGATCTCGTGAAACTCGCTCGATCATCCCTGGTAAAATTACCGAAAACTTCGGATGAATGGTCGGCCAACCAACGCGCGATAGCATTAAAGAAGATCATTTCTGAATGCTGTCACGCAGTCTCCCAGGAAAAACTGCGCACCGGTGCGCAGATAGGATTCAACCTCGACGGCGAAAGCTCGGCCGCCCCCTCGCTGACCGCCCGGATCGACGCGCTGGCCCGCCGACGAGGCCGGCACGAGCGGACGGTCCGAGAATGGTTCTACCGGGGGGCGGTCGAGGTCGCGCTCCTACTCCGACAGCGGGTCGCGGAGCTCGACATCCGGGATGGCTGGCAGGACTATCTGGAAAAGGACGACTCCGGGGATCTGCTCGCCGCCGACCGGTCACGGTTCGCCTTCGACCGGACCGAGATCCTGGTACGGCTTTCCGGCCGGATCCTCACCGAAGTACTGGTATTCCGCTCGCTGGTGGCACTCGACAATAATGTTGATCATTATGTCGCCACGTCCCGTTACCACAGCGACCCGCGGTCCGAGGTTGTACGGGTGGAACCACTGGCGAACTGCCGGGTCCGCCGGTCCGCGTTCACCTCCAACGGTCACCAGCTGACAGAGCTCGAATTTCCCGAACCACTGCTGCCCGGCCACCGTATTTCCTTCGCATACCGGTTACGGGCACATACCGATCGCGAGATGACCCCCATCCTCGACTACATTCCGAGATCGCAGCAGGATGGTCGATACATCGCGCAGGTCCAGTTCGACCCGACGATGCCGCCGGTACGAGTATGGCATTTTGGCGGAGTCCTCGGCGCGGAGGCACGACTACCCCCCGAAAACGAGCACCAGTGGCTCACTCCAAGCGGGCTTGGATACATCCGAAAGGACTTTGTCGAGCTTTCCCGCGGGCTTCACTACGGCGTGGCATGGGAGTGGGCC
>NZ_CADDZT010000017.1:87217-92321 GCF_902812655.1 Candidatus Frankia meridionalis | reverse complement strand
TGACCGGTTTCCGTCACCTTGCCGGTAGCTCCGAGGTGGGCGCCGGGCGCCGCGGTGGCCTCAAGGCCCGCTTTGGGTGCCACGGTGGCACCGACCTGTGTTCCCGGCGCCACCGTGGCATCCACAGAGCTGCCGACCCCGACCTGGCCATCAGCACCCGTGGTGTCGTTACCGACATCCCCGGTTGCAGTCCCCCTGGCGTGGTTGGCCGACTCGCCGTGGGGTTCCGTTGTTGGCGTGCCCGTGGGGTGGGCGCTATCCGCCGCGGCGAGGTCGGCGTTGAGTACCGCTGTGCAGTAGGCCGTGACCTTGTCTTTGCCTCCCGCAGCGGTAATCAACACGGTGAAGGATGGGGCATCGAGGGCTTTGCCAGGGTTGTCCCCCGCACCCGCTGTATAGGCGTGGCACAGTCCGACCAACGACGCCGAGACAGAGGCGCGGGCGTTTGGACTGTGGACGGACGGAGCGGTCGCATGAGCCGAAGCCGAGGTCGTCAGCTGCACGGAGGAGTCGCTTGCCCCTGGCGAGGGCAAGACGCCTGTGCTGGCCGCGACAGCAACGCCACCGACAGTCGTAGCAGCGACCGCCACAGCGGCAACCTTTACCGTGACGAGCTTCGCAAGGCCAATTTTGATCATTGAGTCTCTCCGGGTCTGGGCGACGGGAACGAGACGCGCCTCCCGGAACGCGGCCATAGCCGCTTCCTCACCGGCGAGCTCGCCGGCACGGGCCGGAGCGGCCGCGGCAGCAAGCAGGTCAGCAAGAGGATCCGGACCGGCCTTCGCATCGACCGGGCCGCCGCGAAGCATCCGCTCCGCGTCGCCCTTGCCGATCCGAAGGGATCGGTGTGTGCTCATCTCACGTCCTTCAGCGTCAAAGCCCCTGCTGATGTCACACCCGGCTGGAAATTATGACTCTCGTCGCATGGTGGCACGCTGACCAACTTCGTCCGCCGGCGTGCTTCCATCCTGACCGAGTTGTTGCGCGAGCCGGCGCAGTCCGCGATACGCAGCGGTACGGACAGCGCCAGCACGCTTGCCCAGCACGCGCCCGGCAGTCTGCGCATCCAGACCTACGACCACCCGCAGAAGCACCGCTTCGGCCTGGTCATGCGGGAGACCCGCGATCAGTCGTATCGCAGCCTCGGTAGACACCGTCTCCAGCGCACGTCCAGCGGTATCGTCGCCGGACGCCAGCTCGGCCAACTGCTCGATCGGCAGATCGAGTCGAGGACGACGCCGCTCCCGGCGTACATGGTCCAAGGCGCGGTGACGTGCGATCGTTACTGCCCAGCCGCGGAACCCACTGGAATCTCCACGAAACGCGGGTAGATCCCGGGCTATCTGCAACCACGCCTCGGACGCCACATCCTCAGCGTCGTCACCGACAAACGCCCGCAGGTAGCGCAGCAGCCCCGGCTGAACCGCCCGGTAGATCACCCTGAACGCATCCTCGTCGCCACGCTGCGCCTCGGCCACCTCGAACGAGAGGTCCACCTCGGCCACCCGTGACTTCTCAACTGCGACGGGTACATCGTCGCTGCCCTGCGATGCTGACGCTGTGTCTGCGAACGATCGCCGCGGAACGCCAACACCAGCGGTGGTGGCGTCTCCACCGCTCATCTCCGCGCTGCGATCCACCGGCCAGATGATGCAGCACACCCGAGGGGAGGTCAGCGTGGGGTCTGCCACTGTGGTTGGTCAGTGTCACTTCAAGGCCTGAGCCGGACCCGCGGCTCGCGACTGATCGAACCCCGGTCCGGCTACACGTCCGAGCGGATCCGCGCGTTGCCGAATCCCGAGGTTCACAACGTCACGAAGTCACACGTGCGGGTCGTGGCTGGCAAGCGGACCAGCACAGTCGCATGGAACGCGGCCGGACATGATGGGCCGGCGCTGGCTAACACGGCATTCGCTACTGGGGCGACAGGGTCGCATATCCAGACCGTCGCGTGTTCGCCTGCGAGGGTATCAACTCCGCACGGTTCCACCTGCGATCACTTGTGGTGACAGATCATTTTCCGCCATGAGCGTTTGTTTCGCACTGCCGCCAGCATCCACGACGCACGTGTAACACCGGCGAGGGCGTCGACGCTGAAGGAGATACGGGCACAGGCTGCCCCTGTACCGACCGACTCCCCCCGATCGGTGCAGGGGCCCAGCGCCAGTTCGTCCTGTCCTGGCCTTCATCGGTCACCTTCTATCGGGCGGAGGAACCTGCCATCAGACGAAACCAGGCGGACACACCCCCATGCCGGGGTCGAGCCAGCTACGGCGTGACAGAAGGAGTTCCGACCTAGAGCCGGGTCAGGCAATGTTGGCCGTTGGTGGGGCGAGCCTGATGACCTCCTTCGTCGCGGGCTGGCTGCCGGTATTCGGGGACACCTACCGCACCTGGCAACATGATCGAGACCGTTCGCCGCGTGCGAGTACCACGACCGCCACCGGCACACCATCCATGGAGGTAAGCACGATGCCCGGTGACGGACCGTCGGAGACGACGCGGCACCTGTTCGGACGTTCCTCGCTGGGCGCCGACGCTGCCCATCAGCTCCAGGTCCGTACTCCCGGCACCATCGCTGCAACGATCTCCCTCGGAACCGCCGACGGCCAGAACATCCGGGAGACCACCATTCCCACCCTCAACTACATCGGCGCCCAGCTGGAGGAAGCAAATCTCACCGACGCCTGGCTCATCGGGGCGAACCTCACCGGCGCCTGGCTGGGCGGAGCGAACCTCACCGGCGCCTGGCTGGGCGGAGCGAACCTGACCGGCGTGTTCTGGTCGGTAACGACCCGCTGGCCTGACGGCGACTGGGCGCGGCGGATGTGGGATGCCTCGGACGAGGTCGCCCAAGGGATGTTCCAGGTCCGGGAAGGTTTCGGGGAACGGGACAAGCAATCCACCCTCATCTGCTAGCTCATTCCCGAGTCGGACAACCCACGTTGTCGTCCAGCGGCCGTGTTTTCCCCCTCCGCCGCGGCGAGGGCGGACTGCACGGCGGGACGCGATGTGCCTGCCGCACCCTGCACGACCGGCTCGGGCCCTGGCGGGCCCCGCCGCCGCTGAGAGTACGAAAGCCCCGCCGTCGCCGTGCGGGTCAGTTGTTCCCGTGGGTTTATCCGGTGGACGGGGAACAGCCCCTGTGCTGCAGGATGGCGAGTAGAGAGAGCACGGCATCGTCGAGGGTCGGGCGACGTAGCCACCTGACAGGGGCCAGGCCGGGGAGCTGCGGTGGCCGGCTGTCTGCGACGTCAGGGTCGACCGTCCGTAGCTCGGCGGATAGCACCTGTTCACGATCGGTGAGGATCGGGTAGATCTCCCGCGGCGCCCCGTCTGGGTCATAGATCCCCACCTTGTCCTGCGTCGTCCAGCAGCAGGCGCTGCCTTCCTCGGTGGCCGTCGCCAGATCCTCGGCCGCAAACCACGCGGTCACCTCGTCGGAGGACTCCACATCGGGACCAGGATGGTTCCGCGTCCCCACCACGGCGGACCGGCGGACCGACGGACGCTCGATCTCCACATCGGAGACGTTCAACATCGACTCGACCCGAAACACCATGCCCCTCCTCTACACATATAGCTTTCGTGCCGAGCATGGAGGGGGTCAGGAGCGGTTGTCAATGACAGGGCACGCTGGGCCAACGACCACCGCGACTCATGCCCGCGACAGAATCCCCGCTATCCGCAGGGGGACTGGGCGTGCCGCATCACACTCGCCGTTCTCCGCGGCATGCTCACACCACTCGCGTGGGTGCTGACTCGCCGGTGTGAACCCGCCATGTCGTCCGCAGTGGCCGCGACCCGCGTTGGTGTCAGCTCCCTCTGGTCATTCACACACAGACCCGGGAGCGTCAGCGCCTTGGGCAAACCGTCGGACAGCGCCCATTGCCCCCCGTATCTCTATACAGCCAATATGGGGAGCATGGCCGATCTTCCGAGAGTCACCGCAGCAACCCTCGACGTCCTCGAGGCACTACTCGATCATGATGACGGGAAACTGTACGGACTGAAGATCACGAAAATGGTTGGGCGGCCGACCGGCAGCGTTTTCCCGATCTTGGCCCGCCTGGAGCAGCTGCAGTGGGCCACCAGCTACTGGGAGACCACCGAGCAGTCGGCCAGCGGGCCACGGCGCCGGTTCTACCGGCTCTCCCCCGAAGGTATGGCAAGCGCCCGCAGCCTGCTGGCTGAACGCCGTCCGGCCCGTCGCGGGTTTGGCTGGCAACCCGCCCCCGGGATCGTCTGATAAGTACCACCGCCGTGGTGTTCTTCCTCGGCGTCGCCGCGGTCGGATTATCGCTGCTGCCGCCAAGCCGAGGGGCTGGTCACCCCGTCCGCCATCCTGGTCCGTTTCGTCCCCGGTCGTCACCGCCTCCCGGAAAGACATCCGATGACCACTCGTCCCACCCCGGCACAGTCACCCGACACCACACACATCAATATGATCGGCACCGTCGGCGCCCTGATCGTCATCGGCACTCTGATCGTCATCGGCACCGTAGGCATTTTCGGTGTCGCGGGCATCCTCGGTGTCGCGGGCATCCTCGGCGTCAACATCGCCCTCCTCATCGGCGGCGAGCCTGACGGGCTGCTCGGGGTAGCCGCCGCCCTACTGAGACACGAAGAGGATCAGATCCGCTACGGTGAGGAGTGGAAGGCGACCCTCGCCGACATCACCGGACCGCTGTGTGGGCTACGCCGATTTCTGTGCGCGGCAGGACTGCTCCGGGCCACGGTCGGTATCCGACGTCTCCACCGTTCCTAACAACCGCACCAAATCGTCCTCGCACGACCAGTCCCCGGACCGGTAGCCCGCGGTCACGCTGCCCCGGAGTGCGCGGTGCCGAGAAAGGCAAACTCTCCTCGCGGGTCTGCCTGTGGTCGGGTAGTGGTACGAGACGCCAAGGATAGCCACAGAACGGCTACCAAAAGCCACGCCTGGTGATGGAATGGGCAGTGACAATATCGTCGCGCCCAAGGATCCCCGCCATGACTACTACCGTCCGCGCGCTCGGCCGCAGTGCAGCAGAGAACCTACCGGCCGTCCACACACATTTTCAGGCCTCCTATCACCTGGGATTTGTGGGTTTGTCCTATGTAC
>NZ_CADDZT010000017.1:84406-86860 GCF_902812655.1 Candidatus Frankia meridionalis | reverse complement strand
CTGGCGAGCGCGGCACGCATCCGCGCGACACGCGGCAGCAGGCGGCTGTGGTGGGTGACCGTCACTGCGGTGGCGCTCGGCGGCGGCGCGATCTGGTCCATGCACTTCGTCGGGATGCTCGCCTACCACATCGAACCGGGCATCACCTTCGCCCTACCCGCGACAGCCCTCTCCCTGGGTATCTCCATCGTTGGTGCCGGCATCGGTCTCGGTATCGTCGCAAACAATCCCGCCAATACCACGCGGCTGATAGGTGGCGGAGTGTTGGCCGGTTTTGCGATCACGGCGATGCATTACACCGGTATGGCCGCGATGCGCACGGCCGGTACGATCAGCTACCGGCCGCCGCTGGTGGCGCTGTCCGTCCTCATCGCCGTGGTCGCGGCGACCGCGGCATTCTCGATCGCCTTCCACGTGGGCGGCACGCAACGCGTCCTGGGGGCATCCGGGGTGATGGCGCTGGCAGTATGCGGCATGCACTACACGGCAATGGCCGCGACCCAGGTCACACCCGACCCGGCACTGGGTCCCGCGGTCGGCGTCGGTCCCTTCTCGCTCGGCATCCTGACTACCTTCACCTCATCCATCATCATGATATTCATCATCTGTGCTGCTCTCGGTGAAGTAACCAACCCGGAGGTCACCGTCCCACCGATCACCCCAAAACCCGGGCAGCACCGACCCGGCACCCAGCCGGACAGCGCCAGTCCACCCATGCCCGAAAGCACGTCGATAGGCCCTGGCCAGGACTTCCAGACCATCGGATAATCCCTTCCACGGAAGACCATCCCGCGGGCCTGCCCCGTTTCGGCAACACCGCGGACAGCGGGGATCGCCGCCGACACACCGTGCGGCCCCGGCCCAATACCAGGAACTTTAGAGGGCAACTTGACGGAGAGAGGAGTTCGACGTGGCGGCCGACCCGGTGGGAGCGGACTCGCGTCGCGCGAAGGGGCGTCGGTGAACGGCACGGCCAGCCGGTGATCGGACAAGCGGGCCGGGGCCGAGGATCGGCAGTACGGCCATCCGGCGGTCGGAGACCGTGGCCGGGGTTCGAGCTTCGTCCATCGCGCTCCTTTCCGTCCCTGTCGCGGCTGCGTCAGTCCGCTGGCTTGTGCCAGTAGTCCTGCCAGGTGGGCCACGCCTGCGGAATGTCGCCGCGACCGGTGGCGCTCGCCGGCCAGCTCGCGGGTTCCTGCAGGAGCGGCCGCTCGTCGAGGTGCAGACCGTAGAAGAGCTGGTGGTTACGACGCGTGAAATACCATTCGCCGCCCCGCCGCTCGTAGTCGTCCTCGTAGGCGATGGCCTGGCGTAGCCAGCTCCGCTCGTCCCCCAGTTCGGCGATGCAGTAGATCGTTCCCGCGGCGTGCTCCGGGTCGAGCAGGTTGATGACGTGCTGGCCGACCGTGAGGATCGCGACGGGTGCGACCCTCAGGTGCAGGTCGAAGGATGCACGCAGCGCGTCCCGGCCCCGGACACCCCTTCCTACCTTGACGTCCGGAACGAACAACTCGACCAGCGCCTCGGTGTCACAGGAGCCGACCGCGAGGGCGTAGCGGGCGGCAAGCTGCCCGATCTCCTGGTGCGCCAGCATGCGCTCGACGTCGGTCATGCCCGCCGGCGGTGGGATACGTCGCGGTCCGTGACGACGGGTGTCGGTCATGCCCGGCCCTCCTGGTGGGGTGCTTCATCCGATGCAATCCGGATCGTCGGACTGCTGTCGACCTCGGCGTGCTACCGACAGGGCTGTCTGTCGGTGTCGCCGTCCGACCAGGTCACCGTCTCCGGTCGGACGGCGGGCGGCGGGCGGCGGGCGGCGGGCGTTTCGGACTCAGGTAATCGTCTGGACGCCGGAACCCCGGCCGGCTGGGTCGCCGGCGACGAGGTCTACGGAAACGACCCGAAACTCCGCGCCGAACTCGCTCGTCGGGGCGTCGGCTACGTCCTGGCCGTGGCCTGCGACCACCGGGTCACCACCGGGATCGGGGTGCGCAAGGCCGTCGAGCTCGCCGTCCGGCTGCCCGCCCCGTCCTGGCAGCGCCTGTCGGCGGGAGCGAGCTCCAAAGGCGAGAGGTACTACGACTGGGCGCTGCTCGATACCGAAGACAAGGACCTTCCGGGCCGGCACTGGCTGCTCGTCCGCCGCCCACGCCCTGCACTGGTCGAACTGGCGACGCCGTCACCAAGCCCACGCCAAGGCGTGCCACTACCGACGACGGGACCACGAACCCAACTGATCACAGAACTACGACTGCCGTACTAGGCCAAAGGCGACCGGAGCGGATCGACCCGGTTGTCGCGGGACCCCGACCCCGGGAAGTTACAGTCGTCGCATGCGGCCCACCCTGCAGGTACCGGACGCCTCCGCGTCGGCGGCGTGCCTTGCCCGGATCACCGGCGTCGAGCGTCACGACGTCGCCGTGGTGCTCGGGTCCGGGTGGCTGCCCGCGGCGG
>NZ_CADDZT010000017.1:81144-84279 GCF_902812655.1 Candidatus Frankia meridionalis | reverse complement strand
CGCAGCCCGCTGGTCGGCCCGCGGTTCGTCGACCTCACCGACGCCTATTCCCCGCGACTGCGCGAACTGGCACGAACCGTGGATCCGACGCTCACCGAAGGTGTGTACGCCGCACTGCCCGGACCACACTTCGAAACCCCGGCCGAGATCCGGATGCTGCGGATGCTCGGCGCGGACCTGGTCGGCATGTCGACCGTCCACGAGACGATCACCGCACGGGCCGAGGGCGCCGAGGTCCTGGCGCTGTCACTGGTGACGAACCTCGCGGCCGGGATGACCGGCGAACCCCTCAGCCACATCGAGGTGCTGAAGGCGGGCGCCGCCGCGGCCGGACGCATGGGCGCGCTGCTCGCCGCAGTCGTCACGAGGCTCTGAGCGCTCGGGACCGTGAGCAATCGAGCCGACTGCCGGATCCACCGTGACTGACCCGGATCCGGCTCTCCTCGTCCAGGTCCGGCAGTGGATCGCGGGCGACCCCGAACCCGCCGACCGTGCCGAACTGGCCGCCCTGCTCGATGCCGGCGACCTGCCAGCCCTGCGCGCCAGGTTCTCCGGTGCCCTGCGGTTCGGCACGGCCGGGTTGCGAGGGCCGCTTCGCGCCGGCCCTGCCGGGATGAACACCGCGGTCGTTCGGCGGGCGGCGGCAGGTCTCGCGGCCTGGCTTCTCGCACAGCGAGCGGGCCGGACGGACCCGGCGGACCCGGCGGACCCGGACTCCGCCGGGCCGGCGCCGCTGGTGGTCGTGGGCGCGGACGCTCGCCGTGGCAGCGAACGATTCGCGCTCGACAGCGTCCGGGTGCTGGCCGGGGCCGGGTTGCGGGCCGCTCTGCTACCGGGGCCGGTGCCCACACCGGTGCTCGCGTTCGCTGTCCGCCATCTCGGCGCCGATGCCGGGATCATGGTCACCGCCAGCCACAATCCCGCGGCCGACAACGGGTACAAGGTCTACCTGGGCGCGGCGGACGGGGACCCGGCGAACGGCGCGCAGATCATCGCTCCGGTGGACACGGAGATCGAGGCGATGATCGACGCGATCGGACCTGCCGCGTCCATTTCTCTGGGTGACGGCTGGATGCGGCTAGGTGACGAGGTCCGATCCGGCTACATCGAAGCGGCGGCGGCGCTGGCGCCCACGGGCGACACGGGCGACACGGGCGACACGGGCGACACGGGCGACACGGGCGTCCTCGCCGACCTCCGGGTGGCGTACACGCCCCTGCACGGCGTGGGCGCGAACACCCTGTATGCGGTGTTCACCCGCGCGGGTCTCGCCGCACCGTTCATGGTCCCCGAGCAGGCACAGCCCGACCCGGACTTCCCGACCACCGCGTTCCCGAACCCCGAGGAGCCCGGGGTGATGGACCGGGTGCTCGCGCTCGGCCGGGAGATCGGTGCCGATGTCGCCCTCGCCAACGACCCGGACGCGGACCGCTGCGCGGTCGCGGTGGGAGACCGGATTCTCACCGGTGACGAGGTCGGGCTGCTCCTCGCCGACCATGTCCTGCGCGCCCGCCCCGGCCCGGTCGCGACGACGATTGTGAGCTCCCGGGCCCTGGCCACACTCGCGGCCTCGTACGGCGTGGCGTTCTCCGAAACCCTCACCGGCTTCAAATGGATCATGCGTGCGCATGCCGGCCTCGTCTTCGGCTACGAGGAGGCGCTCGGCTTCGCGGTGGCGCCGGGCCTCGTCCGCGACAAGGACGGGATCACCGCGGCCCTGGCCGTCGCCAGGATCGCCGCAGCGGAGAAGGCCCACGGCCGGACGCTGCTCGACCGGCTCGACGACCTCGTCCGCCGGTATGGCCTGCACGCCACGTCCCAGGTGTCGGTCCGCGTCACCGATACCGGGCAGATCTCCGCAATCATGGAGGCACTGCGAGCCGAGCCCCCGACCCGTGTCGGCGAAGCCGCGGTCGTCGACATCCGCGATCTCGCCGCCGATCCGGCCACCAGGTCTGCCGCCCCCGCCATCGGCAACAGCAGAGCTGCCGAACCACCCCCGGCCGACGTGATTGTTTACCACCTCACGGATGGCGGGCGGGTGGTCGTCCGCCCCAGCGGCACCGAACCGAAAATCAAGGCCTACCTGGAAGTAATCGTCCCGGTCGCCTCCGACGCGGACGCCGCAGAGATTGACACAGCCCGCCGCGAAGCGGACGCCCGCCGGGCCACCCTCCACGCCGCCGTCCGGACGATCCTCACCCGCTGACCCCATCCGGTTGTCGACTCTCGTCCAACTACCGGAAACCTTGCGGAAAGCCGGGCAGACAGCGGGCCTGGTCAGACGGCGCCGAACTGACGGTCGCCGGCATCCCCGAGGCCCGGGACGATGAAGGCCGTGTCGTTCAGCCGCTCGTCGATACTGGCGGTGACCACCCGCACGTCGAAGCCGCTGGAGTCCAGCGCGGCGATTCCCTCGGGCGCGGCGAGCACGCAGACCAGGACCATTGCGGTGGCCCCATGGTCGGCCAGCAGCTTCAGGCAGTGCAACGCCGACCCGCCCGTCGCGAGCATCGGGTCGAGGAGCAGCACCGGGAAGCCGGCCAGATCGGCGGGTAGCGATTCCAGGTAGACGTGCGGTTCGAAGGTCTTCTCGTCACGGGCGAGGCCGACGAACCCGGTCCGTGCCTCCGGCAGCAGGCCGAGCGCGGCCTCCAGCATCCCGAGGCCCGCCCGCAGCACGGGTATGACGATCGGTGCCGTGGCCAGCCTGCTGCCACCGGTCAGTGCCAGCGGGGTGGCGACCGGGTATCGGACGGTCGCCAGATCCCGGGTGGCCTCGTAGATCAGCATCGTGGACAGTTCTCGCAGCGCCGTACGGAACGCCGGCGGTTCGGTGCGCTCGTCGCGCAGTGCGGTCAGCCGTGCGGCCACCAGGGGATGCTCAACGATGTCGACCTGCACGGTTTGTTTCTCCTCAGGTGAGCGGGACGAGCCGGCTGAAGCTCCCACCAGCAATGATGGGGTGTATGACAACCATCCCCGATGGAGAGGGCCGTCCCACCGGGTCGGGTGGGAGCGGCTCGGGCTCTGCGCCGCCGCGCCGGGCCGAGCTGGCCCGGATGATCGACCATACGTTGCTGCGTCCCGAGGCCACCGGTGAGGAGATTCTCGCGTTGTGCACCGAGGCCACCG
>NZ_CADDZT010000017.1:78542-80746 GCF_902812655.1 Candidatus Frankia meridionalis | reverse complement strand
ACATCGCCTTGTTCGCCACGCTGAGGAACTTCTCGCCCGCGGCCGTCAGCTCCGTGGACTCGGCCGCGGTCTGGCTTTCCCAGGCGTCGTAGGTGTCGCCGGCCCGATAGCCGCGCAGAACCTCCGTCAGCCGTTGCATGCACTCGATGACCTCGTCATAGTGAGTTGCGACCGGCGATGCCGGGCCGAACCTGATACACAGCCGCCCGTAGGCGGTGCGGGCCGCCTCGTTCGCCTGGTTCCGGCGCTTCAGGTATTCACCCGCCTCGTCATCGCCGTCCATGATTCCCCGGGACCACAGCGCAATGCAGTAGGCCGTGGCCCGCTGGGATCGCGACAACTGCTCGGCCGCGAGGTCCAGGGCGTCTCGGCACTCCTTCCGAAGGGCAAGACGATGTGACCGACGTGATTCCAGACGGCTGGAAAACGCGGTAATTCCCGGTGCGACGATGCCGGTGACAACAACGCTGACAATTGCGAGTACGACCACGTCCGACATGATCAGTCATGGTAGCGGACCGGCCTGGTCCGGCGTCCCCGCCCGACGCCGCCCACGAGCTGCCACAACCACGGACGGTAGCGGCCAGGGCGGGCGAACCGTCAACCGGCTACCGAACGACGCAGGCAGCGAGGTGGTCGTTAACCAGGCCACACGCCTGCATCAGGGCGTAAGCTGTCGTCGGGCCGACAAAGATGAAGCCACGTCTCTTCAGCTCCTTTGCCAGCGCCACCGACGCAGGCGTGGACGCGGGCAGGTCACCGATCACCACCGGTGCCGGTGCGACCGCCGGTCGGAACGACCAGACCAGTTCCCCGAATGGTATTTCCAGCGCCAGCAGCGCGCGGGCGTTGGTAACCGTCGCGGCAATCTTGCGCCGGTTACGGACGATTCCCGCGTCCATCATCAACCGCTCGACATCGGTCGGGCCGAACGCCGCGACCAGCACCGGTTCGAAACCCGCGAAGGCGGCCCGGAAGGCATCCCGTTTACGCAGGACCGTCAGCCAGGAAAGACCGGACTGAAATGCTTCCAGGCTGAGGTGTTCGAACAGGCCGACGGTGTCGCGGACGGGCCGTCCCCATTCGTGGTCGTGATAGGCGATGTATTCCGGCGTGGACAGCGCCCACGGGCAGCGCAGGCGCCCGTCCGGCCCGGCCACCACGCCCGAAGACACCGCGGACACCGCGGACACCGCCGGCACCGCCGGCACCGCCGGCACCGCCGGCACGGTCTCGACCGATCGGTCACCCATCGGAAAGCACGGCGTCGAAGCCGGGCTTGATCACATCATTGATGAGCGCCAGACGCTGATCGAACGGGATGAACGCCGACTTCATCGCGTTCACGGTCAGCCACCTGATGTCGGACCACCCGTAGTCGAACACGTCGACCAGGCCGGCGAACTCGCTGGACAGCGTCACTCCGCTCATCAGCCGGTTGTCGGTGTTGACCGTCACCCTGAAGTGGAGCTCACGCAGCAGGCGGATCGGATGTTCGGCGATGCTGGCGCACACCCCCGTGTCCACGTTGGAGGTCGGGCACATCTCCAGCGGCACGCGGACGTCACGGACGTAGTTGGCGAGCTGCCCGAGCACGGCGTTGCCGTCCGGGTCGACGGCGATGTCGTCCATGATCCGGACCCCGTGGCCGAGACGGTCGGCGTTGCACCACTGCAACGCCTCCCAGATGGACGGCAGGCCGAACGCCTCCCCGGCATGGATCGTGTAATGCCCGTTCGCGCGCTGCATGAACTGGAAGGCATCCAGGTGACGGCTGGGCGGATACCCCGCCTCGGCCCCGGCGATGTCGAAGCCGACCACTCCCCTGTCCCGCCAACGGACCGCGGCCTCGGCGATCTCCAGCGAACGGGCGGCGTGACGCATCGCGGTCAGCAGCGCGCGGATCTTCAGTCCGGTACCGGCCGAACCGGCCCGAAAACCGTCAAGGACCGCCTCGATCACGGCGTCCAGCGCCAGCCCCCGCTCGACATGCAGCTCCGGGGCGAACCGGACCTCGGCGTAGACGACGCCGTCGGCGGCCAGGTCCTCGGCACACTCACGGGCGACCCGGGCCAGCGCGCCCGCGGTCTGCATCACCCCGACGGTATGACTGAACGTCTCCAGGTAGCGCACCAGTGACCCGCTGTGGGCACCGCCGCGGAACCAGGTCGCGAGCTTGTCCACATCGGACGTGGGCAGGGCGC
>NZ_CADDZT010000017.1:75646-77992 GCF_902812655.1 Candidatus Frankia meridionalis | reverse complement strand
GGCCCGCCCCGAGCCGCCAGGCCGCAACGCCGACGGCTCTCGCGTCCAACCCGTGCAGGAAACCACTGGCCGACGCGGACACGATCTCGACATGCTCCGCGGTCGGCAGGGCAGCATCCGGATCACCCCCCTGCGCGGCGACCATCCGTCGCCACACGGGATATGCCGTCCCCGCGGCCAGGACGTCCGCCGGATCCGCGCCGCCGTCAAGGCCGACGAGTGCGAGCATCCGCCGGGCCAGCGCCACCGTGATCTCGATCAGGTCGGCCGGGCCGCCGCCACACAGGGTGTCCACGGCCTCGGCAACCTCGAGCGCGTGCCCGGCCGTCCACCCGAGTGGTGTGTCCATGCCCGTCAGCAGCGCCTCTGTGCGTACACCAGCCGCCTCCCCCAACGTGACCATGGTCTCGGCGAGCGTGCGGGCGTCGGCGTGGGCGGTCATGAACGCCCCCGACCCGACCTTGACGTCCAGTACCAGCGCGGACGTCCCCTCGGCGATCTTCTTGCTCATGATGGACGACGCGATCAGCGGAATCGACTCGACCGTTCCGGTGACGTCACGCAGTGCATACAGTTTCCGGTCCGCCGGCGCGAGCCCCGGACCGGCCGCGGCGATGACCCCGCCGACGTCCCGCAGCACCGACCGCATCCGCTCAGGTGACACCGACGCCCGCCACCCGGAGATGGCCTCCATCTTGTCCAGGGTTCCGCCGGTATGGCCGAGCCCACGTCCGGACAGCTGTGGCACGGCCGCTCCGCAGGCCGCCACCAGCGGTACCAGGATCAGCGAGACCTTGTCACCGACACCGCCGGTCGAGTGCTTGTCCACGGTTGGACGGCCCACGCCGGCCAGGTCGAGCCGATCGCCACTGGCCACCATCGCCGCGGTCCAGCGGGACAGCTCGCCCGGCGCCATGCCCCGCCACACCACAGCCATCAAAAAGGCCGCCATCTGCTCGTCGGCGACGGCTCCGGCCGTGTAGGAGTCGACCAGCCAGTCGACGGCGTCGTCGGACAGCCGACCACCGTCCCGTTTGGTCCTGATCAGGTCGACGACATGGAAGGTCATGAGCCTCCGTCCCCGGTCGTGGGCGCGCCGCAACCGCCGGGCGGCGGTGGCGATGGCAGGTTGGCGGGGCCGAACGCGTCCGGGAGGAGATCCCCCAGCAGCCGCGGGCCCCCGTCCGACGCCACCTGAAGATCCGGACCACCGTGTTCGAGGAGGAGCTGCCGGCACCGACCGCACGGCACGAGCAGCGCACCGTGGCCGTCCACGCAGACGAACGCAACCAACCGTCCGCCTCCCGACGCGTGCAGTGCCCCGACCAACACGCATTCGGCGCACAGAGTCAGGCCGTAGGAGGCGTTCTCGACGTTGCATCCCACGATCAGCCGATCATCGTCCACCACTGCCGCGGCGCCGACGCGAAGCCGCGAGTACGGGGCATAGGCGCGGGCAGCCACCCGGGTCGCCTCGACCCGCAGCCGCTCCCAGTCAACGATGTCGGCTGCCTGCGTGCGGCTGGTGCCGGTCGTCTCAACCATCCGACGCCTCCTCTACCTGGAACCGCTCAACCCGGAACCTGCCCGTCCGGAACCTGCGCACGCGGGTCCGATGCGCAGCTCGGCATCCCTCGGACAGCTTTCCCACTCAGAGCGCCCGAGGATAGGGCACTCCCATTGCCACCGGCCGGTATGTGATGGGGTGGACCAAACTAATGACCACGGCAACTTCATGACCACGGCAACCAGCTCGACAGCAACCGGATCGCCGGGGACTGGATCGACGGGGAGAACGAGGAGGTGGGACGGCCGGATGCCCCTCGACCACCATCCGAAGCCCGGGTCAGGGCAAGGATCCCGCGCCGACCAGGTAATCGCGGGCCGTTACCGACTCGGTGACGAACTGGGCCATGGGGGTTTCGGTGTCGTCTACGCCGCCACCGACGAACTGCTGCGGCGTGAGGTCGCTGTCAAGGAGATCCGCCTTCCGGCATCGATCTCCATCGACGAACGCGCCATTCTGCGCCAGCGGGTGCTGCGCGAGGCCCGCTCGGCCGGTCGGCTGCACCACCCCGGACTGGTCTCGGTTTTTGATGTGCTCGACGCGGACGACCACCCGTGGATCGTCATGGAACTGGTGGACGGCCCGTCCCTGGGAAACGTCATCCGGGATGAGGGACCGCTGCCGCGCGAGCAGGTCGCCCGGATCGGCATCAGCCTTGCCTACGCCCTGGAGGCCGCGCACCGGAGCGGGGTCGTCCACCGGGACGTGAAGCCGGCCAACGTTCTGATCAGCACGGACGGCCGCGCCCGGTTGACGGACTTCGGCATCGCGTTGTCCGT
>NZ_CADDZT010000017.1:72389-75525 GCF_902812655.1 Candidatus Frankia meridionalis | reverse complement strand
GGGGGCGGCCTCACCCGCCGGGAACCCGGTGGCCGCCGCCGAACGTCCGCGAACCAACCGTCCGGACACCGAAGCCCCTGACATCAGCATGGCGGAGGTCACCGACGACCAGCCGACCATGGTGCCCGGCCCGGCGGCCACCGGACCTGCCGAGGAAACCCAGCCACAGGACGTCGCCACCGCACCGCCCCCGCGGATGGCGCCGTCGTTGCCTGCCGTGCCGGTGAGAACAGCCGGAAAGGCGCATGAGCCGGTCCCCACGGCGAGGCCCGCGTCCCAGATCCCGGACCCGGCGGGATCAGCGGGTTCCAGACCGGATCCGGAGTCACTGCCCACACGGCCGGCCTCGCCGCGGACAAACGGTACAGCCGACACCGGCGGCAGCCCCGGTGACGACGGTCGCGCCGGCCGTAACCCGCCGAACCGCCGCCGGACGCTGATGGTCGGGATCTTCATGGCGCTGGTCGTGGGCGCGGCCATCGGTATCGCCGCCGTCCTCACCTCGGGTTCGGACCATGCCGCCGGCCGCACCGGCTCCGCAACGACGCCCGGTTCGGCATCACCGAGCGCAGGCGCGCCGACCGCCACCTCCACCGCGGTCACCGCCGATCCGGGCCTGGTCCCCCTGGACACCACTGCGGTGACCCCACCCGCGGGCTGGCAGTCGCACGTCGGACCCTCCGGTTGGTCGATCGCCTATCCGCAGCGGTGGTCACTTCGGCCTGCCGGTGGAACGGAAAGGATCGACTTCCTCAACCCGGAAACCGGCGCCTACCTGCGCATCGATACCGCAGCGGCGGCGAATCCGTCCGCGCTCGCGGACTGGCAGGCGCACGAGGCCGGGTTCCGCACGACGGTATCGAACTACCAGCGAGTGAAGATCGAAGCCAGTGACGGCGGTGCCGGCGCGATCCAGGCAGACTGGGAGTTCACCTACACATCCGGGGGAAGAACGGTGCATGTTCTCAATCGTGGGGTTGTGCGCAATGGCCACGGCTACGCGTTGTATTGGAGCACACCGGACTCCCGTTGGCCGACCGACCTTTCGTTGATGTGGCAGCTTTTCTCAACGTTCCGGCCAGGCCGTTGATCGCGGCACGGGTCCGACCGGGTTTGCCGGGGGCCTCCGGCAAGGCGGGAAAAACCATGATCTTGTTACCTTCGACCCCATACGGTTCGTCAGTGGCCTCCGGCCCCGGCACCGTGCCTCGACTTGACGAAGGCTCTGAGTGCAGCCGACGACGGATCTGCGAGACTTGAGATGATGGCCAGATCGGCGCGCCCGCCCGAAGACTCACCGCGTCACGGCACACCCCGATATGTATCCCAACGTTATCGCTTGGATACGCCAATCGGTCGCGGTGGCGCCGGTGTCGTCTGGTGCGGTGAAGACGAGCTCCTCCAACGCCCGGTGGCGGTGAAGGAGATCCTCGTCCCGCTTGCCGGTGCCCAGGCCGAGCGGGACGCGATCCGGGCGCGGGTCCTGCGTGAGGCTCGCGCGCTCGCCCGACTGCACAGCCCGGCGATCGTCTCCGTCTATGACGTCGTCGAAGAAGCGGAACGTCACTGGATCGTCATGGAGCTGGTGGACGCCGACAGCCTCGGCGACGTCATCCGCGCGGACGGCCCGCTGTCACCCGAGCAGGCCGCGGCGATCGGTCTGGCCCTCACCGACGCACTCGCCGCCGCCCACTCCGCAGGCGTCCTGCACCGCGACATCAAGCCCGGCAACGTGCTACTCGGCCGGGATGGCCGGGTTCGGCTAACCGACTTCGGTATCGCGGCGACCGACGGCGACTCCACCCTCACCGGTACAGGTGCTCTGGTCGGTTCCCCGGCCTACATCGCGCCGGAACGCGTCCGCGGCTCGTCAGGTAGCCCGGCGAGCGATCTGTGGGGACTCGGCGCCACGCTGTACGCGGCGGTCGAGGGGCAGCCACCGTTCGAAGGACCGGAGACCTACGCCGTCCTGACCGCGGTCGTGGAGGGGCGTAGACGCCCGTTCCGGCTCGCCGGCCCCCTGCGCGGCCTGCTCACCGATCTGCTCGACCGTCCGGCGGAGGAGCGGCCAGGTGTGGCCGAGATACGCCGTCGCCTGGTCCCGATCGCCGGTGGCGTAGCGCCGGTACCTGCGTCGGTCATCAACTCACGGCCGAGGCCGGGCGTGATCGCGTTGGTCCCCGGTAGCGGCCTGTCGTCGGACCCCAGCTCGGATCTGCTGGAAAACGTCGACAGCGATGCCGCGCCCACCGCGGACTCGAACACCCATACCGCCGCGGCAAGCCCTACCACCGCGGACGAGGCGAGTGACGCGACCGGGACCGGGACCGAGATCGGTGAGATCACCGAGATCGCTTCCACGGACGGCGCGGTGGACGTGGCCGCACCGAGTCCCACCCGGACCGCGACCGGCCCGCAGCATGTGACGACTCAGGCGGGCTCCGGCGACCGTAACGACGCGATGACCGGTCTCGCTGTCGAAACGCGGCCGGCCCCCTCTCTCGACAAGGTCACCGCCGTCGCGGGAACCACCGCTCTGACCGTCGGCAGAGGCTCGCCCATCCCGCTCGATCCCGGCGGATACAGCTTCGAACAAACTTCTGATCTCGACGGTCTGCTGCTGGTCTCGGGCGGTACCGCGGTCGGCCCACCGGGTCGCGACACGCCCCTCGATCGTCCCGGGAAGAGAAAACCTCCGACCAGCGAGCGGGGCAGGCAACCCCCGGTACGACGCGGTGTGGTGGTTGCGGTGGCGGCCGGGTCCGTGGCTGTGGGTGTGGCAATCGCGCTCAGCGCGATACTTGCCCCCGGAGACGACTCCAACTCACAACTGCAGTCGAATGGGGACCACGGCGGAGTGGCAACGGCAACGGTGGCGGGGGAGAGCAGCACCAATCCCTCGGACCACAAACCCACGCTGGACGTCCCCGCCAATTCGGGCAGGTTTACGACGCACCGAACGTCACCGACGGCGGAGAGCACCCCCGTCGAGCCGACCCCCGTCGAGACCACAACGGTCGCTCCCAGTTCCGCCCCCACCGACGTGCACTCGAGCCCCACCACCCCGGCGACGCCGACGTCCGCCCCGACATCAACCAAGTCGACGCCGGGGCCAACCGGCTCAGCGACGGCCGCG
>NZ_CADDZT010000017.1:69305-72095 GCF_902812655.1 Candidatus Frankia meridionalis | reverse complement strand
CCGCGGCCGTCGGCGGGGTTCCTCCACCGGATTCGGAACCAACTGTGATGTCGGATTCACCTTGCCATGAAGCCGATCACTTTCTGTGACATACTTCACCTAAGTGTCACCGACACTGGCATGCCCCTCCATGGGGCCAGCACTAGCATCGGGTGCACACAAACCATCGTCCATATGATGTCTCCAGGTTACTGCGAGTCACCGGACGGGATCATCCGGACCAGGATCATCAGGACCAGCCTGTCGCAGGGCCGGTCCGGAGGAGCTTTCAGTGCCGAAGGCACCAGCGGGCACGCTCTACCGCGGCCGCGAGGGTATGTGGTCCTGGGTTGCCCACAGGATCACAGGCGTATTGATCTTTTTTTTCCTTTTCGCCCACGTACTCGACACCGCACTGGTACGGGTGTCGCCGTCGTCCTATGACACGGTGATCGCGACGTACAAGAACCCGATCGTCAACCTCATGGAGGTGGGGCTCGTCGCGGCGGTTCTCTTCCACGCCCTCAACGGCATCCGGATCACGCTGATCGACTTCTGGGAGTCCGGTCCGCGCTTCCAGCGCCAGATGCTCTATGCCGAGATCGCGGTGTGGGTGATCCTCGTCGTCCCCGGCACCTTCTTCATGATCAAGCACACTGTCGAGACCCTGTTCGGGAGCGCGTCCTGATGGCGACAACGATCGACGGCGCAGCCCCTGCCCTCGAGGCGCCGCGCAGCCCCCGGCGCCGCCCGGGGGCCCCGAAGGCGCGGACGAACTTCGAGCTCTACGCATGGCTGTTCATGCGCGTCTCCGGGCTCCTACTGGTCTTCCTGGTACTGGGTCACCTGTTCATCATGAACATCCTCGATGGCGGTGTGCAGCGGATCGGCTTCGGTTTTGTCGCGGGCCGCTGGGCGTCGCCGTTCTGGCGCACCTGGGACCTGCTCATGCTGGTGCTCGCCGAACTGCACGGGACGAACGGCCTCCGAACGGTGATCAATGACTACGCCGAGCGGCCGCAGACCCGATTCTGGTTGAAGATGTTGCTGTACGTGTCGGCGTTGTTGGTCATCACGCTGGGATCACTGGTCATCTTCACGTTCGACCCGAACATCTCCTGATGACGCCTGGGAAGGCGGAGGTCCAAGCGGTGCAGGTTCACAAATACGACACGGTCATCGTGGGTGCGGGCGGCGCTGGTATGCGCGCGGCACTCGAAGCCGGCAAGCGGTGTCGCACCGCCGTGCTGACCAAGCTCTACCCCACCCGCTCCCACACCGGCGCGGCCCAGGGCGGCATGTGCGCCGCCCTGGCCAACGTCGAGGAGGACAACTGGGAGTGGCACACCTTCGACACGATCAAGGGTGGTGACTACCTGGTAGACCAGGACGCCGCCGAGATCATGTGCAAGGAGGCCATCGACGCGGTCCTCGACCTGGAGAAGATGGGCCTGCCCTTCAATCGCACCCCGGAAGGCCGCATCGACCAGCGCCGCTTCGGCGGCCACACCCGCGACCATGGCAAGGCACCCGTCCGCCGCTCGTGCTACGCGGCGGACCGTACCGGTCACATGATCCTGCAGACGCTCTACCAGCAGTGCGTCAAACACGAGATCGAGTTCTACAACGAGTTCTACGTCCTGGACCTACTGATCGTCGATGGCGTCGCGGCCGGCGTGGTCGCCTACGAACTCGCCACCGGCGAGGTGCACGTCTTCCAGGCGAAGTCGGTGGTGTTCGCCACCGGTGGCTTCGGCAAGGTCTTCAAGGTGACCTCGAACGCGCACACCCTGACCGGTGACGGGATGGGCATCATCTTCCGGCGCGGGCTGCCGCTGGAGGACATGGAGTTCTACCAGTTCCACCCCACGGGCATCTGGAAGATGGGCATCCTGCTCACCGAGGGTGCTCGCGGTGAGGGCGGGATCCTGCGCAACAAGGACGGCGAGCGCTTCATGGAGCGCTACGCGCCGACCATCAAGGACCTCGCCCCCCGGGACATGGTGGCGCGGGCCATCTACACCGAGATCCGCGCCGGGCGCGGCTGCGGGGCCGATGGTGATCATGTCTACCTCGACCTGACCCACCTGCCGCCCGAGCAGCTCGACGCGAAGCTGCCAGACATCACCGAGTTCGCCCGCACCTACCTCGGGATCGAGCCGTACACGGACCCGATCCCGATCCAGCCGACCGCCCACTACGCCATGGGCGGCGTCCCGACAAACATCAACGCCGAGGTCCTGCGGAACAACACCGACATCGTCCCGGGCCTGTACGCCGCCGGTGAGGTCGCGTGCGTGTCCGTGCACGGCGCAAACCGGCTGGGCACGAACTCGCTGCTGGACATCAACGTGTTCGGGCGTCGGGCCGGCATCGCCGCGGCCGAACACGCGAACGCCACCCCGGCCCATGCCGAGCTGCCGGACGATCCGGCGGACTTCGTCGCGGGGCTGCTCACCCGGCTCCGGGACGGCGCGGGTACGGAGAACGTGGCTGCGATCCGCCGCGAACTTCAGGAGACGATGGACGTCAACGCGTCGGTGTACCGCACCGAGGCGACGCTCAAGCAGGCGGTCACCGACATCTCCGGACTGAAAGGCCGTTACCAGCGGATCGGCGTCACGGACCGGGGTCGGCGTTACAACACCGAGTTGTTGGAAGCGGTCGAGCTGGGCTTCCTGCTCGATCTCGCCGAATGCATGGTCACGAGCGCGCTGGCCCGCAACGAGTCCCGCGGCGGGCACTCCCGTGAGGACTATCCGAACCGCGACGACGTCAACTTCCTGCGGCACACGATGGCGTACCGGTCCG
>NZ_CADDZT010000017.1:48792-68792 GCF_902812655.1 Candidatus Frankia meridionalis | reverse complement strand
TCCGGAGGCACTCGGAAGTCTCGAGTGCCTCCGCCCAACTTCACACACGTGGCTATAAGCGTGGCTATAATTTGTTGACCCGTGCTGTGGGTCTGATGTGAGAAAGGTCCGGTGTGACTGTCACCGACGATCGATCAATCACCGCGCCGGACGACTCGAGTACGGCCAAACGGACCGTCACGCTGAAGATCCGGCGTTTTAACCCGGAGATGAACGCTGATCCTCACTGGGAGAGCTACACCGTTCCTTTCGACCCCAGCGACCGGCTTCTCGACGCGTTGCACTACGTCAAGTGGAACCTTGACGGATCGCTGTCGTTCCGGCGCTCGTGTGCCCATGGCGTGTGCGGCTCGGATGCCATGCGGATCAACGGCTCGAACCGGCTCGCCTGCAAGGTGCTGGTCAAGGACCTCGGCCCGGAGATCTCGATCGAGCCCATCAAGGGGCTACCGGTCGAGAAGGACCTCATCGTCGACATGGAGCCGTTCTTCGACGCCTTCCGTGCGGTGAAGCCCTATCTCATCCCCGAAGGGCACGAACCGACCCGTGAACGGCTGCAGTCGGCAGCGGACCGGGAACGTTTCGACGACACGACGAAGTGCATCATGTGCGCGGCCTGCACCACATCGTGCCCGGTGTTCTGGAATGACGGAGACTACTTCGGGCCGGCCGCGATGGTGGCCGCGCACCGTTTCATCTTCGACAGCCGAGACGCCGGCGCCGACGAACGCCTGGAAATCCTCAACGAGCGGGAAGGCGTCTGGCGTTGCCGGACGACCTTCAACTGCTCGAACGCATGCCCCCGTGGGATCCAGGTGACCAAGGCCATCCAGGAGGTCAAGCGCGCGCTCATCTTCCGGCGCTTCTGACCCGTAGGCGTCACCGGGGCGCACGATCGGGGGGCGACACATGGCTCAGACCGCCGCGCGCAGAGCGCATCTGGTCACGGGATGCGCCCGTGCGCTGGTTTCACTGAGCCTGGCGCTGCTGAGCAGCGTCGGATGCTCGTCGCACTCCCCCAGGCGCCCACCGGTCACGACGCCCGTATCCACCCCACCGACCACCGTGACGGCCGGTGGGGTGCCCGCACTTCTAGCTACTACCTATGACCGGACGATCGCGCGGAAGACGGCACGAATCCGGTTCACCGATGAAGTGACGGTCCTGGCTCCGTCCGCGCGCAAGCAGGACACAGTCACCAACGGCACCGGGACGGTCGACTTCGCGAACAACGCGAGCGATGTCATACGTGATGTGGCCGGCGGGGGTGGAGTCGAAGTCCGGATCATCGGCAACGACCTGTACCGGCGCACGGCTCCGCCCAGCAACGCACCGGACTCCACCCGGTGGACCCGGGTGATCCGGGCGTCGGCTACCACGAACCCGTCTGGCACCGGCTCGGGCACCACCGCGCAACCCGGCACCACCGCGCAGTCGAGCAACAGCGATGACACCGCGCTGCGGCTCGGGTTTCTCAGCGGGGCGGCCACCCCGGTGGCAGCTGTCGGTCAGGAAGCCGTCGACGGTGTCCAGACCACCCACTACAAGCTGGTCGTGAACCTGGAAACAGCCGCCCAGCGGGGAAGCATCAGTGCGGCCACCGTCGAGTCCCTCAGGAGCCTCCTCGGAACTGCCATGCAGCCGACCGAAGCGTGGATCGACGCGGCAGGACTCGTCCGCCAGATACGCATCACACTCACCAACGCGGCTTCCGGCGGTACAGGGTCCACCAGCGCGGCACCACGGACCGAGATCACCCGAACGGTCACCTACTCGGACTTCGGCATCCCGCTGAACATCACCGCTCCGCCGGCGAGCCAGATCGCGCCAGGCTGACCTACTCCGGCCGGCGATCCGGACCCGGCGATCCGGACCCGACGATCCCAACCATCGATCTTCGCCGGCAGCCGACACCGGCATCCGGTCGCTCTCAGCCGGTCTCGACAGCAAGCGCGAACGGCAGTACACCCACGGCCCCGGCCTGCCGTAGCTCGCGGGCCACGACGGTGACGGTCCAGCCCGTGGCGATCAGGTCATCGACCAGCAGAACCGGGCCGGCCAAACCCCGCACAGCCGCTCCCAGCTCGTCGGGTACCACGAACGCCTCCCACAGACCGGCAAGGCGATGCGCACTGTTATGCACTCGATGCGCACCCGGACCATTTCCCGGATCCAGACCTGCGCCGTCCACACGTTCCACCCTGCCGAGCAGCGGGATCCGGCCGATGCTGGCAATCCGCTCCCCCAGGCTACCGACAAGCTCGGGTCGGCTACGTGAGGCAACCGTGACCACTGCGGCCGGGCGCTGGCGCCACCCCCAGCCGGCCAACACCTGTACGGAGGCAGCCACCATGTCGTCGGTCACCGGCGCATCCGGTGCTTCCGGCCCCAGCAACGGACGCAGCCGGTTACCCCAGCCGACACCGCCGAGACGCGCAAGCGCCCGGCCTGCCTCGGCGCCGGCGGTGGCCGGTATACGCCCGGATACGGTGATCCCCAGCGTCCGCATACCCGTCGGCCACATACGACGTGGTTCGATCACGGTGCCGGGACGGTCGAGCTGCTCCCTTGCGCGAGTCTGCGCAGCCTCGCTGACCGCCACGGGCCAGCCGGCACCGGTGCAGATGTCGCAGCGACCGCAACGCGCCGCGCCAGGGTCGTCAAGCTCGCGACGCAGGAACTCCATCCGGCATCCGGTGGTGGTGATGTAATCGAGCATCGCCTGCTGCTCGCGAACCCGGCTGGCAGCCACCCGGGCATAGCGTTCGCCGTCGTAGGACCAGGACTCCCCGGTAGCCCGCCAACCACCGCGCACCCGCTGCACCGCACCGTCGACATCGAGCACCTTCAACATGGCGTCGAGCCGACCATGCCCCACGTCGACGGCCGCGAGCAACGACTGTGTGGAGACCGGCGCGCTCGCCTGCGCCAACACTCGGAGCACCGCCGTGACCGTGCCCTCCGCCGGAAAGGACGCGTCGGCGAAGTACGCCCAGATGTTGCGGTCCTCCGCTGCCGGCAGCAGCACGACCTCCGCCCGGTCAACCCCCCGTCCGGCCCGACCGATCTGCTGGTAGTAGGCGATCGGGGATGGCGGTGCTCCGACGTGGACGACGAACCCGAGGTCGGGCTTGTCGAAACCCATACCGAGCGCGCTGGTCGCGACCAGGGCCTTCACCCGGTTGGCCAGCAGGTCGGATTCGGCGGCGATCCGCTCGGCCGGCTCGGTGCCACCGTGGTAGGTCGCCACCGGGAAGCCTGCCGCGGTGAGGAACGACGTGAGCTCCTCCGCCGCGGGCTTGGTCAGCGTGTAGATGATCCCGGAACCGGGCAGGCCCGGTAGCTGATCGGCGAGCCAGCCGAACCGTGCCTGCGCGTGCGGCAACGACACCACCGCCAGCCGCAGGCTTTCCCTGTCGAGCGTCCCACGCAGGACGAGCGTCGTGGTGGATGATCCCGGGTTCACCCCGAGCTGCTCGGCAACCCCGAGCTGCTCGGCGACGTCATCGGTGACCCTGGCGTTTGCCGTCGCCGTCGTCGCGAGAACGGGCACGTCCGGGCGCAGGCCGGCGAGCAGCGTACGCAACCGGCGGTAGTCCGGGCGGAAATCATGACCCCAGTCGGAGATGCAGTGCGCCTCGTCCACAACCACCAGGCCGGTCGTGGCCGCAAGTTCGGGCAGGTAGTCGTCCCGGAAGGTCGGGTTGTTCAACCGTTCGGGGCCGACCAGGAGCACGTCCAGTTGACCCCCGCGCAGTTGCGCGTAGACCTCGTCCCAGTCCGCCAGGTTGCCCGAATGGATCTCACCGGCCCGGATGCCGGCCCGCGCCGCGGCAGCCGCCTGGTTCCGGATGAGTGCGAGCAACGGCGAGACGATCACAGTGGGACCGGCGCCGAGCGACCGAAGCAGTGCCGTCGCGATGAAGTACACGGCGGACTTACCCCAGCCTGTCCGCTGGACGAGCAGAACCCGACGGCGCTCGGCCACCAGCGCACGGATGGCCTGCCACTGGTCCTCGCGCAGGCGCGCGGCCGGGCCGGCGAGCGCACGCACGAGAACTTCGGCGCGTTCCCGCAGATCGACTGCTGTGTCGATCACCCGGTCCGCTTCCACCGGTATGAGAGGTCCCGCTGGCATCCGAGGTCCCACTGACATGCAACGTTGGTACCGCACGCCTCCGACAGGTTCGGCATCCGGTCGCATCCAGACCCGATCCAGACCCGATCCAGCTCAGCCGGGTCGGCCGGGTCGGCCGTCCCCAGAGCCTGCGATGTCCGTTGCGGCCTCGTCCCATGGGTCAACAGCGTGGACGTCCGAGACGTGGCCGTCAGCGGCACAGCCATCCGGCTCGACATCCCGTCCGGTGTCGCCGGCCGAATCCCGTCCGGTGTCACGTTCACGGTGGGCACCGCTCGTGTCGGATTCCTCCGAACGGTCCGGGGTGGGGACGATCCGCGCGAATCCGGGACGCACCAGCCGAGGTTTGGCCACGGCCGGTTCACCGAAATCCGCCCGGCGAATCCGGCAGTACGCCGCCCGGGACTCACCGACCAGCTGGCAGATACCGAAGTCGGCCGCCGCGGACAGGTAGGCGAGGGCGTCCGCACGGGTCATACCCAGCCGGGTGGACAGAAAGACCAACGCCGACCGGCTGGTCCGTCGGACGGCTTCGGCCAGATCCACGTGCATACCCAGCGGAATCCAGTGGGTGTCGGTTTCGATAAAAGGTTCACGCAACGCCCCGAGAGCGGCCCGGGTTGCAGTCTCCTTCAATGCTGTCAGCCGGAAGGTCGCCCGCAGCGGCCCTTCAAGCGCAACATTGGCAATTTTCCCGTCCCCCAGAGCGTAGTGCGGGTCACCGACCGCGAACAACGCGCCGGGAACCTGCACCGGAAGAAACAGCCGGGCGCCGACACCGAGCTCTCTGCAGTCGAGAGCACCACCGTGCACTCCGACCGAAGTCGAACGAACCAGCCCGGCACCGTCGACGGCAACCGACATGATACCCATGAACGGCGACAGCGGGAAACGCACCTTCCGGCCATCCACTCCGCCCAAGGTGCCGAAAAGCCGGCCGCGGCGACGTTCCACGGCGGAAAAACTACTGGTGGTTCTGAAAGCCGCCCAGTTCCTGGCGCCGGCGTCAGGATCGGGAGGTTCACCTTCGGGAAACTCCCCGGCAAGCAGCCCGGCCCCGTGGCGAGTCGACACCACGCCGTAGCGAGCCCGTGGGTGCAGCGAAACCACATCGACCCGCAGCACGTCGCCCGGCTCGGCGCCGCGCACGAACACCGGACCGGTCACCACGTGCGGGCCGTCCACCCCGAACCGGTGCGGAATTCCGGACATCGCAATCGTGCGGGCATCGTCGAGCACCTCGGACCTCGCGACACCGAACCGGCCGAAGAATGCATCCGGGTCACGTCCCTGGTCCTCCAGGATTCCTTCCTGGCTGACCGTGTCGACCGTCACCGCCAGGCCGGATTCCACGCTCAGGACGGGACGGGTTCCGGCAGTGGGCAGCTCACCCCACCTGACTGTCTCCGGGGTGGACGGCAGATAGTGTTTGCCGTCCACTTTTCCCTTACCGGGTTGCAGGGCCACTATGGCGCTACCACCGCGGCGTCCGGGACCACCCGCAACGTCCGGTAGAACCGTCCCGGCCAAGGCAGGTGGCCGTCCCGGAGGCCTGGCACCGCCGGCTTCCCCATCCGGGCGCGAGAACCTGGCCCGGCTTCCCTCGCAGCCAAAAGTGACGCAGGAAAAAACATGATCGCGCCATCTTTGGCCGACAGGATGTGGTCGTGACGCGGCACGGGCGTCAGGTTCGCAGTACAAGATGACATTCAGATTTCCGGCACGTTACGGCCGCACTCATTCCGATTCGTCCTGTTTTTACACTCCGCATCGGCGCAGCCCGGTTTCCGATGTCATTGCGGCCGGGCCGTCGGGCCGGGTCGTCGGGCCGGGCACGGGTTCAGGCACGGGTGAGCAGCAGGGAACCGACCGCGTCCACCTCGGCGTACCAGCCGTCGTGCACCAGACAGGTCGCCTCGGCGAACTCGAAGTCATCACCGGCCAGCCGCAGCAGGAGCTCCGACGCGGCCCGACGCATGGGCGCACCGTCCTGCTCACCCGTGGACTACCGGCCAGATGATGTGGGAAAGTCACACACGTGGAGCCCGTGCAGCAGTGGTCGGAGGTTGGTGAACGGGTCCGGCAGGCCAGGTTGGCAGCCGGTCTCACCCAGGCAGAGCTGGCCTCGAAAATTGATCTGGAAAGATCCGCGCTCGCTCGGGCCGAAGGCGGATCCCGTCGACTCGACGCCCTAGAGCTGTTTCGGCTGTCCGATGCTCTCGACCTGCCTCTCGCACACTTCGTGACCCGCCCGCCAGCAGCAGTGGTCTCGCGGCGGACCCCGCTCGTCGACGAGTCCGACCGCGCGGCCCAGGAGCGGTACCTCGTCGACACCGACCTCGAGACTCACCTACGTGAGACCGAGTGGCTTGTCGATCAGGAACTTCTGGTTCCGCCGCAGTTGCCAGCTCCCGCTCCGGCAGAAACAGCCCACGACGCCCGCAGCCTTGCTCGGGACATTCGCCGGGTGCTCGGTCTCGCCCCGGCCCAACCGCTGGATTCACCCACCGCCGCATGTGAGAAATTCGGTCTGTATCTCCTGGTAGTCGACCGGGATGCCGATGGCGCAAGCCTTCTTTCCGACCGCTTCGGAGTAGCGGTCGTGGGAGGACGCCCCGCACCGGGACGACGCCGCTTCACCGCGGCTCACGAACTCGGTCATCACCTACTTGGCGATGCCTATCACAGCGATGTCGGAGTGGCGGCATCCCGGGACGATCGGGAACAGATCGTCCACGCATTTGCCGCGGAACTGCTCCTACCCGAATCCGCGATACTCGCCGGTTGGGAACGATCCGGGACCGCAAGAACCCGGTTGATATGGATCGCCGGTACCTACCGGGTGTCCTGGTCCGTTGCGGTCGGAACCGCACGCCGCCTCGATCTCATCAGCTCCGAGGAAAGTCAGAGCGTACGTGCGAACACGCCCCGCCGCGGTGACTTCATCGCCACGCTGGGAGCCGAACCAACCCCAGACCTACCCGTCGGCGAGGTCGGACCTGCCTGGCGCCAGGCAGTTCTCGCCGGATGGACCGCCGGTCTGCTGACCGCGACCCGGACCGCCGAACTACTGCGTTCCATGATTAGCACGGACGAACTCCCTGAAAGAAACATCGAGCCCGCTCCATGAGTTTACCAACCAGCCTCGGACCAGACCCTGTTCCGGAGACAACATTGATCTGGGATGCGAGCGCCGTCAACCCGGCTGCCCGGGCGGACCGGCTCGATGTACTCATCGACCTGGCCAGCTCCTGCCGCCATGTGATGACAGCCGCTGTTGTGGAAGAGCTGGCGCGGCACGGGTTGAGGCAAAACGTTACAGACTGCGGTTTTGAGATTGTTCACGTAGACGGGCTGACCGAAATCGTTGCGCTGGCCCGATGGGTCGACCGGGCCGGTGCAACAGAAGATCATAATCGCGGTGAAGCGACCGTACTCGCCTGGGCGGATGTGCACGGCGCCACCGCGATGATCGATGATCGAGATGCGCGCATAGCCGCCCAGCGTTCTGGTGTCCGAGCCCATGGAACACTCTGGCTCATCATCCGGGCAGTTATCGAGGGCCGGCTTTCCGAAAAAAGTGCGGCGAGGCTCGTCGACACCCTGCGCGACTCCGGTGCCCGTTACCCCACTGACGGCGCTCGTCTGCACGTCTGGGCTCGCGACGTCGGGATGTCATTCGACGGCTTACCCGGCCGGTAGCGCCGTCGGCCGGGCCCGGGTTCAGTCACGGGTGAGCAGCAGGGAACCGACCGCGTCCACCTCGGCGTACCAGCCGTCGCGCACCAGACAGGTCGCCTCGGCGAACTCGATGACAGCGGGCCCCACGACGCCATCGCCCGGCCCCAGCGCCCCACGGGGCACGACATCCACCTCCCGCCACGTCCCACCGAGGTGGATGGACCGACGACCGCGCACAGCCGTGGAATCGGCCGCGGGCGCGGTCAGCTCGGGACGCCGGCCCGGTACCACCGCCACCAACCGCGCGGCCACGACCTCGACATCCCGGTCATGCGCGAGGTGCCCGTACCGGCGCAGGTGCTCGGTCTCGAAGGCCGCCCGAACCTGCCCGGCGGTCACAGCACCGGCGAGCTGTCCTCCGGCGGGCTGTCCTCCGGCGGGCTGTCCTCCGGCCGGCAGCCCACCCCCGGCGGCGACCACGACCGTCAGCTCGTGTGACTGCCCTAAATACCGGCAGTCCATCTGCAGGTCGACCGCGAGTGCGGGCAGGTCCTCGGCGGGCACGTCCGCATGGGCGGTCCGGGCGAGTTCGGCGAAGGCGGCGGCCAGGTCGACCTCTCCGAGCAGGCCACGCAGTGGACGCAGATAGTCCCGGCGGACGTCCCCGAGCGCGAGCCCCAGTGCGGAGAGCACCCCGCAGGCCAACGGCACCAGCACCCGCCGCATCCCCAGCTCCTCGGCGAGCGCGCAGGCGTGCGTCCCCCCGGCGCCGCCGAAGGCCACCAGGGTCAGCTCGCGTGGGTCAAGGCCGCGTTCGACCGAGACCACACGCAATGCCCGGATCATCTCCGCATCGGCGACCGCCACCACCCCGGCCGCAGCCTGGACCGCCGACAGACCGCCACCGGACGGTCCAAGGGCCGCGCTCAGGACGGCCAGCGCCTTCTCGGCGGACGCCCGCGACAACGTGACCTGGCCGCCGAGGCTCGCGCCGTCGGCCAGGTAGCCGAGCGCCAGGTCCGCGTCCGTCACGGTCGGCTCGCCGCCCCCGCGGCCATAACAGGCCGGTCCGGGATCGGCGCCCGCCGACCGTGGCCCGACCCGCAGCGCTCCCCCGGAATCCACCCACGCCACCGACCCGCCACCGGCGCTCACCGAGTGGACGTCCACCGTCGGCAACATGATCGGTACACCGGCGAGCACCGATTCGGCGGTGGTCTGCGCCCGCCCGCCCAGCACCGGCGCGACATCCGTCGACGTTCCGCCCATGTCGAAGGTCAGCAGGTCGGTCATGCCCGAACGGCCCGCGACATAGGCGGCGCCGACCACCCCGCCGGCAGGGCCGGACAGCACGCACGCCGCGGCGTGGCCGGCGGCGACGGCAAGCTCCACCACTCCACCGGAGGACTGCATGACCAGGGGTTCCGGCAGTCCCACGGCCACACACCGGCGTGCGAGCGCACCCAGGTAGGCCGACAGTTTCGGCGTCAGGTAGGCGTCGGCGACGGTGGTGGCGAACCGCTCGTACTCGCGGAACTGCGGGAGTACCTCGTGCGAGGACACCACTGTGACGCCCGGTAGCGCGCCGCGCAGCAGATCGGCGACCTGGCGCTCATGCTCGGGATGCGCGAAGGAGAACAGTAGGCATACGGCGACGGCCTGCAGACCGTCGAGCGTCGCGAGGGCGGCGGCGACGTCGCCCAGCCCTTCGACGTCCAGTGGCACGACGACACCGTCGGGATCGCATCGTTCCACCACGGTGTACCGCAGCTCGCGTGGCACCAGCGACGGTGGGCGGTCCCGGGTCAGGTCGTAGAGTGCCGGCCGGTTCTGCCGGCCGATCTCGATGATGTCGGCGAAGCCGTGGGTGGTGACCAGGGCGGTGCGCGCGCCGCGCCGCTCGAGCAGCGCGTTCGTCGCGACCGTGGTGCCGTGGGCGAACCGTTCGACAACCTCGCGCCCGCCACGACCACCGGTCAGCCCGGCTCGGCGGACCGCGTCGAGCACCGCGGCAGATGGGTCGACGGGCACCGACGGCACCTTCCCGAAGAGCAGCCGACCGTCGTCACCAACCGCCACGAGGTCGGTGAAGGTCCCGCCGACGTCCACCCCGAGCCACACCGCCACGCCATGATCCTCGCATGTTCCGGGGCTGTTGAGCCCACCCGATGCGGGAGGCTACGACTGTCGATCTTGACATACTTCGGTATCCGTGGCACGTCTCACGGGTCACAGTGTTCGGGCAGATCCGATGAAGCCGACGAGTAGCCTGAGCAGGCGGCAGCGGAAGGGCCTCCACAGCAGGCCATAACAGAGGGTAGATAGAGGGGAACGCCCCCGTGACAGCACCGACGGTACCCGAGTCCGGACCCGACTTCGGCCCCAACGAGTGGCTGGTATTCGAGATCTACCAGCAGTATCTCGTCGACCCCGACAGCGTGTCGCCCGAATGGCGTGAGTTCCTCTCCGACTACCAGCCCGGTGGGACGAACGGTCAGCCGACCGCGACCGGGGCCGTCCCGCCCGTCGTCACGGAGGGTTCGGTGCCGGCGCCGAGCCGGCATGCGGTCGCGCACGCCGGCGGGCCCGACGCCATTGCGGCCGACGCATCCGTACCCGTGCGGCCGGCCGCGCCCATACCCGTGCCCACGACCGCACCCGCACCCGTGCCCGCACCCGCCGTTTCCGTTCCGACGGACGGCGTCCTGACCTCACCACTGCGTGGTGCCGCCGCACGGGTCGTCGCGAACATGGAGACGTCCCTGCACGTCCCCACCGCGACCTCGGTGCGCGCGGTCCCGGCGAAGCTGCTCTCGGACAACCGGATCGTCATCAACCGACACCTGGCCCGGTCCCGCGGCGGCAAGGTCTCGTTCACGCATCTGATCGGCTACGCCATGGTCAAGGCGCTTGAGGCGGTGCCGGCCATGAACCACTCCTATTCGGAGGTCAACGGTAAGCCGACGCTGGTCGCGCCGGAACACATCAATCTGGGGCTCGCTATCGACCTGGTCAAGGGATCGAGCCGGCAGCTCGTCGTCGCCGCGGTCAAGCAGGCCCAGGTCATGGACTTCAGCCAGTTCTGGCTCACCTACGAAGATCTTGTTCGGCGAGCCCGGATGAACAAGCTCACCGCCGACGACTTCGCCGATGTGACGATCACCCTCACGAACCCCGGCGGGATCGGTACCGTGCACTCCGTGCCCCGCCTGATGGAGGGCCAGGGGACGATCATCGGTGTCGGTGCGATGGAGTACCCGGCGGAGTTCCAGGGTGCGTCCCCCGAAACCCTGTCGAAGCTCGCCGTCTCAAAGATCATTACTTTGACCAGCACGTACGACCACCGGATCATCCAGGGTGCGCAGTCGGGCGAGTACCTACGCCGCATGCACCAGCTGTTGCTCGGCGCGGACGGCTTCTACGAGGAGATCTTCCGCTCGTTGCGCGTCCCGTACGAGCCGGTGCAGTGGGTCACCGACATCACCTCATCCCATGAAGGTGACCTCGACCATGGCACCCGGGTACTGGAACTGATCCACGCCTACCGGGTCCGCGGACACCTCATGGCCGACACGAACCCCCTCGAGTTCGCCATCCGCAGCCACCCCGACCTCGACATCATCAGTCACGGCCTGACCCTGTGGGACCTCGACCGCGAGTTCCCCGTCGACGGCTTCGCCGGCCATCGGACGATGACGCTGCGCGACATCCTGGGTGTCCTGCGGGATTCCTACTGCCGCCGGGTCGGGATCGAGTACATGCACATCCAGGAGCCGGACGAACGGGTCTGGATCCAGCAGCGGGTCGAGCGGGCCGCCGAACGTCCCGACCCGGCCGAGCAGCTGCACGTCCTCGAGCGGCTCGGCGCGGCCGAGGCGTTCGAGTCCTTCCTGCAGACCAAGTACGTCGGGCAGCGCCGGTTCTCCCTCGAGGGTGCCGAGTCCGCCATCCCGCTACTGGACGAGGTGCTCCAGCGGGCCGCCGAGGCCGGCATGGACGAGGTCACCTTCGGGATGGCCCACCGTGGCCGCCTGAACGTCCTCGCGAACATCATCGGCAAGTCGTACCGGCAGATCTTCGCCGAGTTCGAGGGCTATGTCGACCCGCAGACCGCGCACGGCTCGGGAGACGTCAAGTACCACCTCGGCGCCGAGGGCGTGTACACCGGCCCGGACGGTCGTGAGGTTCCTGTCTCCCTGGTGTCCAACCCGTCCCATCTGGAGGCGGTCGACCCGGTCCTGGAAGGCGTCGCCCGCGCCAAGCAGGACATGCTCAACAAGGGCCCGGAGGGGTTCACCGTCCTGCCCGTACTCGTCCACGGGGATGCCGCTTTCGCCGGTCAGGGCGTGGTCGCCGAAACGTTGAACCTCTCCCAGCTTCGTGGTTACCGCACCGGCGGCACCGTCCATGTCGTGATCAACAATCAGGTCGGGTTCACCACGTCCCCGATCGCCAGCCGCTCCTCGGTGTACGCGACCGATGTCGCCCGGATGGTGCAGGCACCGATCTTCCACGTCAACGGGGACGACCCCGAGGCGTGCGTCCGGGTCGCCCGGCTGGCCTTCGAGTACCGGCAGGCGTTCCACAAGGACGTTGTCATCGACATGGTGTGCTACCGGCGGCGCGGCCACAACGAGATGGACGAGCCCTCGTTCACCCAGCCGCTGATGTACGACACGATCGCCACGAAACGGTCGGTCCGCAAGCTCTACACCGAGGCGCTGATCGGCCGCGGTGACATCACGCTGCCCGAGGCCGAGCAGGCGATGAAGAACTACTCGACGCAGCTGGAAAAAGCGTTCGCGGAGACCCGTGACACCTCCCACCGGCCCGCCCACGGCCCGCGGCTGGTGACGACCCCCGCGGAGGCCGCCGCCGCGGCAGCCGTGTCGACAGCCGTGTCGCTGGACGTCATCAAAAAGATCATCGATACGCAGACCGCGTTGCCGGAAGGGTTCACCGTCCATCCACGGCTGCGTCCGCAGCTCGAACGCCGAGCTCAGATGACCGCCACCGGGAAGATCGACTGGGCGTGCGCGGAGACGATCGCGTTCGGGTCGATCCTGCTGGACGGCCGGCCCATTCGCCTCGCCGGGCAGGACAGCCGGCGCGGTACCTTCGGCCAGCGTCACGCCGTCCTCGTGGACCGGCACACCGGCGAGGACTACTCCCCGCTGAAGTCGCTGGAGGCGGAGGAGGGCGCCGGCACCTTCTACGTTCACGACTCGCTGTTGTCCGAGTTCGCGGCGATGGGCTTCGAGTACGGCTACTCCGTGGCCCGTCCCGACGCGCTCGTGTTGTGGGAGGCCCAGTTCGGCGACTTCGCCAACGGCGCACAGTCGATCATCGACGAGTTCATCGCGGCAGGCGAGGCCAAGTGGGGCCAGCGCAGCGCGGTCGGGCTCCTGCTCCCGCACGGCTACGAGGGCCAGGGTCCGGACCACTCCTCCGCCCGCATCGAACGGTTCCTGGCCCTGTGCGCCGAGAACAACATGCTGGTGTCGGCCCCGTCCAGCCCGGCAAGCTACTTCCACCTGCTCCGCAGGCAGGCGCTCTCGCCCGTCCGGCGCCCGCTGGTGGTCTTCACCCCGAAGTCGATGCTGCGGCTGAAGGCCGCGACCTCGACGATCGAGGATCTGACCGACAGCTCATGGCGACCGGTCATCGACGATGCCGGGATCGGGGACCACGCCGGCGTGCGGAAGGTACTGCTGTCGGGCGGGAAGATCTACTACGACCTGCTGGCCGCGCAGACCAGCAGAAAGATCATCGACACCGCCCTCGTCCGGATCGAACAGCTCTACCCGACGCCGGTCACGGAGCTCGCCGAGGTCCTCAAGAGCTACCCGAACCTCACCGACGTGGTGTGGGTGCAGGAGGAGCCCGCCAACCAGGGCGCCTACCCGCACATGGCCATTCACCTGCCCGACGCGCTGCCCGCCGGGCTGCGGCTGCGACGGGTGTCCCGCAAGGCCTCGGCCGCACCCGCGTCCGGTTCCTCCTCGGTGCACGAGAAGGAGCAGAACGCCCTCGTCGAGGCCGCGTTCACCGCGTAGTCCACGGCCGGGCAGGGGCAGGGAAACCGGAGCAGACGGTGTATTTCACCGACAGGGGTATCGAGGAACTGTCGACGCGTCGCGGTGAGGAGACCGTGACGCTCGACTGGCTCGCCGACCAGTTGCGCACGTTCGTCGACCTGCATCCTCAGTACGAGGATGCGGTCGAGGAACTGGCCACCCATCTGGCCCGCCTCGACGACCCGGACGAGTGACCGGCTCAGACGGTCAGGACGAGCTTCCCGAAGACGTCGCCCTCCGCCAGCCTCTCGAAGGACGCACGGGCATCGGCAAGTGGGCGGACGTCGTCCACCAGCGGCCGTAGGCCGACCCGCTCGGTGAAGGCCGCGAGTTCGGCCAGCTCATCGCGGGTGCCCATGGTCGAGCCGATGACCGACAGCTGCAGGAAGAAGATGCGGGTCAGATCGGCCGGCGGGTTCGCGCCGCTGGTCGCGCCCGAGCAGACGATCCGGCCACCCGGACGCAGCGCCCGCACCGAGTGTCCCCAGGTCGCCGCTCCGACGGTCTCGATCACCGCGTCGACCTTGACCGGCAGCCGCGTCCCGAACTCGAACGCCTCATCCGCCCCCAGTTTGACCGCCCGCCCACGCTTGCCGGGGTCCCGCGACGTGACGAGGACGGTGTGACCGGCGGCCTTCGCAATCATGACTGCGGCTGTGGACACGCCGCCGCCGGCACCCTGCACCAGCACTGTCCCGCCACCGGCGGCCGGCAGGCCGGCCCGGTGCACAACCATCCGGTAGGCGGTCAGCCAGGCGGTGGGAAGACACGCCGCCTCCTCGAACGACAGCGACGCCGGTTTGGGCACCAGATTGCGCCGCGGTACCGCCACAGTCTCAGCGAGGGTTCCCGGATACCGCTCGGACAGCAACGACCGCCGCGGATCGAGGGTCTCGTCCCCGTTGCCTGCCGCCGGGTCGCCGATGACGGCATGGACGATCACCTCGTCGCCGTCCGCGCTGACCCCGGCCGCGTCACAGCCGAGGATCATCGGCAGCCTGTCCGCGGGCAGCCCGACGCCGCGCAGGCTGAACAAATCATGATGGTTGAGCGCCGCGGCCCGGACCGACACCGTCGTCCAACCGTCGGGGACGTCGGGCGTGGGTCGCTCTCCGACGTCCAGGCCGGACAGCGGGTCGTCAGGACTCTGGGAAACCGCGGCGACTGCGAGCATCAACACACCCTAGGGCCACACCAGGCACGATGCGTGTGATCATAGCTATCCGCGAATCCCATTACCCATCGGCTACCCGATGCATCAACCACACAACCCCAACGACAGTGGGAACAAACCGGTACCCAGCGCGGCGCCCGTCGCGTGCCAGTCCGAACTGTGCTCCACTCTTCGATGTGGTGACACACAAACAGGTACGGACACCCAGCCGGGGTTCGTCCCGATGGTTCCCCTGGAGACAGCGCACCCCCACGCCGGTAGCCGAGCCCACCCCGGTCGTGCGCGCGGGGAGCACCACGGTTGTGGTGGTTCCCGCAACGGACTTCGTCTCCTGCACGTACAAGGGATGCGGGACACTGCGGCCTCTGATCGAGGCCACCGAGAAGCGCCCCTGCGCCGGCTGCGGCCGGGTCTAGCCCCGGGAGCGACCCGGGGCCACCTCAACTCCTCCAGCTATCGGCGGGCGATGCCGTCGGCGCGTGCCTGACGGGCCACGGCCGCGGCGACCGCCGGCCCGACCCGCTCGTCGAACACGCTCGGGATGATGTGGTCCTCGGTCAGCTCATCCGCGATCACAGCGGCAAGCGCATCGGCCGCCGCGAGCTTCATCGGCTCGGTTATCCGACTGGCGCGGACATCCAGCGCCCCGCGGAACACACCGGGGAAGGCCAGCACGTTGTTGATCTGGTTGGGGTAGTCACTGCGACCGGTGGCGACGACCCGGGCGTACCTGTGCGCAACATCGGGGTCGACCTCGGGGTCGGGGTTCGCCATCGCGAACACGATCGAACCCGGCGCCATCGACGCCACCGCATCCTCGGGCACCTTGCCGGCGGACAGCCCGATGAAGACATCCGCCCCGGTCAGAGCATCGTTGATCGAACCCGTCAGACCCGCCCGGTTGGTCTCGGCCGCGACCACGGTCTTGATCGACGTCAGGTCGGGACGCCCCGTGTGCAGGATTCCCCGACTGTCACCCACGGCAATATCACCGATACCGGCAGCAAGTAGGATGCGGGTCACCGCCACGCCCGCGGCACCGGCTCCGGAAACGACTGCGCGCAGGTCGCCGAGGCTTCGGCCGGTCAGACGGGCCGCGTTCTCCAGCGCGGCGAGGGTGACGATGGCCGTCCCGTGCTGGTCGTCATGGAACACCGGGATGTCGAGACGGTCCTGCAGCAACCGTTCGATGGCGAAGCAGCGCGGGGCGGAGATGTCCTCCAGGTTGATCCCACCGAAGCCCGGCGCCAGCCGGACGACGGTCTCCACGATCTCCTCGACGTCGGTGCAGGCCAGGCAGATCGGTACTGCGTCGACCCCGGCGAAGTGCTTGAACAGCAGCGCCTTTCCCTCCATGACCGGCAGGGCCGCGGCCGGGCCGATGTCTCCGAGGCCCAGCACCGCGGTGCCGTCGGTCACGACCGCGACCGCGTTCGACCGCCAGGTGAAGTCGTCGGCGAGCCCCGGCTCCCGCGCGATCGCCGTGCAGACCCGCGCCACACCGGGCGTGTACGCAAGCGACAGGTCGTCCCGATCGTTCAGCGGGACGGTAACAGCCAGGCCGATCTTCCCGCCCTGGTGCAGCACGAACGCGGGATCGGTGGCACGGGAGGACGGATCCGACCCGTCCGGCGCGGAGGCGGGTTCGGGCACGGACGGTACCCGGATCGACGGATCGGGCCCAGCCCGGTCGACAGAATGGTCGGTTGTGGCGGTCATCACATACTCCCTCAGACGAGATGCCTCGACGGGTAGGAGGCGTGGATGGCTGGGCCGGGGGTCGCCCGGGGATGCTGTTCAATATGACACGCGGGCCCGACCACTCGCCCGCAGGCACGAATGCCTCTGGACATCACGATCGGACGATCGGGCAACCAGGCCCGGGCCTGATCGGACACATCCGCTGCCGGCTACGGACGGATTGGCCACCCGGGCGGCATCATTACCCGGTACGGTGCGCGTTCGTGGAAGTTCAAGAACTCTCGATTGCCGGCGCCTGGGTGTTCACCCCCCGCCAGCACACCGACGACCGGGGCACGTTCCTGGAGTGGTTCCGCTCCGAGACCGTGACCGATGTGATCGGGCACCCACTGGGTCTCGCCCAGGCGAACCACAGCGTGAGCCGGCGGGGGACGCTGCGGGGCGTTCACTATGCCGACATCCCGCCCAGTCAGGCCAAGTACGTCACCTGCGTCCAAGGCCAGGTCCTCGACTGTGTGGTCGACATCCGGCTCGGCTCACCGAGCTACGGGACGCATCAGGCGGTGCTGCTGGACGACACCGACCGGCGCGGCCTCTATCTCGCCGAGGGGCTCGGCCACGCCTTCATGGCGCTCACCGAGACCGCGGCGATCTCCTACCTCTGTTCGACGTCCTACAACCCCTCGCGTGAGCACGGCATCGACCCGCTCGACCCGGACCTGGCGCTGCCGTGGCCCCGGGACGTGACTCCGCTGCTGTCCGAGAAGGACGCGCAGGCCCCGTCGTTGAAGGAGGCCGAGGCGTCGGGTCTGCTCCCCTCCTACGCCGACTGCCTCGCCTTCTACGAGACCCTGCGGATCCAGGCGGGCCGCGGCCAGTAGCGCACGACCACCCGGCCCAGCACGTCCCCGGACGGCACTGAGCCGAAGGTCGCGCTGTCGGTGCCGGACGTGACGTTGTCGGATCGCAGCCACCACGCCCCGTCCGGCTCGACGAAGGCCGCGCGTTTCACCCCGAGTCCGCGGCCGGGTAGCCGTGCCACGACCACGTCTCCAGCCCGCGGTGCCGCTCCCCACAGGACCAGGCAGGCATCGCCGTCCCGAAGCGTCGGGACCATGGAGTTACCACTGACGCATACCGCCCGCACGGCAGGACATCGACTCACCCGGGTAGGTTGCCAGAGAAAGTGGGAACGAAGCCTGGACGCCGTTCGAGACGGGGGTCTACCCGCTGCATCCCGATGACGGTCAACGATGCTTCCACCCGCCAAGTTACCTTGCGTGATTATGGTCGTAGGCTGTTGGACGAACTTACGGTGACGACCACCGGACGTCCAGCGAGACGAGAAAGGACGGCGGTATGAGCCTCCTGCACCCGAAGACAACGGTCAACGCCCACTGTGACCTGCCCTGCGGGGTCTACGACCCGGCCCAGGCGAAGATCGAGGCGCAGTCCGTGAAGGCCATCCAGGAGAAGTTCCAGGGGAACGAAGACCCAACGTTCCGCACCCGCGCCCTGGCCATCAAGGAGGAGCGGGCCGACCTGGTCAAGCACCACCTGTGGGTGCTGTGGACCGACTACTTCAAGCCCAACCACCTGGAGAAGTACCCCGAGCTCCACGACCTGTTCTGGCAGGCCACCAAGGCGGCGGGGGCAGCCGGGGCCAAGGGCTCGGTCGACCCGGTGGACGGTCAGAAGCTGATCGATCTGATCGACCAGATCTCCGCGATCTTCTGGGAGACGAAAGCCGCCTGATCGACCTGGGCCTCCGGACCTCCCGGACCTCCCGAGTCGAGGCCGATAAGGCCCCGGGCGACGCCATCACGATTTTTTACGCGTTGCCGGAGGCTCCGGGGACGTCCCATTCGTGAGATCGCCCACCCCGTCCGGCCGATCAGGGCGAACGGGGTGGGATTTCACCCGATTCAAAGACATTGAAGACATAACAACCATCGGGCCGGGTCGGCTCTCATCGGATCTGAACCGATGGGAACCGACCCGGCCCGATGCGTCCGGGACCATCCGCGCACTGAGGACAATTAGTTGCAGTCCGTCATGACCGGAACAATCAGCAGGATTGATCACCCGACCTGCGATGACACCTGGGCGCTGGGTACGGTGGTCTTCGTGTGGCACGAGCAGCGCGCGGACGCCAACAGCCGAAGGTGAAGTGATCAAGGTTCTTCGCGTCACCGGAGGCCTCAGGGGACACCGGTGACCAAAAGCGACGCAATCGCAACTGTTCGCGTCAACGTAATCATGGTTCTTCGCGTCGCCGGAGACCTCAAGGGATACAGGGGGTACCGCAGTGGACACAACGCCGAAAACCGACACCGCGAACGGTCAGGGCGGTGCCCCCGGTCGTGAGGTTTCCGGTGGCGGTGTCTCCCGTGGCGGTGTTCCCGGCGGGGGCCTGCGCGATGTCGTGCAGCTCACACTGCCCGCGGCAAGCGCCTACCTCTCCGTTCTGCGAACCGCCACCGCATCGCTCGCGGCCCGCGCCGACTTCACCCTCGACGACATCGAGGACCTTCGGATCGCCGTGGACGAGGCATGCGCGCTGCTGCTGCTGTCAGCGGTGCCCGGTTCTAACCTGGAATGCACGTTCGAGCTCTCCCCCGGGGTCATCCAGGTCTCGGTAACAGTGCGGAGCCTGGACGGCGAACCACCGTCCAGGGAGACGTTCGCCTGGACGGTGCTGACCGCCCTGGCCGACGAGGTCTCAAGCTCCGTGGACGCCGACTCGCGTGTCACCATCGGTCTGCGCAAGCGCCGCGGCGTCCCTGAGGACGGCGTGCCCAGTCCCGCGGCCGCGACACCCGGAGCCACGTGGACCGAGAACGCCGGCGCTCCTGCAAGCGGACCGGTGGGCGCGCCGTGACCGCAGGGCGTACCCGACCGCTCCAGGATGCCGTGGCCGCGATCGAGCAACGCTCGCAGGCCCTTCTCGACGACCCCCATGGCATCCTCACCACGGGCAACACTCCCATGGACGAGGCGTCGGACAGCCCCCTTGGCCCGGACCCGTCGACCCCCACCGCATCGGTCGCGACCCAGGCCCGGTCGCAGGACGACTCGTACAGCGATCCCGAGCATCCGGGTGGAACCAACGACCGGGCCCACGCCCGGGAGCTGTTCGCCCGGCTGGTCACCCTGCCCGAGAAGAACTCGGAACGGGCGGAGATCCGTGACCAGCTCGTCCGGATGCACCTGCCGCTCGTGGAGTACC
>NZ_CADDZT010000017.1:35879-48363 GCF_902812655.1 Candidatus Frankia meridionalis | reverse complement strand
AGTACCGGGAGTCGCTCAAGCCACTGCTGGAGAAATTGCCCCCACGGGAGAAGCGCATCCTGTTGCTGCGGTTCTTCGGAAACATGACCCAGTCGCAGATCGCCGCTGAGCTCGGCATCTCCCAGATGCACGTCTCGCGGCTGCTCGCCCGCACGCTCGCCCAGCTACGCCGCGGCCTCCTGGACGACGCCTAACGATCATTGGGACGGTAGGCGCCGGCCAGGCCGATCAGGGCAAGGACCAGGATCGGGACGGCCACCAGCGGGACGCCCTCGCCGTAGCGGTGGCCCTGGAGCAGTCCGACGGCGACCGGCAGGCACAGCAGCTGGACGACGACAACAGGCGAGCGGGCCCACTGCCGCCCGGCGAACAGCGCCCGCGCGAGCAGCGCCAGGCCCACCCCGGCGGCCACCGCGAGCACGCCGCCGAGTTCAGCTCGGCCACGGTCATCGGTGCCCGCGCCGAAGCCCCGCACCACCAGGAACGTCCCAAGGCCGGCAAGCATCAGCGCCTCCGCTCCGAGCAGTGCCACGGCGGCCCGCAGTGCACGCCTGGTGTCCCGCGGCCGGCCGGCCCGCCCGCGGGCCGACGCATCGGCGGGCAGGCCGGCCGACGACACCTGCCCGGACCCTGTCCGGTGGGCTGTCCGGTGGGCTGTCCTGGAACGCACCCGCCGACAGTACGTCGTGACGGTGAGGCCGTGACGGTGAGGCCGCAGCGGCCAGTCGTGGCCATAGCGGGGCGGGTGGATGCATGCGGGGGCCGGCGTTGTCCACCGGGTGGTGAGGATTACGTCGTCAGGGACTGCGATGGTCGAAACGGTTACCGTGGACATCATGCGCGCGCTGTTGGTCGTTAACCCCATCGCCACGGCTACGACCCAGCGCGTTCGGGAGGTTCTGGTCAGCGCCCTCGCCGCCGATCTCAGCGTGGACGTCGTCGCCACGAAGGGCCGGGGCCATGCCACCGAACTCGCCGAACGCGCCGCCGGGAACGGACTCGACCTGGTTGTCGCGCTCGGCGGCGACGGAACCGTCAACGAGATCGTCAACGGGCTGCTGCGTTCGGGACCGGCCCCGAACGTCCCGGCATTCGCGGTGGTGCCCGGTGGAAGCACCAACGTCTTCGCCCGCGCGTTGGGCTACTCCGCATCCCCGGTGGAAGCCACCGGGGAGCTTCTGGAGGCACTACGGGACGGCCGCAGCCGACGGATCGGCCTCGGGCACGCGACCTTCACCGACCCGTCGGGGTCGGACCAGTCCCGCTGGTTCACCTTCTGCGCCGGTCTCGGTCTGGATGCGGCCGTTGTCGAGCAGGTCGAACGCAAACGGGTACACGGACGCCGCAACACCCCCGGGTTGTACCTGCGTTCCGCGCTCGGCCGCTTCATCCGCGGTACCGGGCACCGGCATCCGCCCATCACCGTCACCACCGGCGAGCGGCCCGGCCCGGCGGTGGCCGCGGACCCGGACGGCGTGGGGTCGGACGGCGTGGGGTCGGAGCAGGTCCTCGTCGCCGTGGTCTGCAACACCATGCCCTGGACATACCTGAACGCCCGGCCGGTGCGGGCCTGCCCCGACGCGTCCTTCGACAGCGGTCTGGACCTCATCGGTCTGCGCCGACTGCGGGTGTCGACGACAGCCCGCAGCGGGCTACAGATGCTGCACGGCAGGAGGGGGCCGCACGGTCGAAACGTCCTCGCCCTGCACGACCAGCCCATGATCACGTTGACGACCGCCCGGGAGCTGCCGTTCCAGCTCGATGGCGAGTACATCGGGCCGCAGACGGAGGTGACCGTCAGGTCCCGGCCGAGGGCCCTACGCGTCATCGTCTGAGACGTCCTTCGCGAGCACCGACTCCCGATGCGCCAGGGGGGCGCTTCCCAACCAGCCACCCGACGTCAGGCTCCCTGCGAGGCGGTCAGGCCGCTCCACGGCCAAGTTTGCGGACAACCTCGGCCGGATTATCACAGATCGCCGCATCGACACCCGCGTCCCGTAGCTGGCCGGCATCCGCCACCGACGTCACCGTCCAGGTCACAAGGCCCACGCCCGCAGCCCGGGCCCGCTGGGGAACCGCCTCGGACCCGAGCACGGACGACACGTGGGCATGCAGTTCCTGGTGCCCGGCCGAGCGCACGTAGGCGATGCCGCTGTTGACCGACATCCGCGGCATGGACAGGAACGCCGTGGCCACGCCGATCCCGGAGTCGCGTACCGCCTCGATCGCAAACCAGTCGAACGAGGACACGGTGACGGCCTCCGGTGAAACGGGACGGGAGACCCTGCCGAGCCCCCGTGCCCGCAGGAGCTCGACCAGGGCGTAGGCGGTGCGTTCCCTCGGTGCGTCGAAGTCCGGCTGCCCCGGCTGGTTCTTCACCTCGAGGATGATCCGGCCTCGGCCGTCCCACGCGTCCAGAACATCGCTCAGGACGGGCACGCCGAGGTCGGCGAGTTCGCGGGTGCTTCGGCGCACAACCGCCCTGCCGGTCAGCCTGCCCGGCAGGCGAGCGTCGTGCACGCACACCAGATCCCCGTCGGCGCTGCGCCGTACATCCACTTCGATACCATCAGCGCCAGCACGCAACGCGGCTTCCACCGCATCGACCGTGTTCTCCGGGCCCGGAACCCGGCTGCCGCGGTGACCAAGAACCTGCATGGTCCAACGATGCCATCACAGCCGCGGCCGGCGCCGCCAGGGACGTCCAACCAGGTTCCATGTAGCCGAGAAACCCTGAGATGACAACACTGAAGGCCAATCCGGCATGTTGTCCAGATCGGTGACATATGTGTGTTCACTGAGTTGGCAGTGCTGGGAGAGTCTGTCTGTCAACGATGTTCAACCATCCGCAAAGAGTGGTCTACCTGTGTCTCCGCCCGACCGACGCAGGCCGGAAGGGGTACGAAGCCACTTCCAGGTTCTTGCGCCCACGGTAGTTGCGGTGGGAGGGTGGCGAATGTCCGAGGTGGATGGACCACGTTCACCCTGGGCTCACGCGCGAGGGTGCAGCCGGTCGAAAGATCAAGACCCCGCACGGATCCGACATCCGGTTGATTGTCGGGAAGTGCGGCACAACCGTAGCGGCTCGCAAAGCGTCTCACGTGCAGTGTGGCCCGAGACGAGAGAGGGAGTTGTACGCATGGACTGGCGCCACAGAGCGCTCTGCCGTGACGAGGATCCCGAGCTCTTCTTCCCGATCGGTACAACCGGTCCGGCTGAACGCCAGGTCGAAGAAGCAAAGGCCGTCTGTAGGCGGTGTGCCGTAACAAGTGATTGCTTGAGCTGGGCACTTGACACCGGGCAAGATTCCGGAGTCTGGGGCGGTTTGAGCGAGGATGAACGACGAGCACTCAAGCGTGCGCGCATGCGAGTTCGCACCGCCTGAGTACTCACAACCACCAACGCGGCACGACCTGCACGACGACTTCCCAGGTGGCCCTGGAATGACAAACCAGCCCCAGGGATGTTGCCGTGTGCATTTGTGTCGCTTCCGTCCGTATTCGTGCAGTTTGCGAGCGGAACCATCGACACCTGTTGTAGTGGTGTCGAGACGGTAAGGCGCGGCGGGCCAGGACGGGGTGGGACGGCGCCAGGCACGGTGGTGCTGTACCCACCTCGACGGCCTCCATAACATCGATCTTCAAAAAAGTTTTCACGACTGCAACGGGATGGAAAGCAGGGCCTCCGTTCCGCGATCCGGCCCCGCCTGGAGCCGGATCGCCCCCTGCATCTCACCGAGGACGAGCTGGCGCACGATCTGCAGTCCGAGACGAGGTGAATGCTCCAGCTGGAAGTCGTCAGGCAACCCCGCGCCGTCGTCAGCAACAACCACGTCCAAGCGGTCAACATCCCGATGGACACGGAGTTCGATCGTGCCAGCAGAACCCTCGAACGCATGTTCGACAGCATTCTGCAAAAGTTCGGAAAGCACAAGGGCCAGCGGCGTGGCGAGTTCCCCGGGCAGCCGTCCAAATGATCCTTTGCGGGTGGTGTTCGCGCGGGTACCGGTCGAGGCGAGATCAACCGTTACCGACGTGATCTGATCGGCGATCTCGTCGAAGGGCACGGACTCTCCGAGGCTCTGCGAGAGCGTCTCATGAACGACAGCGATCGAGGTCACCCTACGCACCGACTCGCGCAGCGCGAGGCGTGCCTCATCCACCTTGGTGCGACGCATCTGCAGACGCAGCAACGCCGCCACCGTCTGCAGGTTGTTCTTCACCCGGTGGTGAATCTCCCGGATCGTCGCGTCCTTGCTGAGTAGCTGCGCCTCCCGGCGCCGGAGATCAGAAACGTCACGAACAAGGACAAGCACCTCGCGGGTGGCAGCCGGGAACAGCGGAATCGCGCGTAGCAGAACCACCGTGCTGCCGACCGCGAGTTCCACTTCGACCGGCCGACGGCGACCGATCGCGTGCCAGACCGCCGGTGTGGTCGCGGGCAGGTTCAGCGTCCGGTGTACCGAACGCAGGTCCTCACCGGTGACATTGCCGGTGTAGCCGAGACGGCGGTAGGCCGACAACGCGTTCGGACTGGCAAAGATGACCTTTCCCGAACCGTCCAGGCGGAGCATCCCGTCACCGACCCGCGGTGCCTCGGGCAGTTCGACCGCACTCCCCCGGAACGGGAACGCCCCCTCGGCGATCATCAGAGCCAGGTTGTTCGCGCACTGAAGGTAGGCGGATTCGAGCGCGCTCGGCGTCCGGGTCGTGGCGAGATTGGTATCCCGGGCCAGCACTGCGATCACGCGGTCCTCATGCAGGACCGGGATCGCCTCGGTCCGAACCGGCACCCCGCCGTCCCACTCCGGCTCACCTTCGCGGGCGATCCGGCGCTCGCGCCACGAGTTCTGCACCACCCACCTGTTGATCACAACACTGCCGACCTCGTCGTTGTGGTAGGCGGTCGGTCCCGTGGTCGGTCGTACCTGCGCGACCACCAGGAACTCCGCCCCCGGCCCGGAACCGCCACGGGCCACCGCAAGTCGACTCGGCACGAGCAGCAGCAGGTCCGCGAAGGACAGGTCGGCCAACAGCGCCCAGTCGGCTACCAGAGCATGGAGGTGGTCTATGTCGTCCGCACCAAGATCGGTGCTCTCGCGCAGAAGGTCCGCCAGCGTGCCCACGCAGGCAGACTGCCAGATGCGGCGAGGCAGCGGAGCCCCGGTACCGGATCAGTGCCAGATCACCACCGTGCCGCGGGCTCCCAGTTTCCCCGCGCCGCCTTTGGCCTAGGCTTCCGCTGTGCGTCCTTCCACCCACGCGGTCAACAATCCGCTCGCATGGCTGGACAGCCACGCCCGCCGCCGTGAGGAGGCAGGGCTGCGCCGCACCGTGCGTCCACGCGGCCCGGACGGATGGACGTCCGCCGACGCACCACACGGAGATCTCCCGCGCCTGCTGGACCTGGCCGGAAACGACTACCTGGGGCTGTCCCGTCATCCCGAGGTGATCGAAGGCGGAGTGCGGGCGCTGCGAGCCTGGGGTGCCGGCTCCACCGGGAGCCGGCTGGTCACCGGAACGACCACCCTGCACGGCGAGCTTGAGGAGGCCCTCGCCAACCACACCGGCTTCGCCTCCGCGCTGGTATTCGCCTCCGGGTACGCGGCCAACCTGGGCGTTCTCACCGCGCTGAGCGGCCCGGACGATCTCATCGTCTCGGATGAACGCAACCACGCGTCGCTGGTGGACGCGTGCCGGCTGTCCCGGGCGCGGGTACGCATCGTCGCGCACGCCGACGTCGAGGCGGTCGACGCAGCGCTGGCCGGGCAGTCCTGGCGGCACGCCGTCGTGGTCACCGACTCGGTGTTCTCCGCCGACGGCGACCTCGCCCCGCTTGCCGCGCTGCACGCCGTGGCCCGGGCCCACGGCGCGTTGCTGCTGGTGGATGAGGCGCACGGGCTCGGCGTCGTCGGTCCGGGCGGCCGGGGAGCCCTCGCTGACGCCGGGCTCGCCGGCGAACCGGATGTGGTCGCCACCGTCACCCTGTCCAAGGCACTGGGCAGTCAGGGCGGCGCCGTGCTGGGCCCACCCCAGGTACGCGCCCACCTGATCGACACCGCCCGCACGTTCATCTTCGACACCGGGCTCGCCCCGGCCTGCGCCGGCGCGGCACTGGCCGCACTCGGGCTGCTGGACGCCACCCCGGCTCTCGCGGACGACGTGCGGCGGCGCGCCCGCGAGCTTGCCGCGCTCACCGGCGCGCCGCCGCCGGCCGGAGCGGTCGTGTCGGTCGTCCTGGGTGAACCCGGACCCGCGGTGGCCGCAGCGGAGGTCTGCCGCGCCCACGGCGTGGCGGTCGGCTGCTTCCGCCCGCCGACCGTGCCCCCGGGGACGAGCCGGCTGCGGGTCGCGGCCCGCGCGGACCTCACCGACGCGGACATGGCGCACGCCGCCGGCGCCTTCGCCGCCGCCCTGGGCACCGCCATCCGCGGCACCCACGCCCCCAGTGCCCCCGTACAGCACGCCTCTGCACTCGACGAACCCGGTTTCGGCACGTCAGGGTGACCGTGATCGTGGTGACCGGAACCGGGACCGGCGTCGGCAAGACCGTCGTGACTGCCGCGGTGGCCATACTCGCCCGTGCCCGGGGCGCTGACGTCGCCGTGGTAAAGGCCGCCCAGACCGGCGTCGAACCCGGTGAACCCGGCGACCTCGACCATATACGACAGTTGTCCGGAGTTGAGGATCTGCACGAGTACGCCCGGTTCCCGGCGGCGCTGTCCCCGGCGGCTGCGGCCCGCCTCGCCCGACGCCCTCCGGTGGAGTTGTCCACCGTCGCACACCGGGTGGCGGAGCTCGCCGAGCGCCGCCGGCTCGTCCTGGTGGAAGGCGCGGGTGGGCTGCTGGTCCGCTATGACGACGAGGGCACGACCGTGGCCGATCTCGCCCGCATGCTCACCGCGGAGGTGCTGTTGGTCAGTGAGGCCGGACTCGGCGCGCTCAACGCCACCGCCCTGACCCTGGAGGCGCTCGCAGGTCGCGGACTGGATCTGGCTGGACTTGTCATCGGTTCGTGGCCACCCGCCCCGGACCTCGCCTGCCGCTCGAACATCGCGGACCTGGAGATGCTGGCGGCGCGCCCACTCACCGGGGCGATCCCTGCAGGGGCGGGCGATGCGGATGCGGCATCCTTCCGTGACACGGCCCGGGCGTGCCTCGCACCGGCACTCGGCGGGACCTTCGACGCTCGAGAGTTCAGAAGGAGACACAATCCATGACGGAAAGTGTCCGGTTGCTGTCCACGCACTGGTTCCGACTGAGAACTATCGCGGACAGGCGAGCGTGAACCACGGCGGGTGTGCAAACGTCCACCTTGATGGGACGGACCCGGCGGACGGCCCGCGCCCCGCCCGTCCGCACTGTCCACGCTGCCCGCCCCGCCCGTCCAGACGAGTCGACGTCCGCACCGGACCACAGGGAGACCTACCGTGCCGCCATCGTCAGCGACCGCCCCGCCCGTGACCTCGGCCTCTGCCACACGGCCATCCGCTCACACCGAGCAGGCAGGTGGAGACGTCGAGCCCGACATCCTTCAGGTTTCCCGGCGACAGGTCCTCGAGGACGGCCGCGGCCTGTCGGCCGAGCAGGCGCTGGAGGTGCTGCGCCTCGGCGACGACCGGATCAGCGAGGCACTCGCGCTGGCCCACGAGGTGCGGATGCGCTGGTGCGGCCCGGACGTGGAGGTCGAGGGGATCGTCAGTCTCAAGACCGGCGGCTGCCCCGAGGACTGTCACTTCTGCTCCCAGTCCGGCCAGTTCGACTCGCCCGTCCGTGCGGTCTGGCTGGACGTCCCCTCGCTGGTCGAAGCCGCAAAAGCGACAAAAGAGACCGGTGCGAGCGAATTCTGCATCGTCGCCGCCGTCCGTGGCCCGGACGAGCGGCTGATGGCCCAGGTCCGCGCCGGGGTCGCGGCAATCCGCGCCGCCGTGGACATCAACGTCGCCTGCTCGCTCGGGATGCTCACTCAGGAACAGGTCGACGCCCTCGCCACGATGGGTGTGCACCGTTACAACCACAATCTGGAGACGGCTCGGTCACACTTCCCACAGGTCGTGACCACCCACAGCTGGCAGGAACGCTGGGAGACCTGCGAGATGGTGCGGGCGGCCGGCATGGAACTGTGCTGTGGGGCGATCATCGGGGTCGGTGAGACGCTGGAGCAGCGGGCCGAGCTCGCCGGGCAGCTCGCTGAACTCGAACCCGACGAGGTTCCACTGAACTTCCTCAACCCACGGCCGGGCACACCTTTCGCCGACATGGCGGTCATCAGCCCGAAGGACGCGTTGCGCACGATCGCCGCGTTCCGGCTCGCACTGCCGCGCACCATTCTGCGCTATGCGGGAGGACGCGAGATCGCCCTCGGTGACCTGGCCGTCGAAGGGATGTTGGGTGGCATCAACGCGGTCATCGTCGGCAACTATTTGACGACTCTGGGGCGCCCGGCCGAAGCGGACCTCGCGATGCTCGCCGACCTCAAGATGCCGATCAAGTCCATGCAGGCCACATTCTGACCAGACCGGAAACGAGAGTCAGGGCGCCTCGCCGGGCAGGGCTTGCCCATCCTTGACGAGGCGCTACTCTCGGCGCCATGACTCTCAGCGGTGCGCAGGCGGCCTACTGCGATCGGTGCGGACGGTCACTCGCAGACGGCGGGCACGACAGTTGTGCGCAGGCACGGCTGCTGGAGCCACCGAGGTTCTGCGGGACCTGCCGTCGCCGGATGGTCGTGCAGGTCACGCCAACGGGGTGGACCGCCCGCTGCGCCGAACACGGCATGATCGTCAGCTGAGCCCTCGGCACCCGAGCCCGCAGTGCCTGGGTTCCGGCACTACTCGATGTCAGCCTGTCACGGGTTACCGGGTGTGCCCTCAGGCCACCGGTACCTGGTCGAGAAGGGCGATCAGGTCGCCTTCCTGAACGACGTCTCCCTCCTGGACCGCGATCTGGGCAACCCGGCCTCCATCCTCGCTGAGCACCGGAATCTCCATCTTCATGGAGTCGAGAATGACCAACGTGTCACCGGCCGACACCGTGTCACCGACGCCGACGACGACCTTCCACACGTTGGCCACCATCTCAGCCCGAACTTCCTCAGCCACAGGTCCCCCTTCCTTACTACCGATCGGACATGAGCACAGCGTGAGCGTAGTGTGCGCCCGCACACTACGGCTGCACGCCACGTCGACAAAGAAAGTCCCTCTCCGCTCACTGATTCACCCAAACCCGGCGGTAACAACACCCGACCCAAAACCCCGATAATGATCTCCCTGTCCACCGAGACCGCGGTCCTGTGCAGCATCAGACATGCCAGAATGGCGACCCTGAGGTCGAGCGCTCCAGGGACACAGCACACTACGAGAGTGTTCGTTCTCCTTGTGCTCGCCCTTGCGGGTGGCATCGCCGTCGGGCTGGTTCGCGGTGGGACGTTGCGTGCCTTGGGACGCATCGATGTAGCGCGTCCGTGGACGTTCGCGGCCGTGGTTGCGGCGCTGCTCATCGGACGGATCATTCCTGGCACCCACGCGGCCGGCTGGGTGGCGGCCACGGTGGGGATCGCGCTGTTCGCAGCGGCGAATCCCCGCCTGCCAGGCCTCGGCCTGCTCCTGGCCGGGATCGCCCTGAACACCGCGGTGATCCTCGCCAACGGCGGCCAGATGCCGGTCTCACTCGCGGGGGCCGAACGCGCCGGTGTGCCCGTGCGCGACGTACAGTCGTCCTCCCAGTACACACCGGGCGGAGCAGGTACGGTCCTGCGCCCGGCCACGGCAGTGATACCGGTGGCCTTCCCGAACGCGCCGGCCGTGGTCAGCCTCGGCGACATCATGATCGCCTCCGGGGTCGGGCTGTTCGGCGCGGTCGCGCCGATGCGGGCACGGCGCACCCTGGAGTCACGCCGCGCCCCCGGGACGGGGCATCCGCACTCAGGTGTCCATTACGAGGAGGATGCGGACGCCACGACGACCGAACCCGTCCACGGCTAGGGCCTGGGGCCTGGGGCAGCGCGGGAGGAACACGGCGCGCTATCGCCGTCCCGGGCACGCGGCCGGCTGTCGGTCCTGGCCGGCGGATGGTCCATGACAGGATGACCTCGGAAGAAAGGAGGTCGTCGACATGGCGAAGAAGAAGCGTAAGCGGCGCGCACGCGCCAAGAGCAAGGCCAACCACGGCAAGCGCCCGAACACCTAGAAACGCCCCCGGGCCAGGATCGAACCCCGGGCGTCCGTCGACCCACGGCTCCGCGATGACCAGCCTGGTGGACCGGAGCGCCACGGTGGCCCGGTGGTACCGCACGCGGACGCGGGCCGTACCACCGGGCCACCGTGGTAGAACCCGAACCATGTGCGGCGCAGGCCGGGAGCGGGGTGGATCAGCTGGTGGCGGTCCGGCTGCTCAGCCAGCTGACGGTCTGGCGCAGGCCTGCCTCCAGGTCGACCTGAGGCCGCCAGCCGACCAGCCGCTGCGCCCTGCTGACGTCGAGGGCGATCCGCTGCAGCTCCCCGGGCCGAGGCGGGGCGAACTCGGGATCGTCAGCCACCCCGACGATCGCCGCAATCCTGCTGTGCAGTTCCCGGACAGGTGTCTGGACGCCGGTACCGATGTTGAGCCGTTCCCCGTTTGCCGCATCCGGTGTGACCGTACGGGCGAAAGCGTCCGCGACATCACCGACGAAGACGTAGTCGCGGGTGGTCTCACCATCGCCGAAAATCCTGGTCGGGCGGCCTTCAAGCATCGCCGTCCCGAAAATCGCCACCACACCGGCCTCACCGTGGGGGTCCTGCCTCGGTCCGTAGACGTTTCCGAGCGCCAACGCCGTCGTGGCCAGGCCGTAGGTTGACCGGTACACCGACAGGTAGAGTTCGCCGGCTGCCTTCCCGGCCGCGTATGGGGACTCGGGAGCTACCGGCATGGTCTCGTCGACCGGCAGGCGCTTGGGCGTCCCGTAGATCGAACCGCCGGACGAGGTGTGGACGAGCTTTCCGACACCGGCCAGCCGGCTGGCCTCCAGCAGGTTGATCGTGCCGAGCACGTTCAACCGGGCGTCGAGCAGCGGGTCGCGGATGCTCACCCGCACGTCGATCTGCGCCGCCAGGTGCAACACGACATCGGGACGCACACGCTGCACCACTTCGGCAAGTTCGCCAGAGGTGACATCAACCTTCTCGAACGAGAACCGGGCGTCCCTGGAGGCCAGGCTCAGGTTCTCCAGCCGTCCGGTGGACAGGTCATCGATCCCGACGACGTCGTGGCCGTCGGCAAGCATACGGTCAGTGACCGTGGAACCAATAAAACCGGCCGCGCCGGTGACAAGGATACGCACGGCACGAGAGCCTAACCGCCACCGGTCGCGTACTTTACGACAGGCGCCTACTCGGCGCGAAACTCAATAGCAGCAGCATCGATGCGGGCGGCGCGTAGCCGCTCAAGAACGCTCATCCGAAGCGAGTCGGGAGCGCGCTCCCCCCCACACCTACGGGCAACGAGCAACTTCACCTCGTGTTCGACACCGAACTCACGCAGGCAGGGAGAGCATTCGTCCAGATGTGAACGAATCAGGTGCTTATGGTCGAAATCAATCTCACCATCGAGATAGAGATAGACCGCCTCCAGTACCTTCCGGCAGTCGATCGCGTGCGGGTCCCCACAACTCACGATCCACCGCCATCGACATCGGTGCTGCCGGTGCGGACCAGGCCCCGCTCCAGGGCGTAGTGCCCGAGAGCTGTACGCAGGCCACGACGGCCACGGTGCAGACGCGACATCACGGTGCCTATCGGAGTACCCATGATTTCCGCGATCTCTTTGTAGGCGAAGCCCTCGACGTCCGCAAGGTAGACCGCTATGCGGAAGTCCTCGGGCAGTGCCTGCAGAGCATCCTTGATGTCGCTGTCCGGCAGATGCTCCAGCGCCTCGGCCTCGGCGCTCTTCAACCCGCTCGACGTGTGCGACTCGGCTTCGGCGAGTTGCCAGTCCTCGACCTGTTCGGTAGGACTCTGCAGCGGCTGGCGCTGCCGCTTGCGGTAGGTGTTGATGAACGTGTTCGTCAGGATGCGGTAGAGCCAGGCCTTGAGATTCGTACCTTCCTGGAACTGGTGGAACGCCGCGAAGGCCTTCACAAAGGTCTCCTGGACCAGATCCTCGGCATCAGCGGGGTTCCGCGTCATCCTCAGCGCCGCCGCATACAACTGATCGAGGTAAGGCAGGGCATCGTGCTCGAACCGGCTACCCCGCTCTTCGGTCGTCTCGTCGACCAGGACCACTCCCTCGTTCATCGGGCCGTCCGCGGAGTACCGGTTCAGGGGCGCACCGCCGACCTCTGCTGCGGACGATACCTCGACAGGCGCATGTTCGCGTGCGGAAAAGCTGCCGGCCACGACGGGACGGGGTACGCCGGGACAACGGTCCCGATCACCTGCGTGACCCTCGGATGACCGTGGTGTCGCCGCGGGCATTGCCTCGGTGTCACCGGCGCGGCATGCCGGCCC
>NZ_CADDZT010000017.1:30593-35493 GCF_902812655.1 Candidatus Frankia meridionalis | reverse complement strand
GCGCCGGGTCCGGGTCGGGCATGCCGAACGCGTCACGATCACCCTGCACCACCAGCACCCGAACACCGGCTGCGAGTAGTTCCGGCAACCTCGACGGCCGGTCGGCGGCAGGCACCCCCGGGGACAGGGTTCCACGGGGCGCGAACAGCGGAAATCCGAATGCCACGACCCCCACGGCACCGATCTCTCGAGCACACCGGCAGGCCACCCGCGATCCCATGGAACGGCCGACGAGAACAACAGGACGCGGATGCGGCAACACGCCCATTGCCGTGCGCAGTACCGCGTCCAATCTCGCCGGACGATCCGGCGCACGGCGTCCCGCGACCCGGTACGGCATCTCCAGGCGGGCGACACTCACCCCGGCATCCGGCAGCCGCGCCGCGAGCTCGGACAACACCCCGACATCGGTTCCACTGCCGGCGCCGTGCAGGAGCACGACAAGTCCGATCGGGGTACCTACCGCGGGAACCACAAACATGCGCCCGCCGTCGACCTCCAAGGAGGTCATGTCACCGTTGACCATGGAGATCTGTCAGACTTCCGGTAAGCCTGTGTGACTTGTTTCGCATCTTCTCCCCTTGAAGGATAGGAAAGGTCCATGCTGCCCCGTCTCGACGCCGAGCCAGATCAGCCGCGCGGACGAACCCCGACCCTCGTCTACGAGGCCCCCATGGACAGCGATGATCCTTACTGGGCGTTCTACGAGGATGTCGCCTCAACCCAGCTGGCCAGCTGGCTACCGCCGACGCAGATCCGGGTTCTCGACGTCTCCGGTCCCCGGACGAGATTCGCCCGCCAGATGGTCGCGGCCGGACATGACGTGGTGCGAGTGGTCCCGTCCACGGATCTCGGCGACCCCCTTACCGGATCCGGCCGGCTTCTTCACGTCGCAGGCGATTCCCGGTCACTCGACTGGTTCGCCCCGGCGAGCTTCGACGCGGTCCTTGCCGAAGGCCGCGCCCTGTCATTCTGCCTGGCCACCGAGACCACCCTCGAAGAGATCTACCGCATGCTGCGCCCTGGGGGGCGACTACTGCTGTGTGTCGACTCGCTCCTGCTGGGGCTCGCCCGGCTCGCCGAACAGCACCGCTGGGCAGAGTTGTCGGACGTGCCACGAGCCGACGTCGTCCTCGTCCCGGCCGAAGACGGGTCCATCACCCGCTGCTTCTGGCCGGAGGAACTGCACGCCCTGCTGACGAGCGCCGGCCTTGACGTCGACTGGATCCGGCCACGCACGGTGCTGTCCGCCGAGGCCGTGACCCGCGCGGTCGCATCGGATGTGTCCTGCTTTCCCACCCTCGTCCGGACCGAGGTCGAGCTTTCCGCCGAGCGTCAAGGCGAATCCATCGGAATACACCTTGTCGCCAGTGCCCGCCGCCCCGACTAGAAAACCGATCACAGCCGAGGCTTCGGGCAGACGTCGCCAGTGCCCGCCGCCCCGACTAGAAAACCGATCACAGCCGAGGCTTCGGGCAGACGTCGCCAGTGCCCGCCGCGGACAACGTCCGGCATGCTGAACTGGTGACCGTCACCACGGATGTACCCATCGATCCCTGGCCGGCTCCGACGGCGGACCGACCTGTCGAGGCGACCGTAACGATGCCCGGCTCCAAATCGGCGACCAACCGGGCGCTGATCCTCGCGGCGATCTCGGACGGGACCAGCCGGCTGACGCGGCCACTGCGGTCGCGTGACACGTTGCTCATGGCAGCCGCACTCGGCGGGCTGGGCGTAGCGGTTGTCGACGACCACGACGACTGGCTGGTCCACGGCCAGTTCCCGCTGCGGCGGGTCCCCGCCGCCCGGATCGACTGCGGCAATGCAGGCACCGTCGCCCGGTTCGCTCCGGCGTTGGCCACGCTGGTCCACGGCGACGTGGTGCTCGACGGCGACCCGCGGATGCGCGACCGTCCGCTTACCCCTCTGCTGGATGCGCTGCGAACCCTCGGCGCGCGCATCGACGGCGACCGGATGCCGTTGACCGTGCACGGCCGGGGATGCCTCGCCGGAGGCGAGGTCACGGTGGACGCGTCCGCGTCCAGCCAGCTCGTCTCCGGGCTGCTGCTCGCGGCACCCCGCTACGATCATGGAGTGACCGTCCGCCATGTCGGCTCCCGGCTACCGTCATGGCCGCATCTGGAGATGACCGTCGCGGCTCTGCGTGCCGCGGGCGCGGCGGTCGAGGCCACGGTCGAGGCCACGGTTGAGACGGAGGTCGTGGGGCCAACGGGCTCAGGCGCGTGCTGGTCGGTCGGTCCAGGCCCGCTGGTGGCCCACGACCACATCATCGAACCCGACATCAGCAGCGCCTCCGCCTTCCTCGCCGCCGCGGCGGCGACCGGTGGCCGGGTCGTGCTCGCCGACTGGCCGGACCGGACCGTTCAACCCGGCCGGATGCTGCCGGACCTTCTGGCCGCCATGGGATGCATGGTCACACATACCGCGGCCGGTCTTGAGGTCCGTGGACCCGGGCGCCTCAACGGGATCGACGTCGATCTCTCCGACTATGGCGAGGCCGCCCCGACTCTCGCCGCCCTCGCCGTCCTCGCGGACTCACCGAGCCGGCTGCGTGGCATCGCGCACCTGCGCCTGCAGGAGACCGACCGTCTCGGCGCGCTCGCGACCGAACTGGGGCGCCTCGGAGCGGCGATCACCGTGACCGACGACGGACTGGCCATCTCCCCCGCCCCGCTCGCCGGCGCCCGCCTCGACCCACGGGCCGACCATCGCCTCGCCATGGCCTACGCGGTCGTGGGGCTCGTCGTACCGGGGGTCCTGATCGACGACATCGCCACTACCGGCAAGACCGTGCCGCAGTTCCCACGGCTGTGGGCCGAGATGCTGGGGATCGGGATGCCGGGCGCTCTAAGATGGTGACCACCTAACCGTGCCTCGAGAGCTTGACGAGGACGACGTCCGGGTTCGGGCCGGACGCGGGTCACGGCCTCGCACCCGGGAACGTCCCGACCATGCCGATGCGCTACCCGCGACCGTGGTCGCGGTCGATCGAGGCCGCTACACCTGTCATGTCACCGGGAAGGCCGTGCTGGTCGCGACGGTCCGCGGCGGTTCACTGCGCCGGACCAGCGTGATCGTCGGCGATGAGGTCACCCTGGTCGGGGACGTCTCCGGCTCGCCCGGCAGCCTCGCCCGGATCGTCGGACGCGGTGAACGCCGCAGCGTGCTGCGCCGCACCGCCGACGACACGGATCCGGTCGAACGCCCGATCGTTGCCAACGCCGACCGGCTTGTCATCGTCTGCGCCCTCGCGGACCCGCCACCGCGAACCGGTTTGATCGACCGATGCCTGGTCGCGGCCTATGACGGGGGCCTTGAACCGGTGCTCTGCCTCACCAAGGCCGATCTCGCGGACGGCTCGGCGCTGCGTGAGCTCTACGCGCCGCTGGGCCTGCCCGTGGTCACCACCCGACCGGACGCGGACCTCGACGGGCTGACCGCGCTGGTGTCCGATCGGGTCTGCGTCCTGTTCGGCCACTCCGGGGTGGGCAAGTCGACGCTGGTCAACCGCCTGGTGCCGGACGCGACCCAGACAATCGGGGTGGTCAACGCGGTGACCGGTCGCGGCCGGCACACCTCGTCCGCGGCGATCGCCCTGCCGGTGCCAGGTGGCGGCTGGGTGGTGGACACCCCGGGGATTCGCTCGTTCGGGCTGGGCGCGGTCGACGCGGGCCGGGTGCTCGCGGCCTTCCCCGACCTTGCGCCGGCCGCGGGTGGCTGCCCGGGTGGCTGCACCCATCGGGCGGACCTCCTCGACTGCGCCCTGGACCGCGCTGTCGAGGAGGGGCACGCGGACCCGGGCCGGCTCGCGAGCCTGCGCCGGCTGCTCGTCGCCCGGTCCGGGGCCGAAACGTCCTAAAGTCACATCAGGCGACGTCTGCCCGCTGCGCCACCGTGGACCGGACGTTTCCGCGAACCGTCCGACGGATCACGAGGACACGGTATATACGGTCCGCCGCGGATATCTCGAACGCGGCTGCCGTCCGGGTACGCTCACCCCGTGACCCGTTCCGCACGAACAGATTCAGATCCGGTTCACGGCGGAGGAGCCACCACCGACGAACACCCGGTTGCTGATGACCTCGCGCTGGCTCTTGTCCTCGCGGACGCCGCCGACGCGATGACCCTGGCCCGATTTCAGGCCGTCGACCTGCGGGTCGAGGCCAAGCCCGACGCCACCCCGGTCACCGACGCCGACACCGCGGTCGAAGCGATGATCCGCGAGCGGCTGGCCGAGGCTCGGCCCGCTGACGCGGTGCTCGGCGAGGAGCAGGGGCTGATCGGTGACGCCCGGCGCCGCTGGGTGGTCGACCCGGTGGACGGCACCAAGAACTTCGTTCGCGGGGTGCCGGTATGGGGGACCCTGCTCGCTCTCGAGATCGACGGTGAGGTCGTCGCCGGTGTGGTCAGCGCACCCGCGATGGGCCGGCGGTGGTGGGCCGCCCGCGGTTTCGGAGCCCACACCCGGACGGCCGTCGGCGAGGTCCGTTCCCTGGGCGTGTCCGCGGTGACAGACCTCAACGACGCCTACCTGTCCTTCGCGTCCGTGGAGAGCTGGTCTGCGGCCGGCCGACTGGCGCCCTTCATGGACCTGGTGGAGGCGGTGTGGCGAACCCGCGCCTTCGGTGACTTCTGGTCGCACATGATGGTCGCCGAGGGCGCTGTCGACCTTGCCTGCGAGCCTGAGGTATCCCTGTGGGACCTTGCCGCCCTCCAGGTGATCGTCGAGGAGGCCGGGGGCACCTTCACCGACCTGACGGGCCGCCGCGGCCCGTCAGGCGGCTCGGTCCTGACGACCAACGGCCGCCTGCACGCGGCGACGCTGGCCATCCTGAACCGCTCCTGAACCGCTCCTGAGCTGGTCCCCGAAGCGGCGTGA
>NZ_CADDZT010000017.1:26087-30352 GCF_902812655.1 Candidatus Frankia meridionalis | reverse complement strand
CCCGGTGACCGGTACGACGCCGCGCCCGATCGGGTTCGCCCACCGGGGCTCACCCGCCCGTTTCCAGCGGGAGAACACCCTGGCGGCCTTCTCCCGGGCGCTCGCGGGCGGCGCCGGCGGGCTTGAGTCGGACGTGTGGCTTACGGCTGACGGCGTCCCGGTGCTGCACCACGACGGCGTCGTCGGACTTCCTCCACGGCGCCGTCGGATCAGCGACACACCCGCGGCAGAGCTGCCGGGTTGGCTTCCGGGTCTCGCCGACCTCTACGCCACCTGTGGTGGCGACTTCGAGCTGAGCCTGGATTTCAAGGATTCGCCTGGGACCGCGCCGTGGGCGGTACGGGCGGCGGTGGACACCGCGCGGGCCGTGGGCGCGCCAGGACGGCTGTGGCTGTGCGGGAACCTCGACGCGATCCGGGAGTGGCGGGCGCTCGACGATTTCGATGACGAGGTGAAGCTGATCAATTCCGGGTCCACAGAGGAGATCGACTCCTGTGGGTACGCGGGTCATGGCGGACTGAAAGCGTATGTACGGGATACGGCGGCCGCCGGCGCCACGGCACTGAACCTGCGTGCCAACGACTGGTCCGCGCAGATGGTGCCGCCGGTCCACGCCCAGGGACTTCTTGCGTTCGGCTGGCATGCCCAGTCATCCCGGACGCTGAACCGTCTTTTGGGATTTGGGCTGGACGGCGTCTACTCCAACCACCTCGGCCGACTTGTTCGCGCCACGGGTCACGAGACAACAATCACGCGCGCACGTCACGTCACGTGATCAAAAAACAACGGTCAATCATCATCGACAGGCAATGGTCGGCACAAAACCATGGTCGGGCACTGCGATCCGAACTTCGGTGTCATCGCAATCCGCCTTGCTGCGCAGGGTAACCATCCTGACGCATTGGCGTAGCTTCGCTACTCCCCCGTAGCGCCTTGATGAACCGTACGGGACCCCACCCGCATTCGCGTCGCCGAAAGTGCTTATTTCATGACACCCACACCCTGGTGAACGGTTCAGTCCTCGGTAGCCACTTTCAGCATCTGCGGTGGAAATCCTGTCCGTTCCGCAACATGTTCGACAGAGTAACCCTGCTGTACCAGGTCACGGGCCTGCTCAAGGGTCCAGCCACGACCGGGATCAACCCGGCGGACGATGACCTCACTTGCCTGACGACGCTCTTCCGGCCAGCTCAGACGCGCACGACGTGCCAACGGTCGACCTCCGATATATCTCTGACTTCAGTTACTACAACGAGGATAGGCCACATTGGCACACCTGTGCCCGGTGAACTCCACGATAGCGGCCCACCGCATCCCAATGCGATAGCGGGTTGGAACATAGAAGTGGCATCTGTCTCGACAGCCCGGCGCGATGGCCGCTCTGGTGGGATGAGCCGGGTATCATGCGTGACTGTCAGTGGACACGAAGTCAGCGGACGCGAAGTCAACCGACCCACGGTTGTTGTTAGCTCCCGAGAACACCACGGCTTCTGGCCAGTATGAACCATTGCCGAGACACCTCGAACAGGGCCCTCCGCCGACCCCACCGATGGTCGGCCCCCCGCACCCACACCGAGTTCTCGGCATCTTCGCCGCCGGCTTCACCTTCTTCATCTCGGCTCCTGCGAGTCTCCCCCTTTCCGGGAGCGGACGTCGACCGGACCACCCGCGGCGGTGACCAGCCTGGCCCGTCCTCCAGCGGCGGCCGGCGACGCCCGACGGCCCCGACCATGGACGGACTGCTGGTCCGCCCGTCCCCTTGAGCGCATCAGGTCCCGCCACTGCCGGGCGGAGTACGTTGCCGGGCGCGTCGAGGACAGAAAGTCCTCCAGCACCATCCGAAAACGCTCCGGATCGCTGCGGTGCGGGAAATGCCCGGCGTCCTCAAAGATCTCCAGACGGCTGCCCGGCATCGCGGCATGCGCGATCCGTGCGTGTTCCAGCGGAATCACGGCGTCGTGCGCACCCCAGATGATCATTGACGGCATTCCGGCCGCGAGATAACAACGGTCCAACATCGTGATTGCCTGCCCGTGCCCGTCCACCGACGTCCGCAACGTCCGCAGGAATGCCTTCCGCGCGGTGTCCACATGCAGGGCGTCGAATGTCCGCATCAGGTCGTCGGCGTCCCGCCCCAGATCGGTGTGCAGCCACCGCAACGTCCGGGTCGCGGCCCAGCCGATCTGCCGCATGGGGGCCGTGGCGAGCAACGGGAGCACGAACCCCGAGCCCGGAGCCGCGGCGACCCGCAACAACGGATGCAGATCGGGGCAGACCCCGCCGGTCGCCACCAGCACCACGCGCTCGCACCGCTCCGGGAACTGATAGGCGAACTGCATTGCCACACCGCCGCCCAGGGAATGACCGACGACCGTCACCCGGTCGATACCGAGCACCGTCAGCAGGTCACGCATGCCACATGCATATCCGCCGATGGAATAGTCACCGCGCGGCTTGTCCGACCTTCCGTGACCGAGGAGATCGGGCGCGATCACCGTCCACCCACGGGCAAGCAGTGGGATGAGGTCACGCCAGGTCTCGGAGCTGTCCCCGATCCCGTGGATGAGCAGCATCGCGGGGCCGCGCCCGGCTCGGACGTAGGCCCGCCGGTATCCGTGCACGGTGACATAGCGGGTGGCATAACGCGACGAACCCGACGGCCGGGTCCGACTCCGATCCGCAACGTCGGCCAGCTCATTCTCGCTGTCCGTGGGCACACGCGCCAGGTCACGTGCCGTGCCACCGGTACGAGTCCTACCCATAGCAGCCCTCCGACCACCTGTCCAACCCGGTCCGGTCGGCCGACCGCGGCTCGACCCCGCTTCGACCCGATCGGTTCCTGATCGGTTCCTGATCAGGTCGCGCACAGCCACCGGACACGCGCTGAAACCTTCGCACCCACCTCAGAACTCGATGTTGCTCATCACGTGCTTGATCCGGGTGTAGTCCTCAAGACCGTAGACCGAAAGATCCTTCCCGTAGCCGCTCTTCTTGAAGCCTCCGTGGGGCATCTCCGCCACCAGCGGGATGTGGGTGTTGATCCAGACGCAGCCGAAATCCAACCTGCGCGCAACGCGCATCGCACGGCCGTGGTCACGCGTCCACACACTGGACGCGAGCCCGTACTCGACCCCGTTCGCCCACGCCACCGCCTCGTCCTCGGAACTGAACCGCTGAATGGTCACCACCGGACCGAAGATCTCCTGCTGGACCATCTCGTCGTCCTGGCGCAGGCCCGCGACGACCGTCGCCGGGTAGAAGAAGCCGGACCGGGCCACCGGTGCCCCACCGGCGAGGACCTCGGCATGCTCCGGCGCCCGATCCACCACCGCGTGGACGCGGCCGAGCTGGCCGATGTTGTTCAGCGGGCCGTAGGCGGCATCCGGTTCGTCCGGGGAACCGGTCCGTGTCGCCCGTGCCTGTTCTGCCAGGGCCACAGCCAGGTCGTCGTATATGCCGGACGCAGCCAGCACCCGGGTGGCGGCAGTGCAGTCCTGGCCCGCGTTGAAGTAGGCCGCGCCCGCGATCGCGGCCGCCACCGACTCGACGTCGACATCGTCGAAAACGATGACCGGAGCCTTGCCTCCGAGTTCCAGGTGGACACGCTTGAGGGTGTCAGCCGCGGCCTGGGCGATCTCCGTTCCGGCACGGACACTGCCGGTCACCGACACCATCGCGGGCCGCGGGTGGGCCACGAGCGCGCGCCCGGTGTCCCGATCACCGCACACCACGTTGAAAACGCCGGCCGGCAGGAACTCGGCGGCGATCTCGGCGAGCAGCAGTGTGCTGACCGGCGTGGTGTCCGACGGTTTGACAACCACCGTGTTGCCCGCGGCGATCGCCGGCGCGAACTTCCACACCGCCATCATCAGCGGGTAGTTCCACGGCGTGACCTGCGCGCAGACCCCGACCGGCTCGCGGCGTACATAACTGGTGTGCCCGGCCAGGTACTCGCCGGCCGCACGGCCTTCCAGCACCCGGGCCGCACCGGCGAAGAAGCGGATCTGGTCCGTGGCCGGCGGAATCTCCTCGTCCAGGGTGAGCCGGACGGGTTTCCCGGTGTTCTCGCACTCCGCCCGGACAAGGTCGCCCGCGTGTTCCTCGACGGCGTCGGCCAGCTTCAGCAGGGCTCTGGCCCGCTCGCTCGGCGTGGTGTCGCGCCAGGACTCGAACGCGCCCGATGCTGCCCGGACCGCCGCGTCCACGTCGACCGGACCGGACACGGGAGCCTCGGCAAAAACCTCCCCGGTGGACGGGTTCACCAG
>NZ_CADDZT010000017.1:23723-26062 GCF_902812655.1 Candidatus Frankia meridionalis | reverse complement strand
CAGCGATGCCGTCGATGAAGTTCGCGAGGATCCTGTCCATACGCACACTCCGGTAGCCGACACGGGTGGAACGGTCCTGGGGCTACTCCGGTGGCCAGGTCAGGAAGCCGGTCGACATCGATCCGAACGAGAAGGCCACTGACAAGCAGACTAGACCACGGATAGCGTGTTCGTCGTAAGAGTTTGTCGCGGAAACCATGCCGAACTACACCTCGGATGCCAATCCTCCCCAATCTTTCGCCATCGGCCACGCAACAGAAGAGTCCCGGCGCCCGGTGGATGGCCGTCCACCGGACGGACTCCACCGGACGGACTCCAGGGAGCAGTCCCTACCGGGCAAGGTCGCCGGCCAGGGCTTCAAGGGAGTCCAGGTAGCGGTCCACATCGGCGTCTGTGTGCTGTACCGACAGCGTCCACTCCTCTTCGCGGCCGGGCGCCATCAGAACACCCCGATTGGCGTTGTACAGCCACGCCAGCTCCGGCAACACGCCGTTCTGGTGCGCCATGAAGGAGGTGTAGTCACGGATCGGTGCGTCGGCGAAGTGCACGCATCCTTTGGAGCTGATACCCACCGTGTAACCAGGCAGTCCGTAGCGGCCGAGAATCTCGTCGCAACCGGCGATCAGCCGGTCGCCCAGCCGGTCGAGATGGGCGTACGCATCCGGGGTGAGTACCTCGAAGAGGCTGGCCCGGGCAGCAGCCATGGTCAGCGGGTTGCCGTTGAACGTCCCGACCTGCTTGACCCGGTCCGACCGGACGACCTCCATGATCTCGGCGGTACCGCCGACGGCACCGGACGGCAGCCCGCCGCCGAGCGCCTTGGCCAGGGTGACCATGTCCGGCAGGACACCGAACCGCCCGGTCGCTCCCCCGGGCGCCACGCACAGACCGGTCTTGACCTCATCGAAGATCAGCACAATGCCGTGACGCCGGGTGATGTCACGGACCGCCTCAAGATAACCGGACTCGGGCAGGATCACACCGAGGTTCATCATCGCGGCTTCCATGATCACACATGCCGGTGGACGTCCGGCGGCGGCAAGCGCCTCGATCCGGTGCTCCATGGCCGGCGCGTTGTTGAACGGCACGGGCACGGTCAGGTCGACGACGGCCTGGGGAATGCCCTCACCGTAGGCCAGCGACGCCATGTCGTCGGCCGGACCGATGTCACCGTACGGGGTCCCGATGGAGACCATCACGTAGTCGTGGTGACCGTGGTATGAACCGAAGATTTTTATGATCGTGTCACGTCCGGTCACCGCTCGGGCGATCCTGATCGCGTCCATGGTCGCCTCCGACCCGGAGTTGACGTAGCGCCACTGCGGAAGGCCGAAACGATGCGCCAGCTCTTCGCTGACGACCACCGAGTCCTCGGTCGGCATGGCGAAGTGGCTGCCCAGGCCGATCCGCTCCCGCACCGCCCGGACGATCGACGGGTGCGCGTGCCCCTGCACCATCGATCCGAAGCCGTTGTGGAAGTCGGCGTACTCGGTTCCGTCGACGTCCCACACGCGCGAACCGCGCCCGTGCGTGAGGTAGATCGGCCACGGGTCGCGGGCCTGGTAGGACGACGGCACGCCACCGGGCATCGACCGGACGGCCCTGGAGTGCAGCGCCCGCGAACCCGGTGTGCGCTCGGCCAGTCGGCGCTCCTCCTGTTCGGTAAGGACGTCCACCCGCCGGGCGAGGTGGGCGGATGAGATGGCTACTGTCGCCTCAGATGCTGCCTCAGCCATGATCACGGCATCCCTTCTGGCATTCAGATATTGAAAGCGTAGCCCGACAACGCTTCAGGCAAAGGAATCCGCAGAAAGTGCCCTGTACGGTAAATGTCGGGTCTATACCAAGAGTTCCGGTCGCTCCCTTATCATTACCTTCGAGCGCATCCAATAGATCACAACGTCTGGAGGACGGTGTCCCAGCCACGCAAGGTAAGTAGCCCCCGGGCGGCGTCGGAACCCCTCCTCGACGACATCAACAAAGCGATCATCGAGCAGCTCCAGCAGGACGGCCGACGTTCCTACGCGGCCATGGCCACCGCGGTGGGCCTGTCCGAGGCCGCGGTACGCCAGCGGGTCCAGCGACTGCTCGACGCGGGAATCATGCAGATCGTCGCGGTCACGGACCCGCTCCGGGTGGGGTTCCGACGCGAAGCCATGATCGGTATCAGGGTTTCGGGTGACGTCCGGGAAGTAGCGGACGCCATCGCGGCGCTGCCCGAGGTCGACTACGTGGTCCTCACCGCGGGTTCGTTCGACCTGCTCCTGGAAATCGTCGCCGAGGATGACGAACATCTGCTGTCACTGATCAACGACCGCATCCGCGCCCTGCCCCAGGTA
>NZ_CADDZT010000017.1:20627-23443 GCF_902812655.1 Candidatus Frankia meridionalis | reverse complement strand
TACCTGGGGCACGCGCTGAGCCGGGAGGACGCCGGCAACCCTTTCAGCACACCGGCACAGCGGTTGCGGCACGGTCCGGAGCGTGCGGTACTGCCGTCCATGTCAGCACCAGGAGAGCCGGCCTCAGGAAAGCCGGCACCGGCCGCGAAAGCGGGAATCCCCGCGGATACACCCGGACCACTGCTGCATCCGTTCGCGCGCCCGGCGACACCCGCGGGCTCCTTCATCCGGATCGTCTCCGGCCAGGGTGCGCACGTCGTGGACGACTCCGGCCGGCGTTATGTGGACGGCCTCGCAAGCCTGTGGTACTGCGCTGCCGGGCACGGCCGCGAGAAGATCATAGAAGCGGTGGCGGCGCAGCTACGGAAGCTGGACGCCTTCCACCTGTTCGAGCGCTTCACCAACATCCCGGCGGACGCGCTCGCCGAACGACTCGCCGCGCTGGCCCCCATGCCGCACGCGCGGGTGTTCCTGACCACCGGGGGATCCGAGGCGGTGGACACCGCCATGAAACTTGCCCGGCTGGCGCACACGGTCGTCGGCGAACCGGAGCGGACGATCATCATCAGTCGATCGCCGAGCTACCACGGCGTCACCTACGGCGGGATGAGCCTGACCGGGCTACCCGCCAACCGTGCGGGCTTCGGCCCGGGCGTCGCCGACATCGTCCAGGTCGGCAAGGACGATCTGGACGCGGTGGCCGCCGTCATGGAACGCGAGCCCGGTCGGGTCGCCGCGGTCATCGCCGAACCCGTGATCGGGGCCGGCGGCGTCCATCCGCCGCATCCCGGTTACCTCGCCGGACTGCGTGACCTGTGCGACCGGCACGGCGCGTTCCTGATCCTCGACGAAGTGATCACCGGGTTCGGCCGGCTGGGCAGCTGGTTCGGCGCGGGCCACTTCGGTGTCCGACCCGATCTGCTCACCTTCGCGAAGGCGGTCACCAGCGGCTACCAACCGCTCGGTGGGGTGCTGCTCGGCCCCGCCGTGCACGAACCACTGGGCCGACCGGACGTGGTGCTGCGCCATGGCGGTACGTATTCGGGGCATCCGGCGGCGTGCGCGGCGGCGCTCGCCAACATCGCGGTGCTGGAGGACGAGGGCCTTGTCGGCCGGGCCTCCGAGGTGGGTGCCCGCCTCGCCGCCGGGCTGCGTTCGGTCGCGGCAACGCACGGCCTGGCCGACGTCCGCGGGTACGGCGCGATGTGGGCGGTCGATCTTCCGAGCGGCCTGGACGCCACCGACATCCGCAACCGGATGCTCTCCCATGGCGTCATCGTCCGTCCGATCGGCACGTCGACACTGGCGTTCTGCCCGCCGCTCGTCATCGACCTCGCCGACGTGGACCTGCTCTCGGCCGCCCTCGCGGCTGCCCTCGACGTTGCGTCACAGGCGCGGTGAGCTACCCGGAGTCGGGCCGGCGGGTCCGGTAAACGGGCGGGAACAGCCCCGTCGGATACCCGACGCGCCGTGAAGGCAACCAAGAACAGCCAACGAGAGTCCAACATATGCAATGGCCGGAACCAACGCGGTTCGGGAGGAGTGGATGACCATGGCCCTGGTTCATCACGACCCACGGGACGGAATCCTGACCACCCGGATCGGCCAGGCGGAGATCACGGTCCGACCGGAGCCACCCGCGGCCCCGGGACAGGCACCGGTGATCCTGCTCCGGCTGGACACACCGATGCTCGACGCTCTCGCCGCCGCCTACCTCACCCCGGAGGAGGCCCGCATGCTCGCCGAGGTCCTGCTGCGGTCCGCCGACCTGCTACGCCCCACAAGCCCGTGGCGCACCCCCGCCGATCGACCGAACCGATAATCATCCGGTGTGCAGCGTCGCCGCGAGTTGGGCCCGGGAACGCAGGCCGAGCTTCGCGTAGACGTTGGTGAGGTGGTATTCGATGGTGCGGACGCTCAGGACCATCTCCGTGGCGATCTCCCGGTTGGACAGTCCGTTGCCGGCGAACCGGGCGACAGTGACCTCCTGCGGGGTGAGGGACTCGGTGGTTCCGGCGGGACGCATCCGGGGCACAACGTGCCCGCACGTGGCCAGTTCCCGCTCGCACCGGGCCAGGTAGGGGGCGGCGCCGAGAACAGCGAAACGGTCCCGCGCGGCCTCCAGCACGGTGACAGCCGCCGACCGCCGACCGGCGCGCCGCAGGAACGACCCATGGTCGAGTTCAAGCAGGCCCCGTTCAAAGGGCAACGGCAGATCGGCGGCGAGTTCGGCGGCACCCCGGTATGCCGCGTCGGCTGCCACGGGGCGACCGCGGGCGGTCTCGACCGCAGCCCGGGCCCGTGTCGCGGCCAGCAGAGCCGTGCGATTACCCCGGTCGGACGCGGCCTGCTCGGCCGGGGCGATGACAGCCTCGGCATCGTCGGAGCGTCCGGTACGCGCCAGCGCCTCGGCATAGAGCGGGCGCCACGGCAGTAGCGCCGGCTCAAGCGGATCACAGGACTGACGGGCCGCGAACCACCGGAGGGACGCCGCCACCGACATGTGGTCGGCGTTGGCGTGCGCGATGCGCGCGCTGGCCATGTGTAGCGCTGCGGCCCTGCCCCCCGCGTGCGTCCGGAAGGCCTCCTGCGCCTGGCGCAGATAGTCGACTGCCGCCGGCGAGCCACGCCCTGCCAGCGGTGGGACGACGCTCGTCAGCGCCCACACCAGGATCCAGTCCTGGCCGGCATCCTGCGACAGGGACGCGGCGATCTGCGCGTGGGAGACGGCGTCGTCCCACGCGCCGAGCAGGTACTCGGTATGCGCCAACGACAGGAGCGCGCTCAACCCCTCCGGCATGGCCCGCCCGGACCGG
>NZ_CADDZT010000017.1:18899-20410 GCF_902812655.1 Candidatus Frankia meridionalis | reverse complement strand
GGGCGGCGGGCAGATCGTCGGCGCTGATGAGAAAGGTCGCACGCCCGACCTCACCGCTGAGGGACGGCGCGGGCACGCCCGGCTCCACCGCGTCCACCTCGATCATCCGCAGGAGCGCTCGGGCCTGCTCCTGCCAACCGGCGCACAGGAAGGCCGTCGCCGCCAGCGAGTCGAGGCTGGACGGCCGGCAGGCCGTGGGCGGCTCCGCCTGCCGGGCCCGCTCGACCCAGCGGGCTGCTGTGTCGTACCGGCCGTATTCCAACGTCGCCGTCGCGAGCGCCTCAGCCACCGGCCGGGTCAGCGAAGGGTCCCCGGACCGTTCCAACTCGGCCCAGGCCCGCCGCAGATGGTCCTCACCGCTGGCGTAATCGGCCGTGACCACCCCGAGCCGGCCATGGAGGTAGTGGTGGCGAGCCTGGTCCGCCAGCGGCGGTGCTTCAGCCAGGTAACGCTCGGCCAGTGCGGTCTCCCCTGCGTGCAGGGTGGCGTCCACCGCATCGGCGAACCAGCGTTCCCGCCGGGTCCTGTCGTCGGTCAACCGCGCCGCCGCGAGCAGCAGGTCGGCGCTCACCAGCCAACAGCCCGCTGCCGCCTCCTGCCTGGCCGCCTGCTCCACATCGGTGGCAAGGTCGTCGTCGGTCAACGGGCACGCCGCGATCCGGTGCCGCAGCCGGGCCTGCGGGTCGTCCAGGATGTCACCAGCCCGAGCATGTAACGCGCACCGCCGGGTCAGCCCGAGATCATGGTAGATCGCGGCCCGCACCATCGGATGGGCGAACGCGATCCGGTGCTCCACCGGGGTGTGCTGTTCGGTAAGCAACCCGGCCGCGACAGCCTGGTCGAGAGCCATCAGCGGTTCGGGCAGGTCGGCCAGCAGGAGCATGTCCGCCAGCCGGGACGAACGACCCAGGACCGCGGCGGCGACCAGGAGCCGGCGGGTGTCCGCCGAGCAGCCGGCCAGCCGGGCGAGGACCACCAGCCCGAACGTCCGCGGTGCCCGCAGCAGGCTGACCTCGCTGTGCAGGGCGTCGGCCGGAAGCTCCTCCAACAGGGCACGGGCGTACAGAGGGTTACCCCCGGTCATCTGGTGCAGGCGTTCGGCAGCAGGAAACGACAGTGGCCCCCAGCCCATGACGCTCGCGAGTTCCCGCAGGTCCTCGACAGCGAGACCGGTCAGCCGGATCCGCTCGGCACTTTCGGACATGATCCGTCGCAGTGCATCGGACAACCGCACCGTGCGGTCCGTGGGGACCGTGCCGTTCGAGGGAACGGTCAGCACGCACAGCACCGGATCCCGGCGCAGCCGACGCAACGCGAACGCCAGCGCCTGCTGGGAGTCCGCATCGGCCCAGCCGATATCGTCGACAGCGATCACCAGAACCTTTCCGCCGGCAGTGAGCCGACTGACCATTCCGACAAGACCGGCGCCAACCTCCAACGGGCCGGCCGAACCATCGGAGATGTCCGCGTCGAGCGGCTCCGGTAACGAATCGTCCAGGCCCGCGAGCAGC
>NZ_CADDZT010000017.1:6784-18602 GCF_902812655.1 Candidatus Frankia meridionalis | reverse complement strand
GCTGCGCAATCTCCGACCGGAACCCGACCAGCTCGTCCATACCGCCCCCGCTGCACGCCGTATATCAACGGTGTCGTCACCAGCACCGATCGTATTGATCAAAAGCGCGCCCGAAAACGGACCTGTCGGCCGGCCGACAGTTTCCCGGTTGCGGGGCCGGCAGACCCGACCAGCGCGTGGTCCCCGATGGGAAAGCCCATTCGGGTGGCTGTTCCCGCCACCTTCCATCGTCGCGGGACACCGGCCGACCCAGTGGCCACCCGCACCCGTCCTGGCAGCTTTCTCGCTGGCCAGGACTTTTCCCACGCATTCCGGTGTACGCGGGTTTCGGCCGCACGGACCGGCCATCCCACCGCAACCCCAGGGTGGGCACCCAGAGTAACCACGGGCATTAACCCGCCGGTACTCGCGGCTCTCCCCGGTATCCGCGACCGCATTTTCGGAAAACCCGGTGGCCAACATTACGGTGAAATTACTGAGGTCGGACCGGAAAACACTCATATAGCGTCTCAATCAGCGGAGCGGCACACAAACGCTTCCGCCAGAGCCGGTCAGGGAGACCGGCTGTTTTCCCGAGGTCGCGGCACTCCGAAGCCACCTCATCCTCGTCCCCGAAAGGATCCGCCAACCGTTATGAACGGCAACGACGCGCAGCTCACCGCAGTATTCACCTCCCGGTCGGCACCCAGCCAGAACGTGGAGGACAACACCCCGAACTCCAACCCGATCGGAGTGGGCGCACCCACCTTCGAAATCGTCGTCGAGGGGGTCGCCGGCTCGTCACTGGCCACCAGCACCTACAAGCTCAGCATCGTGATCTACGACGAGATCACCGGCGATCTCGCCACCCTGGCCATCAGCCCGGCGCCTGAGACCGTCTTCGGCAAGCCGGCCGCGTGGACGGTGGTTGGCCCGAACTACTACCTGGAGGAAGTGTTCACCGTCACCGTCGACAACGCCGTCGCGGGCCATGTTCTCTTCGCGCGGGTGGCCCTGATCAGCGACAACTTCCAGGTGGTCAGCACCCGCCAGAGCAACGAGTTCGTCCTCCAGGCCAAGTAGTCGGCAACCAGCGCCTTCCGACGACGGACCAGCCTCCCGTTCCACCCGGACACCCCGTGGTGGAACGGGACATGCCGCTCCTCATCGCCTCACGGATACACAACAACCGCGTCATGGCATCCTTCGGGTTTCAGGCTCCGATCAGCCTCTGTCGGATGAAAAGGCGGACAGCGGGCCTGTCGGACATGAGCGGCACGGGTTCGTGGGGTCGGAGGGTGAAGTGGACGCGGGGAACGACGCGGGGTACATACCGGAGGCGGTCGCCGTACGGTGGCGGCCAGCACGGTCAGGGATGCTGCTCGCGGCTCTCGGCGCGCTAGCGATGATCCTGTCGGCACCGGTGCCGTCAGCCCGGGCCGCCACGGCTGCCGCGACACCGACGGTGACGCTGAGCCCCACCTCCGGGCAGACAGGGGTTTCCACGACGGCCAGCGGGACCGGGTTCGCCTGCACCAACGTGAGAACGACCTCGGTGAATCTGACCTGGGACAAGGATCAGTCCCTCGGGAGCGCGTCGGTCAGCTCCGGAGGTTTCAGCCTCACCTTCCAGACACCCGCCGGCGCCGCCGCGGGTTCGCATACGGTCACCGCCGCATGCTCCACGATCTCTGCCTCGGCGACGTTCACCGTGGTCCAGCCCACGCCGTCACCCACGCTGGCTCTCAAGCCCGCTGCGGGTCCGGCCGGTTCCGCCCTCACCGCGAGCGGGACCGGCTACAACGCCTGCGCCTCCGCATCGGTGGTCCTCTCCTGGGACAAGTCCGCGATCGGCAAGGCACAGGTGGCCGACGACGGTTCCATCAGCGCCTCGCTCACCGTTCCCCAGAGCGCGGGGCAGGGCGACCACACGGTCACGAGCAGCTGCAACGGCGGGACCTCGGTACTCGCCCGGTCGGCCTTCACCGTTCAGGCAGCCACCGCCACACAGAGCACGACGCCCGGATCGACCACCACACCCACCACGAATCAGCCGACGCCGGGAACCACGGTGTCACCCACTCCGGGAACCACGCTGCCTGGCGCGACACCGAGCGGCATCCCCTCGGCGTCCGCGGCACCCGCCGCCTCCGCGTCGGACACCGCCTCCACGGCGGCGGGCGCGACCGGTCGGACCGGTGCCGCGGGCGGTACCGGTAGGGACGATGGGACCGCTGGAGGCCGCAGTGGTCAGGACAACGGTGGTCAGGACAGCGGCGGCTCGAAGCTGCGCTCCGGGTACGCCCGCGCCCTACCCACCCCCGGGCAGCTGTTCCACCGTCCTGGACGGGTGGGTGCCGCCGCCGGGCTGGCCCTGCTGCTGCTGCCGCTGGTCGGCTTCGCCGCCGAGCTGTTCCACAAGACCGTCCACCACAACCGCCGAACCCTGCGCCGCTGGTTCGGTTGGGCTGCCCCGTTCCCGGCCTCTGCCGGACGGCTGCCACGACCGCTGCTCGTGCCCGCCTTCTTCCTCCTCTCCGCCGCCCTCGCCGTCCTGGTCGAGCCGGGAGTCGGAGCGAACGCCGCCACCGTCGCGCTCGTCCTCGGTTTCCTGGTGGCGATCCCACTCGGCGTGGTGCTCTACAACAAGTCCATCGATGTCTATGAGCAGCGCGCCTCGGGCGGTGCGTCCGGCGAGCTGGAGGTGCTTCCCGGCGCCGCGATCGTCGCGATCGGCTGCGCGTTGCTGTCCTGGGGTGCGGCGTTCAACCCCGGGTACGTGTACGGGCTGATCGCCGAGTACCGCGCCAAGGGAGGCCGTACCCTCACCCGGCGGGCCGAGGGCCGTGCGGTTCTGATCGGCGCGCTGGTGATGCTGGCCGCCGCGCTGACCGCCTGGGTAGCACGCTCCCCGGTGGTGTCGGCGCTCGCGCACCGCGGATCCGGCCCGGGGTCGTTCGCTCTCGCGGTCACGGAGAACGTGCTCTGCCAGGTGGTGGTGGGCGCGGTCGTGGCCTCCCCGATCGTGCTGCTGCCCATCCACTACATGGACGGTCGGAAACTGTGGGAATGGAGCCGGCCGGCGTGGGCGGCAGCATCCGCGGTGGCACTGGTGCTCTTCACGGTTCTGGTCCTCGACCCGTCCGGACTGCTCGGGGCCGGCAGCGCGCAGGTGTGGCTGCGGGCGGTCTGGCTGTTCGGCGGATTCGCGGTCTTCTCCCTGCTCTTCTGGGCGTTCTTCCACGTCGCCCCGGCCCGGCTGCTCAACAAGACCGACCCCGAGGCAGCTCCGGATTCCGCCGACACCATGCCTCTCGACCTGCGGCGGAGGGCCGTCCCGGGCACAGTCGCACCCGCGAGGATCAGCAGATCCTGAGCGGACGTGAGCCGCGCCGGAGTGGGCGTCCGGCGTCCGGCAGGACCGTTGGTCACATGTTTGGTCACGAACACAAGCGAAAGGCCCCCGGAGAAGATCTCTCCGGGGGCCTTTGCCCTGGTACTGCGTTGTAGCGGGGACAGGATTTGAACCTGTGACCTCTGGGTTATGAGCCCAGCGAGCTACCGAGCTGCTCCACCCCGCGTCGGTGTGAGTTCACCATACAAGACGACAGGTGGGTGGTGTCAAATGAGCTTGATCAAGTTGTCCGATCCACCCACCCTTCGACCCCGGCCACTGGCGGAACTACCCACCCGGCGCAGGGGTCGACGCCGCCGGGGCTGTCGACCCGACAGCAGGGCCGAGCGCTGCCGCGGCCGGTGCCGCTACCGTCGGCGAGGCTCCGGCCGCAGCCGGGGAGGAAGCTGGAGCGGACGCGGACGGCGTGGGGCCTACCGAGGCGCGCGGCGCTCCCGTCAGGTCCGCCAGTCGGTTCAGCGCGGCCGCCAGGTCCTTCTGCGCGGCACCGTAGGCGGTGAAGTCAGGCGGATCCTTCTTCAGCGCATCCTGCCCCGCGGCGAAGGCTCGGTCAGCGTCCGCGATCGCCTGTTGGATCTGCGGGTTGTTCGTGCTGCCCGGTGGTGCGGTGCCCCCGGTCGTGCCCCCACCGGACGATCCGCCGCCCGCGCCGAAGACCTGTTCCAGCGCCCCGTTCAGCGTCGGCGCGAAACCGATCCTGTCACCGAAGACCGCGGCTACCCGTTGCAACGTCGGGTAGACGGCGTTCTCCCGCGCCTGGACGTAGTACGGCTCGATATAGAGCAGACCGCCGGCCACCGGCAGGGTGAGCAGGTTCCCCTGGATCGTCTGCGAACCCTGGCCCCGCAACAGGGTCAGTTCCTGGGAGATTTCTCCCTTGGATTCGATGAGGTTCTGCACCTGGACCGGCCCATTGATCGTCACGCCCTTCGGCAGCCGCAGCACCTGGAACTCACCGTAGTTGGCCGGGTCACTCGACACGGCCATGTAGGCGGCAAGTTTCGACGATCCCTTCGCCAGCAACGGGGACGTCAGATTGAACGTCGGCTGCTGATGGTCGATGAGCTGGCTGTAGACGTAGAAGGGCGGTTGAGGCTGATTCTGGTTGTCCGGGGACGGCGAGACCGCCCAGAAGTCCTCCTGGGAGTAGAAATCACGCGGATCGAGGACGTGGTAGGAGGCGAGGAGATCCCGCTGCACCTTGAAGAAATCCTCCGGGTAACGGAAGTGCGCCAGCAGCGACGCGGGGATGTCCTTCTTCGCCTTCACCGTTCCCGGGAATGCCTTCATCCATGTCTTCAGCACCGGGTCGGATTCGTCCCAGGCGTAGAGCGTGACATTCCCGCCGTACGCGTCGACGGTGACCTTCACGGAATTGCGAATGTAGTTGACCTCGTTGGACGCCTGCGCGGACCGGTTCGACGCCCGGTTGGTCACCGCGTCCGCGGTGACCGAGCCGAGGGTCTTGCGCTCGGAGTAGGGATATCCATCGGACGTGGTGTAGCCGTCGAGGATCCACACCACCCGGCCGTCGACAACCGCCGGGTACGGGTCACCGTCCAGGGTCAGCCAGGGTGCGACCTTGCTGACTCGGTCGCGCGGGTTGCGCACGTAGAGGATCCGCGACCGGTCGGTGATGTCGCCGGACAGCAGGATGTTCTTCTCCTGGAACCGCAGCGCGAACAGCGCCCGGCGGAACGTCGAACCGATCGACACACCGCCCTGCCCGTCGTAGCTCGTGGTGACCTGGCTGTCCGGGGTCGCACCCGGACCATCGATCTCAGCCTGCCTGGTGCCGACGATCGAGTAGTCCGGGGACATCTCGCCGAAGTAGATCCGGCTCTCCTTCACCCCCAGCGGCCCGGTCGGCGGCAGGTTGCCCTCGGAGAAGATCGGTCGCCCCGAGGTGTCAACGGTGTTCGCCGGTGCGGCCACGAATCCCTTGCCGTGGGTGTATGTCAGATGCTGGTTGATCCAGTTGCGTTGTTGTTCGGTGAGACCGTTCTGGTCGAGTTCACGGACGGAGACGACATAGTCGTGGGTCGCGCTCTGCCCGTCGGCGCCGGCAACCGTGTAACGGTCGATGTCCAGCGACTGCGGGAAACCGTAGTAGCCGCGGATCTGCTGAAGCTGATCGTATGTCTGGGACAGCCGGTTCGGATCCAGCACCCGGGTGTTGGACAGTGTCGCCGCATCCGCGCCGAGCTTCGTCGTGTCGGGTGTGTTGACCGCGTCATACCCCTGCGGTCTGATCCCGTCTATTGCGTATGCGGTACGGGTGGCCGCGATGTTCCGGGAGATGTAGGGCGCCTCGCGGGACGCCTCGTTGGGCCGGACCTGGAACTGCTGGATGATCGCGGGGTAGATTCCGCCCACCACCAGGGCGGACAGCACGAGTATCCCGGTGGACAGCAGGGGCAGTGTCCACCCACGCTGAAAGATGTTGTAGATGAACAACGCCGCGCACAACAACGAGATGAACAGCAGGATGAGCTTCGCCGGAAGTACCGCATGGGTGTCGGTGTAGGACGCGCCGTTCACCACCCCGCGCGAGGAGAAGACCAGCCCGAACCGGTCGAGGTAGTACGCCCACGCCTTCAGCAGAGCGAGCAGACCCAGCAGGACGGAGATGTGCACCTTCGCGGCCGGCACCACCCGTTCCCCCTGGGTCTGCAGCCGGATACCCCCGAACAGGTAATGCGTCACCAACGAGACCAGCAACGAGAGCACCACGGTGGTCAGTAGGAAGCCGAGCAGGAACCGCTGGAAGGGGTAGGTGAATGCGTAGTAGCTGATGTCCCGGTTGAACTGGGCGTCGCGTTGCCCGAAGGACACGCCGTTGAGCCACAGCAGCCAGGTCCGCCACCGGCCGGATGCCGAGACACCCGCTACGATGCCGAACAAGGCCGAGACGGCGAGCAGGATGAGGACCATGTACGGTTCGATTGCCACTCGGTACCGCTCAAGGTTCTGCTGCTCAAGCGACAAGGGGCGGACCGGCGGTCGCAGCTTGTAGGCGAGCATCAGGTTGGCGCCCACCGCGACAGCCATCACAGCGCCGAAGATGACGAACAACAGTATCCGCGTCGACAGGACGGTGTTGAAGACCTTGCCGAACCCGACCGACCGGAAGAAGAGCAGATCGGTGTAGATCCGGGTGAAAACACCGAGTAGGACGATCAGAACAATGACCGCGACCAGCGCGGGGATGAGGATGCGGGTACGCGCCACCAGTGGTCTGCGTGCTGCTGGCACTCGCTCCTCCTTGCGTCCGGGGCAGACGACCGGGTTGTCCCCCTGGAACGCAACCTACGCCAGTGCCCAGCTGGCGCCATCGGAGAGGATGGGGTCGTGACCAGCCCCGACATCAGTGAGTTGACCGCCGTTGTGCTTGAGGTGGAGCGGCATGTGGCCGATCTGGGCTGGGACCAGCCCAGCCAGGTGTATGCGCTGGCCGATACCTCGGAACTCATCGCCCGTGAACCGACACTTGCATCCCACATCGGTGATGCCGCTTCCGGTTCGCTCACCCCGGTCGAGCAGGAGCCCCTGCCCGTCGGACGCCTCGACGAGGTACTGGCCGGCATCGGCTGGCCACCGGAAGTACTCGGCTGCGTGCTGGTCACCGAGCTTGTCGTGTTGCCGCCCAGCGCCGAGCAGGAGGCGCCGTTCGAGGAGCGGGATATCGAGTTCTGGGCGCAGAACCATCCCGAACGCCAGGACGTGCGACTCGCGGTCGGGGTGACCCGCGCCGGGCATCACGCATCCTGCCTGCGCGTCCGGGGAGATGACGAACTCGTCGTCGACCCGGATCTCGCGGACAGCCTGGTCGACGGTCTGCTGGCGACCTTCCGCTGACGACCGGACAGGCTGCGGCCTGTCGTCGGTGGTCCGGCGCGTCGATGATCTGGCCGGGGCCGGTGCGCGGCGCGCCGGCCCCGGGCGTCCAGCGGTTCGAGACGTCAGCAGCTCGGGACGCCGACCGCCGGGTTGCTGGAAAGCGCGTTGAGGCTGCTGATGGCGTCTGCCAACGTCTCGACGCGGACGAGCTTGAGGCCCGCCGGGGCGGACTCCCTGGCATCGGTGCAGTTCGCGGCCGGTACGAGGAAGACGGCCGCGCCGGATCTGCGGGCGCCGAGAAGCTTCTGCTGGATGCCCCCGATCGGGCCGACCGTCCCGTTCCCGTCGATGGTGCCGGTTCCCGCGATGGTCTGGCCGTTCGTGAGCTGCCCCGGGGTGAGTAGGTCGAATATGCCGAGCGCGAACATGAGCCCGGCGCTGGGCCCACCCACATCCGCAAGGCTGATCTTCACCGTGAACGGATAGCTATGCTTCTCCGTCGTCGTGATGCCGATGACCGGCCGACCCGGGTCGTCGGGCGCGGGCGCGGTCGCGATCGAGGTCGCCGTTGGCCCGCCGTTGTCACGAATGTAGGAGATGGCCACCGGCTGCCCCGGGTGAACCCGGGCGATCGCGTCCCGTAGCTGTTCCTGCGTGGAGACGGCCGCACCGTCCACGGACACGATCACATCCCCCGCGCGGAGCTTGCCAACGGCAGGTGACAGGTCGTTGACCTGATGGATGACCACCGAGGTGCCGGTCGGGGCGATGTGGAGTTCATCGAGAGCCGCGGCGGTCGCCTGATCCTGCGAGTCGATCATAGCCGCGACGTTCTCCTGCCGGACCTGCTCGTCGCTGGTACCCGGTGGCTGTATCAGCTCTCGTGGCACCACGGCCCGGCCGTCGTCCATCCAGCCCCGGACCGCGCCGAGCACGGTCAGCTTGGGAACCTCCTCGACCGTCGTCAACTCAAGCTTCCCGGACGTCGGGTAAGTGGCATGCCCACTGATCTCGATCAGCGGCTTACCGTCGGAACGTCCGAGCGTGTCCGTCACCGGACCCGGGGACAGCATCACGAACGGCACTGGAAGCCAGAGGCCGGCGACCACCAGCAGCAGGGAGAGGACGGACGCGACGAGGAGGGTCTGGGTCCGCCGCGTCATGCCCGCAGTCTAAGCGTCACGCCCACCGGGGCGACGACGGCTACCGGGCACTCTGTGGCGGCTACCGGGCCTCTGTGGAGTGGACGCCGGTCCGGGTCGGCACAGGCCGGTGATGCCCGGACGGATCGGGCGTTACGTCGAGCCGGCTCGCGAGCGCGGCCATGCTGCGCCGGTAGCCCTCGACGGTGATCAGAGCTTCGAGTCGGCGGTCGGGACGCGAGCGCCGGGCAAACCAGACAAGCGTGATAATGACGGCGACCGGGGGGATGAGCAGGAACCACATGGCAGCCTCGGCGTCAAAATGGGGGAAGCGAGACGGGGGAAGGAGGAGGCAGTCACCATCCTAGATGCCACGCTCAGCAGGCGCCTACCCACTCTGACGAACCATCCAGAAATACCTGTCGCTTCCAGATCGGCACCTGGGCCTTGACCTCGTCGATCAGTTGACGACAGGCCACGAAGGCCTCGTCGCGGTGCGCAGCCCCCACCGCGACGACCACCGCGATGTCGCCGACGCCGAGCAGGCCCACCCGGTGGGTGACGGCCACGGTCAGCACGGGGTGGGTGACGGCCACGGACGCCGCCACCCGTGCGATCTCGATGTGGGCTCGAGGGTGGGCCGTGTACTCCAGCTCAGCGACACCGCATCCGCGGTCGTGATCACGAACTGTGCCCACGAAGAGGTCGATACCGCCGACGCCTGGTCCACGGACGGCGTTCAGGCACTCCTCGACCGACAACTCCCGCTCACGGATCGCCGCGAGCGCAACCTGGCCCGCGCCCGCTACCGGAATACGCGGGTGCTCGTGCAGTCCGGCGCGAGTGTGGCCCACCTGTCCGACCGTAGGGCATCCGCGAGTCCGATGCCGGCGGTCGACGACTGGCTCGGGCATCCTGGTGGCCGCGTCGTGACGTCGTTTCGGCATCCGTGGAAAAACGCACTACCGTTGGTGCATGTCCGGATCGAGGGTCCACGGCCCACAACGCACATCCTCCCGGCAGGGGCGACGACCGTGAGCGGCGGCTTCCCGTTCGGGTTCACCCCAGGGGGTTCGTCCTCAGGGGGTTCGTCCTCGGGCGGCGGCCCCGGCATGCCCTTTGGCAGCGGAGCGCCGTTCTTCGCCGAGCTCGAACGGCTGCTGTCCTGGCATGACGGCCCGGTCAACTGGGAGCTCGCACGCCAGGTCGCGGTACGTACCCTCGGTGACTCCGACCGTGCCATCTCCGATACCGAGGTCGAGGACGTCCGTCAGGCCGTCCGACTCGCCGACGTATGGCTCGACCCGGTGACCGCCCTTCCCGCCGGGGCCATCGCCGCCGAGGGGTGGACACGGGGCCGTTGGATCGAGGTGACGTTGCCGGTCTGGCGGACACTGTGCGATCCGGTGGCCACGCGTGTCGCCGACGCGATGCGCGGCGGGATCTCCAGCGGGCTCGCGCAGATCGGTGACAGCGGCAGCGGGCTACCACCCGAAATCGCCGCGCAGATCCCGCCCGGCATCGATCTGAGCCAGCTGGTGTCCGCGGGCGGTCCCATCATGGGGATGGTCAACCAGGTCGGCGGGATGCTGTTCGGCGCCCAGGTCGGACAGGCCATCGGGCTGCTTGCCAGTGAGGTGGTCTCCGCCACCGAGGTCGGGCTGCCGCTCGGCCCGGCGCGTACGGCCGCTCTCGTTCCGGCCAACGTCGAGGCGTTCGGATCCGGCCTGGAGATCGGCTCCGACGAGGTCCGGATCTATCTGGCGTTGCGCGAAGCCGCGTCGCAGCGGCTCTACGGCCATGTCCCGTGGCTACGCGCGCATGTGCTCGGCGCGGTCGAGGAGTACGCGAGAGGGATCGCCGTCGACCCGGGGGCGGTCTCACGGGCGATGGGGATGATCGATCCAACCCGGATCATGAATCCGGAAAGCCTGCAGGAGGTGCTGGGCGAGGACGTCTTCGAGGAGGCGACCACTGCGGAGCAGGCCGCGGCACTGGCCCGCCTCGAGATGAGGCTCGCGCTGGTCGAGGGCTGGGTGGAAACGGTCACCGACGCCGCCGCCGGGAAGAACCTGCCCGCGGCGTCCAGGCTGCGAGAGATGCTCCGCCGCCGCCGGGCCGAAGGCGGACCGGCCGAACAGACCTTCGCGACACTCGTGGGTCTCAACCTGCGTCCGCGGAGGCTGCGGGAGGCCGCCGCGCTGTGGCAGGCCGTGGGTGACGCCCGGGGAGTCGACGGACGCGATGGGCTGTGGGCACATCCTGACCTGCTCCCGAACGCCGACGATCTCGCCACGCCGCAACGGTTCGCCGCCGGTGAGACGACCAGCACCGTCGGCGACCCCATGGCCGAGCTTGAGCGGCTGCGGAACACTCCGGCAAGAGAGGAACCGCCCAGACCGGAACCGAAGGACAACACCGGTTCCGACGATGATCCGCGTGGCGGTGATTGACCGCAGCCGTTATGTGGCCATAGCGTGACGGCCACGAAGCCCCCGGTTTCCGGAGGACCCTCCAGAAGGGGAAGCTGGAGAGTTCACCGCGTACCGGGGGCTTCTCCTACCCCGTAACCGCCGGAGAACGTGACGCGAACAAAGGCGGACGCCGGTCGAGCTGCGCCTGGATTCCCTCAGCCGCCTCGCCGTTGGCCATGGTCGTGGCCTGGGCCAGCGCTTCCCACTGCAAAACCTGTTCAAGGTCGTCGGCACCGCCGTTCAGCGCGACCTTGGCCAGCCTGGTCGCGACCGGGGCTGCCGCGGCGATCTGGATCGCGATGTCCACCGCGGTCGCGACCAGGTCGGCGGCGGGCACCACCGCGTTGACCAGACCGATGGCCGCGGCCTCCTGCGCGGCCACCGTCCGGTTGGTGAATATCAGCTCCCGGGCTCGGACCATCCCCACCACATCGGGCAACAAGCGGGTGGCAGCCATCCCCGGATGCATCCCCAGCCGGGTGAAAGGCGCCCGAAAGGTCGCGTCCGCGGACGCATACCGCAGGTCACAGGCAAGCGCGAGGCACAGACCGGCGCCCACCGCGGCGCCGTTCACCGCGGCGATCGTGGGCACTTCCACCGATCTGATCTTCAGCCATGTCCGGTAGAAGGCGAGCATCTTCGCCCGTAGACGATCCGTCCCGAACTCGCCGTTCGTCCGCGGGTCGACCCAGTCGAGATCGCCACCCGCGCAGAAGGCACGTCCCTGTCCCGTAACGACGACGGCCCGCACACCGGGATCGGCGATGATCTCATCAAGCGTCTTCGACCACGCCTCGGTCAGTGCCGCGGTCATGGCGTTACGCCGCTCGGGCAGAGCCAACGTCAGCAGGACGACGCCGTCGACCGGACGGTGGACGAGCAACGGTTCAGACACGGTCGACTCCTCAGGTCACAGAGGTCGTCGGAAAGTGGACACCGCCCGGTTTCCCCCCGCGCCGAGGCCGTGG
>NZ_CADDZT010000017.1:4899-6469 GCF_902812655.1 Candidatus Frankia meridionalis | reverse complement strand
CCTCCGACGCCGCGAAAAGAAACATCATCGCGGCGCCTTCGGTCAGCACCGCCCCCGACGTACAGCAAGATCACAAGTGTCGAGAGGATAGCGACGGGTCTGCCATCCGGGCCGGCCTTCTTCGTTGAGAACCCGCGGTACGCCACCAGCGACCGACGGCGAAAGGGGAAACCGAGTGGCTGAAACGTTCGAGGGCTACTGCGTCAAGTGCAAGGACAAGAGGCATTACCAGGGTGAGGTTCGGGTGAGTGACTCCGGGCGCCGGATGGCCCGGGGTACCTGCCCGGTCTGCGGAATCACGATCAACAGGATCCTCGGCAAGGCCTGAGTCCCACGACCCGACTCACATAGTGGGGGGGTTCCCGCACGGTGCCCGGACCTTGGATGTGGCTGGATCCGTCAGGCATGCCGAACACCGGTGACGTGCGCCGTGCGGGGCAGGCCGTGCCCCGCACACTCTCGTCGACGGGCGCTGTCGCCGGCAGGCACTGTCCACAGCGACAGCCCTGAACCCAGCCACAGATCGTGTTTATCCACAGATAGACGGACACGGAAGCGCTGCGGCCAACGGCATGAGACCGTCTGGTCACGATCCGGTCGCCTGGTGCACCGATCACCTGCCGTGCCGGTCACCGTCTGTGGAGGAGGACGCGATGCGCCCCATCCTCAAACCCGGCTTACGCCGGCTCTGGCGGGACGGCTCCACCCTGCAGATCGGCGTCGACCCCGTCCGGGCCGTCGTCCTGGGTGGGCTCACCACGGGAGACGCGTCCGTCCTCGACCTGCTGGACGGCACCCGGTCGCGAGAGGAGGTGCTGAGCTCGCTCGATTCCGCCCGGCAGGAACTCGTTCTCCTGCTGGAGAACACCGGCCTGCTCGATGACGCCGCTCACAGCGATCGATCACCACTGTCGATGCTGGACCAGGAACGGCTGCTGCCCGATCTCGCGGCGATGTCGCTGGGCTCCACCGATCCGGAGCATGCCCGCCGTGCCCTGGCGGCCCGCCGCCGGGCACGGGTCCAGGTTCGTGGCGCGGGTCGGATCGGCGCGCAGGTGGCGACCCTGCTGGCCGCCGCCGGGATCGGCCACGTCGTCGTGGACGACACCGGTGTGACACGGCCGGCGGATGTCGCGCCCGGCGGGGTCCGCCTCGACGATATCGGCCGCCCCCGCTCGGTTGCCACGGCCGCGGCCATCGCCCGGGTGGCCCGGCCTCTGGCGCCGCGCCGGCGCCGGGACTCCGCACCGTTCCAGCCGGATCTCGTGGTGGTGACGCCCGCCGGCATACCCATCGTCCATCCGCACGAGTCCCTTGAGCTTGAACGCGCAGGCATCCCCCACCTGCTCTCCGGCGTCCGGGAGACGACCGCGGTGATCGGGCCGCTGGTGCTGCCCGGCAGGACGTCATGCCTGCACTGCCAGCATCTGCACCGTCGGGCGGCCGAACCGACATGGCCGCTGCTGGCCCTGCAGATGTCCCGCCGCCCGGATGCAGGGGTCGACGCCTGCGATGTCACGCTTGCCACCGTCGCCGCGGGGCTCACCGCCATGCAGGCGCTCGCCCTCGT
>NZ_CADDZT010000017.1:0-4393 GCF_902812655.1 Candidatus Frankia meridionalis | reverse complement strand
CGAGCGCACCGGTCGGGACGACCACCGCGACCACAACGACCACCGCGACGACCAGTGGACGCAGGCATGGGGACAGCCACGTCCGCTGACATCCCAGGACCTGCCCACCATCGACGGCACCCTGGAGATGACCGTCTCCGAACTTCGGGTCCGGCGAAGATCATGGTCGGTTCACCCTTCATGCCCGTGTCGCAGCGCCCGGGCCCGCTCGGCGACGGACGGCAACGAGGCCGACGAACAGCCGACGGACGGCGACGAAGCCACGGAACGGCGATATCCGGCGCCGTTCACACACACAACTCGCTAGATTTTACCGCGAAGAGTAATTATCCGATCTCACTCCGAGGTCATGCCTGACTACCGCCCGCAGAGCAGGCACGATGGGGCTGTGTCCGAAATCCCAATGCGGGCGGTCGTCCGAACCGCCAAACTGGCGAGTCTTCCGTTGGGCTTCGCCGGGCGGGCCACGATCGGTGTAGGGAAGCGACTCGGCGGCCGCCCCGCCGAGATCGTCGCGACGGAGGTCCAGCAGCGTACCGCCGCGCAGATCTTCCGCGTCCTGGGGGAGCTCAAGGGCGGCGCGATGAAACTCGGTCAGGCTCTTTCGATCTTCGAGGCGGCGCTGCCCGAGGACGTGGCAGGACCGTACCGGGCAGCTCTGACGAGGCTGCAGGAGGCCGCGCCCCCGCTGCCGGCGGCATCGGTCCACCGGGTCCTCGCCGATGATCTCGGACCGGACTGGCGGACGAGGTTCCGCGGCTTCGACGACACACCGGCCGCCGCCGCGAGCATCGGCCAGGTTCACCGGGCGGTCTGGGCGGACGGACGCGACGTTGCGGTGAAAATCCAGTACCCAGGGGCCGGTCCGGCACTGCTCTCCGATCTCACCCAGCTCGGGCGCGCGGCACGGCTGTTCAGCGCACTCGCCCCGGGCCTCGACATCAAGCCACTGGTCGCCGAGTTGAAGGCCAGAATCATCGAGGAGCTCGACTACCGGCTGGAAGCGGCCTGGCAGGCCGCCTTCGCCGAAGCGTTCGACGGCGACCCTGACATCTGCGTGCCCAAGGCCGTCGCGGGCACCGACCACGTTCTGATCACCGAGTGGATCGACGGCCAGCCCCTGTCGAAGATAATCGGCGGCGGTACGGCCGCTGAGCGCGACCGCGCCGGGTTGCTGCTCGTGCGCTTCCTGTACTCCTGTCCCGGACGGGTCGGGCTGCTGCACGCCGACCCGCACCCGGGCAACTTCCGGTTGCTGCCGGACGGCCGGCTCGGCGTCCTCGACTTCGGCGCGGTGAACCGGCTTCCGGACGGGCTACCTGAACCCGTCGGCCGGCTCAGCCGGCTGGCGCTGGCGGGCGACGCGGACGCCGTCATGACGGGTCTGCGGGCGGAGGGCTTCATCCTGCCGACGGCGAAGGTCGAGCCCGAAGCCCTCCTCAACTATCTCGGGCCGATCCTCGAACCTGTCGCCACCGACGAGTTCAGCTTCTCCCGCGACTGGCTGCGCAGGCAGGCCCTGCGCCTGGGCGACCCCCGCTCCCCCGCCGCCCAGCTCGGCCGCCAGCTCAACCTGCCACCGTCCTACCTGTTGATCCACCGGGTGACCCTGGGAACGGTCGGCGTCCTGTGCCAGCTCGGCAGCGCCGGGCCGTTCCGCACGGAGATGCAACAGTGGCAGCCCGGCTTCGCCCCGCCCGGGTCGGCCGCGGCCAGGCAGGCGGCCCAGGCCAACCGCCCCGGACGCAGGCTGCCGGCGCTCGCCGTCGAAATGGACCAGGGCATGATCCGCCCGCTGGCCGCGTCCCCGCTGGCCATACCCCGGCTGGCCATACCCCGGCTGGCCGCGTCCCCGCTGGCCATACCCCCGGTGGCACCGCAACCGGCCCCGCCCGCTTCGACTCCCGCTCCCCGAGCGCCGTTGCCCACCACCGGACTGAAGAGCCTGAAGCCTCCGATGCCGCCGAAGCCACGCGATGGGGCTACCGCGGATGGCGTCTCCGAAGCGATGACACCCGACACCACCCCGCCCGGCAGTCTGCCCGGCAGCGTCCCGCCCGGCGACGGTGTGGACGACTCGGATCTGACCACGCACCCGTCATGACCGCACCCGTCTCCGACCGTAGCCGGCTCCGACCGCGGCTCCCTACCCGTTCCGCTACGCTCCCGCCGTGATCTCTATGTGGGAGCCTACGACGGCGGGCGTGCTGCGGCTGCCCTCCGGCCGGCTCATTCGCGGTCGGGGATTGAGCCAACCACTCTCGGCGGGTCCCGTGCCCACCTTCGCGCTGCACCTGCTGGGCCATGAGCCACCCCCCGTCGCCTGGGAAACCCGGTGGCTTCGCTGGCCCGACTTCTGGTTGCCGTCCGACCGCCTGGCAACCGCCGACGCGCTGCGCGAAGCATGGGTGCGCGCCGAAACCGAGCGCGTCGAGGTCGCCTGCGCCGGCGGATACGGACGAACCGGCACAGCGCTGGCCTGCCTCGCCGTGCTGGACGGGGTACCGGCCCGCGAGGCTGTCGCCTACGTCCGGGAGCGGTACGCCCCACGCGCCGTTGAGACACCCTGGCAACGCCGCTTCGTCTCCCGCTTCCTGGAGCAGCCCGCCCATCAGCCGTCCCATCGGTCACAGCTCAAGACATCTCGCCGATCCGGTGGACCTTCCCGGTCACAGCGCTACCAGGTGACGAGATCAGCGGATGGAGTCGATCAGATCGCGGTCGGACGGAGCCACGTCATCGGTGTGGCCACGCCGACCGGCACGCACCCCCCGGACGCCGAGCCAACCGACCGCCGAGCCGATCGCGAGCGAGGCGGCGGTCAGCACCAGGTGGACCAGGAAGAACCCGGTCGGCCCGTCATCCCAGGACCGATCATCGGCCCAGATGTTCTTGAGGAACGCCGGCCAAATGATCCACGACCACAGACCGACCGCGACCAGGAACCATGCGGCACGCTTCGACAGAGTCACCCCACCAGCCTCGCACCGCGCTCACCCACCCCCCGGGGCGACGATGCCACCGACCGGCTATCCGGGCCGACCATCACGCTCCTGCGCCGGCTTCGGATCTGTCGGCGTAGGCAACGGTTGTGGTTCAGGCCGCCGGGGCGACCGACACGTCGAGTGTGACCACGTCCGCGTCGGCGTGGAACTCGCTCGGATCACCCTGCAGAGCAAAGGAAACCGCGTCGAGGCATTCACTCTCCGCCTCCGCCCGCGTGAATGTACCGCCGCCGATGATGCGCAACGCCGGGACGCGAAAGTGCCAGTTACCGGCTTCGTCATCGAAGAAGAACTCCGCGCGCAGTCCGCTCATCGTCCCCGATCGCCCCTCTCCAGCCGCCTCAACTCATCCAAGGTGTACCCGAAGTGCCTGGCGACGTGCGCCATGGCGGGACCGCCGAGATCCACACCATCATGGTAGGCCCACACTCCCCGCTGATCGCCCCTGACGAGGACACGATGAGAACCGTTCCGTCGGACCTCGACCCATCCGTCGCGCTTCAGCGCCGCCAGGACTCGGGCTGCCTTGGCCAAGACCGGCCTCCTCACCAGCGGAAAGTGCTCCACCCAGCATGGCCGGCACATCCGACAAAAATCTTGGAGATGTTCGAACGGCGATGACCGAAATGTTCGATTGATCCTTGGCGTCGCTCGGTTCCGCTTCAGCTCGAGAAGTCGATCAGGTCGCGGTCGGACGGAGCCACGTCATCGGTGTGGCCACGCCGACCGGCACGCACCCCCCGGACGCCGAGCCAACCGACCACCGTCCCGATCACGAGTGACACAGCGGTCAACACCAGGTGAACCAGGAAAAACCCGGTCGGCCCGTCATCCCAGGACCGATCATCGGCCCAGATGTTCTTGAGGAACGCCGGCCAGATCACCCACGACCACACACCGACCGCGACCAGGAACCAGGCGGCACGCTTCGACAGAGTCACCCACCCAGCCTCGCACCCGCCGCCGTGAGGGTCACCCCGCGAGCGCGTGAGCCCCGCCCCACCCGCCTCTGGATCAGCACAGCAGCGCGCGGAACTCGTCTGCGTCAAGACCAGCCTGCTGAAGGATCGAAGCCAACGTCCCCGTAGCCAGCTCACGGTGCAGAGGAACGATCGCCGTGCGCGCCGTCTTCTTGTTACGCAACTTGCAGCGCTAACCACGGGTACCGACAACCACGGGTACCGACAACCGCGAATCCCGCACGCTCCAACGCCCGGACCACCGTCGCCCCCGAGACCCGGGGTAACTATGGGCTCACGCGGACAGACGAACATCGATAGACGCCACGATCGGCCCGCCAACGGCCAGAGCGGGAAGCGGCTCGTCCTCGAAGTACAGCTCCAACGCCTCCCGAAGGTTCGTCAGCGCCTCCTCGACGCTTACCGTTG
>NZ_CADDZT010000016.1:22514-23649 GCF_902812655.1 Candidatus Frankia meridionalis | reverse complement strand
CCCCCCTGGCTGGTCACCTCGACATCCAGAGCACGCGCCACGTACCAGTCGTCCTCATGGGTGACAACCGCAGTCAGACGCACCGCTCGCTCCATGCGATCAGCGCAACCACCGAGGAGACGCACTGCGAGGGCAGCCGTTCAATGAGACCCGCCCCTACAGCGGGCTTTCGCCCGCCGCGTGGTCACCGAGGTAGAGGAAACCGTAGGCTTCGTCGCGAAAGGGGATTCCGGCGGCGCGCAGGGCCTCGTCCCAGTCACCCGTGCACGCCGGGTCCGCGCCTTCACTGCCGTGGTCCGCGGTCAGCAGGATGACGGTATGGTCGGTGAGCCCGCGGGCGTCCAGCAGGTCGAGGAACACCCCGAGGCGCCGGTCCGCGTCCGCAAGCGAGGCCCGGGCCTCCGGCGAGAAAGGCCCGCCGCCGTGATGCCCGGTGTCGGTGACGGTGGTGTTCCACCAGGTGAATGCCGGCGGTTCCGCGTCACCGCCCCACAACTGGTCGATCTGCGAGAGACCGATCGCATCCACCTGTGTGGACCAGGCGTAGTCCGGGTCGGCCGCCACCCATTCCTGGGTCGCGTGCGGGTCGTCCCGCGCCGACGGCAGATGGTCGCCCAGCCCACCGGCACCGTCGATACCGCTCATCGCCCGGACCATCCCGAACGTCGAGTATGTCGCGCCCCGGTCGATCGGCTCGTTGACACACGCCGTGGACACACCCGGCCGCGACGCCGCGATCGCCTCGAAAACCGTCCGCACACCCGGCCGGAGCTGGTCGCACGCCACGTGCCAGGTGGCCGCGTCATTGGCTATGACCCGACGGCCGGTCTCCCGGTCGAAGTAGACGTTGTTCAGGATGCCGTGGCGTCCCGGGCCGACGCCGGTGAGCGCCGAGGTGTGGTTCGTCAGGGTCACGCTGGGGAACTCCGCGATGGCACCACCGGTCAGGGCGCATCCCCGCGCCAGCAGCCGGGCCACGGCCGGCAATTCGCCGGTGGCGGCCAGGTGCAGCAGGTCGTTGCAGTTCGCGCCGTCCCAGAGCAGTCCGACGACGTGGCGTGCACCCGGCGCGCACAGGTCCGCGAGCACCCGGCCGTCGACGCCACCGATACCCGAGCCTCCGATACCCGGGCCA
>NZ_CADDZT010000016.1:18785-22239 GCF_902812655.1 Candidatus Frankia meridionalis | reverse complement strand
GCCCGCGCTCACGAATACCAGCCCCGGACAGCAGCAGTGGTGCCCGGGACTGACCCGCGTCCAGCGACCCGTGTTCACCGAGGTGGCCGCCGCGCTGCGGCCAGTGGTGCGCGGCGCTGTGCACGACGACGACATCGGGTGACCGGGTCGGATCGGCGAAGACGGAGGCCAGCCGCACCCCGGCGAACGGGTAGGAGTTGCGCCTGTTCGGCGGTGACGGGTCGTCCAGCGCCACCTTCAGCGGGCTGCCGTGCATCGGGTCCTGGACGGCCACCGGATCGCGTCCCCACAGCACCTGCCAGGGGCCGGTCGGGTCGGCGAGCAGGAGCCGCGACGAGCCGTCCGCGTTCGCGACGTTGAGCCAACTGTCGCGGGCCCACGCGACGAGGTCCACGATGCCAGCCAGATCCGGCCTGGTCAGGACGGCAACCGCGGCGGACAGGTCAGCGCCGCGAACGGTGCCCGACCTGACCGTAGCGTTGCCCGGTTGCCCGTCGACGTGGTTGTCCATGGCGCTGGATGCGTCCCCGGCGCTTATCTCGACCGGGTGGGTGCGCTGGCTGCTGGGCACGATCGAACACTACCGGCGTCACATGGTCCACGAGAAGACACACGGATCAACGCATCCGGATCACTGCGCGAACAATCCGGTGAAGCTTACCGGGTTTCCTCGTCGCGCAGCGCCTCCAGCGCCTCGCCAAACCGATCGGTGCCGTCGCTTGGCCGCATCCTCGGCCGATATCCGGGCCGTATCGCCAGCCGGGCCCGACCGGACTCGACCAACTGCACCATGATCGGGATCGGAGCTCGGTCCTCGACAGGAACGATTCGAGCGATCGACCGGCCGTACTCGGTCACGTCGATGCCCCCACCATGTTCCACGGTGTATCACAAACTTGTGGCCACCACCCGGACGGAGCGGGTGAAGCCCCCTCCAAGTGGTGGCCATGACAGCAGAGCCGCGTAGGGCATCAGGCGGCGATGCTCTTGCGGGGCCGGCCACGGGGCCGCTTGCGCGGGACGACGGTGCCCGTCACCACGAGCTCACCGCCCCACACGCCCCAGGGCTCGCAACGGTCGAGAGCGGCGGCCAGGCAGGCATGCCGTAGCGGACAGTCACGGCAGACCACCTTCGCGGATTCGACGTCCTGCGGGGACTCGGCGAAGAACAGGTCCGGGTCAACGTCCCAGCAGGGCAGAGCCAGCCGGTCCCGCTCGATCCGGGCGACGATCGAGGGGTCGAACACCGGTGTCACCTCCGACATCGGGAGTGGGTCAGGAAAATCAGTCGGGTGGAACTCGCGGCCGGGTGAAACCGGACGGAAAAACACAAAGGCCGCGGTCCCGTTCGGGATCCGCGGCCTCGAGGTCGGCGCTCGTGGGTGGCTTGTCAGGCCAGGAGCAGACCTCGGGGCGGACCCGGAACATTCAGCGTGGGGTGCATCGCGCGTGCCTGGATGCGGCTGTCGGCGGCCCGGCGAGCAGCATCCAGGCCGGCGGTGGCCGACGCCTGGCGCGCGGCGCCGTCGACCCGAACCGGACCGTCAGCGAACACACCGGCGCCATGGGAGCCGCCGAGGGCCAGGACCCGCTTGAACGTCACCGCCGCGGGCAGCCAGGCTGCCCCACAGTGCTCAAGCCCATGCCGATACATCGGGCAGACGAACGCGTCGACGATCCCCGTGTTCTCCATGGGGATCACCTCCTTCGCGTTCGTGTCAGCGGCAGGCAGCCGCCTCCGGTGCTCGACAACACGGTAGAAGTCGACCTCGACGGTGGCAACTTATTTTCTGCGTCTTCTATTCAGCACCGAGTGTAGCTCCCGGATGGGTCACCCGGTCGACTGCGACGGTGCGGATTCGGGGAGCTCACGCCCGTCGACAAGGGCAAGAACGTCCTCGCCGTAACGGTCGAGTTTGGCCTGGCCGATCCCAGGGATGCTCACCAGCTCCGGGACGCTGGTGGGACGGCGCTCGGCGATCGCCATCAGGGTCGCGTCGGTGAACACCACATAGGCCGGCGCTCCCTGCTCCTTCGCCCGGGTCGACCGCCAGGCTCGCAGCCGGTCGAACAATGCCTGGTCGACATCGCCCGGACAGTCGTCGCACCTACCCACCCGGGCCGCGGGGCCCGCGAGCGGACGCCCGCACACCCGGCACCGCACCGCGGCGCGGTTACGCGAGCGTTGCCCGCCGCCGACGGGCTCCCCCGGACCGGAACCAGCCGCCCCCGACCGCGCCTGCCCACCCGCCGACGCGCCGGAACGCGGCATGAGCCCGTCGAGGAAACGCGACGGTCGGCGGGACCTGCGACCGCCCTCGTTGCGGGCCAGCGCCCACGACAGGGTCAGATGCTCCCGGGCCCGGGTGATACCGACGTAGAGCAGGCGGCGTTCCTCCTCGATCTGCGCCGGGGTCTGCGCATGGATGATCGGCAACGTGCCCTCGACGAGACCGACCAGGAACACCGCGTCCCACTCGAGGCCCTTTGCCGCGTGCAGCGAGGCGAGCGTCACCCCTTCGACCGTGGGGATGTGCTGGTGCGCGGCGCGGTCGGCAAGGTCGGCGACGAACCGGTCGAGGCCGGCACCCGGATCGGCGGCTGCCATGTCGTCGGCGAGCCGCGCAAGCGCGGCCAGGTTCTCCCACCGTTCCCGCTCGGCGCCCGAGCCGCTCGGAGGGTCGCCCGCCCGCCAGCCCACCGCGGCGAGGACATCCGCGACCTGGGCGGTCAGGCCCTCGGGTCGGTCGCCCTCGGCCGAGCGGACAGCGGCCCTCAACAGCCGGATGGCCTCGCCCACCTCGGGCCGGTCGAAGAACCGCTCGCCACCGCGGACCAGGTAGGGGATGCCGGCGGCGGCGATCGCGGTCTCGTACGCCTCGGACTGGGCGTTGACCCGGTACAGCACGGCGACCTCGCTGGCTGCCACGCCCGCGTCCATGAGCGCGCGGATGCGGCGGGTGACCGCGACCGCCTCCTCGGGTTCGCTGTCGCGCTCGGCGAAGACCGGCACGGGGCCGTCCGGGCGTTGCGCGACAAGTTTCAGCGGCTCCCGCCGGGACGCGACGGGAACCGCACCGGGCGTCCTGGCGCTATCACCGACCGTGCCGGCACGCGCGATCAGCCCGTTGGCCAGGGCGACCACCTGTGGGGTGGAGCGGTAGTCCCGGACAAGCCGCACCACCTGAGCTTCCGGAAAGCGACGAGGAAACTCCAGCAGGTAACGTGGGGATGCTCCGGTGAACGAGTAGATCGTCTGGTTCGCGTCCCCGACCACGCAGAGGCTGTCCCGCTCGCCGACCCACGCCTCGAGGAGACGCTGTTGCAGGGGGTTGACGTCCTGGTACTCGTCCACCACGAAGTGGCGGTAGCGGGCCCGCAGCTCGTCCGCGACCCAACGGTGTTCCTCGATCACAGCCGCGGTCAGCAGCAGCAGATCGTCGAAGTCGAGCAC
>NZ_CADDZT010000016.1:15598-18746 GCF_902812655.1 Candidatus Frankia meridionalis | reverse complement strand
CTGCCGCGGCGGCCGGGTAACCGTCGGGGGTGAGCAGCGTGGCCTTCGCCCATTCGACCTCGGAGGTGAGGTCCCGCAGTTCCGTCCGGCTCGGCGAGAGGCGCACCCGGTTCGCCGCCCGGGCGACCAGCCCGATCTTGCTCTCCACCAGCCGGGGCAGGGCCGCTCCCGCGACCTTGGGCCAGAAGTAGCCGAGCTGCTTCAACGCGGCCGCGTGGAAGGTGCGCGCCTGGACCCCGCCCGCGCCGAGCTCCCGCAAGCGCCCGCGCAGCTCACCCGCGGCACGCGTGGTGAAGGTCACGGCAAGCACCTGACCGGCGGGTACCACCCCGGCTCCGACCAGGTAGCCGATCCGATGCGTGATCGTCCGAGTCTTGCCGGTGCCCGCACCCGCCAGCACGCAGACCGGGCCGACCGGGGCGAGCACCGCGAGCCGCTGCTCCGGATCGAGCGCGTCGACCAGCGCGCCGGCGTCGCCGGACGCCCGTTGCCCGTGCACGGAGACGTCCGGCACCGACTCGGTGGGGTCTTCGATGGTCGAACGGGCCATGAAGGGACGGTAGCCGCGGCCACCGACGGGAAGCGATACGGACACTCCACGGTTGTGAAGATTTGTTCCACCATGGCCACAGAAAGGGCTGTTCGTGCTGACGATCTATTCAACACCGTGGTGCGGCTACTGCGTTCGCCTCAAGCGTCAACTCGACACGGCGGGTCTGCCGTACGAGGCTGTGGACATCGAGCAGAACCCGGAGGCCGAGCAGATCGTCCGAGCGGCGAACAACGGCAACGCAACCGTGCCCACCGTCGTCTTCGCCGACGGGACCGTGATGACGAACCCGAGCTTGCGCCAGGTTACCGAGAAGGTCACTTCTGCCGCATAAAGGATACGCAGAGCGACAGTCGGCCGGCTGTTCCAGCCGGCCTGACGCCCGGCGAGCCGGATCAGGGGACGGTCTCCGTCACTGCCCGTGAAGTTTGTGGGAGAGTTCGGGCTGTGTCGTCAGTACCTTCAGCACGTACGTGGAGCGCGGTCGATGTCGCGCTGGCGGCCGCGGGTGCCATCCATCGGATGGAAGCGACGGGCTTCGTGGTCCTGTCGGCCTCAACCGCGACCTACCAGCGGACGATGGGGACCCTGCCCGGCCTCGACGCGGGCCTGACCCTGCCGCGGGCCGAGACGGTCGGCGGGCGGATGCTCGACGGCGCGCCCGTCGCACTGGCGGACGTGGGCGATGACCCCATGTTCGCCGGTACGGAGGAGCCGTCCCGCCTCGGAGTGCGCGGCTATGTCGCCATCCCGGTACTCGGTGAGGACGGACGGTTATATGGCCTGCTTGTCGGGCTTGACCGGCGGCCTGTGACGCTCGCCACGTCCGCGATCACCCTGCTGCGCGGGATCGCGGACGGGCTCGGCACGGTGATCGGCGAGGCCGAACGCGCCGAGGCCGTCCAGGCGGAGGGTCACACACCTGCCGGCCGCCGGGAGATGCAGCTGCGCAGGTCCCCGACCGGATGGACGGTGGAGGGTCCCGGCGATGAAATCCGGCCGGTCGGCGACCTGCTGTCCGCGATGGTCCTCGCCGACCTGCTCGCCGAGGACCTCGCCCCGCCCGGTCGGCCCCGACGTCCCGACCACGAGCTGACCGAGGTCGAGCAACTACGGCTGTCCGTGGTCCAGCTGGAGCACGCGCTCGCGTCGCGGGTCATCGTCGAACAGGCGATCGGCGTACTGGCCGAACGTCACCGCATCCGTCCGCGGGAGGCGTTCGAACGGCTCCGGCGAACCGCCCGCGGCATGGGACGGCGTGTACACGACCTGGCCCGGCAGGTGGTCGATTCGGTCTCCGACCCGCGGGCCGTCCTACCCGGGGAACTGGCCGGTCGAGGCGGTGCCGGCCCTCGACCGGCACCGCCTCGGGTCAACCAGTCCCGCCGCTGATCGAGTGGGTCCCGGTCAGCGGTCAGCGGTCAGCGGTCGGTGGACCGGTCGGTGGTGACCTCGACGACGCCCCCGACCATGGAGGAGATCTTCTCCGCGTCCCCTACCAGCACGGTGACCAGCCTCGTCGGCGCGAGGACCCTCGCGGACACGGCCAGCACATCCTGCGGCGTCACCTTCGCAAGGGCAGCCGGGTGATCATGCAGATAGTCCACTCCGATGCCCGCGCCGGCCAGTGCCGACAGCGTCGACGCGAGCCCCACCCCGGTCGCGGTCGACAGCGCCAACGTCCCGACGGCGTACTGCCGGGCCGCGTCAAGCTCCTCGGTCGACACGGGCAGTACGGCCATCCGCCCGAGTTCGTAGAAGATCTCAAGCAGCGCCGGGCCGGTCACTTCGGTCGCCACGTCCGCCGCCACCGTGAAACGGGAGCCGGCGACCGGATAGTCGACCGAGCTGCGCGGCGAGTAAGTGTACCCCTTGTCCTCCCGGATGTTGGATACCAGGCGTGAGCTGAAGTAGCCGCCGAAGATGGTGCTGGCGAGCCGCTGCGCGGCGTAGGCGGGGTCGTGGCGGTCCACGGCCGGGCCACCGATGCGGATGTTCGTCTGCACCGCGCCAGGCCGATCGATGATCACTACTGGCCCTGGGCGCAGCACGGGCAGCGGTGGTGTCGGGTCCGCGGCCGCCCCCTTCCACGAACCGAGCGCCGCTTCCACCCGGTCCAGCGCGGCCTGCGGTTCGACATCTCCGACCAGGGTCAGGATCGCGCCTACCGGTGACATGCGCTCGGCGTGCAGCGTCCGTATCTCGGTCTCGGTCACCTGCGCCACCACGTCCGGCGGGGGCGCGTCAGTGCCATAGGGATGGCTGCCGTACAGCCGGCGCAGCAGCCCGTTACGCGCGATCATCGCGGGCTGACTGTGGGCAATCGTGACTTCTTCGACCAGCCGGTCCCGTTCACCCGCGAACTCGCTCGACGGATACGCCGCCCCGGTCAGCACCTCGGCGACCAGCTCCAGCAGTGCAACGAGGTTGGTCGCGAGGGCGGAGCCCACCACCGCGAGCCGGTCGGCGTCCACCCCGGTCGACAGCGCTCCGCCAAGCGCCTGGACGGTCGTGGCGAGCTCGAGACGGTCCCGCAGCTGCGTCCCGGTGAACAGGGTCTGGGAGAGTAGTTCGGCGCGCGCCGGGTGGGCCGCGCCC
>NZ_CADDZT010000016.1:12811-15235 GCF_902812655.1 Candidatus Frankia meridionalis | reverse complement strand
CCAGCCCGGGAAGCTCGTTGAGCAGTTCAGGGCGTCCACGATGCAGCTCGAAGGCGGCCATTGTGAGTGCCCGTCCGAGTGCGTCATCGGCCTCACGCAGCAGACCCGAGGCGATCCGGGCCTGCACGCGCGCAAGCTCGCCGGGCTCCAGGCCGTCGGTGGCGATGCGGTCGAGTTCCTCGTCCACGGCTGCCAGGATCGCCTCGGGCGTCGACTCCGCCGGATGCCGGGCCTCGAATGTCAGCAGCAGCGGATCCCGCTGGTCGAACGGGTCACCGAAAGTGCCGAGGTAGGTGCTCACACCGATCACCGACCGGTCCTTCTGCACGAGCCGACGCTCCAGGCGGCTCGCGTCACCGGCGGACAGGACGTAGGTGAGCACGTCGTAGGCCAGGAACTCCGGCAGGTTCACCGCGGGGTCGGGCACCCGGTATCCGACGGCGAGGGCGGGCCGGGGCGCCAGCGGATCGGTCAGGACCGATCGCCGGTCCTCGGTGCGCATCGGCTCGGCGAAGCTCGGGCGCACCGGTACGGGACGGGCGGGGATGTCGGCGAAGTAGCGCTGGACCAGTCGCAGCGTGTTCTCCACGTCGATGTCACCGACAACGGTGAGCACGGCGTTACCCGGCGCGTAGTACTTGTCGAAGAAGTCCTCGGCGTCGTCCAGGCTCGCGGCCTCGAGCTCATGGAAGTCCCCGTAGCCGTTGTGGGCGTTCGGGAAGGTGTCGAACGCGACCGGCGGGAGGGTGATCCACGGGAAGCCACCGTAGGGGCGGTTCATGACGTTCACACGAATCTCTTCCTGAACCACCGCGATCTGGTTGTCCAGGTTCTCCCGGGTGATCCTGGGGGCACGCATCCGGTCGGCCTCGAGGAACAGGGCACGTTCCAGCGCCCCGGACGGCAGAAGCTCGTAGTAGTCGGTGTGATCCGGATGGGTGGACCCGTTGAAGGTGCCCCCGGCTGCCTGCACGTACTTCGGGTGCTCGGCCTTACCGACATTTTCGCTGCCCTGGAACATCAGATGTTCGAACAGGTGCGCGAAACCGGTGCGTCCTTCCGGTTCGGACCGGAAACCGACGTCGTAGTGGACGGCCACGGCGACAACCGGAGCTGTGCGATCCGGAGCCAGTACAACGCGCAGACCATTCGCGAGGGAGGTCTTTTCAACCGTGTAGGAGGGCGCCGGCAACGAAACGGCGGTCGCGTTCGTCTCGGTTCGAGGGGGCACGACTGGCAACGCTACTGCGCCCGGACCGCTCACGGTCCGAGTCCTGGATGATCCGCGCCACAGGACCACGCGCGCCGGGATCTGTTGCTTCCGCAGAATGCCGTCCGGATCTCTCACACAGGTCCCGGCTCCCGGCGGCGCGCGCCCACCGCGGGTGCCGCCGGGCAATGCCGGGTGGCTCGCGCGACCAGCAGCGGATCATCCCTTCGCCCCGGTCAGGGCAGGTTGCGGTTTCCCGCCGCAGCCACCACCAGGACGAGAACCGCCGCCACGCCGACCTGCAACGCAACCGTGAGGAACCATCCGGCGTCGATCCCGCTGGCCACGATCAGGCCGATCGCTGCGCCGACGAGACCGACGAGAATCGTCATCAGGCAGCCGATCGCCTGCCGGCCCGGCACGACCAGGCGCGCGAGGCCGCCGATGACGATTCCGGTGACCACGGCGCTGAACAGACCAGTAGGTGCATCCACGGAGTCGATTATTCCTGGAGGACAGCGCGGCGCAATGTTGATCGATGCCCACCGGGGCCTGCCGAAAAGGCAACGGGCAACGGGCCGCCACGGCGGCAAACGCATCCGTCCGGACCAACCGCTCTGTATCAACGGCGGCTTTCTACGTGTCGGGGGATGACCTGCCGGCCTACCGGGCCGTCCGGAGTAGAGTCCGACCCGTGCAAACTGTTCCAGGAGGACAGTTTCCTTCTGACCTTGCCGATGCCCTGCGGCTGGAGCTCACGACCCTTGGCGACGATCTGATAGCAGCTATCGCGCGTGAGGTGCCGGCCTACGCGCGTCCGTTGGAAGGCGCCTTCGGCCGCGGGGTCCGCCAGGGTGTCGAGGAAGCTCTGCTGCGTTTTCTCACGGTGGTCGACACGAATTCCGACGGGCCGCTCGACCTCGCCGCCAGCCACGAGGTCTACGTCCGGCTGGGACGCGGCGAATTCCGTGCCGGGCGCTCGTTGGACACCCTCCTCGGCGCCTACCGGGTCGGCGCCCGGGTCGCCTGGCGCCGGCTCGCCGAAGCGGCGAGCCGTGGCGGGCTGGACGCCGACGGGCTGGTGTCGCTGGCCGAGACCATGTTCGCCTACATCGACGGGATCTCCGGCGCCACCGCCGAGGGCTACGCCGAGGAGCAGTCCGAGGCGGCCAGCGAACGCGGCCGGCTGTGGGACCGGCTCGGCGAACTGATGC
>NZ_CADDZT010000016.1:4437-12414 GCF_902812655.1 Candidatus Frankia meridionalis | reverse complement strand
GATCCGCTACCGGCTGAATCAGCTGCGTGCACTGTTCGGCGACGGCCTGGACGATCCGGACGTCCGCTTCGAGCTCGAACTCGTCCTGCGCGCCGGCCTGCGCCCGCCGGCCGACCGTGCGGTGGCGGCCGGCACCGGCAGCACCGGCAATCGGTAACGCGCCGTATACACTTGCGTGTACCGCGATGCGGCGTACCTCGGACGGTCCCCGTGCCTCGGTGTCCCCGTGCCTCAGGCGGGGGTGGGTTTCGGGCCGGTGCTGCGCATGTTGACGAGCCGGCCGAGGAGATCGAACCAGAACGGCGCGCCGAGCGAGAGCGCGAGGGTGGTGAACAGCCAGCCGAGTATCTTCAGCACCCAGCCGCCCGCGTCCCCGGGGACCCGCCGCGGGTCCGCGCTGTCGGAGTCCGCGGCGCTCCAGCCCAGCGGCAGGCGCAACGCCGCCGCGTCCCGGACCGCGTCCACCGCCCGGTTCGCGGCATCCTCGGCACCGGCGGTGGGTGTGGTGTTCGCGGCGTTCGAAACCAGCTGGGTGGACACGGCCTCGACCGCGGCGGTACGCAGCGACCGGTTCTGCCACAACGCGTTGGTGAGCGCTACCGCGTCCAGGTTCAGGACCAGGGTGAGAAGCAGCGCGTACACGAGCAGGAACCGCTGGACTCGCCTCTTGTACCAGCCGGAGAGCCTGTCCATGGTGTCGTCGTACCATCCGGCGAGCTCGGCGATGATCCGGTCGCGGTCGTGACCCGCGCGAGTGACGATGCCGGTCAGCACCGGCCGCAGCGGCGAGTCCGCGGGCAGCTTGGCCACCTCGGCCAGGAGCGATCCGACCGGTTCCGAAGAGGCAAGCCCGACGATGGACGCGGCGAGTCTGCGGTTGTCCTCGGTCGCCGCCGGGCATGTGGCAAGGGCGTCGGACAGCGCGGCGGCCGTGGTGTCGGTGAGTGACCGGTGTGCCTCGTCGAATGCCGGACGGGCGGTGTCGGGGATCGTGGTGTGGTCCATCCGGCTGAGCAGCACCCGCGCGGGGGGCTCCACCATGTCGAGCACACCGCGGGCGAAGGCGGCCGACGGGATGTAGGACGGCAGGCGCACATGACGGGCACGCCGCCACGCGCTGCGTACGACGGACACGGCCCCGAGGTCGGGTACCGGACCCGCATGCCCGCCTGAGCGCAGCCCCCGCAGCGGGCCGTCGAGGAGCTGGGCCGTCCGGCTCGTGTCCGCGGTCGTGCCGGTGTGGTCGACCGGCTCGTCGCCGAAGATGCGGCGCAGTTCGGCCTCGAGCTGCCGGCCGCGGTATCCCATCAACCCGAACACGGTCTCATTGATGCGGGAGACCGCGACGCTGCCGATGGCGAACACCAGGATGAGACCGATCGGAACATCCACGATGGCCGAGTCCGGCACGCCTTACCCCCGTTGACGAACAGTCGCGACACACCCGTCCGGGTGTTACGACCGGTAAGGTCACGCTCGCCGGCTTTACACCCTGTGCGCATCTGGCGGTGCGAAGACTACTGTGTCCCGATCCGGACGGTGGCAGTGGGCCGTCGATGTTCGCGACCGTCTCCCCCGCGGACGGGAACATGCCGCACGAGCGCACAGGAAATTCACAGGAAACGCATGGCCGCGCCACAGGTGACGTCGTCACCGTGTTTGCATGACTGCCATGGTGTTATCCCCCGACGGGTCGGGAACCCCCGGCGGGTCGGCCGGCGACGCGGCCCAGCCGGCGGCCCAGTCGGCCCTGACCGCGCGCCGGACGCTCCCCGCGCTGCGCCGCGCGGACGGTACGACGCTGCGGGTGCTCGTCGTCGATGACGAGCCCGCACTGTCCGAGCTGTTGTCGATGGCGTTGCGCTATGAGGGCTGGGATGTCCGCATGGCCGGGGACGGGCTCGGCGCGGTGCGCGCGGCCCGGGAGTTCCGCCCGGACGCGGTGGTGCTGGACGTGATGCTGCCCGACATCGACGGTCTGGAGGTGCTGCGCCGTCTGCGGGCGCAGGACACCGACGTTCCGGTGCTGTTCCTGACCGCGCGGGACGCGGTGGAGGACCGCATCGCAGGGATCACTGCCGGCGGGGACGACTACGTGACCAAGCCGTTCAGCCTGGAGGAGGTCGTCGCCCGGCTCCGCGGACTGATGCGCCGGGCCGGTGCGGCATCCCAGCGCACCTCCTCCGAGCTGGTCGTCGGCGACCTCGCCCTGGACGAGGACAGTCATGAGGTGCGGCGTGGCGACAACCGGATCGAACTCACGGCCACCGAGTTCGAGCTGTTGCGGTTCCTGATGCGCAATCCGCGTCGGGTGCTGAGTAAGAGCCAGATCCTCGACCGGGTCTGGAACTACGACTTCGGGGGCCAGGCCAACGTTGTCGAGCTCTACATCTCCTACCTACGGAAGAAGATCGACGCCGGTCGCGCACCGATGATCCACACCGTGCGAGGTGCCGGGTACGTCCTGAAGCCCGGCGAGAAGTAGCCGTGAGTAGTCGGCGGCGGCGGGTCGGGTGGTCGCTTCGGACCCGCCTCGTCGCGGGCCTGGTCAGCCTGCTCGCGGCGATGTGCCTAGTGGTGGGAGTCGTCACCGAGGTCGCGCTGCAGCACATCCTGGTGGGACGTCTGGACGCCCAACTCGTCGCCGCTGTCGGCCGCTCCCAGGATGCCTTCGACCAGCGTCCGGGGAACCCCGATGGCACGCCGGAGCCATCGGCCGGGACCACCGGTGTCCGTCCGGACTTCCTGCTGCCACCGGGCCAGTCCGCGGGCACGCTGGGAGCCCGGCTGACCGCCGGCGTGGTCGCAAGGGCTGGGATCATCAGTGACAACGGCTCGCTCCAGCCTCTGGACACGACGGCCGCGGCGGCTCTGAGCGCGGTCCCTGCCGACGAACGTCCGCATACCCGCACGATCGGCGGCAACGGGGAGTTCCGGGTGATCGCCCGCCGGATGCCGGACGGGGACGTGCTCCTCACCGGGCTTCCGCTGCGCCCCGTCCAGGCGACGCTGTACCAACTGGCCGCCGTCGAAGCCGCCGTCGCCGGGATCGGCCTGCTCGCCACCGGGTTCGCCGGCACCACCATCGTCCGCCTCGCACTACGCCCGCTGCGACGGGTCGCGACCACCGCGAGGCGGGTCACCCGACTTCCCCTGGACCGCGGCGAGGTCGCCCTGGCCGAACGCGTCCCGGAAGCGGACACCGACCCGCGCACCGAGGTCGGGCAGGTCGGGGCGGCGCTCAACAGCATGCTCGGCCATGTCGCCGCAGCGCTCACCGCACGTCAGGCCAGCGAGATGAAGGTCCGCCAGTTCGTCGCGGACGCCAGCCACGAACTGCGGACCCCACTGGCGGCCATCCGCGGATACGCCGAGCTGACCCGCCGCGGCCGTGACCGGGTACCCCCCGACGTCGCCCACGCGCTCAGCCGGGTGGAGTCCGAAGCGACCAGGATGACCAGCCTGGTCGAGGACCTGCTCCTGCTCGCGCGGCTGGACACCGGCCGTCCCCTCGACGCCGAGCCGGTCGACCTGTCCCTGCTCGTCATGGACGCGGTGAGCGACGCGCACGCCGCCGGGCCCGACCACCGTTGGCAGCTCGACCTGCCCGACGAGCCACTGATCGTCACCGGGGACGCGGCCCGCCTGCACCAGGTGCTGGCGAACCTGCTCGCCAACGCCCGCACCCACACCCCGCCGGGCACGGTGGTCACCGCGAGCCTCACCGCCCGCTCCCCCGACACGGCCGTCCTCGCCGTCCTCGATGACGGACCGGGCATCCCGCCCGACCTTCTGCCGTCCGTGTTCGAACGGTTCGCCCGCGGCGACAGCTCGCGCTCCCGCGCGGCCGGAAGCACCGGGCTGGGTCTCGCCATCGTCAACGCCGTCGTCACCGCCCATCACGGCAGCGTCGGCGTAACGAGCCGCCCTGGTCAGACCGCGTTCATCGTGCGCCTGCCCATGCACATTCCCGCCCCGGAGCCGGTAGCGCCGGTGCTGCCGGTGCTGCCGGTGCTACCGGTGCTACCGGTGCCCGCCGAGGTCCCCGTACCCCGCCGATAACCCCCCGGCGCCCCAGGTCACAGGCAGGCTCGGTCACAGACAGGCTCATAGGAAAGGCACAGGTACGGCACAAGGAGCCGACAGCTCCCGGACCGACCGTAGGTACATGCCCACCGTGACCTTCACCCCGCAGGACGCGAGCGGTCGGACCGCCCCACAGCCCACCCGCAAGCCCGTCCCGGCGGCCCACCCCGCGCCAGTGCTGGACGTGGTCATCCCCGTCTACAACGAGCAGGCCGACCTGGAGCCGTGCGTACGTCGCCTGCACACACACCTGACCAGGACCTTCCCGTACCCCTTTCGGATCACGATCGCCGACAACGCCAGCATCGACGCGACCCTCGCCATCGCGGAGACGCTGCAGGCCGCCATCGCCGAGGTCGCCGTCGTACATCTCGATCAGAAGGGCCGCGGGCGCGCCCTGCATGCGGTCTGGTCGGCGTCCGACGCCCCGGTGCTGGCCTACATGGACGTCGACCTGTCCACGGACCTGGCTGCGCTGTTGCCACTGGTCGCCCCACTGATCTCCGGGCATTCCGACCTCGCGATCGGAACCCGCCTGTCGCGCGACTCACGGGTCGTTCGCGGCGCCAAACGGGAGGTGATCTCCCGCTGCTACAACCTCATCCTGCGCAGCACGCTCGCCGCCCGGTTCTCCGACGCTCAGTGTGGCTTCAAGGCCATCCGCTCCGACATCGCCGCACAGCTACTTCCGCTGATCGAGGACACCGGCTGGTTCTTCGACACGGAGCTGCTGGTTCTCGCCGAGCGGGCCGGGCTGCGGATCCACGAGGTTCCGGTGGACTGGGTCGACGATCCCGACAGCCGCGTCGACGTCAGGAGCACCGCCCTGGCCGATCTCAAAGGCGTCGTCCGGGTCGGACGCGCCCTGGCCACCGGAGCCCTGCCCGTCAGCGACCTGCGCCGCCAGCTCGGACGCGCACCGCTGGAACCGTCCGTCCCCGGCGTGCCGGTCGGTCTGCCCAGGCAACTGGTGCGGTTCACCGGCATCGGGGTGGCAAGCACCCTGGCCTACCTGATCCTGTTCCTGCTGCTGCGCGGGGTGGCGGGCGCCCAGGCCGCGAACCTGCTCGCGCTGCTGCTCACCGCGGTCGCGAACACCGCCGCAAACCGGCGGTTGACCTTCGGCGTGCGAGGCCGCACCCGCGCCGGCCGCCACCAACTCGAGGGCCTTGTCGTCTTCGGCCTGGGACTCGGACTCACCAGCGGGTCGCTGGCCGCTCTCAACGCGCTGGCCAACCACCCCGGACGGCTGCTGGAGCTCGGCGTCCTGGTCGGCGCCAACCTCACCGCGACAGTGCTGCGGTTCCTGCTGCTGCGCGCCTGGGTCTTCCATCCGCGCCGCCAGCAGGCATGAGCCCGCCCGCAGACGCCGCATTCCGACAGCGCCCCCAGAGCACGTCGTCCACCACATACCGATCGGAGAGCCGCCTGTGTCCGCCTCGACTCTGCTTCCCCCGGCCAACCCGCCGGAGCAGCATCCGGATCAACATCCCGAGCACGACGGCGAGGAGCGTCCGCCCGGCGCGAAACAGGGCCTGCCGCGAGGACGCCGGAACAACCCCCTGCGGGCCCGATCAGCTCTACACCGTGTGGGCCTTCGGTGGCGCGAGGAAGGCTATGATCGGGCCACCTTCGGCCAGCTACTCGGCCTGCTTACCGCCACCGCCGTCCTCTACCTGTGGAATCTCGGGGCCTCCGGCAACGCCAACGACTTCTATGCCGCCGCCGTACAGGCCGGCACGAAGAGCTGGAAGGCGTTCTTCTTCGGCTCCTTCGACTCGTCCAACTTCATCACCGTCGACAAGCCACCGGCGTCCCTGTGGATGATGGAGCTGTCCGGACGGATCTTCGGGTTCTCCTCCTGGAGCATGCTCGCCCCACAGGCGCTCGAAGGCATCGCCGCGGTAGGGCTGCTGTACGCGACCGTGCGCCGATGGTCGGGGCCGACCGCCGGCCTGCTGGCCGGCACGGCGCTGGCCCTCACCCCGGCCGCGGCCCTGATGTTCCGGTTCGACAACCCGGATGCGCTTCTCGTCCTGCTCCTGGTCGCCGGTGCGTACTGCACGGTGCGGGCGGTCGAGTCGGCCAGCACGAAATGGCTTGCGCTGGCCGGGGTCGCCCTCGGATTCGGCTTCCTCACCAAGATGGGCCAGGCACTGCTCGTCGTCCCCGCGTTCGGCCTCACCTACCTGATCGCCGCCCCGACCGGGCTGCGACGCCGCATCGTCCAGCTTCTCGCCTCCGTCTGCGCACTCGTCGCCTCGGCGGGCTGGTGGGTCGCGATCGTGTCACTGTGGCCGGCGTCCTCCCGCCCGTACATCGGCGGGTCGACGAACAACAGCGTGTTGGAGCTGGCATTCGGTTACAACGGCCTCGGCCGGTTGTTCGGTGGCGCCGGTAACGGTGGTGGTGGAGCCGGTGGTGGAGGAGGAGGCGGCGGCGGAGGCGGCGGCTTCGGCGGTGCCACCGGCCTGACCCGGCTGTTCCGCTCGGAAATGGGCCTGGAGATCTCCTGGCTGCTCCCCACGGCACTGCTCAGCCTGCTCGCCGGCCTGTGGCTCACCCGCCGGGCACCGCGCACCGACCGCACCCGGGCCGCGCTCGTCCTCTGGGGCGGCTGGCTGCTCGTGACAGGGATCGTGTTCAGCTACATGCAGGGCACCATTCACCCCTACTACACGATCGCGCTCGCTCCGGCCGTCGCCGCGCTGGTAGCGGTCACCGGACGACTGCTGTGGGACCGGCGGGAGACCTGGTTCGCCCGCGTTGCGGCGTCCGTGCTCGTCTCGGTAACCGCGGGCTGGAGTTACAGCCTGCTCGACCGCACCCCCGACTGGACCCCGTGGCTGCGCTATGCAGTGCTTGTCCTCGCCGCGGTCGCCGTCGCCGGGCTGCTGGCCGGCGGACATCTCCTGCGCAGGGGCGCGATCGTGATCGCGACAGCAGCATTGCTCACGGGTCTCGCCGGCACAGCCGGCTATGCCGTCAGCACCACCTCGCACTCGCACTCCGGCCCCATCCCGACGGTCGGGCCGGGCAGTACCAGTTCCATGGGCGGCCCCGGCGGCGGCGCTCCGGGCGGGATGCCCTCCGGCGGGAGGTCGTCCGGAGGAGGACCGTCCGCGGGTGGCACCCCTGCGGGAGGCTTCGGGGCAGGCGGTACCACGACCAGCGGCACGACCAGCGGCACGACCAGCGGCACGACCGGTTCGTCCAGCACATCCTCCGGCCCCACCGGCGGATTCGGTGGGATGGGTGGATTCGGCGGAGCGGACGGCCAGACAGCCAACGCCGAGCTGGTGGCACTGCTGCGGAAGACCACCAACACCTGGGCCGCGGCCACGGTCGGCTCCCAGACCGCCGGTCCCCTTGAGCTCTCCAGCGGTAAGGCGGTCATGTCCATCGGCGGGTTCAACGGCAGCGACGCCACACCCACCCTCGCGGCCTTCCAGGCCTACGTCGCCGCCGGAAAGATCCACTACTTCATCGCCGGCTCGGGAGGGGGGATGGGCGGCCCGACCAGCAACGGCACCGGCAGCGAGATCACCAGCTGGGTCAAGGGGCACTTCACCTCGACGACGGTCGGCGGTCAGACCGTCTACGACCTGACGCAACAAACCAGTTAGGAACACTGTAGGTGGAAACCGTCACTATCACGAAGGTTTCCACCTACAGACACGTTCAGGCGGAGGACAGCGACACCGATGGCGCACAGCAAACGCACAGCCAGCACCCAGGCCGCACCCAGGCCCACCTGATTACCTGTTCCCAGAACAGAAAGCCAGTTTGACCGAAGGAGATCGTCATGGGTTCAGCGCATTCAGCTTCCAGCACTGTCCGGGAAAACGGTCGGCACATCCCCAATGCCTTTGTGCGCGGCATGGCTGCCGC
>NZ_CADDZT010000016.1:0-4112 GCF_902812655.1 Candidatus Frankia meridionalis | reverse complement strand
GCGGCAGCCGCAAGCGACCTGAGCACGGCTGGGACACCGCTCATACTCAGTGCGGTGTCGAACACCACGACGACATCAGGTACCGCCACGATCTCACGTGACTCCTCGTACCTGCCGCTGGTGCGGATCGCCTGACCACCCGCTGATGACGACATCAGAAGCTACCGGGCCTCGGCTTCCGACGGCCGGGCGCCGGCCAGATTCTGATTTATTCCTCTTCCCAGACCTCGGGTCAGATGGACGTGGTGGCGGGCGGCCAGCGGAAGTGGGCCGGTGTCAACGTCGACGAAGCGGGTGTTCTTACGAACCTGATATACCCAGCTCTTGCTGACTTTGAGTCCCTGGGCGGCCAGCAACGCCACGGCTGCGGCAGCCGACCCGCCGGTCTGTTCCAGCGCGTGAACGATGGCATCGCGTTTTCCGGTGGCGTCCAACGCCGTGGACACGACTTCGGTGGAAGGCGGCTCTGCGGAAGGCGGCTCTGCGGAAGGCGAGAAGGATTCCATTGCGGCGCCACCGTCCATGTCGTCCCTACCATCGTGCTCCTTGTCACCCGGGTCAGCGGTACCGGGCGCCGGTGGAGGAGGAAACAGCAGTGCCAATCCAGGCCTTGGCTGTTTCTCCCGCGGCACCGGGACGCTGACGGCGGCGCTGGTCTGGTACGGCTGGAGGGTGGATCTACGGCGGGCAGGGTGGATCTGGCGCATCAGCAGTTCATAGGAGCCGAGCAGGGCCAGCGGAGGCCAGCCCGCGATGACCCGCGCCGCCAGGGTCGGATCGGCGTGCAGGACGTTGGCCGCCAGCGACGCGCATGCGCCCAACACGAGCAGAATGTAGGACAGCCAGGACCGGCCCCGGCCACGGCGCCGGTCCGCCAGCATCGCCATGGATGCGGCCACGATCAGCCCGTCCACGCTGAATGGCAGGACCGCCGCGGTCATGGAGTCCTCCCCATGCTCAAGCGCGACACCGCGCATGTGGCGGTAGGAGACGAACGCGGCGACCGCCGCAACCGTGGCCACCGCCGCAACCGTCGTTACCCGAATGGCCCGCTCCGCCAGCAGGTCCGACTGCCCACCCCGTGACACGGGTTGACCATCGACCACAACAGATCCCCTTCCATCCCCTCCTGAACCGCGTGTACCGCGCATCCGCCATCCTGACGTGCCCCTGTCCGGAATCTCCGACATCCGGCGGGACTCCGGTGTGTTCGCTCCACCACGTCACAACGATGCGACGCTGGCGAGCCATTGCATCCGCCTACGGCGGTGGACTCGGGATCTTCTGGTCACAACCAGCAACCAGACTGACGACAACGAGGCCCCCGTTGTCGTCCTACGAGAAGCCGGTCACCTGTACTCGCAACCCCATACCTTGATCCACACCCCTATTGCTGGGCGCTCTAAGCTTGATTTTTAACCTGCTTGATCTGCTTGCTTCTTTCCGCCGCGCCGGGGCATGTCCGCTTTGCGCTGCTTCTTCCCGACGGGGTGGCGGGGCGCGGGGGTGGAGGTACGGCCCTTGGGCCGGGCCGGGCGGGTTTCGGCGCGCTGGCCGGAATCCCGGCCGCGCGGCGGATGCGGCGAAAACCCCGGCGGACCCGGGCGGGGATGAGCCTGTCCGGGGTGAGGGGTTTCTCCCAGGGGTGGCGCAGGTCGTCGGTGAGATGCCGGGCGAGACGCAGCTGGGTGTAGACGGCGATCAGCAGCCAGGCCCAGCGATCGGCCTGCTCACCGCTGCGCACGCGAGGCCGGGTCAACCCGAGGGTCTGCTTCCAGAAACGAAAGACATGTTCAAGATCGAACCTGCGGAGGTAGGTCCGCCACAGCAGCTCCAGATCGCAGGCCGCCGGATCGGGGCAGCTGAACCACAACCACAGCGGCTGGGGAGTACGGCTGTGGGGCAGATGGTCGACGGTGACGTGGACGACGGTGCCCGCCACGATGGGCAGGCCGCCGGTGTGATCGGCCCAGGACGAGCGGCGCTCCAGTTTCGGATGCAGCCCTCCCCAGCAGCGGGCGATCACTGTCCCGAACCGGGTGTGGCTGCCGGTGGCCGTCTGGTCGGGCAGGTGCCAGCTGGCGGGGTCGGCGAACCTGAACTGCGCTCCGTGGCGGGGTGGACGGCCGGGCTTGCCGTCCCGGCGCCCGGCCGGGGCGGGGGTGTACATCACCCGGTCGGCGCGGACACGTCCCAGGAGCCGCACGGGTTCCTCACGCAACAGCCAGGTCAACCGCACGAGGTCGTAGCCGGCATCGCACACGATGAGCACCGGCGGGTCGCCCGCGCACCACTGCCCGGCGGCGGTCAGACGTTGAAGCAGATCGCGGATCTGCGTGGCGGTGACCTCGGTGGGATCGTCGGTGGGGCGCAGGCGCACGAGGTCGAGCGGGGCGGTCCACGACGTCCGACCCCGGCCGAGCGCGGCGATCACCGAGTAGGGCCAGCCCGGGATGGTCTGCCGGGTGCCGTCACAGCGACACGACCGGTGGCAGTGCAGCCCGGTCAACGACAGTTCCGGCAGGGACACCACCGGCCCGTCACTGCATAACACCGCATCGCACAGCTCGAACAAGGCATCGCCTCGCCGAGGCAGACAGCGATACAACTCCGACCGGAACCCGATCAGCCGGTCAAGACAGACCACACGGTCACTCTCGACCACCACGGATACCCCTGGCACACTTGGCCGCACGGCCACCCCCATCCTCCGAAGTCTGATTCACTCCGAAGGATCACGGGTGGCCGTCTGCGTGTGGCTACTTCACCCCGTCAGACCACATCCCGGCCACACACCCCAGGCCCGAGGTTAAAAATCAAGCTAAGCGGGCTTGCGGTAGATGTGGACCCAGTCGATGTGCATGGTGACGCACGGCGGGGTGTTCGCGTCCCGGCACGACGCCGCGGCGCAGTCCTTGTCGATTTGCAACGCCAGGTGCATCGGGGATGTGCCCGGGATCGGGTTGGCGCCGGACGAGGGCCGGCTAACCGTGTAAACGACGGCGCCGTCGATGGAGAAGGTGATCCGGTCGGGTAGCCACTCGACGGCGACGGTCCGCCACTGTGTCAGGTCGGCGGTGAGAGTTGTTTTCATGACGGCGTTGTCGGGGCCGTTGTGCACGGACAGGCCGATCTTCGGCCGGGTGTTGGCGGGTGCTTCGAGGAAACCGATCGACCCGTCGGGGGGTACATGTTCGGACTGCGGCCACAGCATCGCCACGGCGGAGTAGCCCGCGCCCGTGTCGACACGGATCCGGGCTTCCCAGCGGCCGTAGAGCTGGTTGAGCGTGGTCGCGACACCGCCGGTGAGGTCCCGGCCCTGCGGGTCGAGGCCACCGCGTAGCTGCAGCTCCCCGCCGTTCATCTCCACCCGGTCCCGGGAGCGGGCCTGGGTCGGGTCACCCGGGGAGTCGTAGATGAACCAGTTGCGGGTGTCGGGGGACGACCCGGTGAAGTCGTCGGCGAACACGGGTGCCCCCCAGCCGGAGCCGGCCGCCGGGGACGCGACCGCCGCGGCGAGGACCACAGCCGGCACGGTCGACGCCGGGGCAGATGCCGGGGCAGATGGCAGGAGGCTCCCGGTCGGCGAGGGTGATGTCACCGAGGCCGCGCCGGTCGGCACCAGCCCGCCCGTCGCGGCCTTCCCCGCTGCCCCGGCCAGCGGCGCACCGGGCACCGCGGCTGCCGACGGCGGGGACGAGGTCCCACACTGACCGAGCAGGACAGCCGTCGTGATGGCGGCGACGCCAAGGGGCAGGGGCAGCAGCCGGCCGATATGGAGCCGTGGCTGTGCGCGTCGCTTCGAAGACATAGTCGTGCCCCACCTGTCGGGCAGCCCAGGGTGTTGGCCCGCGTATCGGATGCTTCCGGCTATCACGGCAAGCCAAGCGAAACACTCGAAGGGTAAGCAACCCCTCGCTCATCGCGAGGAACACAACAGGTGAACATGTCATTCCCGAGGGTGGTGTTTTTCGAGCGCGGCATCGTGCCGACCGGTCATGCAGTGCGGCGTACCGGTCGGCCAACAGGGCGGCCGCCGGGTACTCCTGGTGGTCACTACCACCGCCCGCCCGGGTGTCGGGCTCGCCGAGGGTCTGCGCCCGCCCGGGTAT
>NZ_CADDZT010000015.1:30391-41226 GCF_902812655.1 Candidatus Frankia meridionalis | reverse complement strand
GCGGCAATCATGACGGTCACCGATCTCACGCCGGCTTCCCACCCCTACCCGACGCAGGTTCCCCCACCGGACCCCGACCAGGTGACCCAGGCGATCCGCAACCGGCAGACCGCGCAGGACCGGTGGGATCAGGCACGCCACCGGGTGCAGACCGCGCAGGACGACCTCGACGCGGCCCGCCGGCTCGCGCTCGCCGCACACCAGCTCCGCGAGGATGCGGCACGGACCTGCGCGGGCGCGATCCGCACCGCCTCCCACGCCGGCATCCCGAACGAACCCTGGTGGTCCTGGGACCGCCTGAAAGAACACGTGGGAACCGTCTGGCACACCGCCGTCACGGTCGCGACAATCACCGTCACCGTGCTGGGCGTGGTCGCGCTCGTCATCGGCGGGCCGATCGCCTGGGTGGTGCTGGCCGCCGCCCTCATCGTTCTCGCCGACACCCTCGCCCGCTACAGCCACGGCCAGGCAGACCTGTGGGACGTCGGGTTCGCGTTACTCGACTGCATCCCCGCCACCAAAGGACTCACCACCGTCGGCGGCCTCACCCGCGGCCTGCACGGCGCCGGCCAAACCCTGCACGATACGGGGCAGGCCCTCCGCGCCGGCCGCACCCTCACCGGCACATCCACGGCGGTGCCACCCTCACCCGTAACGCGATCACCGCCACCCGCACCCACCTCACCGCGATCACCGCCGACCTTCGTGGCGCCCGCGCCTACACGACCACCCTGGTCAAAAACCTGCTCCCCCACGGCAACATGGTCACCCCCGACGGCCAGCTGCTCATGACCGGCGGCGATTCCCTCACCAATGCCCACCACACCGCCAAGGACGCCTTCACCGAGACTCAGCACGCGGGAGCACGGTCCCCTACGGTCACACCACAACAGATCACTTCAGCCATTGGTCCATGGAGAATTGCAGATAACAATCCTCTGGAAATCGAGCCGTCGGACGCGCATGTCCGCCGGCTGATACCCGACTCCCACGGCGGCGCTCAGGAAGGCGTAGAATACCGATGGGCTGAGGGAGAGGGGAGAAAGGTACGTCTTCGAATCCACAGCCCGGACGGCACCACACCGCCTGACAGTAACGCCGCGAGTAGTCATGTATACCGCATCCAGATCGGAAAGAGATACCAGGACGTCGAAGGAAATCTATTCCATTCCAATGTCCACAATCCACTGAGCCCGTACTACGATCCGAGCGCAGCCAACACGACCCATATTCCGTGGCCTGACCAGTTCCCACGCCCGTACTGATCGAGACGAGGATCGGCACCCACCCATGGCTGTCGGCGAGAGAAATACCGTGAGTCTCATCCGGGACCTTACAAGTTCCGACAACAATACCCGCATGGACAGCTGCGGTGTAGCGGAAGACCAGATGCGATTCTTTTCCCTCCGAGAAGTCCAGACAATAGCGCGTGTTCTCGTCCACCTTGCCCTCGCCGAGGACGACCCGGAGTGTCGCGAGTGTCAGCTGCACACCCTGGCGGAATTTTCGGATCTCGGAGTCCTCGACAAGGATGATTTCAAGGGTCTCGAGGGTCTCGAGGTCACAAAACTTGACGCAAGTTCACAGGAGTACATCCAATCCCTTACAGAACTGGGATTGGTGGAAATTTGATTTTACACTTCGAGCGTTATTCATAACGTCACCATCCCAGTCGATAGAACTCGAGTCGGACGATGATTCGGATGATGTTAGGGAGTTCGGACAGGCGGCCGCGGTAGCCGGTGGCGAGGATTTTCCAGTTCTTCAGGTGGGCGATGCATCGTTCGACGGCTGACCGTCGGGCGGAAATGGTCTTGTTGACAGTTTTCTCGTAGTCGGTGAGGTCGTCGTACTTGGTTCTTTTCATCGGGGTGGTGGCGGTTGTTCTTTGGTAGTAAACATCGGTAGTTTGTTGTGATCGATGGATCATGTGCGAACGATTATCGAAATCAGCCCCGGTGTAGATCGTGCAGCGGGCCATCGTGATCGGTATACGCCGCCGGGACCCCGCGCCGGCTCCGCCACGCCCGACGCAGCCGCACAACGCCCCGGACCGCCGGCCCCACGACACGATCTGCGCCAAAGCTGAGTAACGATGCCGTCCACCCCGCGTGCCCGGGGGAATTCCTCGATCGCTCACGCTGGGATTGATTTATGGCGGAAGGTACAGGCAGAGCCCTTGGCCGGCAGTCAGCATGGTGAGCAGGGTGTGGAGTTCCGGTAGTGATACGAAGTCGGCGAAGGCTCGCATGATGCATTGAATCGCGTGTAAGGGTACCAGCCAGCTACGTACCCCGCGAAGCGCAGGAGGCCATGACAACACGGGCCGTTGCTGTAGGGCTGCTGCGGGTGGCGCCGGTGGTTCGGGTGGCGCGGGTGGGGTGTCCTGCTCGGTGGGTGAGCCGGTGTCTTGTTCGTGATGCCAACAGAAGGAGAACGCGCAGTCGACCAGCACCCAGTGGCGGCGGATCGCCCGGCTGGAGCGGACCTGAAAGTCGGCCCAGCCCAGTTCGTGCTTGACCTGCTTGTAGCCCCGTTCGCACCAGGGGCGCAGGCCGTAGTAGGAGACCACCTCGGCCAGAGTGGCCACCGGCCGGGCCGGGCCGGCTTCGCCACCGGCCGGGCTGGGCGGGTCGGGGAGGGCCAGATCGGCGGCCAGGTACCGGGTGCTGTGGGCGAGCAGGGTGACCGGGTCGGTGATGGCCACCACCAGCCGCAGCGGCCCGGATATCTGGTAGGGGCCGGCCTGGCAGTCGGTGGCCCACCAGGTTTCGCTGGGCCCGTCCCGGTAGGTGCGCACCACCCGGGCACACTGCCCCGACTGCTCCGGGCCGCCCCACTGCTGCTCGCGGGCGGCCTTCGCGGGGGTCCGCGGCCCGCCCCCGAGGTGGGTCAGCTCCTGGTTGGGTTTGAGCGCCAGCACGAACGGCACCCCGGTGGCCCGCAGCTCGGCGACGAAGCCGGGGCTTTCGGAGGGGCCGTGGGCTGCTCGAAGAGCATTTTCGAAAGATTATTGCAGATCCGAATTCTGTTGCAAGGAGATTCACCAATCAGTACGGAGATTTTGAGGTAAGTGACTCGTTATTTGCCGGACCATCGGGAAAATTTTCTCACTTCGAGACGACCTGGCAGGTCCTTCCGGATGGATCGCGAAGTTTTTCAACGTTAATCCCCAGATGGGCGGGATAAAGATGACCGAAGCGCTGTCCCTGCCGGACGACGAAGAACTCGCCAATGGATTTGATGTCTTTCCTGATGTCCAGACAGGCGAAGACTCATGGGAACGCTACCTGACCTATTCCTTGACCAATGACTGGAAGGTCCTGTTTTCCTACAATCTCATAGGAGGCTCAGTTCGATGTGTAATCACCTACCGCGACTCCATCGTGCTGGAAAGCTTTCGCGAAGGAGCCGTCAGGATCGGTACTGAGCGTGGAAAACGCAGGTCAATAACGGTCGACTTCCGGACACAGGACACACTCGGCCGCTGGACCATCGGAGTAGGAATCCCCCCTCCTTCCAAGAAGAGACCTTGCTTGGCTGACTTCCGTACTCTTGGCGGCTCCGGAGCTTCCATCTATGCCATGTCGACTTCGCCTCGCGTGGTCGCACGGACAACCTTGACTGGGATGTTCATCCCCTGGAAGGAGTTCGGGCGATGACGATCGGGTCTGCTGAAGAATTTTATCGGCTGCGCAGCAGCGACAACCCTGCGGAGTATCGCCGAGCAGCGCGTGAAGAGGCAACGGTTGAAACGTGGATGGAGGTGATTCGCAGATATCCAGATCTCCGAAAATGGGTAGCTCAGAACAAAACCGTGCCGGTGGAAATTCTCACGGTTCTGGCGAGAGACGAGGACTGGCGCGTGCGCACCATGGTAGCAATGAAGAGGAAGTTGACACCAGAACTTTTCGAGACACTCTCATGTGACCCCAATGAAGGGATTCGTCACTCGATTGTGGTCAACAAAAAAACGCCACTGAGGGTTCTGGAAAAAATGCGAAATGATCAATGGGATACGATCAGGGAAGAAGTTCACGGGCGACTTGACATGTGAACCAAAACTAACACCCGCCCACCCGGTGGGCGGAGTTGTGACAGTAAGGGAAGATGCGGGCACGGAACAGTGCGCAACCGCGCTCCCCGCTATGCGCCAGGGCTGGCAGTGGGTAACCCCGCCGCGGTGGCTGCCGCGAGCAGGCGCTTGTCGTAGGTGAAGAACGCTTCAAGCGTGCCGTCGCGCTGATCGGTCAGCAGGGCGGCGGTGGCGAGGTGTAGGGCGTCCAGGGACCGCAGATGCGGATCATCGTAGGCGGCGGCCACAGCCCGGACAGTGACGTCGATCTCGAGGGTGTACAGCCGGGCAAGGACGACAGGCACCCTGCTCAGAGCCTGCGGCGCCGAACGTCGCAACGCGCGAGGGACCTCGACCTCGACCTCGACCTCGACCAGAGCGGATGACACCAGCGGCAAAGGACGGCGGGTGTTCAACCAGTCCACGAGGTCGGCGGTCAGGGGCTCCGCACGGACGAGCTTAACCACCGCGGCGGAGTCAAGATAGATCACCAGCGTTCGTCCTCGCGTGCCGCGGCCAGCTCCTGCGCAGTGTCGAGAGCCGGATCACCCAACACGGGCGGCATCGGCAGCGGTTCATCCGGTCGAACGGTGGGCGCGGTTGCCCGGCCCTGCGCAACGAGCCGCTCCAGCACTGGCAGCCCGCCCCCGACCGGCACGGACCCGCCCTCGGCGAGCAACTCCTCGAGGAAGAAGCCCACCTTCGCCTCGATCGGTCGGCCCGGGTAATAGCGTTCGAGCAGGTCGAGGCCCTCGTTGACGCTGGAAAATCCACACAGATCATACAGTCTGAGGATGTCTTCCTCGTCGCGACTGACCCGGCTCGCGAGGAGCTTCGTCGCAAGGAGGTACTCAGGCGACGGAGCCGACACAGTGAGGCAGTCATTGTCGTAGACGACGGTGGAGTGCCCTGGGTCGTCACCCGGCAGGAAGCCTTTGACACCGTCATTCAACCAGTCCGGCTCGAGGTCCTCGTGGCGGGTGGCAACCCGTGCCGCCGCAGCACGAACTTCGGTGGACGGATGCCAGATCCCGTCGACGTCCCGGGTAGCCGGTCGAGCGTTGTAAGCGACAATCATAGCGGCGCCACCGACAATGAAAATGTCGCCGCGGATACCCGCCTGACACAGCTCGCCGTTAAGCTCCGCGAACAGACCAAGAATGCGCTCTCGAGTCAGCATGTGGCCACCTAAATGTTGGTAAGTGAGTCGCGGTGCAGGTACACGCCGCGGCTCTGGAACGAGACTGGGCTGCCGGCGTACTCCCACGCCCGCATCGAGGGCATCCGCGTCACCCACCATCCACGACGCAGGTAACGGCTGTCGTGCCGAGTCCATCCGGGAACGGGCATGTCCGTCTGTACCGCCAGCCACTCGGCGAGACCGGCCAGAAATGCGTCCCATCGTGGGTCGCCGGTCGCGGGAGGCGCTGCTGTGATCATTCGACGACGGGTCTCCGGGTCGGTGACCCGGAACCGGTGGGCCAGCTCCGCAGCCTTGCGGACCGGCCCCGTCCGGTCCTCGGCGGCGTTGTCACTCACAATCGAACGCGCCAGACCCACAACGCTGGCCGAATAGTCCGGACGGACATCGATGCGTAGACGCATCCCGGCGGCTTCAACGATGCGTCGCAACATGTCCACGGTAGGTTGTAGTTCGCCTTGCTCGATCCGGTGGACGGTGCTGGCTGCCACTCCTGCCGCGTCCGCGAGAGCTCGGACAGACAGCCCCGAATCCGCTCGGACACCACGCACCAGATCAGCCACCACCATAGGTGTAAGCGTATACGCCTACACGTCAACCGACACGGCCAGCACGGACGGGGGCCGGTCGCGGGTTCAAGGCGCGGCTCACGGGTCGGTGAGGAGGGCTTCGAGCTCCGGCTCGGACAGCAACGCAGGACGGGCCACCTCACCCGAACGGACGTACAGGAACGCCGCATCGACCGCGTCGAGGCCAACCCCACGCAGCCGCGCCCACGCCAACCGGTAGACCGCCAGTTGCACCGCGTCCGCGTGATGTCGGCCGGTCTTCCAGTCCACCACTTCCCACCGGCCACCGCCGAGGTCATACACGGCGTCGATCCGACCCCGGACCGCCCGGCCGGCGATCAACAACTCGAACGGCGCTTCCACCGCGAACGGACGCCGCCGACCATACGAACTCGCGAGAAACGCCTCCCGCAACACCGCGATCTCGGAATCGTCGACCCCTTCGTCCGCCGCCCCCGGCAGATCCTCTGGGTCAAGCAACGGAGCCTGCTCGAAAACACCCTCCACCCAGGCATGGAACGCCGTACCCCGGCGCGCCTGCGGCACCGGACGCCGGGGCATCGGGCGGGCGAGGTCGCGAGCCAGCCCCGCCGGGTCGGAGCGCAGTCTCACCACCTGGGAGGCGGTGAGCGCTCGGGGCAGCTCCACCTCGCGGGACGGTCGACGGGCACGGCGAGCCTCCGCCAGCAGCAGCTCGACGTCCCGGTCCAGCTCGGCCAGCAGCTGCCGTTCCTCCGGGGCCATCTCCTCAAGCCGGTCGGTGGACAGCGGCCGACCCGACGTGAGCACGGTCAGATGCTCGGCGACCCGCCCGGCGACGGCGCGGCGGCGGGCGTACGACGCCGGCTCGTACGGCAGGGGCCAGTCCAGGTCATCCATGCCGGCGAGCTGCGGGTTGGTCTCGTCCTCGGATGGGCGCGGCGCCCACACCGCGACCTGACCGTGCCCGGCGCGGACATGATCGTACAGCTCGTCGAGGAACGCGGACGGCCCGCGCAACCGGCGCTGTGACGGCCCCCACCAGTGCCCGCTACCGAGCAGCGTCGACTTGGCCCGGGTGAACGCGACATAGCCGAGACGACGTTCCTCCCGTTCCAGGTAGTCGTCGCAGTCGGCGGCGAAGTCTGCGAGGTCCGGCTTGCCGTAACCGCGCAGCACCGGCAGGTCGTCGCCGTCCCCGCGCAGCGATGTGGGCAGCACCGACGGGGAGGTGGTCCACTTCGACCGCACGGTGGTGATCGGAAAGACCTTGCGGCTGAGGTTCGGCACGGCCACGACCTCCCACTCCAGCCCCTTGGACTTGTGCACGGTCATGAGCTGGACGGCGTCCGCGCCGGACGGGGTGGTCGCGTCCAGGCCGCGCTCATGGTCCTGCGCGGCCCGCAGGAACGCCAGGAACGCGGTGATCGAGCCGTCGTTGTCCAGGCCGACGAAGCCCGCCGCGACGTCGATGAACGCGGCAAGGGTGTCGCGACGGCGGGCCGTGACCGCCTCGGGGCTCGCGGCGAGTTCCACGTCCAACCCGGTGATCTCGACAATCCGGTGGATGACATCCAGGAGTGGCTCGTCGATGTGCGCGCGCAGGTGACGCAGCTCCCCGCCGAGCATCCGCAGCCGCGCCCGGCCCTGCGGCGACACCTCGGAGCCCGGGTCGTCGAGCACGTCGGCGAGGGCGACGACGTCGCACGGGTCGACCCCGGCCACGGCCTCGTCGAGCGCGTCCGTCGGACCCTGGCCGACCGGACCCTGGCCGACCCCTGGGCCGTCAGGTCCTGCCCGGTCGAGAACGGCGCTGCGGTCCACCCCGACCCGGATGGCCTCACGGGCCGCGCGTCCGAGCGCCGCGAGGTCGCGGCGGCCCAGGCGCATCCGCGGACCGGTCAGCAGCCGCATCAGCGCCGCGTTGGCCGTCGGGTCGTCCAGCACCTCCAGGGTCGCGATGACGTCGGCGACCTCCGGCAGGCTGAGCAGGCCACCGAGCCCCACGACCTCGACCGGCAGCCCCTCGGCGAGCAGCGCCGCATACAGCGCGGGGACGTCGGACCGTGCCCGCACCAGCACCGCGCACTCCCCCGGGCCCGCCCGCCCGGTATCGATGATCTCCCGCAGGGTCGCCGCGACCCAGCGGACCTCCCCCGCCCAGGTCGGGTGCAGCGCCACCACCGTCTCACCGTGCTCGGCAACATCCGGCCGGGGACGCAGCTGCGCGACGCGGTGGCGGGCTCGCAACGCCGTCGCGACCGTGTTGGCCAGATGCAGGAGCCTTCCGCCGCTGCGCTGGTTGACCGTCAGCTCGTACATCCCGGCCGGTTCGCCGTCGACGCGGCGGAAATGCACCGGGAACCCGTCGAGGTTCGCCACGGACGCGCCGCGCCAGCCGTAGATCGCCTGGCAGGGATCACCGACCGCGGTCACGGGATGGCCGCCGCCGAACAGGCCGGCGAGCATCCTTCGCTGTGCCACGGACGTGTCCTGGTATTCGTCCAGGAGCACCACCCTGGATCGGGATCGCTCCAACGCCCCGACGTCGGGCACCTCGTCCGCCAGCCGGACGGCGAGGGTGACCAGGTCACCGAAATCGATGACGTCCAGCTCACTTTTGGCCGTGCGGTACTCGGCGACCATGGCGGCGAGTTCCCGGCGCGACCGGGCGACCAGCGCCATCCGGGCGAGCGTCTCAAGATGGCCCTTGTTGCGCGCAGCGTCCCGTCCGGCGATGATCGCCGCCTCGATGTCGGCGAGCCATCCGCGGTCGAAACCGGCGAGCACACCCGCGTCGACAAGATGCTCACTGCACTCCGCCTCCAGGGAGACGAGATCACCGATGAGCATCGACAGGGGGCGGGTCAGCGCTTCGACCTGCCCGCGGTACCGCCGCAGGACCCGACCGGCAAGCTGGAAACGGGTGGCGTCGGCGAGCAGCCGGAAACCCGGTTCGAGGCCGAGTCGCAACGCATGCTCGGTGACCAGCCGTTTCGCGAACGAATGGTAGGTGGATACGACCGGCTCGCCGTCGGCATCCTCCCCGCCCGCCTGGGGCCGGCGACGGTCGTCGCCCGGGTGGCCATCAGGGAGACGCCCCTGCTCAGGGACACCACCGGCGCCGCCGTTACCAACCTGACCGTTACCAGCGTTATCCATACCGTCACCGTTACCGACATTGCCGTCGTCCTGGTTCGCGGCGCCCGACTTTTCCAGCCCCCGGCGGATCCGGTCGGTCAGCTCGCCGGCGGCCTTGGTGGTGAAGGTGAGCCCGAGCACGCCGTCGGGCGCAACCTGACCGGTTGCGACCAGCCAGACGACCCGCGCGGCCATCACCGACGTCTTGCCCGAACCAGCACCGGCGACGATCACCCCGGGCTCCAACGGAGCGGTTGCCGCGATGATCTGCTCAGGGGTGAACGGCACACCGAGAAGATCCCTTAGGTCGTTCGGCTCAAGATCACGGCCCGGATGGCGAACGCCCGGTCGCGGGCCTTCCGGGCCGGACACCTCACGATCGGACACCTCACGATCGGACACCTCACGATCGGACGGTCGGGACGGCGTGACGTCCACGGTCATGTGATCACCTGTCGTCCTTCGTCCTGGGCCGGGCAGCAGCGGCGAAACGCGCACGTCGGGCAGGAGCTACCGGGACGGGGCGGGAACTGCTCCGCGGCGATGTGCTCGACCGCGTCCGTCAGCAGGCCGTCCACCCAGGTGGGACCGTCCGCGGGCAGTGCTTCCTGCCGTTGGACCTTCGGTTCCCGGGGTGAGCGCGGCTCGCCCGGTGGGCCTGGTATCGGAGCCGGCCCGGCGTCGATGCGCAGGTGCACCAGTTCAGCCCCGCCGGGCTCGCCGCCGGCCCGTTCGCCTCGTTCGTTTCCGGCCGCTCGGGCCGCGGATGCCACCGCCCCGCCGCGGACGGCAACCTGATAGGTGCCGAGCTGCGGATGCCGCTCCACGTCCGAACTGGACGGTGCCGTGCGGCCGGTCTTGAAGTCGACGACGTGTACCCGGCCGTCATCGTCGAGTTCGACACGGTCGATGAAGCCACGTAGCTTCACGATCCGCCCGCCCACGGCAATCTCGCAGGAGAACGGGACCTCGCTCGCCACCAGCCGCCGCCCGCGGGTGGCCGTGTGCCACACCAGGAACCGGTCCAGCGCCTGGCGCGCCGCCGCACGCTGCTGCTCGGACCTCCACGGCGCCTCATAGGCGAGATGACGCCACACCCTGTCCAGCCGGGCGTCGAGCGCGTCGGGGTCGGGAGCGGTCCGCCCGGTCGCGACCTCGTCCGCGAGGGCGTGCACGACCTTGCCGAAACCCATGTCGGAGCTGGTCGCGCTCTGAGCATGCGCCTCGTGTTCGAGGAACCAGCGCATCGGGCAGGTCGACAAACCCGACAGCGACGACCCCGACAGCCGGATGGGTGCGTCCGGCGCAACCACCGGCACCTCACTCGAGGTCACCTCGACCAGCCCCCACCAGCGGCCCGGACGCGCGGACGGGACAAGTGGGCGGCCCATGTCGTCACCCGCGGACGCGAGACGCGCGAGCCGGACCGATGCGGCCTCGCGCATGGCCGGCGTCGACGCCGGGTCGACAGCGGCCCGGCGCAGCGCCGCAACCGCCGACGACAGGGTGAGCGGACGGGCCAGCCGGGAACGTTCCCTGGTCACCGAGACGCCGAGCGGCCCGGCGTCGCACAGTTCGCGGAAGAACCGGCTCGGGCTCACGCCCTGGTCCTCGGTGGAGTCGACCGCGGTGACGACGAGCCTGCGCCGTGCCCGGGTCAACGCGACATAGAACAGCCGGCGTTCGTCTGCGAGGAGTTCGGTGCGGGTCACCGGCTCCCGAACGCCGCCGAACTCGGGGCGGTCCAACCGTTCGGACTCCAGCAGCGAGTGACGGGTGCGCAGATCCGGCCATTCCCCGTCCTGGACGCCGCAGACGACCACGACGTCCCATTCCAGTCCTTTGCTGCGGTGCGCGGTCAGTAACCGGA
>NZ_CADDZT010000015.1:29258-30153 GCF_902812655.1 Candidatus Frankia meridionalis | reverse complement strand
CCACGTCCGCGCGCGCCGGACGTTCGGCAAGGGTGTCACCGGTGATCTGCTGCTGTTCCAGTTCGTCCAGTACCGGGCCGATGCCGGTGCCGGGCCCGTGCCGGACGCTCGCCCGGCCGATGGCGGCGAACAGCGCGACCACGGCGTCGAGGTCACGGTCGGCGGCCCGGCCCGCCGCCCCGCCCGCGGCGGACACCCGCTCCAGCCTGGCGGGCCAGTCGCTGCCGGACCACAGCACCCACGCGACGTCCTCGGGTGTGCCGCCGGCGGCCTGCGCCACGCGGGCGGACCGCAGCAGCTCACCGAGTCGGCGGGCAGGTCTCGCGATGCGGTCCTCCACCATCAGCAGCGTGCGGTCGGGGTCGGCGACCGCCTGCCGGATGAGTTCCGCCGACGACGCCGGCACCGCCGCCCCGACCGGCGTCTCGACCACTGCCCCGACCGGCGTCTCGGACCCGTCGGCCGCGGCCGTCCCCGCACCGGCCATCCCCACGGCGGTCACAACCCGGTCGATCGCGCGCAACGCGCGGCCCAGCGTCCGCAGCGCGGTCGGGTCGGCTCCGCCCAGCGGGCCGGTCAGCAGCATCCGAGCCGTCTCGGCGGTCAGCTCACGGGCCGGATCGTCGACGCAGCGCAGCGCCAGCAGCAGCGGCGCAACCGCGCCGTCCTGTGCCAGTGGCAACTCGTCACCGGCCACCTCGACCGGCACGCCCGCGGCGGTGAGCATTCGCCGCAGCAACGGTACCGACCGGGCCGCGCTGCGCACCAGCACGGCCATCCGGTCCCACGGGGTGCCGTTCTCCAGATGCTCGCGGCGCAGCAGGTCCGCGACGGCTTCGGCCTGGGCGCCGATGGAGGTGTAGGTGCGCGCCTCGACCCGCTCCGGGACGGGCGG
>NZ_CADDZT010000015.1:26446-28890 GCF_902812655.1 Candidatus Frankia meridionalis | reverse complement strand
CGGCGACGGCCCGCAGCAGCCGTTCCTGCGCAGGGTCGGTGTCCTGGTACTCGTCGACGAACACAGCCTGGTAGCGGCGACGCAGCTCGGCTCCGACGTCGTCGCCTTCCGCGACGACGGCCGCACGCTGTACCAGCTCCGGGTAGTCGATCACTCCTTCGTTGTCGAGTGCGTCGAGGTAGTCGGCGTAGAAGGTCGCCATCGCGGCCCAGTCGGCCCGACCGACGGTCCGGGCCAGCTCCGCGAGGGTCTCCGGGTCGAGACCGACCTCCCGGGCACGCGCGAGCATGGCCTGCGCCTCCTCGGCGAACCCACGGGTGGTGAGGCAGCCCGCAAGCGCCGACGGCCATCGTGGACGGCCCACCTCCACCGTCCCGGCGAGCAGGTCACGCAGCTTCGCGTCCTGCTCGGGCCCGGACAGCAACCGCGGCGGGGCGCCGAGGGCGTCGGTCGATCGCCGCAGCCGCAGCACGGCGTAGCACCAGGCGTGGAACGTCCAGGCCAGCGGAGCACCGACAGCCGCGTGCAACCGTCGGGTGATGCGTTCGCGCAGTTCCTGAGCGGCGCGGCGGCTGAACGTCAGCACGAGGATGGCGTCCGGGTCGAGCCCGTTCTCCACCCGCCGGGCGACCGCTTCGACGATCGTCGTCGTCTTGCCCGTCCCCGGACCGGCGAGGACGAGCAACGGACCACCGCGATGGTCGACGACGCGGGCCTGGTCGGCGTCGAGAACAGGCGGGCGTACCGGTGGCGGCGGGGTCCGCACAAGCCGGTAGACGGGCGTGCCGGCCGTGGACGGGACCCCCGGCGCGACCACCCCGGGAACCCGGGCGGCGTCGGGTTGGACTGTCACGGCGCACAGCACACCACGCGCCGCCGACAGAACCGGACGAAGCCCCGCCGGCAACCCGGACCGTGGTGCGGGCAAGCCGGGCGGACCGGGCGGACCGGGCGGACCGGGCGGACCGGAGGTGTCAGGCGGGTGCGCGACCGTTCCAGCGGGCCGCGGTCAGGTCCACCCGTTCCCCGCCAGGACGCAGCGCGATGCCCTCGGCTGCCAGCCGCCGCAGTGCCTCGACCGGCGCGGTCGGGTTCGGCTCACCGGTGGAGCGGATCACCCGGTGCCAGGGCAGGTCGTCGTCATGTCCATGCCGGGACAGCACCGCGCCGACCGTCCGTCCCGTTCCCGCACCCACGTACTCGGCGACGTCCCCGTAGGTCATCACCTTGCCCCGCGGAATACGCGCGACCGCCTCCAGGACGGTCATCGCGTACGGGCTCGGCCTGCCGCCGACGCTGATCCGGGTGCCCAGCCCCGCGGACACGCTGAGCGGCGGCAGATGCCGCCGCTCACCCTCGACCACCTTCCCGAACCTCGCCTTTCCTCACGCCCGACGAGCAGGCCGGGAACCTCGATAAAAGGGAGCCTCAATAAACAGGCAGGGACTTGTCGACCTGGGTCGCCCAGGCGGTCACACCGCCCTGGACGTGCACCGCCGAGGAGAAACCCGCGCCCTTCAGCGTCGCCAGCGCCTCCGCCGAACGCACCCCGCTCTTGCAGTACAGGACGACACGGCGGTCCTGCGGCAGCTCGGACAGGTGCGCCGGCAGTTCACCCTTGGGGATGAGGCGAGCCCCCGGAATGCGGACGATCTCCCATTCGGCCGGCTCCCGGACGTCCACCAGTTCGATCGGCTCGCCCCGGTCGAGCCAGCTCTTGAGTTCGGTGGCGAGGATCGTCGAACCGGCCGCGGCCTGCTGGGCCTCGTCCGAGACGACCCCGCAGAACGCCTCGTAGTCGATCAGCTCGGTGATGCTCGGGTTCTTGCCGCACAGCTGGCACTCCGGGTCCTTGCGGACCTTGATCGAACGGTAGCTCATCTCAAGGGCGTCGTAGACCATGAGCCGGCCGACCAGCGGCTCACCGATCCCGGTCAGCAGCTTGATCGCCTCAGTGGTCTGGATCGACCCGATCGACGCGCACAGCACACCGAGGACGCCGCCCTCGGCGCAGGACGGCACCATGCCGGGCGGGGGCGGCTCCGGGTACAGGCAGCGGTAGCACGGGCCGTGCTCGGCCCAGAAGACGCTCGCCTGCCCGTCGAACCGGTAGATCGACCCCCACACGTATGGCTTGCCGAGCAGCACGCAGGCGTCGTTCACCAGGTAGCGGGTGGCGAAGTTGTCCGTCCCGTCCACGATCAGGTCGTACCGGCTGAAGATCTCGGTGACGTTGGAGGTGTCGAGCCTGGTCTCGTGCAGGATGACGTTGACGTACGGGTTGATCTCGTGGACGGCGTCGCGGGCCGACTCGGCCTTGGACCGTCCGACGTCCGACTGCCCGTGGATGATCTGACGTTGCAGGTTGGACTCGTCCACGGTGTCGAACTCGGCGATGCCGAGCGTCCCCACGCCGGCCGCGGCCAGGTACATCAGCGTCGGCG
>NZ_CADDZT010000015.1:22206-26385 GCF_902812655.1 Candidatus Frankia meridionalis | reverse complement strand
CGGGCTCGACCAGGGGCGGCAGGGACACGATCTCTCCTCGCGGTTACAACTGCTGCTGCGGCTACTGCGTGACGTCCGACTACCTCGTCGTTTCCATCGTCGTCGTTCCCATCGTCGCAGGAGACGCGGGTCGTCGGGCACGATCCGACGCGGACTCCCATCTGGTGCGGAGTCCCGCGATGCCGACTCCCGCGATGCCGGGCGCTACCCGGTCCAAGCACGCGGGTGGGTGGAGGTGTTCCCCAACCACCGGCGCGGGTAGGGCTACGGCGTCAGGCCCGCATACTGTAACGACAGGGAGTGACCGCGATGTCCTTCACGGACAAGGTTCGCAACAAGGTCGAACAGCTCAGCGGCAGGATGAAGGAGAAGACCGGCCACGCCACGGACAACAAGGACCTGGAGGCCGAAGGCCGCAGCGACCGGACGAAGGCCAACCTGAAGGACGCCGGCGAGAAGACCAAGGACGCCTTCAAGGAGTGACCCGCGCCCGTCGGTGCGGCTCCGACAGGTCAAGAACCTCACGGGCCAGATAGCCGGTCGTGTTGCGCTCGACCTGTCGCGGGGTCAGCACACCGGCGGCGGTCAACTCCTCGGCGGCGGCCCGGGCTGCCGGGAAGGACACGCCCAGCAGACGCTCGATCGTTCGGGCCGTCACGAGGAGAACCTCGGACATACGGTCACGAGGGCGAGCAGCTGTAGTGCGCGAACACCTTTTCGATCAGACCATCCGCGTCCACGAACAGGACCTCGGCGACCAGCCTGCCGCCGACGCTGCGCATGTAGATCGTGATGCTGTCCAGGCCGCGCAGCACATCGACGATCTCGAACTGCAACTCGGCGTTGGCGGCCAGGGCTGCCCCGAAGTAGCCGCGCAGCCCGTCCCGACCTCGCACCACGCAGGTGCCGACGACCTGCTCGGCAAACGGGGAGGTCAGCTCGACGTTCTCGGTATATAGCTCGATGATCTCGTCGAGATCGTGCTTGTTCCACACCGCGATGTGGTGCTCGGCGAACGCGATGGCCTCCTCGACGGTCCACGGCATATCCCAGGTCCTCCAATCTCGCCGGCTCGTCACAGCAGCCGCACGACGGTTGAGCTGAACAGGTAGTTTCCGTCCCATTAGGAAACTGCCGATGTCATGGGCATACTCTGCCCGACGAACAAAGTCATCTTCCCACTCACTTAGCAAACCCCATAGAAAGCTAAGCTCATCAAAGGGCTCGACAGAACGCAACCCGTTAACTAGTACCCGCGCTGCATCGACCGGTTGGATACGCGACTGACGTACCGCCTCGCCAAGCGCCTCCCTTACACGGCGCCAGGCATTTTGGAAAGGTCGCGGACCGAAGACCGCTACAACATATTCATCAATTGCGATCTCCTTCTCAGCTTGAAAGTCAGCCTGAATTAGCTGGAGCTGTAGATTATCTTCTGTCTGCGATTCAGGATCCGCCGCAAGGGCTACCAATTCGACGTCCTCAATCAGTAGCAGGCCCAGAGAGAAAGAGGCAGCAAGCACTGGAACGGGTTGACCGACGAAGACATCCGAGAAATTCATACTATCACCGCCAGAATTCGGTCTTGAGCTCGTCCCGGCGACCATTATGTAGATGTTCACACCAGTCACCGGGATCTTCAGCCAGATATTCGCTGCCGCGCTGCCGGCGCTGATGGCCTACCAGAATCGGAAACCCAGAAGCGGCACATTCTGAGGGTTGATGTCATCGTCCATCGGGATGCCCTCTACTACGAAGCCGAACAGGGACCGGAGTGCTTCCTCACCCATCTCCAACGCGTCGAAAGGGAGTGTGTCCGGATCATCGCTTTCGTCATCCCAGTCGTCCGAATCATCCTCGGACGACCGTTCGCCCGCCCAGAACGGCCCCTCGAAGCCCAGCGGTTCACCGAAGCTTTCGAGGATTCCGTCGTCATCGTTGACGCTGAGCGCTCGGACAAGCCGGGTATCAGCCCAGACACCAAAGCCCAGCCAGCCCGCAACGCTCGACATCGCATGCGCATGGCATTGCCGTCCAGTGCCGGCGGCTGCCACAACAGGACCCAATTTCGACGGAAGGTCGACCGACAGGCGGGCGCAGGTGACGATGTCGACGTCCCCGAAACTGCCCGCATAAGCGAGACCGGACGCCGGATTCACATGATCTTCCAGAGTACCACGACCGATCACGTCAAGCCGCTCTCCCGGAAACAGCCTCGAGAGTAACCGTCGGGTCGCCTCCTCATCGGGCTCCCGGCCTACCGGCACCCGCCCGACCTCGTCCGAACAGAACATCACCAGCGACGTTCTCGCGCCCATACGACCTCATTTCAGTGTCTGTCGAGATCGCTAGCATCCCATACCGGAGACTGGTGCTCATGAAGCCCCTCGAAGGCTCGACTCAACCGCGGTACACAAAGCACATCCATGCCTTCTACAATCACCCCAGCCACACCCTGTGAAAAACGGGAAACAGGACCAGAAACGGTGGTGTCCCCACCGGACAACCAGGCAGGGGCACCACCGCCACATCAGGCCAGGCATTTACCGGCGAACCGAGTACACCGTGGCTACAGCTCGATCTCACTCACGTTCGGACTCACTCACGTTCAGAATCCGATCAGTAACAGTTGCCGACGGCGCTGAAGATCAGAACGTCCGTGCAACCCGGGACGGTTCAGCCGAACTCGGGACGTAGCCATACTGCGACAAGCTCATCCCCATGTAGGCCAGCGATAGTATTCTCCGCAAACTCAATTCCTCGATCGGAATCACCAATGCTGCACTCGAACCAGCCCGTGCGCTTATCAAACTTCATGCTCGTCGATAGCCGATCGCCAAGCTGTACCACTTGGCCTCTCTGTATGACCCTATCCAATTCAACAAATACTTGGCCCGATTTAACATTAGGAGGCAGGGTCACCCTCGATCGTCTCCATGCCTCACGAGGAGCATATACCCATACATAAAGAAGCGGCCTCGCGGGAGCCTGGACAGCCCCGGGAACTCAGGCGGTACGGCGCCGGCCCGCCGTATTGGTGGCCTTCGCCGTACCGGTGGCCTTCGCCGTACCGGTGGCCTTCGCCGTACCGGTGGCCTTCGCTTCGGAGTCGACCTTCTTCGCCCGGGTGGCCCGGCTGCCGACGGCCTTCTTCCCGGTAGTAGCCGCGCCCCCGCCCACACCGTCCGGGCCGGCGGTGCCTGTGCCTGTGCCTGTGCCTGTGCCCGCGTGCGCGTGCGTGTCGGCGTGGGTGTCCGGACCGGCATCCGAACCGTCGCGGCTCCTGCGGGCCGCCTCCACGCTGGCGGCGAGCGTCGCCGTGAGGTCGCCCACGACGCCCGCGGGTCGGCCCTCGCCCGGCGGCGCAACCACCTCGCTCCCCGACACCTTCGCCTCGACGACGGCCCGAAGCGCCTGGCGGTATCCATCGGTGTAGGGGGTCGGGTCGAAGTCGGCGGACAGCGTGTCGATCAACAACTGCGCCATGGTCAGTTCCTGCGGACGGAGCTCCACCTCGTCGTACCGGAACGGGAAGTCGGGGGCGCGCACCTCGTCCGGCCAGATCATCGTGGACAGGACGAACACTCCGGCGCGTACTCGCAGGGTCGCCAGCTGTTCCCGCTGGCGCAGGGCGACCTTGACGAGCGCGACCCGCCCGGACCGCTCGAGGGCGTCCCGCAGGAGCACGTACGGCTTGGTCCCGGCCCGGTCGGGTTCGACGTAGTAGCTCCTGGCGAAGAAGATCGGGTCGACCTGCTCCAGCGGGACGAACTCCAGCACGTCGATGGTGCGGGAGGTCGACAGCGGCAGGTTCGCGAGGTCGTCGTCGGTGAGCACGACCGTCTCCCCGGACGGCAGCTCGTACCCCTTGGCGATCTCGGAGTAGGGCACCTCCGCGCCGTCCGCCGCCGCCACCCGCTTGTAACGGATGCGCGACCCGTCCCCGCGCCGCACCTGGTGGAAGGAGACGTCGCGTTCCTCGGTGGCCGAGTAGAGCCTGACCGGGATCGAGACAAGACCGAAGGAGATCGCGCCCTTCCAGATCGACCGCATGCCCGCCCCTCACCATGAGTTGGAGCGTGTCCGGCAAACACACTCAACTACCAATGGTCCCCCAACCGAAGGGGGTAAGGAAGCCACATGACCGCAAAAGACGGACGGATGAACGGCGGCACGGGT
>NZ_CADDZT010000015.1:15682-21618 GCF_902812655.1 Candidatus Frankia meridionalis | reverse complement strand
ACCCGTGCCGCCGTCACACCTGCCGGCGCTCATGCGGGTCACCGACCTCGCCACGTCGGAACCGCACACACCGATGTGGCGGGTCTCCAGGGGGGTGTCCCGATATGATCGTTGCGGATCTCGATCCGTTTCCACCCCGGTCACCGGGGACGACGGCGCGTCCTGCCGGCACCCGGATGAGCTGGTATTCATGGTGGGCGACGCGCCGGACCGAGTCGACGAGCACGGTGGCCTGTTCGTACCTCTGCTGCGTTACCCGGCGCACGGACGCAAGGTTGCAGGGCGGCCGTGAGGCCGGCGCAAGGCCATGGGCGGCAGGTCCATGGGCAGTCACAGGCCGTAGGCACCGACAGGAGGAAGCCATGAGCTCACCGACGGATCTTCCGCTCGACGTGCGTGACATTCTCGACCGTCCCGACGTGGCGGACGCGGATGCTGCCGAACAGGCCCGCGAGATCTCCGCGGACGACCGGATGACGGCCCCGTCCTGGACGTCGTCCCTCGAGGTGGACGAGTACGACGCCGCCGAGCAGCGCATCGTCGTGGACGTCGACGAGGACGAGTACCGGTGAGGTAGGCCTCACCGCCAAATGAGGTGCGGCGACGGGCCGGCCCATCGGCCCGTCGGCCCATCGGCATGGGCACGGTCGGGACATCTCAGGTCATCGTGCTGGTCAGGCTCAGGTCATGTGGGAAAGTACGGTGAGTCGGCCAGTAGCCCTGACCGCGCCGGTCATGCATGTTGACGTAGCGTGGTCACGCACCACAGGTCAACTCCCGAACAGGACGCCTGGAACAGGCCCCTGCCGCCGGATCAGATGATCTACCGGCCAAAGGCCGCGCGATCACAGCTTCACCCGTGCGGCCGGAGGCCTCAAGGGACGCCAGCGCCAGAGTCGACCGATTGAAGGAGGTGCGCCGGTGACCGCGGAACCGGCGGCGCCGCAACCGCGTTCAGGCAAGACCGTCAGGCTGCCACGGACCGCACGTCGCTTCCAACTCCTGGGAGCCGCACGCGAGGTTTTCGTTGCGCAGGGTTATCACGCTGCCGCGATGGACGAGATCGCCGAACGTGCCGGCGTCAGCAAGCCCGTGCTCTACCAGCACTTTCCGGGGAAGCTCGAGCTCTACCTGGCATTACTGGACGAGCAAGCTCACTCACTGGTGTCGAGCGTCCGGCGGGCACTCGCGTCCACCACCGACAACCACGCCCGGATCGCGCGGTCGATCGCCGCCTACTTCGACTTCGTGAACGATCCGAGCGGGGCATACCAGCTCGTGCTCGAGTCGGACCTACGCAGCGAACCGGCGGTCCGCAAGCGGGTGGAGAACAGTTTCACCGAATGTGTCAACGCCATCGCAGGCGTCATTGCCGCGGACACCGGCATCGCTCCCGGGGAAGCCGAACTGCTCGCGGTCGGACTCGTCGGTCTCGCCGAGACCGGCGCCCGCTGGTGGCTGGTGACCGGCGGGGCGGTCCCGAAGGAGCGCGCCGTCGCGTCCATGGTCGAGCTGGCCTGGCGGGGCCTTGCCGGATACCCCCGGCGTAACGCCGACAGCGCCGGTCAGGAGCCGTCGCCGGGAACCGCCGACACCGCGGTTACCCGCCACGGGCCGGTCGACATCTGAAAGCGGTGGTTGACGCCTCCAGCGAACACAACCCCACCGCATCCCACACCGTTCGCGGCAGGCCCTAAGGTGGCGAGAGATCGTGGCAGGGGCGCGCTTGCCCTGACCGGCCGAAGGCAGTGCGATCATGGTCGTTCGCGTACCGCCCGAAGCCCGAAGGTACCTGGACAGCACACCTGACGAACGTGGAGGTCATCGCCAGTGGAAGTCAAGATCGGCATCCAGAACGTCGGGCGCGAACTGATCGTTGAAAGCGGCCAGTCACCGGAGGATGTGGCCCAGGCGGTCGCCGACGCGATCAGGTCGGAGCTGGGACTACTCACCCTCGTGGACGAGAAGGGCAGACGGGTCGTCGTCCCTGTCGGGAAGCTGGCCTACGTCGAGATCGCCGAAGCGGAAACCCGCCGGGTCGGCTTCGGCACGGCCTAGGTCCTCATCCCCTGGGCTGAGGAAACCTCTGGGCCCCAAGGTTTCCTCAGCCCAGGGGATTCCTGTGGGCCTCCGGACACCGCGGCGAGGACGACGGTCGCAGCGCCGGAGGGTCCTGGGCCGGCGTCCCGGGACCGGCCGAAACCCGTGGGCATCGCCGGCCCGCTCACCGTCAATTTTCGGATTAGGCGGACAGGCCGAGCGAGTCCATCCGAGCGGTGTGCGCCCGGGTGATCCGCTCGAACATCTCCGCCAACGCCTGTAGATCGCCTATTCCTGCCAGCAGACCGGTCAGCGCATCCCGATCGACCGCCACCCGCTGCGCCTGGGTCAGCGCCTCGCCCATCAGCCGTCGGGCCCACAGCGCGAGTCTGCCCGCAACCGTCGGATTGGCCTGGATCGCCGCGCGGACGCGTTCCACGGCGAACGCCGCGTGACCGGTGTCGGCAAGAACATCGAGGACCAGCGCGCAGGCGTCCGGAGCGAGCACGGATGCGATCTCACGGTAGAAGTCCGCAACGATGTTGTCCCCCACGTAGACCTTGACCAGACTCTCCAGCCAGTCGGCCGGTGCGGTGAGGTTGTGGAAGTTGGTCAGCGGAGACACGAACGGCCCCATGGCCTCCTCGGGATCGACACCGATACGCAGCAGATGCGCCCGGACCGTCTCGAAGTGCGCGAATTCGGCCGCGGCCATACTGGCGAGAGCAATCTTGTCCACGAGTGTGGGAGCCATCCGCGCGTCCGTGGCGAGCCGCTCGAACGCGGTCAGCTCGCCGTACGCCAATAGTCCCAACAGATCGACAACGGCAATGTCCGGCACCATCGGCCGCGAGCCGGCGGGGTCATCACCATCGCGACCACCATCGCGGACCGGATCATCCGGCCGCACCGGAACGGCGACCTGCCCGGAAACACCTGTACTGTCCGTCATATCAGATCACCCCAGCGTCGTCCGGCACGAACTACCCGATTTATGTCAACGGGCCCGGCTCCGCCAGAACACCTTCCAGCACAGGCACTTCGGGCGCCTCACCCGAAGGATGGGACCCGCCCCGCTGAAGGTCATTGTGTCGGAAGATGTCACAGAGACCTGTCGTCAGGTTATCCTCATCATCAGCCGGAGGTTGACCAGACCACTTCCGGCCCGAGCGGGCGTCGCCCCACCACGGGTCAGCGGACCCCGCCGGTACATATCGCGAGCGGGTGCAGCGTCGGATCCCGCTCATAGCAGACCAGGAGCATCCCGCTGTCCGTCTCAGCAGAAACCACAACCCACGCGCATGACAAGCCCACAGATCTCCCGAACGGCGACGACACGGTGACCGTGGCCGCGCCAGACAGCGCACCGACCGTCGGTTTCGCCGACCTCGGTGTCCGTGAAGAGATCGTCGAGGCTCTCCGTGTGCAGGGCATCCTCTCCGCCTTCCCCATCCAGGAACTCACTCTCCCGCTGGCGCTGGCCGGCTCCGACCTCATCGGTCAGGCTCGTACCGGCACCGGTAAGACCCTCGCCTTCGGCATCCCGCTGGTTCAGAAGGTGACCAGTCGAGCCGAAGGCGCCGACGGCAGGCCCCAGGCCCTCGTCGTCGTCCCCACCCGTGAGCTGTGCGTACAGGTCACCACCGACATCGAGCGGGCCGCTTCCAAACGCGGTCTGCGGGTGCTCTCGGTATACGGGGGTCGCGCCTATGAGCCACAGCTGGCAAGCCTGCGCTCCGGCGTAGACATCGTGGTCGGTACCCCCGGCAGGCTTCTCGACCTGGCCCGCCAGAACGTGCTGGTGCTGGCCGCGGTGCGCATGCTCGTCCTGGACGAGGCCGACGAGATGCTCGACCTCGGTTTCCTCCCGGACGTCGAGCGCATCCTCGCCCAGCTCCCGGACATCCGCCAGACGCTGCTGTTCTCCGCGACGATGCCGGGCCCGGTCGTATCGCTCGCCCGCCGGTTCATGCGGCGGCCGGTACATGTCACCGCGGAACGCCCGGACGAGGGCCGCACCGTGCCGGACATCAGCCAGCATGTGTTCCGCGCGCACGCGCTTGACAAGATCGAAGTCCTGGCCCGGATCCTGCAGGCCGAGGGTCGCGGGCTCGCCATCGTGTTCGTCCGGACCAGGCGGACCGCCGACAAGATCTCCGATGACCTGACGGGACGTGGTTTCGCCGCCGCGGCCGTCCACGGGGACATCGGTCAGGGCCAGCGGGAGCAGGCACTGCGGGCGTTTCGAGCAGGCAAGATCGACGTTCTGGTCGCGACCGATGTCGCGGCCCGCGGCATCGACATCGGCGGGGTGACCCATGTGGTCAACTACCAGTGTCCCGAGGACGAGAACGTCTACCTGCACCGCGTCGGCCGCACCGGCCGAGCCGGTGGCAGCGGCGTTGCGGTGACCTTCGTCGACTGGGACGACATGTCGCGATGGACCCTGGTCAATCGCGCCCTGGGGCTGTCCTTCGACACGCCGATCGAGACCTACTCGACGTCCCCGCACCTGTTCGAGGCCCTGGAGATCCCCACGGATGCCCGCGGCGTGCTGCCGCACGCCTCCCGCACCCGCGCCGGACTGTCCGCCGAGCGGGTCGAAGACCTCGGGGAGACCGGCCGTGGCGGTCGCCGCAGGCAGCGGCGGCCCGACGACCGGTCGGACGCCGGGTCGCCGGAACTCGCGCCCGACCGGCCCGCGGGTCCCCGCTCCACCCGGACCCGTCGCCGTACCCGCGGTGCCGGCGCCGCGGTCGCCGCGGTCACCGGGCACGGACCCACCGGCGCGGAACTGTCGGCCACGGAACTGCCGGCCGCGGAATCCACCACCGTGGAGCTGGCGTTCGCGGAACCGGCCGATGTGACCGATGTGACCGGTAGCGGCTCGCTCGCGACCAAGTCCACACGGATGCGGCCGGTGGACCGGACAACCGGCCTTTTCCGCGAACCCGTCACGGCCGCGCTGGTGGATGCCGGCGGGCTCGGCTCCAGGGACGGGCTCGGCTCCAGGGACGGGGACGGGGACGGGGACGTCCATGACGACGCGGCCGACGGTCAACCGGGTCCTCGCCGGCGCCGTCGGCGCCGCGGCGGCCGGGGACGTTCCACTGGTGCGCAGACCGCCGATGCAGGTGTGACCGGCAAGGCGGACGACCCGATCGAACGGCAGGCCGAGTCGGCCTGATCACCACCGGTCATGTTCCCCCGCGCAGGTCAGCGGGGTGCGTGGACTCGCAAGCTGATACGCATCCAGCTGATTTGCCAGAAGGCCGGTTTCGGTCGGCACGACCGGGTGGGGCGCGGCCCTCCGACAAGCGATGATCAACAACATTCTCGGTCTCGTACTGGTCGTCGCTCTCATCGCGGGCAACGCCCTGTTCGTCGCCGCCGAGTTCTCCCTGGTGGCGATCGACCGGAGCCAGCTCGAGCAGACGGCCAGGGACGGTTCCCGTGGTGCGCGCCGCGCGCTTCGGGCCGTCCGTTCCCTGTCGTTCCAGCTTTCCGGCGCCCAGCTCGGAATCACCTCGACGTCCCTGGTCGTCGGCTATGTCGCCGAACCGGCGATTGCGTCCCTGCTGGCGCCGGCGATCAGCGCGGCCGGGTTGCCGCACCGGGTCGTCCATGTCATTGCCGTAGTCCTGGCCCTCCTGATCGCCACAATCACGCAGATGGTCTTCGGGGAACTGTTTCCGAAGAATGTCGCGATCTCGGTACCCATGGCCGTTGCCGAACGTGTGGCCGGCCCGCAGATGCTTTTCTCCCGCTGCTGCCGTCCGATCATCACGCTTCTCAACGGAACCGCCAACCGGATCCTGCGGGCGATGGGCATCGAGCCGCAGGAGGAGCTCAGATCTGCCCGCTCACCGTCCGAACTCGGCTGGCTGGTGCGTTCG
>NZ_CADDZT010000015.1:14649-15425 GCF_902812655.1 Candidatus Frankia meridionalis | reverse complement strand
CGAACGCACCGCCCAGGACGTCATGACGCCACGGGTACAGGTGGCGGCGCTGCATGCCGGGAACAGCCTGGCCGACCTGCTGCGGGTCGCCGAGGAATCAGGCCACTCCCGGTTCCCGGTCCATCGCCGACCCGACCCAGGCGGCATCACGGACAGCGGCATCACGGACAGCTACACGACGGATGTCTATGCAACGGATGGTGACTGCGCTGGCGATGGCCCGGACTCGCCCTCGCCAGCAGACCTTGGTGGGGTCGACGACATCGTCGGAGTCATCCACGTCAAGGACGCCTTCGCCATTCCCCCCGCCGACCGCACCCGGACGCCGGTCAGCCGGCTCATGGTCCCTCCGGTCGTGGTGCCCACCTCTCTGAGCTGCGACGACCTTCTCGCCACCCTGCGGGGACACAGCCTCCAGCTCGCTGTCGTCATCGACGAGTACGGCGGCACAGCAGGCATCGTGACTCTGGAGGACCTCATCGAGGAGCTCGTCGGCCACGTCGCGGACGAGTACGACGCCCCGCAGACACCCGACGCGACCGCCCAGGCGGACGGGAGCTGGGTCCTGTCCGGGCTGCTCCGCCTCGACGAGGTCGCCGACCTCACCCGCGTTGCGCTACCCGACGGCCCGTATGAAACCCTCGCCGGGCTCGTGCTGCACCGCCTCGGGCGGATACCCGAGGCCGGCGACGAGGTCGAGGTCGGCGGTCACCGGTTCATCGCCGAGGCAATGGACCGCCACCGCATCGACCGCATCCGTCTGATCGTCCGGCCGG
>NZ_CADDZT010000015.1:13877-14624 GCF_902812655.1 Candidatus Frankia meridionalis | reverse complement strand
CCGGCCGGACGGATCCGACGATGACTCTGCTGAACCTCTTCGGGGCAGTCGTCCTGCTTGCTGGCAACGCGTTCTTCGTCGGCGCCGAATTCGCTGTCATCTCGGTCCGCCGCGACCGGGTGGAACCCTATGCGGCCGGCGGCGACCGCCGTGCCCGCACCGTCCTTGCGGCGATCGAACGCCTGTCGTTGATGTTGGCAGCCTCCCAACTCGGCATCACGATCTGCTCGCTGGGCCTTGGAGCGGTGGCCGAACCCACCGTCGCCCACCTGCTCGAAGGGAGTCTTGAGGCACTCGGCGTGCCCGCGAACCTGTTCCGCCCGATCGGCTTCGCGGTCGCCCTCCTGATCGTGGCCTGCCTGCACATCGTGCTCGGCGAGATGGTGCCGAAGAACATCGCTCTCGCCGGGCCCGAACGGGTCGCGCTATGGCTCGGACCACCGCTGGTCCGCTTCGCCCAGCTGACCCGCCCGCTCATCGTCGTCCTCGACGCGTTGGCGAACCGGTGCGTCCGGCTCGTCGGGGTCGATCCGGTGGACGAGCTGAGCACCGCGTTCACCCCGGACGAACTCGCGGCGATGATTGCCGAGTCTCGTCACGAGGGCCTGCTGGAGGACTCCGAACACACCCTGCTGACCAGCGCGCTGGAGCTGTCCGAGCGGACCGCCGGTGCCATCATGATCTTCATCGGTGAGATCGTGACCGTGCCGTGGTCAGTGACCGCGTCCGAGCTGGAAAGGCTTGTGG
>NZ_CADDZT010000015.1:12084-13514 GCF_902812655.1 Candidatus Frankia meridionalis | reverse complement strand
CCCGGACCGGGTGGCACGACCCGCGGAGTCGTCGCACTCGAGGACGTGGTGGAGGAGTTCGTGGGCGAGGTCGAGGACGCCAGTCATCGGACGCGCTGAGCCGGTGCCGCATCAGGCAACGTCTGCCCTGTCACGGCACTGATGTTTCACGGGGCCTCCGCTGTTTCACGGGGCCTCCGCTGTTTCACGGGGCCTCCGCCAACGCGGGAAGAACCACGATTGCGCTGCCTCCGGTCCGACCGGATCGACGGGTCGAATCCCGTGGATCCGGTCAGCGGGTCAGCGGGTCAGGCAGTGGCCGGTGCGGCTGACTGTACGACTTCGAACGACCACAGTTGCGCCCCGGTTGCGGCCTGTCCACCGGGTCCGGATGCTCCCGGCCCGCCGGGCCCGGGATGACCAACGGGGCGGGCCGGCGGCTGCCCGCTCGCGGCATCCGTGGCGGCCCGCGCATGACCGGCCTGGAAGGCATTGGACGCCTGCCACTTCTGGAAGTCCTCCTCGCTACGCCAGCGGGTGTAGACGAGGTAGGTGTCGGTGCCTTCCACGGGACGCAGTAGCTCGAACCACTCGAATCCGTCAGCAGCCTCCACCATCCCGGCGCGACCCGCGAACCGCTGCTCCAGGGTGGCGCGCGCCTCCGGTGGGACGGTCAGCGCATTGATCTTCACGATGCTCATGAGGTCACGGTAGTTCGTGACAGCGGTGGCCGTGCGGACCCACCCACGATGTCATTTGACGCGACAGCGAATTAATCGGATGCGGAAGGTGACGTACCTTATTCTTGCTGATCGTGACCCAGCTTCCTCGTGCGGCGGTGCTCGGCAACGGGCCCGTTGCCGGCGCGACCCTCTGCGCTCTCGTCGACTCCGGACTGGACGCACGACTGTTCCTGACCTCCGAGAAAGACCTGACCACCGAGGCGTACCTGCGCGAACGTGGGCTCGCCGACCGCGGCACCCGGTTCGGAGGCACCGGCAAGGTTCACCCGGTGGACGACGGTCGCCGGCCGTTCGACGTGCAGCCCGGCAACCAGGCGGCAACCCGGTGGGATGTCGTGATCCTCGCCGGGGACATCACCGGCCGGACGGAAACCGGGACCGGACCGTTCGCTGTCCCACCTGCGCGGTTCGGTGGTGTATTCGACCCGGACGCCGAGGGTGTGTACCGGTGCGGCCACCTGCCGCTGGCCGGCTCCCTGCCATCCGACACCACACTGCCGTCCGACACCACACTGCCGTCCGACACCGCGGATATCATCCGGCTCGCCGAGGCTCAGGGCCGCTGGGTCGGCGAGTACCTGCGAGGGCGCTACCTGCTGCCTGCCCGGTCGGCGATGCTGGCCGCGGCCGGTGCCCCGGGTTGGCGACGGTCACGGGCCGCCGGCCTGCTCGACCGATGGCCCGCCGGACCAGGCTGGCGTCACGGCC
>NZ_CADDZT010000015.1:3138-11514 GCF_902812655.1 Candidatus Frankia meridionalis | reverse complement strand
CCAGCAGGCGGCGGGCGAACGCGACATCGTCACCCTCCGGGTCGAGCAACCGCGTGTCGCACATGACGTAGTACGCCCCGTCCGGGAGCCGGAACCGGAAGCCGGCCGCGGCAAGCGCGTCGCACAGCAGGTCACGACGCTCGAGGTACTCCGCCGCGGTGGTGTCGTAGTAACCCTGCGGCAGGGCCATGGCTGCGACCCCACCGGCCTGCAACGGTGCGGCCGCGCCGACGGTCAGGAAGTCGTGGACCTTACGGATGGCGGAGGTGTACACCGGCGGGGCGATCGTCCAACCGACGCGCCAACCCGTCACCGCGTAGGTCTTCGACAGCGCGTTGACGGTGACCGTGCGGTCTTCCAGACCCGCAACGGTGGCGGGCGGAATGTGGCCACCCGGGCCACCGAACTGGATGTGTTCGTAGATCTCGTCGGTGATGACGAGCGCGTCGTGGCGCTGGCACAACTCGGCGATCAACTCCAGCTCGACACGGGTGAAAACCTTGCCGGTCGGATTGTGCGGTGTGTTGACGACGACAGCGCGGACACGATCGGAGAAGGCTGCGCGCAGCTCGGCCTCGTCAATGCTCCAGTCAGGCCCGCGCAGCGAGACGAACCTGGGCCGGGCACCGGAGAGGATCGCGTCCGGGCCGTAGTTCTCGTAGAAGGGCTCGAACATGATCACCTCCTCACCGGGATCAACGAGCGCCAACATCACCGCGATCATCGCCTCGGTGGAACCGCAGGTCACACAGATCTCGGTCTCCGGGTCGATCGTCCAGCCCGGGTAGGTGCGGGCGACCTTGCCGGCGATCGCATGCCGGAACGCCGCCGCCCCCCAGGTGATGGCGTACTGGTTGTCGTCGGCGTCGATGGCGGCCTTGGCCGCCTCCTTGAGTTCGGCCGGGCAGGGAAAGTCCGGGAAGCCCTGCGCGAGGTTGATACCACCGTGCGCCAGACACAGCCGGGTCATCTCCCGGATCACCGACTCGGTGAACGTCCCGGCCTTCGTCGATATCCGACGGGGGACGGTGCCGGCCGGACGAGCCGCAGCGCTCGGTTCGCTCGGTTCACTCGGGATGCCCGGTTCGCTCGGTTCACCCGGGATGCCCCGGCCGACCGGGCGGCCGTCGGAAGGCGCGACCGTTGAGCCGGTACCTGCATGCCCACTGCTCGGATGGTCCGTCACCGGGTCATCATGGCCCACCGGCATGGCCCTGTAGTCGCCGCACGGTCATCTGTTCGGCCCCGTCGTCCGTTCCCCGGGGCCCCGTCGTCCGTTCCGGGTCCTTTGCCTATTCGGCCTCGTCGCCGGCAACCGCCTCCCAGGGATGCCGGTCAGGAGCCGCGGCCCGGCCCTGCGGGCAGTGCCGTCGGTAATCGCACCACGAGCACAGCGGACCGGGTTGCGGCGGGAACGCCTGGTCGGGCCCGACGCCCGCCCGGAGCCGCTCGCCGGCCCGCTCGATGTCGTCCGCCAACGCTTCGGCACGGCTGAGCTGGCGGCCCAGCGACGCCTCGTCATGCTCGGCGACAGCCACGTCGCCGGTGGGAACGTGATGTAGTTCGACCCGCCAGCATGGACGGCGCAGCGTCCGCGACACCGCGAGCGCGTAGAGGGCGAGCGCCTGGGAGGCACGTGCGTCATCGTCGGTGAGCGGTCGGCGTCCTGTCTTGTAGTCCACGACGACGAGCTCGCCGTCGCGGTCGTCGAGCCGGTCGACCCGTCCGGACAGGGCCAGCCGCTCGGTACGCGCGGCAACCTGACGTTCGACCGCCTTCGGTTCGCGGGCCGGGTCGAGCGTGGCGACGTAACGGCCGACCATCTCGGCCGCCCGCTCCCGCCAACGCACCGACTGGTCGGGGTCCCGCCAACCGTCCGTCATCCACCCGAGGCGGAGGAGATGGGCGGCCCGGGTCGGGGTGCGCCGGGCCAGCGGTTCGTCCCACCAGGCCCGCAGGGCGCCGTGCACGCTGGTGCCAAGCGAGTTGTGTGCCCAGGGCGGCCCCTTGGGCAGGGCCGGACGGTCCAGGTAGGTCATCCGGTACCGCTGGGGGCAGTCGGCGAAAGTGGACAGTTTCGATGGCGTGCACACGAACAGCCGCCGCGGCATACCGTCCAACTGCAACTGGTCCACACCACGATCCTGCCAGGCGATGCCCGCACGGACCTCCCCGCGAGGCTCCTCCTATGGATCAGCTATGGATCCGCGGGCCCCGGAGACCACCCAGCGGAGATCGACAACAACGCTGGACGGAGGCATTCTCAACTGGCATGCTGTATCACGTGTCCGGTACACCTTTCATTTGCGCGCGCCGCGCGAGCAGATCGCCGGATCACTTTTACCAGGGGCCGGGTACGGTCCCTGTACTGCCGCACCACTGACGCGGCATGCCGAGACCAGGCCCGGACTCACCCGGGTCCTGTGGCTCCGGGACGGCCGGGCCCCTGACGAAAAGGGCCCAGATGACAAGCCAAGCGCTCAACTCCGCCATGTCCATGCCGACGGTCGCCTCGATCGCGGACGGACGGCAGGCCATCAACGGGATCGACACCCAGCTTCGCGCACTCGTCGGAGCACGGCTTGAGGTATCCCGCCAGATCCAGGCGCTGCGCTGCGCGGACGGCGGTCCTCGCATCGAGCACGCCCGGGAAAACGAGATCATCGCGGCATGGTCGCAGGAACTCGGACCCCGTGGCGTCGAGATCGCCCTGTCCATCCTCACCCTGTGCCGAGGTTCTCTCACCTGACCGGATGCGACACGGATGCGACACAGCCACCGTCCACAATGATCATCTGTTCGCGATGGTCGTCGAGGTAACCGTCAGGCCCGCCGGTCGGCAGCGTTCCGGTTTTCGGATCGCCGCTCCGGCGAGCCGCGGCGACGGCGCTGACCACCGTTTACCTCCTCGCCCGTGCCCACGGGTTCGGCCAGCAGTGCCCGAAGCTCCGCACGCAGCTCGGACCGCAGGTAATCACGGGTCGCAAGCTCACCGACCTTGGTCCGCAACGCCGCCATCTCGCGGGCAAGGTACTCGGTGTCATCCCGCTGGCGTCCGGTCTGTTCCCGGTCCTGCGCGAGATTCGCCCGGTCCCGGTCGTCCTGCCGGTTCTGTGCCAGCAGGATCAGCGGCGCCGCATATGCGGCCTGCAGCGACAAAGCCAGGGTCAGGAAGATGAACGGATAGTTGTCGAACCGCAGGCCGGGCGGCATCACGATGTTGTATCCGATCCACAGCACCACCACGACGGACTGCACGACAAGGAAGCGGGCAGTCCCGATGAACCGGGCGACCCGCTCGGCGATGCGGCCAAAGGCGTCCGGTTCGTAGGGCCGCCGGGTCAGGGCAGACCGCCGCGACGGGCGAGGCTGGTCGAGCCTGCCGGCGACGCGGCGGATCCTCACGGCGAGGCCTCGTCCTGACCGGTGCTGCCTGTCGCGGTATCCGTCGCGGTATCCGTGCGGCCGGTGCTGGCGACATCCGAGTCCAGATCGTTTTCCCGCCAGTCCGCCGGGAGCAGGTGGTCGAGCACGTCATCGACGGTGACCACACCCACCAGGTGTGCCGCGGCATCGAGGACAGGCGCGGCCACCAGGTTGTACGACGCGAGGTGGCGGGTTACCTCGGACAGCGACGTCTCCGGCCGCAACGGGGTGATGTCGACGTCGATGACGCCACCGATGAGCGTCCCCGGCGGTTCCCGCAGCAGGCGCTGAAAGTGCGCGAGCCCCAGGTAGCGGCCGGTCGGCGTCTCAAAGGGGGGACGAACGACATACACCTGCGCGGCCAGGGCCGGTGACAGCTCCGGTGCCCGCACCCGCGCGAGGGCCTCGGCCACCGTGGCGTTCGGGCCGACGATCACCGGCTCGCTGGTCATCATGCCGCCCGCGGTGTTGTCCGGGTAGACGAGCAGCCGCCGGACCGGCGCGGCCTCCTGCGGTTCCATCAGCCCCAGCAACCGCTCGGCCTCATCGGCAGGCAGATCCCCGAGCAGGTCGGCGGCATCGTCGGGGCCCATCGCCTCCAGCACGTCGGCGGCCCGCTCGTCAGCGAGCCCACCGAGCAGCTCGATCTGCTCGTCCTCGGGTAGTTCCTCCAGGACGTCGGCGAGCCGCTCGTCGTCGAGGGCCGCGGCCACCTCGGCACGGCGCTTGTAGGACAGGTTGTGCAGCAGCGACGCAAGGTCCGCGGGCCGCAGCTTCTCGAACGCCGCGAGCAGGTTCGCGGCGCCCTGCCCCTCCTCCGGTAGAGAGAAGCCGGTTACGTCGTCCCAGAAGACCGTGCGGACCTCGCCACGTCTACCCCGACCGGTCCGTACAGCCACATGATCAAGAATCCAGTCCCCGCCACGGATCTGTTCGATCGCGGCATCCACCACGGTGACCCGCGCATCAGCCTCGATCAACGTCACCTGCCGGTCGAGGAGCTCGCCGAGCACGAGGGTCTCGCCCGGACGCTGAGCAAACCGGCGCCAGCTCAGCCTGGCCGAGGACAGCACCACCGCGCCTGCCTCCACCCCGGTCACCCTGCTGATCGGGACGAAGATGGGACGGCGATGCACCTCCACCGCGAGACCGAGGACACGCGGTGGTTCATGGCCGAGCCGCAGCGTCACGATCACATCGCGAACCCGACCGACGAGGTCTCCGTTGGGGTCGAGGACGAGCAGGCCTACCAATCTGCGGCAGAAGACCCGCGCCGGTACCGTGGTCACGGCGCGAGGCTACCTCCGGCAGCGGTGTCACCGCCCCGAGGCACTGCCCTGGTGGCACCGGGCGGTGCCACCGAAGGCCTCCTCCTGCGGGTTTCCAGGCCTGCGGGTTCTAGAACCCGGCGCGCTGGGCGAGACCGAGGGCGTAGTCGGTCCAGAACTGGCCGGCCGGAGGGCCACCGTTGCATGGGCCGTCCGACTCGCCGGGACCCTTGACCCACAGGAACGCATCCGCGTGCGCATCGCCGGTGGCCGTGGTCGGTTGCGCACCCAGCGCCCGACCCGGCGGATTGCACCACTGGTTACCCGAGGCCGATCCGAGCCCGTTACGGCTGGTGTCGACGACGAAGTGGCCGCCGCCTCCAAGCTCGGTGACGACCTGATCACCATAGGACAGCGCATCGGTGGTTCGCGCGAAGCTCGCTGTGTTCAACGCGAAGCCGCGCACACCGGCTACGCCTGCCAGCTTCAGGCGTCGGGCAATCTCGGCGGCACTCTGCCAGTTCGGATTCCCGGCGTCGATGTAGACGGTGGCACCATGCTGGGTCAGCAACCCGCCCGCCTCACGGATCAGCGTGTAGCGGGTCTGCTGGTCAGCGGCTGACAGGCAGTCCGCGCCGGCGATCGCATCCGGCTCGAGGACGACGACGGCCGGGCCGGAACCGACACCGGCTGCGACTTCCGAGATCCACGCGCGGTAGTCCGCCGGCGAGTTCGCACCGCCAGCGGAATAACTGCCGCAGTCACGGCCGGGGATGTGGTAGATCGCCAGGGTCGCGATCGTGCCGGCGGTCTGTGCATGGGCCACCTGGGCGGCCACCGCGCCGCGGACCTGAGCGGTCGGGGTCCAGTCACCGAACCAGGTTGCCTGCGGGATTCGCGCGATCTTGTCGAGCAGGGCCGCGTTCGCGGGACTACTGGAGCGCAACTGGTCGGCGGCCAGATCCGCCTGGGTCCCGGGATCGTCATAGAAGTGCATCCCGGCCAGTGGGTTTCCAGCGGCGGACGACGCCATGGTCGTGCCCGTCTTCGCGGCGGCATCTACCGGGACGGGGGGGCTGGATGCGGCTGGCGTTGCGGCCACGTCTGCCGTCCGGCAGCCGGCGACCAGGATGAGGGACGCCGCGCATGCCAACACGACGGTCATGGGCAGGTGTCGCGACCGGATAAGCGGTTCATGGTCGGTCGCGCGGGACAAGAGCACAACACCTCCGGGGGAGAAGCCGATGCAGCAGCATCTGTATGCGGTGAACCCCCTTGCGGTCACCCTAGCGTCGCGAAGCGCATCGCCGTCCGCTATATGTTGTTTTTTACCATCTGTTGGTATTGCATTGTGATTATGGTAGGCGATGGATCTCCGCCGGCCTCCGGCAGGGCGGGACGTTCGAGCCACCGACCTCCTGACCGGCTGACATGGCCCCGGGACTCCAGCCCCGGCCGACACCATGATCTCTGACTCCGCTCGCGCCTGACCTCGAATACCGCGATACTGCTCATAAGTACAGGACGGCTGGTATGCGATGGCTGTCATTGGTATGCGATGGCCGTGGTGTAATAGCCGAGAAGGGAAGCGGAAACGATGGGCAGGATCGCGCAGACCGACGGTCTGACCGATGTTCAGGCCGACATTCTGTCGGCCGTGCGCACGTTCGTCGACAAGGAGATTCTGCCGTACGCCACGGAGCTGGAACACAAGGACGAGTTCCCCGAGGCTATCGTCGAAGCAATGAAGGAGATGGGGCTGTTCGGGATCACCATTCCCGAGGAGTACGGCGGCCTCGGCGAATCACTGCTCACCTATGCCCTGGTGGTCGAGGAGATAGCCCGCGGCTGGATGAGCGTTTCCGGCGTCATCAACACACACTTCATCGTCGCCTACCTCGTACTGCAGCACGGCACACCGGAACAGAAACAGCGACTGCTGCCGAAGATGGCAACCGGCGAGGTTCGCGGTGCTTTCTCCCTGAGCGAGCCCGGCTGCGGTTCGGACGTGTCCGCCATCACCACCCGGGCGACCCAGGACGGCGACGACTACCTCATCAACGGCCAGAAGATGTGGCTGACGAACGGTGCCCGCGCCGGGATCGTCGCCACTCTCGTCAAGACCGACGAGGGCGCCGAATCCGTTTACCGGAACATGACGACCTTCCTACTGGAAAAAGAACCCGGGTTCGGCACCCACGGCGGGATCACAATCCCCGGGAAAATCGACAAGCTCGGTTACAAGGGCGTCGAGACCACCGAGATGGTACTCGACAACCACCGGGTCCCAGCCTCGTCGATCCTCGGCGGAGAGGAAGGCCGCGGTAAGGGCTTCTACCAGATGATGGATGGTGTGGAAGTCGGCCGGGTCAACGTCGCGGCCCGCGCCTGCGGCATCATGATCCGAGCATTTGAGCTGGCGATTGCCTACGCCCAGCAGCGCCGGACCTTCGGCAAGCAGATCGTCGACCACCAGGCGATCGCCTTCAAACTGGCCGAGATGGCGACCAAGGTCGAGGCCGGCCACCTGATGATGGTGAACGCGGCCCGCAAGAAGGACAGCGGGCAGCGTAACGACGTCGAGGCCGGCATGGCCAAGTACCTCGCCAGCGAGTACTGCTACGAGGTGACCACCGAGGCGTTCCGCATCCACGGCGGTTACGGCTACTCGAAGGAGTACGAGATCGAACGGCTTTTCCGCGAGGCGCCGTTCATGCTTATCGGCGAGGGCACCTCCGAGGTACAGAAACGCATCATCAGCCGCGCCCTGCTCAAGGACTACAAACTGCAATAAGCAATGGTCGGCTGCGGACACACTCCGGCCTGTCCACTGACACTGGTCGACAGGCATCCGATTGACAGATATCAGTTGGGCCGTGGCCGGGGCAATCTCCCCGGCCACGGCCCAACTCACATCGTTCCCACGGGTACCGTCATTCCTACAGGTACCGCCCGGTTCTCAGAGGTACTGCCTGGACGGGCCGACCATCGCGCGTACGGTCTTGCCGTCGTGGAACTCACCGATGGCGGTCATGCTCCAGTACGGCCCGCCCGGTTGACGCGACACCTTGCACATGACAAGCCCGGTCTGCGGCTTCGACTCGGACAGATCGAAGCGGACGAGCTCGGCACCGGTGAAATCGTCGATCAGCCGACAGAAGGCGTTGCGGACCTCGGTGAAACGCTGGCCCTGATAGCTGTTCACCGTGAAAACAAGCGCTTCGATATTCGGTGGGAGCGCCGCCAGATCGACGAAGATGGTCTCGTCGTCGCCCTCGCCGGAACCGGTGAGGTTGTCACCTGAATGGCGGACCGCTCCGCGGGCACCCTTCTTGGACATGAACCACACCTTGTCCACGTCCTTGCCCCGGTTGTCGAAAAGGATGCAGGAGGCGTCCAGATCGATCTGGCGCCCGCGGTGGGCCGGGTCCCAGCCGAGGGCCATCCGGACCCGGGTCAGCGGCGGAGCGCCGGTCTTGACCAGCGAGACGCTCTGGCCCTTGCGCAGCGAGACCCGTCCCTTGTCGAGGTTCACGGTTGGAGCGCCCGCGGGCGGTGGGAGCGGCGGAGCGCCCCAGCCCTGCTGACCCTGGGGTTGTCCGGCTCCCCAACCACCCTGTTGGGGCGGTGGCGCCTGCTGCTGTCCGGGCGGTGCGCCCCAGTACGGCTGCTGCCCGCCCGG
>NZ_CADDZT010000015.1:1437-2890 GCF_902812655.1 Candidatus Frankia meridionalis | reverse complement strand
CTGCGGCTGCGGCGGACCCCAGGGCTGTTGTTGCGGCTGCTGATGCTGCGGTGGACTCCAGGGCTGCGCGGGCTGACCGGAAGGCGGTCCCCAATGCGCCGGTGCGGATGCGGATGCCGGTGGGGAATAGAGCTCCGTGGGGGCATCGTCCAACCTTGGAGCGGTTGGTCCGGGACCGGCCGGACCCGGATCGTCCACCGTGATCCCGAAGTCGGTGGCGATGCCGGCGAGCCCGGAGGCATACCCCTGGCCGACGGCACGTACCTTCCAGGCCCCTTGGCGCCGGTACAACTCGACGAGCACCAACGCGGTCTCAACGGTCAACCCGGTCGGGTCGAAACGGGCGAGATCCCCATCCCGCAGGTCCCTGACAACGACCTGCAGACCCCGGACCGCCGCGAACGTCGGCGGACCGGACCCGTCCAGACTTCCGGTGATGACGACCTTGTCGATATCACTCGGCACCTGCGCCAACGCGAACTCAAGCGAGGACGGCGGGACGAGACGCACGCCCGGACCCGTGGGCTGGTTGAAGAACACGAAGTCGGCGTCCGAACGAACCTTGCCACTCGCCGTCACCAGAAGGGCCGCGATGTCCAGCGGAGTCGAAGAATTGATCTCCACCCGCACGTCGGTCGTGGACAGCGGTGCATTCGCGCCCTTGCTCAGCACCTGCGCCATGATGTCCTCCGCCTCTAGATCGCTTGGGGCCGAAGGCGACGCACGAAAAACCATGATCGTGCCGCCTTTGGCCGGGTACATCACTCAGGATCAGCTGGGTCGTTGATATCGTGAACGTCACTCTCAACGCCATCGTGACGGATGGCGCCCCACGTCCAACGACCGGCATCCAACGACCGGCATCCAACGACCGAGCCACCCCGGATTCAACGGAATCCACGTAGGGTCGCTCCCGTGGATGGCACGGACGTGCTCAAACGGGTGGAAGCGCACCTGGTCCGGGAATTCGGGCCGGAGATGGGCCGCGCGGAGATCACTTTTCTCGGCGCCGAACCGATCGAGGTGCTGCGCTTCGGCCCCGCCGGCGACGGGGTCGTCCGCTACGCCACCCTCGGGATGTCCCGGGCGCCGATGAGCGATCCGGCGTCCCCGGTCCTGGACCCGGCCGGACCCCGCGCCGAACTCGTCCTGTCCCTGAAGGACCACCGTGACAGTGTGGCCCGCCGTCTCGCCCTGCTGGCCGCGATACCCGCAGTCGAGGGTGTCCCCGTCGTTGCCGGAGCCGGCCTCGACCTCGGTGAACCGCTGTGGGACGGCGCCCGCTTCACCGCTGTCCTTGTCGCCGAACCCGGCGGGCTCCTACCGGACCTGCCGCTGGCCGGCCCGACGCCGGTGCGTTTCCTGCCGGTGTTACCGATGACGCCCAACGAATCCGCGTTCAAACGGGTGCACGGTGCCACCGAACTCCAACAGCGGTGGCTGGCCGCCGGTA
>NZ_CADDZT010000015.1:0-1403 GCF_902812655.1 Candidatus Frankia meridionalis | reverse complement strand
TACCGGCGGCCGGTAGCTTCCGAGAGCGGATCAGGTGGCGGGGCCGAGGTCCGCGACGTCCTTGACCACCGGGACACAGGCCCGCTCGATCCAGGCGTCCACCGGCTCGCCGCCGGGCGGCATGATGATGACCGTGTCCACGCCGATGCGCGCATACTGTTCGACGTCCGCCAGAAAGGCGCCCGTGTCGCCCCGCGTCAACGCATCACCGCTGTACAGGATCGTCTTGGTGATCTCCGTGTGGTCGCGGCCGACCTCGTCGCAGTGCGCCTTCAACACGTCGAGTTTGTGCGCCACCACGTCGACCGACACGGCGAACAGGTTGCAGGCGTCGCCGTAGGTCGCGACCAGGCGAAGTGTCTTCTTCTCCCCGCTGCCCCCGATCATGATCGGCAGTCGGGGACGGCTGATCGGCGCGGGGACGCACAGCGTCTCGGCCAACTGGTAGTGCCGGCCTTCGAAGGGACCGTTGTCGTCGCTCCACATCTGCCGGCAGATCCGCAGCGTCTCCTCCAGCCGCTCGAATCTTTCGGCGAGCGGGACGAACGGCACGCCGAGACCGTGGTGCTCGCGTTCGTACCAGGCGGCGCCTATCCCGAGCTCGGCCCGTCCGCCGGACAGCACGTCCAGCGTCGTGACGATCTTCGCCAGCAGCCCAGGATGACGGTAGGTCACGCCGGTGACCAGCAGGCCGAGGCGCAGCCTGGACGTGTGGGCGGCGAGGAACCCGAGAGTCGTGTAGCCCTCCAGCATGGGTTCGTCCGCAGGGAACATCGCCTCCATCTGGAAGTAGTGGTCCATCACACTGAGATGGCCGACGCCCGCGTCGTCGGCCATCCGGGCGGCTCGTCCCAGGACCGGCGCGATCGCCTCCGAACCGCCCGGCCAGTTGAACCGGACCACATGCACGCCCAGCTTCATCGCCAACTCCTCAACATCCAGGACGGCTCACCCGCCCGATGGACCGGACCGCTGTCGCGTCCATCCTGACTGACAGCCGCCGCTCTGGCACGATCCGGGGCCGCGCGGGGAGCGGCCCGAGGCAGCGCGGGACGACATTCCACGCACCACAAGGATGATCATTTTTCGCGGATGATCGCCGGACTGCTCGCAAATCCGGCGGATCCCCGGCCGACCTGGAAGGATCGGCCACGGGTCTGCCTGGAAGAGCGCCGTCCAGGGCGGAGTCCAGGGCGCCGTCCAGGGCGGAGTCCAGGGCGGAGTTCACGCTGCAACGAGGAGAACGACATCATGCAGTTCGGCCGTTATTACGAGGAGTTCGAGGTCGGCGCCGTCTACAAGCACTGGCCGGGCAAGACGGTCACCGAGTACGACGACCATCTGTTCTGCCTGCTGACCATGAACCACCACCCGCTGCACCTGGACTCGAACTACGCCGAGCA
>NZ_CADDZT010000014.1:75442-79059 GCF_902812655.1 Candidatus Frankia meridionalis | reverse complement strand
CTTGGGGTCGGGGCCACTCGGGGCCGGGGCCACTCGGGGCCGGGGCCACTCGGGGCCGGTCTGTCGCGGCTCCAGGGGCTCGCGGCCTCAGAGGCTCACGGATCAGCTCCGGGACGTCATGATCCCCCAGGCCGTGAGCGCGTCCAGAAGGCCGTCGGTCAGGGGCAGGGCATGCAGATCGACGCACCAACGGACGCCGGCGGCGTCGTCCCCTGCCCGTAGTTCCCCACCGACAATCTCGCATGCGTAGTCTGCGATGTCGTAGACCGCTCCGCCAAGGCCGGGACGTGTCACCCGCCCGACCAGCCGGCCGACGGTCACGTCCAGGCCGGTCTCCTCGCGGACCTCCCGGACGAGCGCTGCGGTGTCATTCTCCCCCGCCTCGACCCGCCCGCCCGGCACCGACCACAGGCCCCGTCCAGGCTCATGCCCCCGCTGGACGAGCAGCAGCGCGCCGGCCGCGTCCACAATGATCGCCCCAACGCACGGGACCCGTCGTGACACCTGCCCAGCCAACCAGATTCCCCAACCACCATCGGTGGCATCCCATCTATGTAGATGGGATCTACATAGATGGGATGCCCTGATGGCGCGGGACTCCGTCGGATCGGTCAGGTAGCCGGAAACCCCGCTCGACGACCACGACCTCGCGGACCTCATGCGCAGCGCACCTACGCCCTGTGCCTGCGCCCACCAGCCCGTAGGTAGAAACCGTCACCCCAACGACGGAAACCACCTACGCCCTGTGCCTGCGCCCACCAGCCCGTAGGTAGAAACCGTCACCCCAACGACGGAAACCACCTACAGCCCGGGTCCGGGTCCACCCGGACCCGGACGCCGGACACATGGCGCTGCTGGAATGCAGGCGCCGACGCTAGAATGCAGGCATGGCTGTCGCTATCACGGTCCGCAATGTCCCGGAGGGCGTCCGCGACGAGCTCGCCGCCCGCGCGGCCCGGTCGGGGCGTTCGTTGCAGGAGTATCTACTCACCCAGCTCGCCGAGCTCGCGTCCCGGCCCACCTCGGAGGACGTCATCGCCCGGGCCCGTCTCCGGGCGCGGCTCACTGGCAGTCACCTCGACGCTGACGTCATCCTGGCGGACAGGGACGCCGAACGCCGGTGACCGTGGAGAGCGGCCGGCTCGTCGTCATCGACAGTTCGGCGCTGGTGGCCCTGCTCGCCGATTCCGGCCCGGCCGGGACGTGGGCGGCGGACGAGGTCGCGGGAGCGTCCCTGGCCGCGCCGCACCTCGCGCTGTTCGAGGCGTCCAACGTGCTGCGCCGCCAGGGCCTGTCCGGCGCGCTGGTCGGGGATCAGGCCACGCTCGCCCATGCGGACCTTCTCGCCCTGCCCATCGAGCTGTGGCCCTATGCACCGCTGGCCGAACGCGCGTGGGAGCTGCGCGGCGCTCTCACCGGCTATGACGCGTCCTATGTCGCCCTGGCGGAACTCTTCGGCGCCCCGCTGGTTACCTTGGACGCCCGCCTCGCGAAAGCACCCGGCCCCCGCTGCCCGATCCGAACCTTCCCCGCATAGTGCACAGGCCGCACCACCGACGGGCGTAAGGGATTACCCCCGTCTTCGTGGCGTTTCCATGCCCTGATGATCGGGCTGGGGTTAACAAGGGCACCCCCTTCGGGACCCTTGCTGAGCTGCGACGATGGTACCCGGTTGCGAGGACCTGACATCAAGGATCTTGCCGAAAACAGGGACTCCGGGAAGACCCTGTACCGATCATGTTCGGCCGAGATGATCCCGCCGCTTCGGCAAGATGAGTAGCGGTGGCGGAGGCCGTGAAGGGTCGACCCCGGTCACCCCATCAGGTCTCAGGGAGCAATCGCGAGGAACTCTGCGATGGTGCGGTAGGCCGTCGCCTCGTCGAGATCCAGCGGTTCGGGCGGACGTCGCCTGGTCTCCAGATCGAGGGTGGCGCCCGCCGGCCCTATCGTCGCCTCGAAGACGTGGTAGAGCAGCCGATGGTGACCATCCGGGTCCTGGTGGACCCGGATCCACAGCGGGGACGCCCGCCGCAGCTTCTTGCTTCCATGTCTGAGTTTGACTTCTGCGTCCTTACCGAAGACGACCGGCAGGCCGAAGGAGCCGATCTCGAAGTCCCGACTGTCGGGGTGATGCCCTTTCAGGGTCGGGACGACGGCGTCGATGTATTCCTGTGTGACCCACCTCTTGAACGCGCTGAACTCCGGGCCGCGGTCGACAGGCGCGCGGAACTCCCGCAGCTTGAATCCTGCATGGTGGAGGAGTTGCGGCCACGAACCGGTCTGTTGCGACAGGCGGATGTGCCAGCGCGCCCAGGTCGGTGCGGCCGGCCACGCCACGCTCGTACCGAGCGTCCGGGGGCTGCCACGGTGTGGGAGCGGGCGACCGTGCCGTTCGGCGACGAGCTCGTGCAGGCGCAGGATGGCCGGATGGTCACGGGACGGCTCCGCGCTTTCACCGATCATGCCGCATAACTGTTCGAGGCCGTCGAAACCGACCCCGCCGAATCCGCGCCGGACCCGCGCGCCGAGTCCACCGAAGGTGGCCAGTGCCCACAGGGAGATCCCCACGACCTCGCGGATGTAACCGGCAGAAGCCGGGTTGTCTCGCACGCCGATCCGAACAGCAAAGGTCCCGGTCGCGCCGGCGGGCAGGTGATGAGGTCGGACCAGCTCGGGATGTTCCCGGTTGTCGTTGCGTGACGATGGCAGGAACAGGCCCTGACCGAGCAGATAGCCGATGCCGTGGGTGTGGCGCTCGCAGGTGGTGGGTGCCAGCCGCAGCCAGCGGGGCGAACGAAGCTCGGCCTTCGACGGAGGTGGGTCGATCGTCGGCGGCGTCACCAGGCGCAGTGCAACCGGAGACGGGCCGATGTTCGGCTCGTCGTACCGACCGCCCGCGGCTCCGAACACCTCGGACTCGGCACGGGCGAGCGCGGAGTAGTCCGCGCCGAAGACGGGCGCGGCGAGCGCACGGAACCAGAAGCGGGCCGCGCCCCGGATCGCCGGCATTCGCAGCTCCGAGCGGGCGTTCGGGCCCGGGGCGAGGAACATCGGTGTCGTCACGGTCACGCCTATCGGAACCCAGGGTGTCATCAGCGGGCCCGTCCTCTCCACGGCAGATGGGTGAGCGGATAGGTGACGGGACGGTCGTCCCACAGGATCTGGAGAAGGACGCCCGCGGCGAGCCCCACCGACGCGGCAAGCATGAGCAGTTCGGCGGGCGAGGCCGCGCCTGGCCCGGCCAGCTTGTGCGCCAGGTCCGGTGTCACCGCCGGCACGACCGCGGCGAGAACCAGTGCCGCCACCCCGACCGCGTGCGCGAGACCGAGACCGGCCACGGCCAGCACCCGGCCGGCGAGGATCCGTCCGCCGGGAACCCCGTGCCCCTGCGCCTCCAGCGTCAGATAACCACCGGCAACCGCGAGCACCACGACGGACGCGACGACCGGCCATGTCCAGGTGTCCGGATGCGCCCAGGTGTCGTCCAGCGAGATCAGGGCGACCATGCCGAGTGCCGCGCCCGCGGGTAGCCGAAGGCACCACAGGTTGGTCGTTTCCCGGCTTCCCACGGCAGTTAGCAAGAAGTTCGTCCCGCTTTAAACGGTTCGACCTGCATG
>NZ_CADDZT010000014.1:73241-75031 GCF_902812655.1 Candidatus Frankia meridionalis | reverse complement strand
ATAGATCAACATATGCTTGGACCTGCGCAAACGCGCCCATCGGGGATCATGCCGAAAACGGGGCTTCAACGACAACCCTGTACCGATCACGATCATGTCGGCTTGATTGTAGTCCAACGCCGCCCTGGCGCGGCACGAAGCACTCTCGTCCCCACACCATGCGACATGACCGAAACCCCCGGCATATCGGCTACCGTACGCATCATTCGGGGACGGGAGGGCGTCGCATGGGCATGCTGTACGCGCGGGCGTTCACCTCGCAGGCGCTGCTGGACGCCTGGGCGGAGGTCCGCGACGCCGCCCTCGCCGACGGCCGACCCGACGCCGAGGTGGACTCTTTCGAGGTCGATGCGGCCCGTCGCCTCGACACGCTCGGGAAGGCACTCGCGGACGGCGAATGGCAGGCATCCCCGGTGCGGCGGGTGGAGCTACCGAAGCCGTCCGGCGGTGTCCGCGTGTTGGGTGTGCCTTACCTGGTGGACAGAATCGTCGAGCGGGCGCTGCTGCGCGTACTGGACCCGGTGATCGACCCGCTGCTGCTGCCGTGGAGCTTCGCCTACCGCCGTGGGCTCGGTGCCCGGCTGACAACGCCCGTCACGTCCGATCCGCAGGTTCGCCGTGCCCAGTACAAGGCCGCGGACGACGAACAGCGCAGCCGCACCCTCGCCGCCGCCTTTGTCGAGGGGAAGGTCGGCAATCTACGGGTCGCGGTGTTGCGTTCCGCCCGCCGGGAGGACGACGCCGACGCGTTCGTGGCCGGCGAGTTGATGCGTGAACTCGCCGGTCGATTACCGACATGCGCCAGTCTCGACGAAATCCTGGGTATCGAAGGGGCCTCGTCCCGGGAATATTTCCAGACGCTGCGCCGCATGCTCGACCCGGTCTGGGGCTTCGAAGGCCGCCAGCGCCGCCCACCACCGGACCCGGTCAACGCGATGCTCTCCTACGGGTACACGATCCTCACCCACGAGGCGATCGCTGCCGCCGAGGCCGCCGGGCTCGACCCGATGGTCGGCTTCCTGCACCAGCACCGGTGGGGACGGCCAGCCCTGGCCCTCGACCTGATGGAGGAGTTCCGCCCGGTCACCGTGGACGTGGCGATGTGGCGGGCGATCAGCTCGGAGCAGATCCGCCCGGAGCAGTTCGAGAACGACCCGAACCAGGGCTGCCGAATGGCCGCCGACGCTCGCCACGCCTTCATCGCCGCCTACGAACGCCGGATGCTGACGCTCACCACCCACCAGCCCTCCGGACGGCGTGTCTCCTACCGGGTGGCCCTGTCGTTGCAGGCCAAGGCGCTGGCCCGAGCCCTGCTCGACCCGGGCGAGCCCTACGTTGCGCTGCGGTGGAAGTGACCGGTGCGGAGGTACGACCCAGATGATCATCCTGATCTGTTACGACATCGTCAGCGACCACCGCCGGGAGGACGTCGCGATGCTGCTGTCGGGCTACGGCCCGAGGGTGCAGCTGTCGGTGTTCGAATGCGAGGTCCGTTCCACCGACGAGCTGCGGAAGCTGAAGGCGGAGCTACGGGACCGCATCGACACCCTCGAGGACCAGATACGGATCTACCCGACCACCGAGGCGACCTTCAGCGAACGTCACATCATCGGCGCCCGCACCGTCGAGGAACGCTCCGACTACTGGATCGTCCGATGATCGCCGCAAAATTGGCCGCAGTGTATCAAACAAGCATGAACATGATCAGTACAGAGTTCGCACCGAACCCCACTTTTCACCATGATCCCCGACGAGTCCATTTGTGCAGGTCAAGATATATATTGATCTAT
>NZ_CADDZT010000014.1:71767-72877 GCF_902812655.1 Candidatus Frankia meridionalis | reverse complement strand
ATAGAAACGCCAACTGTTACAGCACGCAAAAGCCCGAACAGCCAGTGTCCGGGCGGTGAGAGAGGGTCAGGGAATCAGCGGAAGGTCGCGGATCCGGACCAGGCGTTCGGTCAACACGACCATGTTTCCAGCATCAAGCGCATCGGCAAGCTGGTCCAGGTTGGCGAGCAGAAGGTGAAGTTGTTCCGCCGGTCGACGTCCGCCATCTCATCGTCGGCGGCACCAAGGCCTACGTCACGTACATGCACAACATCGTTTCCGGATTCATGAAGGCCACGCGCGATACTCTGCGAAAGATTGTTGTCGAGGAGAAACCTCACGCTGGTATGATCAGGGGAAGCTGCCGTTCCCGCACGGCTTCGGCGGCGAACCGCAAGGACTCCCAGACGTCTTCGCTGTCGAGGTCCGGCAGCTCATTGACGACCTCATCGACGGTCATACCGTCAGCGAGCATGCCGACGACGGTGGCGACCGGTATGCGCAGCCCCCGCAGGTATGGCACGCCGCCCATCTGCGCCGGGTCCACAGTGATCCGAGTGAAGTGCACGACCGTCTCCTCCCTCGTAAGGATACGTCGACCAGGAACGGTCGATCTCGCCTATCCATCAGCAGGAGCGGGGACGGGATGGAGTCCGGCCTCCCCCCGCAGGGGACCTGAGGCACGCACGGCTACTCTGGGCGCCGCGATTGCTGATCCGGTCTGGAGGGTGCGATGCCGGCTTCGCTGGTGTTGAAGTTCGCCACACCGCCGCGTCCGCCGTTACCGCGCCAGCTGCTGGGTGCCGCCGCGCAACTGTTCGAAACCGCCGACTCCGACCATCACGCGGAGACAAAGCCGTTCGCGGTCGGGCCGGTCGTCACCCCGGCCGAACTACACAGCTCGACCGGCTCCCCCGGCTCCCCATCGATGGCGATCTGGCGGCTGGGATGGCTCGGCGACGGGGACCTGCCGCAGACCTGGCCACCGCGGGCGGTCCGCTTCGGGCCCTGCGCGCAACAGGTCATGGGGTTCGACGTGGACCCGTGGCCGTTCGCGCGGCTGGCATCGGTCGGAGCGGCCCGGCGGGTCCGGCTCCGGATGCTCACCCCCACGTTCTTCTCCCGCAACGG
>NZ_CADDZT010000014.1:69701-71231 GCF_902812655.1 Candidatus Frankia meridionalis | reverse complement strand
CGGCCGTCCTCGCGGTCGGCGACGACGCCGCGAGGGAGCTGGTCGGCGCGGTTTTCCTGGACGCCGTGTCGGGCTCGAGCAGGCAGGTGCCGGTCACCGAGCAGATCCGGCAGGTCGGGTTCGTCGGCGAGGCCGAGCTGCGCCTGCTGAAGACGGCGTCCGCGGGCACCGCCGAGTTGTTCGGTGCGCTGATGCGGTTCGCGGCGATCGCCGGGATCGGCGCTCAGACCACCCACGGCTTCGGTGCCGTCGAGGTGACACGGTGACACGGTGACACCGAAGTGAAGCCGCTCGATCGGCATCGGCCCGCCAACCGACGACGATGATCGACGGGACTTTGTCTATAGGTACGTGAATCCGGCCGAAAAGCGTTCATATCAACAAAGTCACGTGGATCATCGGTAGCCCGGCAGGGGGTAGAAACGGTATTACTATTGATAGGATTCCCTGCCCGGCGGCCAGACCGACGGGATGCGCGCCGCCGGCGCATGGGGACGCGTGGGAAAAGGAGCACCCGTGGGACTGCTCGAGGGAAAGGCCGCTGTCATCACCGGCGGCGCACAGGGCCTGGGGCTCGCCATCGCCCAGCTCTTCGTCGCCCAGGGCGCCAGGGTGGTGCTGGCCGACATCAACGTCGACAAGGCCACGGAGGCAGCGAAGGAACTCGGGCCGGCGATCGCCGTCCGCACGGACGTCACCAAGGAGGACGACGTCGCGCAGCTCGTCGAGGCCTGCCAGCGGGAGTACGGGCGGATCGACGTGATGGTCAACAACGCTGGCATCACCCGCGACGCCAGCATGAAGAAGATGTCCGCGGACGACTTCCGGCTCGTCGTCGACATCCACCTCTACGGCGCGTGGCTCGGCACGAAGGCTGCCGGCCTGGTCATGAAGGAACAGGGCGGCGGCTCGATCATCAACATGTCGTCGATCTCCGGGAAGGTCGGCAACTTCGGCCAGACCAACTACAGCGCGGCCAAGGCCGGCATCGTCGGGCTCACCAAGGCGGCGGCGAAGGAACTCGCCCGCGGCGGGGTGCGGGTCAACGCCATCCAGCCCGGTCTGATCCGCACCGCCATGACCGAGGCCATGCCCCAGCACGCCTGGGAGTCGAAGCTCGCCGAGATCCCCATGGGCCGGGCCGGCGAGCCGTCGGAGGTCGCCGGGGCCGCGCTGTTCCTGGCCAGCGAGCTGTCCAGCTACATCACCGGGACGGTCCTGGAGATCGCCGGCGGACGCCACATCTGACTACCGTCCCGCCCAGCGGGGGGCGCGCTTCTCGAAGAACGCGTTGATGCCTTCCTGGCGGTCCTCGGAGGCGAGGATCGTGTCGACCGCCTCGGCGGTCGCCTGCCAGCCCTCGTCGTCGTCGGCCGCAACCAGGCGGTTGATCGCGGCGAGGCTCGCCCGGACGGCGACCGGCCCGTTCGCGCAGATTGTTTCGGCGAGACGGACCGCCTCCGCGAGCGCCTCACCCGGTTCGGTCACCAGGTTGACGACCCCGAGCAGGTACGCCCGCTCGGGGTCCAG
>NZ_CADDZT010000014.1:66147-69676 GCF_902812655.1 Candidatus Frankia meridionalis | reverse complement strand
CTGGACGCGACCAACCCGCGCTGAACCTCCGGAAGCCCGAACCGGGCCGTACGCGCCGCGACGATCAGATCGCAGGCCAACGCGATCTCGAAACCGCCGCCCAACGCCCAGCCCTCGACAGCGGCGATCAACGGCGTGGTCCGGTTCCGCCGGATGATCCCGTACTCGCCGCCACGTTCGGTCACCGCGTCCTGGCCGCCGGAGAGGTCGGTACCGGCGGAGAACACCGCGGCGGTACCGGTGATCACCCCGGCCCACAGGTCGGGATCGTCATCGAGTTCGTTGAGGGCGGCGTCGATGCCGAGGGCCATCTCCCGGTCGATGGCGTTGCGCTTGGCCTCCCGGCGCATCGTGACGATGAGGACCCGTCCGCAACGCTCGGCATCCACTGGCACCCGGCCGCCTCCTTGCGCCACGATGACCCAGATCACACATCCTGGATATGATTAGCGAAGTTAGCAGAAGGAGCGTGCCTGCGTGCCGACTCAGGAGCAGCGCCGTGGCCGGGCGATCGCGATGACCTCCGCCGAGGTGGACGCCTTTCTCTCGGGGGAACGGACCTGCCGGGTCGCGACTCTGAGTCATGATGGTCCGCACGTTGCCGCGCTGTGGTTCGTCTGGGACGGCACGTCGCTGTGGCTGAACTCCATTGTCCGCAGCCAGCGCTGGACCGACGTCATCCGCGATCCCCGGGTGGCCATCGTTGTGGACGCCGGTGAGCAGTTCCAGGAGCTTCGAGGAGTGGAGATCAAGGGGACGGCCGAGCCGGCCGGGGACATCCCCCGCACAGGCACGCCCGACCCGGATCTCGCCGAGCCGGAGCTGCTGTTCGCCCGCAAGTACTCCGGCCGCAACGAAATGATCCATGACGGACGACACGGCTGGCTGCGGATCACCCCCACTAAGATCACAAGTTGGGACTTCCGCAAGCATCAGTTCTGACGTCCCCCACGCCGGCAACCGATCGACGCCGGCAACCGATCGACGCCGGTTACAGGTCGACGCCGGTGAGGACGAGAACACGTTCGGCGGTGAGGTCCTCCATGGCCGCGCGCACGCCCTCTCGGCCCACCCCGGACGCCTTCGTGCCGCCGTAGGGCATCTGGTCGGCCCGGTATGACGGGACATCCCCGACGATCACACCGCCGACCTCGAGCTCCCGGTGCGCGCGGAACGCGACCTGTACATTGCGGGTGAAGACCCCGGCCTGCAGCCCGTGGGCACTGTCGTTGATCCGGGCAAGGCCGTCATCGAGTCCGTCGACCGGTTCGACGACGAGCACCGGTCCGAAAACCTCCTCCCGCACCACACGCGCGTCCGGGGGAACATCCCGTAGTACGGTCGGCGCGATCGTCGTCCCGTCCCGCTTGCCACCGACCACAACGGTCGCGCCCGCGTCCACCGCCTCGCCGATCCATCGCTCGACCCGTTCCGCCGCCGCCAGGTCGATCAACGGCCCGACCTCGGTCGCCTCGTCGGCGGGGTCCCCGGTGTGCAACCGCTCAACCGCGGCCGCGACCTCGGCCAGCAACTCGTCGTACACGGTGCGGTCGGCATACACCCGCTGGACCGCGATGCACGACTGGCCTGCCTGGTAGTTCGAGAAGGTCGCGATCCGCTGTGCCGCCCAGCGAAGGTCCTCGGCCGAGGACCAGTCAGCGGCCACCAGCGCCGCCGCGTTACCGCCCAGTTCGAGGACGACGTGCTTACGCGGCACCGCGTCCCTGATCGCCCAGCCGACCGCCTCGGAGCCGGTGAACGACACGACCGGCAGCCGGGGGTCCGCGACCAGGTCGGGCATGGACTCGTTCGGCACGGTCAGGACCGACCATGAGCCTTCGGGCAGGTCGGTTTCGGCGAGCAGTTCACCGAGCAGCAGGGACGACAGCGGTGTCTTCGGCGCCGGTTTGATGATGATTGGCGTGCCGACCGCCAACGCGGGCGCGACCTTGTGGGCAACCAGGTTCAGCGGAAAGTTGAACGGCGTGATCCCCAGTACCGGGCCGCGGGGGAAACGCCGGACCACGGCGACGTGCCCCGCCCCCGCCGGGTCGGTGTCGAGCCGCTGCAGTTGTCCCGACCAGCGCCGGGCCTCCTCCGCGCCCCAGCGGAACGTCGAGGTCGCCCGCGCGACCTCGGCCCGCGCCCAGGTCAGTGGCTTGCCACTCTCGGCGGTGATGAGCGCCGCGATCTCCTCACCACGCTGGGCGATCCGCTGGGAGACATGGGTGAGCGCGGCGGCCCGAGCGTGCGCAGGCAGGGCCGACAGGGCGTCCGCTGCCACCGCTGCCGCAGCCACCCCCGCGTCCACCTGTGCCGGGTCCGGCTGCGCGACGGTGGCGATCAGACGACCGTCCCACGGGTGATGCACCTCGACCGATGTCGGACCCGTTGCCGGACGGCCGGCCACCCAGAACGGCTCGACCTTGCTCATGGCTGCCACATCTCCACCTTCATGCACAAGACGCGGGCACGGGTGACGCCACGCGGGACATCGAACGGCGGGACGTTGAACGGCACAAGGTCGTACGAGGTCGCGCAAGGCCGTACGGGGCCGTACAAGGTCGCACGCCGAACGCCGAACGCCGAACGCCGAACGCCGAACGCCGAACGCCGAACGCCGACACCCGAGTTGCCCCCGGTCGCGCAATACCCAACCGCGCAGGCTTCATAGCACCGAACAGGGGAACACATCGGCAGCCGGACGCCGAACGGGTTTGACGAAAGCAGTCAACGGGAAGTCCATGAACTGGTGAATCTGTCAGCGAGTGGTGCGCATCGCCGGGGAGCGGACCGGTGACGGCGCCTCCTGCCTGTCCCCGGTGTATGCGAACGGTGCGGCCACCCGACCTGTGGAGCAACCAGTGGCGCTGCGACGAACACGGTGATGTAGCGCCCTACCGGATTGCGGGGTCCTCCCGCGAACAGGTGCTGCTTTTTCTCGCACACGAGGCCACCACACCGGTATGGGTCCCCTGGCCGATGCCGGTGCACTGGTTCGCCAGTGGAGTCGCCTGGGCCGGTGACGACCGCACCGGGCCGAAGGCGACCGCGTTCGCCGCCTGCGGGCCGTCCCCGCTCGGCGGACCGGCCGAACTCGTCATCGTCGCCGAGGAACCCGGCATCGGGCTCGGCGCGCGGCTTGCCGGCCTGCCCGGGATGGATCCAGAACGCATCAGCGGCAGATCCGAGGAGAAGATCGAAGCGGCCGGGCACCCGACCGCCCTCTGGCCGGTGGTCTGCCCTCCTGACCGGGCGGCGTTCGTCGGTGAAGCCTGCGGGGTGTGGCTGTGGGTGGTGCTGTGGCCCGCGAACGCGGCCACCCTGCTGCTGGAGCATCTCGTCGTCCAGGACCTGCGCAGCGCCGAGGCGGTCGCCGGATGCCTTCTGTTCGGTGCCGACAGTTCCCAGCTCGGACGGGTCTCATAGGCTCGGCTCTCGCCACCGCCGTGGACGCGAGGAGAGCTGACGTCATGACCACTGAGCCGCTGACATCCGTGCCACTCCCCGCGGATGTGGACCGCCGGCG
>NZ_CADDZT010000014.1:58493-65608 GCF_902812655.1 Candidatus Frankia meridionalis | reverse complement strand
GGCGGTGGCCGGGGTGCCCGCGCGCTGCCTGACGTCGCCGCGGCTCTGCGTCGCTGGGCATCCGACGTGCGGATCGAGCTGACCCGGGATATCGACCACGCGTCCGACCTGGCCGCGGATGCCGTCGCGGACGGGCGGGTGGCGGTCGCGCTCGGCGGGGACGGTCTTGCCGGGCGGGTCGCCGAAACCGTGGCACGCCTCGGCGGGCTGCTCGCCGTACTGCCCGGTGGCCGTGGCAACGACTTTCTGCGCGCGATGGGCGCCGCCAGGCAGCCGGTGATCGCCGCGACCGCGCTGGCCAGCAGCTCCGAACGCCGTATCGATCTTGCCGAGGCGGGCGGCCGTGCCTACCTCGGCATCGCCAGTGTCGGCTTCGACTCGGACGTCCAGGTGATCGCCAATCGGACCCGGTTCGTCCGCGGTCAGCAGGTCTACACCTACGCGGCGCTGCGCGCGGCAGCCGCGTGGAAACCGGCCCGGTTCACCGTGGAGATCGACGACGGCGCCCCGCGTGAAATCGTCGGCTGGACGGTGGCGGTGGCCAACTCGGCCTGCTATGGCGGTGGGATGCGCCTCGCGCCCGCGGCATCAATCGACGACGGTCTGCTGGACGTCGTGCTGCTCGCACAGTGCGGGAAGACCACGTTTCTGTCGACCTTCCCGAAGGTGTTCTCCGGAAAGCACGTGGACTCCCCACACGTCGAGGTGCTGCGGGCGCGCAGGATCCGGGTGGATGCCGACCGCCCGTTCCAGCTCTATGCCGACGGCGACCCGATCGCGGACCTGCCCACCGAGATCGTCCTGCGACCGGGTGCACTGCGTTTCCTCGCTCCAGCCGGATAAGGGCCGGATAGCCGGATAGCCGGGTAGGCGAGTGGCCGGATAGGCGGGTAAGGGCGGTCACGCCTGCTGGGCGCCGGGCCGCCCGTCCTCGATCACCCAGGTTGCATCGGTGGTGACCGGTGCGTCCCGGCGGTCGATGGTCTCGGCGATCCGCTGGTCGGCCCGCCACTCCCCCGGCGAGACCCGAACGCGGGTGTAGCCGCGTTTGTCCCCGCGGAAATACCGCACATGCGGGTTGAGCAGCCGGTTGTTCTCCCGGACGAAGTCCTCGTTGACCAGGAAGAACCCGGAACTGATGGATGTGCATACAAATTCGGTGCCGATCACCGGCGTTTCCGGCCTGTTGAAGTCGACCCGCAGGTCGTTGACCCAGGCGCAGTGGATGTCGCCGGCCAGGATCACCGGGTTGCGTACTCCGGTGTCCCGGACGGCTGACAGTAGCCGGGTCCGGTACGGTACGTAGCCGTCGTTCTGGTCGAGGTTCGCGAGCACCGGTCCGCGGCCCGGGACGGCCTGGGCGTGCAGCTGGGCCATCATCGTCTGCTGGGCGATGACATTCCACCGGGTTCGCGACGCGTTCAGGCCGTCGATCAGCCACTTCTCCTGCTCGGAGCCGGCCATCGTCCCCGTGGTGTTGGAGTCCCCGAGCGACGCCGGGCCGATGTCCTGGGGGACGCGACCCGGTTGCGGAGTCCGATACTGCCGGGTGTCCATCACGTTGAGGGTGAGCAGGTCACCGAAGGCGAACCGGCGGTAGAGCCGCAGATCGGGCGAACCCGGGGTGTAGCTGACCCGGATGGGCATGTGCTCGTAGTACGCCTGGTAGGCGTTCGCCCGCTGGCGGGCGAAGGCGGGCGGATCCTGGTGCTTGTCGCCGGTGTCGCCGGACTCGTCGGTGAGGCCAGCGTAGTTGTTCTCGGTCTCATGATCGTCCCAGGTGACCACCCACGCCGAGGCCGCGTGGGCGGCCGCCAGCGCCGGGTCGGACTTGTACTGGGCGTACCGCGCCCGGTAGTCGTCGAGGGTCTGCAACTGGTCGAGACCGGGTGTGGCCGGGGTGGTGTGGCGGCGGTCGGGGAACCTGCTTTTCGGGTCGTACTCGTAGATGTAGTCGCCGACGTGGACGACCAGGTCGAGGTCGTCGGCGGCGATCGCGTTGTACGCCGGCCAGTAGCCGTTCTGGAAGTCCTGGCAGCTCACCAGCGCGAAGCTCAGACCGGCCGCCGCCGCCGACGTGGCCGGCGCGGTACGGGTCCGCCCGACCGGGCTCAGCACCGTCCCGGCACGGAACCGGTAGAAGTACGGCCGGCCCGGTTTCAGTCCGCGGACGTCGACGTGCACGGAATGCGCCAGCACCGATGTGGCCGTCTGCGTTCCCGCCTGCACGATGTCGGTGAAGCGCTCGTCGGTCGCGATCTGCCAGTCGACCGGGATGTCCCGGTCGGGCAACGTCGTCCCACCGGAGGACGGTGTCACCAGTCGCGTCCACAGGATCACCCCGTCGGGCAGTGGGTCACCGCTGGCGACGCCGAGGGAGAACACCCCGTCGCTCACACCGGGGATCGGGGTCGCCGGCCGTAGGCTCGGACGCTGCGTCGGCCCGCCGCTGGAGCCGTCCGAGCAGCCCGCCGCGGCCAGCAGCACGGCCCCACCCACGAGAAAGCCACGTCGGGTCGCCGCCCCCGCCCACCCACCAGGATTCTTCACAACACCGGGACGTTAGCCGGTGAATGCTTACGTCCGAAAGGCTCCCGGGCTCAAGTGTGAGCGAACGCCATGCATCGACCCAGCGCTATCGTGGTGAACCTCATGTGGCCGCCGTCCGTATCCGGACGGCCGGTTGACCGCACCAGGGTCCGGCCCGCCACGTCGGCGACCCCTCTTCGGCATGATCAACATGGTCGCGGTCGGGTCGGCAGTCATCCATGACCAGCAACGACCATACATTTTGCATCACTTAAAGTAGTCGGCCGCAACGGCGGGGGCACTCGACACAAGCCATACACCGTGATCGTAATATCCCTCGCGCAGGCCGTTCATGCGAACCGCACAAATCCCAACATTCAATAAATTCGTTACCGACGGTAATCCTTTTAGGTATGTCTTGACATTTCTTTTACTGTCACCCTAACCTTCTCCGTGGTCGGCCGTAATACAACCCGTCCGATGAAGCGTGGAAGGACAGCCGATGCCGAGAACCTACACTCCCGATGAGACCGATCCCTTCTTCGGTTCCCTGGAAACCTCAGGTCTACCGCACAGCGAGTCCACCGTTGTAGCAGTGGCAAGTTTCGCAGCCTACGAGAAAACGGAAGATCCTACTGCTCTACCCTTCGGGACGACCCTGGGGTGCACGCCGACCGGGCAGGCCAAGCCCGCGTATGGCGAGCAGGATTACGACGAAGACGAACAGCGGCTGCGCGTATACGCCTCCACTGGCAAGCAGTCCACACTGTACAATCTGATCGACTGGGAATGGGTCTGTATAAAAGACTGAACGGAAGCGGACGACGATGAGATCCGGTGTGCGGAGCCGATGATTTCTTCCCGCATACCGGCAAACCTTTCTTCCCGGGTTCCGTCCGAATGGGAGCGATATTGAGTATCGGGTCGTCACTGGTTCCGAGGCTTGCGGCCCGCACGCTCGCCATACTGTCCGGAAGTCGGGTCGGACGCCGTACAGTGATCTTCTATCATGACCAGACCGCCGCACTGGTCGGCATTATCGGACTATCATGGCTCGCCGCAGGGAGCGTTGTGGCCGGTCCCTTCATTATTCGTCGCTTCGTTGACGGGTCACTGGTATCCCGCCAGTCCGGCATCCTTGTCTCATCAATGGTCCTCCTGCTACTCGTGTTCGTACTCGAAGCTGCGGTCGTGGCACTCCGGATATCACTGTTGAGTCGACTCGGCGAAACCGTGCTCGCGCGTGTCCGAGGTAGTCTCAGCGAAAAGATCGCAACCTTGCCGTTCGGCTTTTTCCCGAGCGCCCGCCAGAGCCACGGGATGACTCTGATCACCAACGATGCAATGAGCGTCCAGAGTGCCGCCACCGTCAACCTTCCCGCCGTGTTCGCCGGCGGCTTCAACGCGACCGTCGCGATACCGACCGTCCTAGTGCTGGACTGGCGGTTAGCACTCGTTGCGGCCGCTTTCGCCCCGCTACCCGCACTCATGTCCCTGGTTGGACGGTCAGCAATCAGGCGTGCCAGTAGCGAGACGCTGGAGATCTACGGTCGGATGATGGGTCAGATCATTGACCTGACCGGCGTCTCCGGAGCGCTTCATATTCGTCTGTTCGGCCGCCATGACCACGAGATCGCCCGTATGCGTGTCACCCTCGACAGCATACGGACATCCTCAGTCGCCCGTATGACCATAGTGGCGCGTCAGCACTTTCTGGTTGTCGCCGCCGCGGCGGTGTCGATAGCGGCGACTATAGGGATCGGCTCGTCCTTCGTGGTCAACGGCTCCATGACGATCGGTACTCTGGTGGCCTTCGCCAGCGCTTTGGCGGTGGCATTCCAGCCGATGTCAACAATGGCGATCGCTCGATCGCAGCTTGTGGGAGCCGGGCCCTCGATCGAGCGTGTCTTCACCTTTCTCGACCTTCCGGTTGGCAGCACGCCGATCCGGACAACGTACACTGCAGCCACGGTGGCCTACAACCACCCAGCAGATGAGCGGCGTACAGGCCCAGATGTCGTCGTCGAAAAACTGTGGTTCCGGTACGCGCCAGCAGAAGATGACGGCCGTCCGGACAGCCGCTCATCGACGCCCATTACGGATGACCGTCCGCTCTTTGCCGACTGGGCGCTACGAGGAGTGGACCTCAAGGCGGCTCCCGGTTCAACCGTGGCGATCGTGGGACCGAGCGGCGCAGGGAAGACGACCCTGACCTATCTGATAGCCGGACTCTACCGACCAAACGCCGGTCGAATTCTTCTCGACGGTACCGACATCACCAATTCGGAAGCGGATCAGATTCATACCATGGTTGGTCTGGTCGCCCAGGAGCCACACCTGTTCCACGACACGATCGCCGCCAACCTCAGGTACGGCCGAGCGGAGGCCACCGAAGACGAGATGGTGGAAGCCTTGACCGCGGTCAACCTCGGTCTTCTCCTAGCACGGCTGCCAGAGGGACTCAACACGACGGTCGGCGCTCGCGGCTACCAGCTCTCTGGCGGAGAACGACAACGGCTTGCGATCGCCAGGGTCCTACTGCAGGATCCTCGCCTCCTCATTCTCGACGAAGCAACTTCGCAGCTGGACACCGTGTCCGAAACTCATATCCGGGAGGCGATGAAGACTCTCGCACACGGCCGCACGTGCATCATCGTCGCACACCGTCTATCGACGATCGTCGGCGCCGAAAAAATCTTTGTTCTCGATGGTGGTTGCTCAGCCGAGGAGGGAAATCACGACGAGCTGCTCGCTGAGGACGGCATCTACGCCCGGCTCTACAGAACACAGGCCGGCGCACCTGACTGAAGGAATCGATGATTTTATGGCTGAACACACTCCTCTGATCACATTCGAGGAGAAGGCGGTGCGCGAAGCAGCAACCATGGACGCTGACTTAATTGTCAAAAGCGTCGCCCCGCTGGTATCTAGACGACTAAAAATCAGGACGGGGCATCCGGCGGACTATGCCAGTCTGCACGCCTGGGAGACCTCAACGGAGGTGCGCTTCCGGCTCGGCGAGAGGGCTACGGCACCGACACTCGACCTGTTCACCAAAAGAATGGAGATAGATCCGAGCAGGCAGTTCATCGCACTTTCCCATGACGATGTTCCCCGGGCATGGATGACCGCGTACAACCACGACACAGAGGATGGCCATGTCTGGTTCGGGTGGGCGTCCGCACTGGTCGGGGTCCTCGGCCTGACGATGGTTGCCGCACCGCGGCCGCGGCCTCGGTGGCGTGGATGTTGGCGAAACACCAGCTTTCCGCCATATTTGTGCTGGTAGACGTCTCCCGACCACCCTGGCCACTGATTGTCATGGGTGTTGGTGTGCTGGCGACAGTAAACGCCTTGATGGAAGAAGTCCTGTGGCGAGGATGGTGGACGACGCAACTCACGGCGCACGGGTTTCGGCCGACAGCGGCCATCGCTGCAGGCGGTCTCCTTTGGAGCGGCCCACGGGACAGGTCTTTCGGGGGGCGTTGCCGGAATGGTCGGCGCGACCGTTTTCGGCGTCGTCCTCGGCATGCTGCGGAACGCCTCGGCCGGGCTGACAGCGCCGGTCATTGCACACACGTTGGTCGACCTGGTTCTGTTCTCCCTTGCCGTGGAGCATGTGGTGTGGCGCGTGTGACCGGACGGGTAGGCCAACTCCACGCTCCTTCCCGGTTTCCGTAACACATGATCGCCCGGTGGGTCCGGCAGCCGTGGGACCGATGTCTGGGCCGGAACCTCCGCGTGCTCACCGGGTTGCGGGCGGAGGCGGAACCCGGTGAAGGGCCGGAGTCCGGCGGACCGGGGCCACACACCCCGACGGCCGGGCCGAGGGCGACCTGTCCGCACGAACATGAGCAGACGCCATACGCTGTGGGCCACGGTTATCGTGGTGAATGATCGATCTACACACCCATTCGACGGCATCGGACGGTCTGCTGCGCCCTGCCGAAGTGGTACGCCAGGCCGCATCCTCCGGCCTGAGCGTCATCGCACTCACCGACCATGACACCACCAGCGGCCTGGTCGATGCCGCCGAAGCTCTGCCCGCCGGCCTCACCCTGCTACCGGGAGCGGAGATCTCCTGCGGAGTACGGGTCGGCCCCGACCACTGGGTGAGCCTGCACCTGCTCGCCTACCTGTTCGACGCGACCGAACCGGACTTCGCCGCCGTCCGGGCACGGCTGCGCTCCGAGCGGGTCACCCGCGCCCAGCGGATGGTGGAGAAACTGGCCGCCGACGGCCATCCGGTGCACTGGGAACGGGTTCGTGCCCAGGCCGACGGTGTGGTCGGGCGCCCGCACGTGGCCGAGGCACTTGTCAGTGCCGGCCTGGTGGACACCGTCGCGGACGCGTTCACCCCTGCCTGGATCGGCGCCGGTGGCCGCTACTGGGTGGGCAAGGACGAGCCGGATGCGCTCGAGGCGATCCGGCTGGTGCGCAACGCAGGCGGGGTCAGCGTCCTCGCGCACGCATACGCCAGAAAGCGGGGTGAGACCATCAACCCGGGCATGATCACCGCACTGGCCCGGGCAGGTCTCGGCGGCCTCGAGGTGGACCATCCCGACCACACGCCGGACGCGCGAGCC
>NZ_CADDZT010000014.1:45012-58468 GCF_902812655.1 Candidatus Frankia meridionalis | reverse complement strand
GCCGCAGACCTGGACCTGATCGTCACCGGCGCCAGCGACTTCCACGGCCCGAGCAAACCCCAGCGGCTCGGCGCGGAGACCACGAGCGAACAGGCCTACGACGCGCTGGTCGCGGCCGGGCAGGGCGCACACCCGGTGACGGGGCAGGTCAAAACGCCACCTATCGGTGAACCGGATATTTTAGGTAAAAATTAGAGTGAACCGGACAGGACTCTGTCCGGTTCACAACGCCCGAAAGGTGTCGTCTCGGAGGAGGGCGTCTCGGAGGTGGCGCCTCAGGCGCTTTGGCCGCATCCTCCGCCGGGCGTCGACGCGGATGACCGGCGATCGAGCCGGCTCAGCAGGTCGGCCAGGATGTCCAGTTCGTCGGGGCTGAAATGGCTGGTCACGTGCTTCGACACCCCGGCGAGATGGGTCCGGGCCGCGGCCCGCAGACGCTTGCGACCTTCCGGAGTGAGGGTCGCCAGCGTGCCGCGGGCATCCGATGGGCAGGAACGGCGCTCGACCAGGCCATCGCGCTCAAGCCGGTCGACCAGCCGGGTGAGCCCGCTGCGTGAGAGCAGTACAGCCTCCGCGAGCTCGTTCATGCGCAGGGCACCGTCCGGTGCTTCGGCGAGCTGCACCAGTACGTCATAGGACGCCAGCTGCAGGTGGTGCTCGCCCTCGAGGTCGGTCTCCAACTGGCGGGTAACGTATGAGTGCGCCCGCAGGAATGTACGCCACGCCCGCATCGAGCGCGGGTCAACCAGCGGTTCCTGCGCTCCTGTCCGCTCGTCGACCATCACGTGGATCAGAGTACGTCCCCCGTGTGGGCCCGGGAGCAAGCTCAAGAACGATGTCAGACGATCGACATTTCGACAAGCTCCGACGGGGTTGCGGTGGTCCGGCAAGCATGTTCGCGGCTGCCTGCGATGACCACCGAGTTCTTGCCGGGCGCGTCCCGGCGGGGCTGGCCGCTATGGTGGAGGTGCAGGCGTGACGGCGTGAGCCGCGCGCACCATACCGACTGGTCGAGGTTCTCTCTTGTCTGCTTCCCGGCCTAGCGCGGACGCAATCCAGGCAGCTCTCGCGACAGTGCTGGACCCTGAGATCGGGCGTCCCATCACCGAACTGGACATGGTCGACTCGGTGCGCATCGCAGACGATAACACCGTGGACATCGTGGTTCTACTGACCGTGTCCGGCTGTCCGATGCGCGAGGAAATCACCAATCGGGTCGAGCGCGCGGTCGACGCGGTGCCGGGCGTGCCCGGTTCACGGGTCCGCCTTGAGGTTATGACGGCGGAACAGCGTGCCGCCCTGCACACGAAGTTGCGCGGTGGCACGGCGACCCGGGCGATCCCGTTCGCGCAGCCGGGCTCGCTGACCCGCGTGTACGGAGTGGCCAGTGGCAAGGGCGGCGTGGGTAAGTCGTCGGTGACCGTCAACCTGGCCGCGTCCATGGCCCGGTCAGGGCTTTCGGTCGGTGTACTCGACGCCGACATCTACGGGCACTCGATTCCCCGGATGCTCGGAGTCGACCGCCTGCCCACCCAGGTCGAAAAAATGATCATGCCGCCACAGGCGCACGGCGTGAAGGTCATCTCCACCGGCATGTTCACCCGCGGAAATCAGCCTGTCACGTGGCGCGGCCCTATGCTACACCGAGCGCTCGAGCAGTTTCTCTCGGACGTCTTCTGGGGTGATCTCGACATCCTCCTGCTCGACCTCCCGCCGGGCACCGGCGACATCGCGATCTCACTTGCGCAGCTCGTGCCGTCGTCCGAGCTTCTCATCGTGACCACCCCACAGCTTGCCGCGACCGAGGTCGCCGAACGGGCCGGGACAGTCGCGGTTCAAACCCGCCAGAACGTTGTCGGCGTGGTCGAGAACATGGCGTGGCTGCCCTGCCCACACTGCGACGAACGGGTCGACGTCTTCGGCTCCGGCGGTGGCGCGGCCGTGGCCGAGCGGCTGACCCGTGTCCTCGGGCACGACGTCCCACTGCTGGCGCAGATACCGATCGACGTCCGGCTACGCGAAGGCGGAGACGCCGGTGTCCCACTGGTGAGCGCCGATCCGGACTGCGAAGCCTCGAAGATTCTGCGGGGGGTGGCCGAGCGGCTGTCATCACGATCCCGCGGACTGGCCGGTCGCTCGCTCGGTCTCACTCCCACCCGGCGAGGCTGAGACCCGACTCAACCCCTGCCCTGCACGGCAGACAGCCCCGTACCCGTGCGGGGCAGGGCCTCGGGGCAGGAGGGCTCGAGTCTGCCGGGAGGTTGGTCCGTTCAGGTCGGCATCGCTACGTTCAGGTGGCGTCGGTGTCGAACGGTGTTGCCGACGACTCGGCCGGCGCCCTTCCAACCGCCGGGAACCCCCCGGCGCGCGGCTGCCCGCTCCGGTCAGGCGGGAAAGCCTTCGCCAGCGACGGAGGCTTCGCCGGAGTCGGAGATTTCGTCAGCGACGGAAGCGTCGACGAGATCCCCGTGTCGTCGTAGGAGAGCCGCGGTCGAGCCAGATCGTTCGATCCGGACACAACGTCGGGACCGTCATCGAAGAGCATCTTGTCAAAGGACGTCCGCTTGGACATATACGGCGGCAGCAACGGGTCGTCGTCCTCGAACAGGTGCTTGCGGACGAACGTCTTGGGATGCAGAGTCCGCAGATCGAGATCGGCAAGTTCCGGCCCGAGCTCGGAGCGCAGTTCCTCACGCATGCCCGTAGCCATCTGGCGGACCTGGCGCAGCACACGACCCGCGTCGCGGGCCACCTTGGGCAGCCGCTCGGGGCCGAACACGAACAGACCGATCACAAGCAGGACCGCTATCTCGCCCCACCCGACGCCGTTGAACACTCCGCCAGATTACCCCGCCGTTCTGATCAACGGAACGTCCATGGATATACAGGCAGGTCCGTGCCCCTGCCGACACGACCGGCGCCGGCTGCGCTGCGCCACCGCGCGGACGATCTCAGTCGTGCTGCTCCTGCAAGGCTATCTCGACACTCTGGGACCTGCGGTCGCGCTGGAACGTCACGGTGACCCGATCGCCGATCTTGTGGACGCGGGTAGCCGCGATCAGGTCGTTGGTATTTCCTACGACGACATCGTCAACTTTGATGATGATGTCGCCGGGGCGCAGCCCGGCCTGGTCCCCCGGCCCGCCCGCATCCACACCGCGGACCAGGGCACCGGGCGACGTCCCGGACGCCTGGGCCTCGTCAGGAGTGACTGTCCCCGCGGACACGCCCAGGTAGGGATGGGTCGCCCGACCAGTACGGATGATCTCTTCGGCCACCGAGCTGGCGTAGTCGATCGGAATGGCGAAGCCAACCCCGATGCTCCCGGACGCGCCACGGCCAGCACCGGAACCGGGCACGGCCGCGATCGCGGTGTTGATCCCGACGACCTGGCCACGACCGTCCAGCAGCGGCCCACCCGAGTTGCCGGGGTTGATGGCAGCGTCGGTCTGGATCGCGCCGATGAGCACCGACTCCCCACCGGACTCCCCCGGAACGGTCGGGTTGCGGTCGAGCGCGCTGACTATTCCCGTGGTGACCGTACCGGACAGTCCGAGCGGCGCACCGATGGCCACCAGAGGCGCTCCCACCATCAGTGATCCGGAGCGTCCCAGCGTCGCCGCGGGCAGCAGGTCCGGCGTCCTGATCCGGATTACGGCGAGATCGGTCTTGGGATCACATCCGATGATCTCCGCGGAGATTTGCCGTAGTTCCTTGTACAAGGTGACCGAAACGCGGCCACCCGCCACACCGCCGGCAACCACGTGGTTGTTCGTCAGGATGTAACCGTCCGACCTGATGATCACGCCGGAACCGGTGGCCGCGGACACCCCACTGATCACAGTGATCGTGACAACGGACGGCAGGGCATGCGCCGCAATGGTGGAGATGGGCGCGGTGCGCTCGACCGGAGCCGGAGCCGCCGTGATCAGGTCGGTCACGGGCGCTCCCTGGACCAGTCCCGTCCGGATGTCATCGGCTCGTGTCGTGTGAGCGCCGATCACACCACCAGCCGCGCCGCCGAGCAGGCCCGCGAGCAGTATCGCCGCCACTGTTCCCGACCGGCCGTGCCCGGCCGCCACTGGCTGCGGCCCCGGGCCGACCTGACTCGGCCCGACCTGACTCGGCCCGACCTGACTCGGCTCGACCTGACTCGGCTCGACCTGACTCGGCTCGACCTGACTCGGCTCGACCTGACTCGGAAACGCGGTGGTCAAGTTCGTCGGCGTCGGCCGAGCCCACCATGGATTCGTCGGCGGGTCGACCGGACCCCTGTTGCCGGATTCGCTGTCGTCAAAAGCCCTGGTGTCGGAGCCGGCGTCCGCTCCCGCCTCGTCCGCTCCCGCCTCGTCCACGCCGGCCGGCGGCTCAACCGGACCCGCCTCCGGCGGACGCCGATACGCGGACCCACCCCGAGAAGGCAGGATTTCGTCACTGCCGGTACTCATGCCCGCTCGCCTCCCACTGCCCCCGTGATTGGAGAAGGTCGGTCGGACGAAACTCATTAACTCCGATCACCCGAGTACTACCGTACGGCCTCCGCCCAGGTGTTAACGCCGGGCGCCGGTTGGCAGCGTTACCGCGGCCATCACCGGCTCAAGGCGACCGATGGTGAGTCCGGAGACAAGACTCGGCTGCACGGCGGGTATTACGGCCGGCTGGGTTGAAGGTCCCGGAACCGTGCCAGAACCACGCGTTCCACCGAGTGCGGCTCCCGCGACCGCGAACACAAGCACCGCTGCTGAACCCACCAGAGTTCGCCTGGTCCGGCTGTGACGACCCCGCACGGCGGTCGCGGGGCCGGCCGGCGGTCGTCGGTCGACCCACGGCATGGTTGCGCGCGGCACCGCCCGCGAACGGATCCGATGCCTGTACGGCCTCGAAAGACCTGGCGATTTCGCCCTACGGACGGGTCCCACCGACATGGTGAGCGTCACCCGTACGGTCGGCGCGCCACCAAGATCGATTGGTTGGACGCGGTCGGGGGTGCGGGCCTGCTGCGGATCGCGGGTAGGACCAGAGCGCAGCATGTCACCGACACCGGTCACGACCATGGACACGGACATGCCACGTCGCGGCCTGACGTCCTGCACGATCAGTCGACCGACCGGCCGCATCGGACGGGCGGACGGGGCACCGGATGTCGTGGGAACACCAGCGGAGACCTGCCTGGGGCCACCGACAGCGGCCATCTGCATCAGTCGGTCCGCCATCTCACCTGGGAGGGCCGGGCTGGCAAGCGCCGCCAGCCGCGCCTTGAGGCGACGCAGCTCGGCGACCTCCCACTGGCAGGGCCTGCAGCGCGCAAGATGAGCCAGCGCGCGGTCCCGGTCGTCGTGGTCGAGTTGCCCGTCGACCAGCGGAGCGATCTGTTTACCGAGATGACCAGTCACGCCTGCCCCTCCGGCGCGGACGTTGCACCACCCGCGCTTGCGGCGGTCGGCTGGGCCTGCGGAGCCGGCCTGCGGCCGATCCGATGCGGTCGACGTGACCGGAGCGTGCTGTCGTCGGGCGCGGTCGGGGAGCCTGCCACCGGCATCGCCGGGCCGGCCGCGGTATCCGCTTCGGCCAGGACCGTTGCGGCGGCAAGCGCAGCGGCGCTCCCTGTCCCTGTCCCTGTTCCGACAGGATTGTCAGGCACGTCGTCCGACACGGCGAGCAGAGTCGCCTCGCCCGTGACCGATGAGCGCGGGGCCCGGTCCGCGAGGGCCTGCCGCAGCATGGCGCGGCCCCGGGAGATACGGCTGCGGACGGTGCCGAGTTTCACCCCCAGGGTCTGAGCGATCTCCTCATAGGACAGCTGCTCGATGTCGCACAGCACGACGGCGGCCCGGAAATCCGGGGGCAACGCGGCAAGCGCACCCTCGATGTCGGCATCGAGATGCGACTCGGTGTAGACGGCCTCCGGGCTGGCCTCTCGACCGGCCAGGCGCTCCGGGTCGTCCGGCAGAGCGTCGAACCGAATCTTCTGCTGGCGCCGCATCCGGTCCAGGAACAGGTTTGTTGTGATCCGGTGAAGCCAGCCCTCGAAAGTGCCAGGCGTGTAATCAGCCAACGAGCGGAACACCCGCACGAAGACATCCTGTGTGAGGTCCTCGGCATCGTGAGCGTTCCCGGTCAGACGGTAAGCGAGTCGATACACCCTGTTACCGTGATCTCGTACGACTTCTTCCCACGTGGGTGGCACCCACGCGGTCAAGTCACTACTGGCGGCATCGGTCGCACCAGGCTCGGCGGCATCGCCGTCCGACACTGGACGTGGCGAGACCGACCGCCCAGGCGCGAACGTGGCCAGGCGCGCGTCCTGTCCGTTCACGGTCGCCTCTCGATCGGTTCGCGACGAACGTACCCGACGCGCCGGCCAAGGCGCGGCAAAACCCGCAGCGGACACCGGCTGATCTCCCCTCGATCCGTCCCGACACGAGGTGCGCTGACCTGACGAACGCACCACTCTCACCGGGCGTTCCCGTAGGCTGCCGATGTCATGCCCGACACTGTCACCGGAGCCGTCGATCCGGCCGTCGCCTACACAGAGGGCTTCCTGTTGGAGGACCCTCCACTGCGGGCTGCCCGGGCACGCGCCGAAGAGGTCGGGATCGTTCCGGTGGGTCCGGGCGCCGGCGCCATCCTGCGTTTCCTCGCCGCCTCTGTCGCGGCCCGCACAGTCGTGGAGATCGGGACCGGTACAGGTGTCTCCGGCACCTGGCTGCTGCGGGGTATGCGCCCGGACGGAACCCTCACCACCATCGACGTCGAGGCGGAACATCTCCGGCTCGCCCGCCGTACCTACGCGGACGCGGGGATGGCGTCAAACCGCAGCCGGCTGATAACCGGGCGGGCACTGGACGTTCTACCCAGACTCACCGACGGCGCCTATGACCTGGTTTTCTGCGATGGCGACCGGCGTGAGGGCACCGACTACCTCAGCCAGGCCCTCCGCCTGCTCCGACCGGGCGGGATCGTGGTGTTCGCCGGCATGCTCGCCGGCGGACGCGCCGCCGACCCGGAGGCTCACGATGCCGAAGCCATCGCCGCCCGCGAGCTTGCGACCGCCATCCGCGACGACAGCCGGCTGACCCCCATGCTGCTCACCGCCGGGGACGGCCTGCTCGTCGCCGTCATCGCGAAGTCGTCGCCGGTCGGCTAGTCCGGGTAGGACCAGGACGCGAGCCACTCCAGCAGGGTGCGCACGCCCCAGCCGGTTCCGCCCTTGCTGATCTCGCCGTCGTCGCTGTCCGAACGGGCGGTGCCGGCGATGTCCAGATGTGCCCAGGGCACGCCGCCGGTGAACTCCCGCAGGAACAGCGCGGCCGTGATCGACCCGCCCGACACGTTCAGCGCGTTGCCGATGTTCGCGAGGTCCGCCACCCCGGACTCCAGCGCTGGTCGATACTCCTCGACCAGCGGAAGACGCCATACCCGCTCACCCGCCGCCTGCGCCGCCGCGGAGAGCTGCCCCGCGAGGGCGTCGTCGGAGGAGAACAACCCCGCCGTCCGGCGTCCCAACGCGACCGTGATCGCACCGGTGAGGGTCGCAAGGTCGACGATCGCGTCCGGCGCGAGGGTCGCGGCGGCATACGCGATCCCGTCGGCGAGCACCAACCGGCCCTCGGCATCGGTGTTGAGTACCTCAACCGTGGTCCCGCCCCAGCAGGTGATGACGTCCCCGGGCCGCAGCGCAGCCCCACCGATCATGTTCTCGGCGATGCACAGCAGGCCCGTGACACGGCCCGGCACATCCAACGCGGGCAGCGCGGTCATCGCCGCGAGCACGGCCGCCGCCCCGGCCATATCGGTCTTCATGGCGGCCATGGACGTCGGCGGCTTCAGCGACAGACCACCCGAGTCGAAGGTGATCCCCTTGCCCACCAGCACCACGTGCCGGATACCGCGATCCGCCGTGTCGGAGGAGGCCTCGTCGGAGCCCGCGGCCGAGGCGCCCTCATAGGTCAGCCGCACGAGCCGGGGCGGGCGGACCGAACCCTCGCCCACCGCGGTCAGTCCACCGAAACCCTGCTCGGCGAGTTCCTCCGGGCCCAGTACGTGTACGCCGAGCCCCGCCACCCGAGCGAGCTCGACCGCACGGTCGGCGAACCACGCCGGCGACTTCACCAGACTCGGCGTATTGATCAGGTCGCGGGCGAGATGGACAGCCCGAGCGGTCGCATCCGCGGCGGCGAGCGAAGCGCGCAATCCGGGATCATCGGAATCCGGAACAATCATCGTGACTTCCCGCAGGACCTTCGGCGGTCCGTCGTCACCAGCTCCGTCATCGCAGGTCCGGTCGGCACCGGTCCTGCCGATGTCAGGCGCGCCCGACCCGGAGCCGGGCTCATCCATGCCGACAACCGGGGAGGCGGCGCGCTCGGGCCCGGTCGGCTGCCGGTAGGCCGCAAGCGCCAGACCCTCGACAAATGCGCGCAGGCAGGCGGGGTCAACCCACGCGTCGGGGTCGGCGAGCACGGCGACCCGCCCCACGGACGCCGCGCGACGGGCAAGCGCCGCGCCGGATGCGCGCCACGCCGCAGCGTCCCGCCGGCCCGATCCCACCAGCAGCAACCTCGTCGGCGGGCCGGCGCGCCCCAACGGAACGGAGATCACCTCCGTCTGGTTGCCGCTGGCTCGCTCCGCTGCGAGCAGCAGATCCAGGTCGAGGCCGAGAGACTCGCCGACCTCACGGCCGGCAGAGGTCACCACGGCCGAGCCGCTACCCTCCCCAGGAGGGCGGGTCAGCAGGGCCAGGGCCGGTACGCCGGCCTCCAGCGGCTTACCGGCCCACAGCCTTACGGTCGGCGGGTGGGACCCAGCCCAGCCGTCATCCACAGGAACGTCGCACACGCTGGCTGCGCGTACCTAGCCGGCAGCTGACTTCAGCGCGTCCCCGAGGTCCTTCGCCTCGTCGGGCAACAGCTCCACCACGAGACGGCCACCCCCTTCAAGCGGGACTCGCATGATAATGCTGCGGCCCTCCTTGGTGACCTCGAGCGGACCGTCACCCGTCCGCGGCTTCATGGCCGCCATCGGTGCACCTCTTCCTGCCGTCGGACCTGCTACTACCCGCGATTATCCCGGAGAACAGGCCCGGAACCGAAACGCGTCACCCCGCAACGCCACAACAGACGCAGGTCAACGGGTCCGCAAACCACCAAAGGTGCCTCTGGACGGCCAACACGGACACGATCTGGATCAACACCCACTTCCGGGGTATCGACCGGGACGTCACGTTGATGCTGATCCGGACGTTGATCCGGACGCCGCCCGCCGGGCAAAGCGGCGCAGCGACACCTTCAACCCGACCCTGAGCACAGGACGCAACAGGGCGAACCCGATCCGCCCCGCCAGCCCCAACGGAAGATCGAGATCTTCCGACCAGACAACCCGCGACCGCCCGGCGGGCAGTGGCCGCACCACGAACCCCCCACTGCCACGCACCGCCCGGCCGGTGTGGTGGACCAGACAGCGGTACGGCGGCTCCCACTCGACGATCTCCATCGGATCGACGATCGACAACGGGCCGATTCCGGTACGGGCGATGATGCAACCGCCGACCCCGACCCCACCCTCACGACTCGGGACGACCGTCGTGGCCAGCATCCACTGGCCCTGACGCTCCCAGTCGGTCATTGCGGCGAACACGGTCCGCGGGTCTGCGTCCACGTCGATGGACACGACCAGTGTTGCGGCATTGCGGCGGTTCCCAGCGACGTCCACGACGGCTGGCATGACGACCTCCCCCAGGAGAGCCGGACTCAACTCGGCGGTACAGGTGGCGGTGTCCGCGGACCCGCGCCGGCGGGTCCGGAGCCGTTGCGAGCCTCCGAGACGATCGGCACATCCGCGGCGCGCGGGACGTCCCGGGTATCACCGGCGTCACCGGCGTCACCGGCGACACCGGAACTGTCCGCGGAACCGGTCCAACCCTGCGGGTAGACGTCCGCATACCCCTCGGAGGGACGATCGAGATGCGCGAAGGAGGCAAGCCTGACCATCTCCTCGTCCCGCCTGGCAAGCTCGGCATCCCGCCAGGCGAGCTCGTCGGCGAGCCGTGCGAGTACCGCGTCCACCTCGGCCATCCGGTAACCCCGGAAGGCCATTTCGAACCGGACGCCGGCCACGTCACCCGCACATACGGTGACCGAGGGCAGTCGACTGTCGGCCGCATCCGGCGGAGCGGGGGCCAATCGGTCGAACTTGCCCACCGACAGGGCTGCGATGGCGAAGACGATGGCAGCAACAACCACTACCTCGACAGCGAGCAACACCTGACGATCGTTACATGCCCAGGAAAGTTATGCCGCGCGGACCGTGCCGGCCAGGCGTCGCGAGTCGGACAGTCCTGTCCTTGGTCACGCCAGGAGCGCCCTAGACTTGCCCGGATGCGCACTGTCGACGACGCCGGCACCGACGGCACCGGCGGCGACGACGCGAGGCCGACGAGCCATGTGCTCCCACTCGACACCGCTGGTGACCTGAGGCTCGGTTCTGCCACGTTCTCCCCGTCCGATCTGGTCATCATGGCGATCGTCAACAGGACACCGGACTCCTTCTTCGACCGGGGCGCGACCTACGGCGAAGCGGAGGCACTGGCCGCTGTCGACCTCGCCGTCACGGAAGGCGCCCGGATCATCGACATCGGCGGGGTCAAGGCGGCACCCGGGGAGGACGTCGACGCGAACGAGGAGCTGCACCGGATCGGCGGGTTCGTCGCACTCGTCCGCTCCAGGCACCCCGCCGTCGTGATCAGCGTGGACACCTGGCGCGCCGAGGTGGGACAAGTCGTGGCAGGTGAAGGCGCCGACCTGCTCAACGACGCCTGGGGCGGCACCGACCCGCGCCTTGCCGAGGTCGCCGCCGAACACGGCCTGGGCCTGGTCTGCACCCACGCCGGCCATCTACCGCCCCGTACCCGACCACACCGGATCGCCTACGACGACGTGATGGCCGACATCGTGGCCACCACGACCGGGCTCGCGCAACGGGCGGTGGCGCTCGGCGTGCGACCGGATGGCATCGTCGTCGATCCCGGCCACGACTTCGGCAAGAACAGCCGGCATTCGCTGGAGGCGACCCGCCGGCTACCCGAGCTTGCCGCAACCGGATGGCCGGTGCTCGTCGCACTATCCAACAAGGACTTCATCGGGGAGACCCTCGACACCACCGTGCAGGACCGCCTCGAGGGCACCCTGGCCGCCACCGCGGTCAGCGCCTGGCTCGGCGCCAGGATCTTCCGTGCCCACCAGGTCGCCGCGACCCGCAGGGTCCTCGACATGGTGGCCGCCATCCGCGGGACCCGGGACCTCGCCGTCGGGCGCCGCGGCCTCGCCTGAGAAGGCACACCAGCCCACCGGCCGGATCGTCCTGTTCGATCGTCTTGTTCGATCGTCTTGTTCGATCGTCTTGTTCGATCGTCCTGTTCGGCTGTCCCGCAACCGTTCGGGACGGAACAGCGGCAGGAGCCGCCGACAGGCAGGGGCGTACCTATTCCCCTTCGAGTTGTTCGGTGACGGTCGGGGGAACCTCGCTGGGCTGGGCCACGCCGGCTTCCAGCAGGTCCAGCGCGCCGCCGACCGTCGCCGCCCAGCCCAGCGCGTCCCGGGCCGCGCGGCGGACGAAACCCCGCCGGACCAGCTCGTCCACCTGCGCCCTCAGGTGGGCGAACAAGCCGTCCGGGTCGAGGAGGACGACCGGTTTGGCATGCATCCCGAGGGAACGCGCCACCCAGACCTCCAGCAGCTCCTCAAGGGTGCCGAGCCCGCCGGGCAGGGCGAGAAATGCGTCCGCTCGCGCGTCGAGGAGCCCTTTGCGGTCCCGCATCGTCTCCGTGACGATCAGCTCATCCGCGTCGTGGTCGGTGACCTCCAACGCCAGCAGTGCCCGCGGGATCACACCGAGGGTGCGCGCGCCGGCGGCCCGGGCGGCACCCGCCACAGCGCCCATGCACGAGATCGAACCGCCACCCGAGACAAGATGGTGACCGCGACGGGCGAGCTCGACGCCGACGTCCGCGGCGAGCTCGACATAGGAGTGGTCGATCGCCCGCGACGACGAGCAGTAGACGCAGATGTTCACAACCGCCCAGTATCCGGGAATCCGGCATCAGGCCCGGGTGGTGGGCCACCTCCCGGATGGCTGCCCACGACGATTCGGACGGCCTCGTCGACGTCGTCGGTGACGGTCATGATGTCAACGTCCGACGGGTGGATGCGCCCCGCCCCGGCGACCGTGGTCCGCATCCAGTCGAGCAGGCCCTGCCAGTAGCTCGACCCCATGAGCACCACCGGGAAGCGGGTGACCTTGCGGGTCTGGACGAGGGTGAGCGCCTCAAACAGCTCGTCGAGAGTGCCGAGCCCGCCGGGCAGGATCACGAATGCCTCAGCGTACTTGACGAACATGGTCTTGCGGACGAAGAAGTACCGGAAGGTCACCCCGAGATCGACCCAGTCGTTGAGGCGCTGCTCGAACGGGAGCTCAATACCAAGGCCGACCGACAGACCACCGGCCTCCTGGGCGCCGCGGTTGACGGCTTCCATCGCGCCCGGACCACCACCTGTGATCACCGCGTAGCCGGCCCGGGCGAGCGCGGCACCGAGCCGCTGGCCGAGTGCGTAGTCGGGATCGTCGACGTGGACGCGGGCCGAGCCGAACACCGTCACCGCCCGCGGCAGCTCGGCGAGCAGGCCGAATCCCTCGACGAACTCGCTCTGGATCCGCAGGACCCGCCACGGGTCCGCATGGACCCAGTCGGTCGGTCCCCGGGTGTCCAGCAGGTGCTGGTCGGTCGTGGACATCTCGACCTGGCCACGCCGGACGGTGATCGGCCCGCGTTGCTTCTCCGGCGGCCGGCGGCTGCGGGCCGGTCTGTCCCGCCCCGGACCGGCCGTGGCACCGGCCGCCGGGCCGTCGGAAACCGGGATGACCGGCTGGGCCGGGTCGGTAGGCGCGCTCACGACCCGTAACATAGCGTTCCACCGTTACAGTCAAGATCACAGTTGGGTAACCGGACGGGAATTCGCCTGGCGCTGGATCGCCCGAACCGGTTTCCCCAGGTCATGCGCCCGCCGGGTCCAGCCGGCCCAACCGCAGGCCAACCCTGACGGTCGGGTTGGCCTGCCGTCAGGGTTGGCCTGCGGTTGCCGGCGCGATCAGCGGTCCGGTCAGATAGCGGCGCAGCACGTCCTCGGCGGCGTCGATCCGCTCGATCTCGACGTACTCGTCCCGGGTATGGGCAAAATTCGGATCTCCCGGGCCGTAGTTGAGCGCGGGGATGCCGAGCGCGGCGAAGCGTGCCACATCGGTCCAGCCGTACTTGGCGACCGGCGTCCGCCCCGCCGCCGCCACGAAGGCACTCACGGCGGGCGCGGTCAGCCCCGGCAATGCGCCGCCCGCGCTGTCGGTCAGCTCGAGGGCGAAGCCGTTCAGCACCTCACGGACATGCTCGAGCGCGCCGGCAACGTCA
>NZ_CADDZT010000014.1:44136-44741 GCF_902812655.1 Candidatus Frankia meridionalis | reverse complement strand
CGACCCCGCCGCTGACGAGCACAGCGTTCAGGCCTTCCCGATATGCGCAGCCGTCGATCGTCACCGTACGCGCCCGGTAGGCGGCGAGGCGTTCGAGCAGCGGCGCGGCGGCATGGATCGCGTTCTCGCCGAGCCAAGAGCGGGCCGAGTGCGCACGGCGCCCCGGGAGCGTCACCACCACCCGCAAGGTGCCCTGACAGCCGGCCTCGACCTCCCCCGACGTCGGTTCCAGAAGCACCGCGAGGTCGGCGTCCAACCAGTCGCGGTGGCCGGCAACGAGGCGCCGCAGCCCGTTACGGTCGGCGGTGACCTCCTCGTTGTCGTAGAAAACCCAGGTCACGTCGTGGGCGAGGGTGGTGTCCGGGGTGGTCGTGAGACCGGCGGCGAGCCGCAGCATCACGGCCACCCCGGACTTCATGTCGGAGGTCCCGCAGCCGTACAGGCGTCCGTCCACGGTCCGGGCAGGCAGGTTGTCCGCGATCGGAACGGTGTCGAGATGCCCGGCGAGCAGCACCCGGGTCGCTCTGCCCAGGTCGGTGCGGGCGACGACGGCGTCGCCGTCACGGTCCACGCGGAGCCCGGCGACGTCCGCCAGCGCCCGGTGG
>NZ_CADDZT010000014.1:41338-43570 GCF_902812655.1 Candidatus Frankia meridionalis | reverse complement strand
CCCCCACCGGGGCGGCCAGATCCAGATGCACGCCTCGACTCTACGTAAGTCGACCCCCGCGAACCGGTCGACGGGCATGGCCGGCCGGCGACGTTGCGAAACGAAGTCCGCCCGTCCGGCAACAGCAGGTCAGGGGGTCAGGGGGCAACGCCGTGTTCCCGCAGGACGTCGTTCAGGGCGAGTTTGTCGTGGATCTCCCCCTCGGCGAGCGTCCGCAGCACCAGGACGCACGGCATGGCGTAGTCCCCGCCGGGAAACGACTTCATACGACTTGAACCGACGGCCACCGCTCGTTCCGGGATCTCCCCACGCGGGTACTCCTCGCCGGTGTTCGCGTCGAGAACATGCGTGGATGCGGTCAGGATCGCGCCCGCTCCGAGCTTCGCCCCGCGACGTACCCGGGCGCCCTCCACCACCATGCACCGGCTGCCGATGAACGCGTCGTCCTCGACCACCACCGGCCTCGCGTTCGGCGGCTCCAACACCCCGCCGATGCCGACCCCGCCGGACAGGTGCACCCGCCGGCCGATCTGCGCGCAGGAACCGACCGTCGCCCAGGTGTCGACCAGGGTGCCCGTACCGACGTATCCGCCGATGTTGGTGTAGCTCGGCATGAGTACCGCACCGGGTTCGATGTGCGCGCCCCAGCGGACGATCGCGCCGGGCACCACCCGCACCCCGTCGAAGGACGTCTTCAGCGGCACCCGGTCGTGGTAGCGAAAATCGCCGGCCGAGGACTCGACCATCCGCAGTACCCGGAAGGCGAGCAGGATGGCACGTTTCGCCCGCTCGTCCACGACAACATCACCGCTGTCGGTGACCTGGGCGACCCGCGCCTTCCCGGCGTCCAACAGGTTGATCGCCTCTACCACGACGTCATGGAGGCCGCGGCCGTCAGGCGCCTCGGATACGTCGGGACGCTCCCACAGCAGGTCGACGACAGGATCAATCGCGGAGTCGATGGTCTCGTCTGAGGTAGTCACGATCCGACCCTAACGAGACAGCCACCGGTCGTGCCCGAGGCTGTCTCGCGCATCTTCGTTGATCTACCGGACGTCCGGCGGCTCCGTCATGACCCGGACACCGGGACGGGCGCTGATGTCGTCGGGGGGCCACGACAGCGGCTGTCCCGCCGGCTGTCCGCCCGGTCCGGGCAGCCCAGCCGGGGGCGGGAATGAGGGCGGGGGCGGCACCACTGGATGCGACCCGGTCGTGTGGGCCGTCGCCCGGTACCCGGCCTGCGGTTGGTACCCGGCCTGCGGTTGGTACCCGGCCTGCGGTTGGTACCCGGCCTGCGGTTGGTACCCGGCCTGCGGCTGCGGGGGGTCGACCGGCTGCGGGGGGTCGATCACCTGCGGGGGCGGCAACATCGCCATCCGTTCCGGGACGGTGGCGACCTGGGCGTCCGGCCCGGTCAACGCGATCCGCACGTGCCGGCGTCCGGCCTCGCCGTAGAAGACCCCGGGAGCGACGAGCACACCGACGCTGGACAGGGCGTCGACGGTGGCCCACGCGTCCTCCCCGCGGGTCGCCCACAGGTAGAGTCCGGCCTCGCTGTGCTCGATCGTGAAACCGGCGACAGCGAGGGCCGCCGCGAGCACCGCCCGCCGGTTGGCGTAACGCGCCCGTTGCTCGGCGACGTGCATGTCGTCGGCGAGGGCCGCCGTCATCGCCGCCTGCACGGGCGCCGGAACCATCAGCCCGCAATGCCGGCGGAGCTCCAGCAGCCCCGCCACGAGCCGCGGGTCGCCGGTGACGAAGCCGGCCCGGTAACCGGCGAGGTTCGACCGCTTCGACAGTGAGTGGACGGCGAGGAGCCCCTCGTGGGAGCCACCGCACACGTCCGGGTGCAGAACCGAGACCGGACGGGCCTCCCAGCCCAGCTCGATGTAGCACTCGTCGCTGGCGACGACGATGCCGCGTTCCCGGGCCCAGCCCACGACCGCACGCATCTCGTCCACCGTCAGCACCCGGCCGGAAGGGTTGGCCGGGGTGTTCAACCAGACGAGCGCCACGCCGTCCACCGGGCCGAGGACCGGCTCGCAGCGGGCAAGTAACGCCCCGACCTCGTACGTCGGGTAGGCCGGTGTCGGTATCCAGACCCGGTCTCCCGGCCCCAGCCCCAGCTGACCGGGAAGCTGCGCTACCAGCTCCTTCGTCCCGATGACCGGCAGGATGCTGGACGACTCGACGATCACGCCGAGCCGCCGCGCCAACCAGCCCGCCGCGGCA
>NZ_CADDZT010000014.1:29633-41296 GCF_902812655.1 Candidatus Frankia meridionalis | reverse complement strand
TGCCGCGGCAAGGGCGTGCTGGACGACCACGGGTGTCGGGTCGACCGGCGTCCCGACCGACAGGTCGACCATCCCGTACGGGTGCGCGCGAGCCTTCTGCTCGAACGGGACAAGGGCGTCCCAGGGGAAGTCAGGCAGCCGTACCTGGGAGTGGCGGGCCTGCCGGAGCGTTCCGGCAGGCCCTGTGGGCCCGGTCAGGACTCGGCCTGCGGCGCCAACCCGGCGACGCTGGGCGGATCGAAGTCGAGCGCACCCACCTTCGACGCCCCTCCGGGCGAGCCGAGCTCCTCGAAGAACACGGCGTTCGCGTCCGTGAAGCCCTTCCACTGGTCCGGAACATCGTCCTCGTAGTAGATGGCCTCGACCGGACAGACGGGCTCGCACGCTCCGCAGTCAACGCACTCGTCAGGCTGGATGTAGAGCATCCGTCCACCTTCGTAGATGCAGTCGACCGGGCACTCCTCGATGCAGGCCCTGTCCTTCACATCGACGCAGGGCTCCGCGATGACGTAGGTCACCGGTTGTTCCTCCTCGGCTCACGGGCGACTGATTCCCTAGTATCGACCTCGTAGGTTCCGTGTCGACAACAAGGGCGTTCGCTTGTCGTGTATGTCGTCCGTATCACTCCTGCTGACACCGACTTCAGGGTGTCTGTCCGCCACCGTGTCGCCGGTCCTCTACCCCTTACCGATGTCGTCGGGCAACTGCTGTCCTGGACCGACCAATGTCTGACGATACGGACCAAGGACGGTTCTATCGTGGAAGTCGCCGAAGCGGATCTGGTTGCCGGTCGACGGGTGCCGCCGCGGCCGGTCCGCAGATCCGCCAGGAGGCAGACGGAGGCGAGCCCGCAATGAGCGCACGCACACGACGTCAGTTTGCCGACATCGTTCGACGGGAGTCGGTCGATCTCGGTCTGGCGTGTTTGTTGATCGCGGCCGAAGCGGAACCCGAGCTGGAACCGCTCCAGGGACTTGCCCGTCTCGACGCGCTCGCCGCCCGCGCAGGCGCTCTCTTCGGTGTCACGACCGGCGACCCCGGTGGTGGCGGTGGTGGCGGTGGTGGTGGTGGCGCGGAAGGATCTGCCGCGGGACGGACACTCTCCGGGCTGGACGTACACACCGCCGCCGAGATCCTGCGGGAGGCCCTCGGGGAACAGGCCGGCTTCCACGGCGATCCCGAGGACTACGAAAGCCTGAACGCGTCCGTGCTGACATCGGTTCTCCGCCGCCGCCATGGCCTACCGATCCTGTTGTCCGTCGTGTGGCTGGAGGTCGCCCGCCGACTCGGTATCCCCGCCTACCCGATCGGGCTGCCCGGACATGTGATCGTCGGTATCGGTTCACCTGACCGACACGTCCTGGTCGACCCGTTCGCGGGCGGCAGGATGATCACCGTGCACGAGGCCGCGGAAAAGGTCCGGTCCGCCGGAGTCGCGTTCACCCGAGCCCACCTCGAGCCGATGGCGCAGACAGACCTACTCATGCGACTCCTGGGCAACATCCGGGTCTGGGCGGCTCGGGCCGACGATGCCGCGACCCGCCTGTGGGCCGTCGAACTCTCCCTGCTCCTGCCCCACCACCCCGCGCACCTGCGCCGGGAACGCGGGGAACTACGCATCCGGCTCGGCGACTTCCTCGGCGGCGCCGGAGACCTGCTGGCCTTTGCCGACGTGGTCACGCCCATGGAGCCGACGGCGGCCTCCGCCGCCCGCGAAGCGGCACACGCCGCACGTGCCCGCCTGAACTGAATCGGATCCTCGAAAGACCGACGCCCGGTCAGTCGGTCGGAGGTAGCACCCGGTAGGTGCCCTCGTAGAACAGCAGGGGAGACGCCTCACGACGAAAACCGTCGAGCGCCACGACCTCACCGAGCAGCAGGGTGTGGTCGCCGCCCTCGTAGGCGAGAACCGTCCGGCACTCGAACGCGGCTAGCGCGTCCTCCAGCAGGACCACTCCGGTCTCGGCTCCGACGGAGTGCTTCCAGCCGTCGAACAGTATTCCCGCGTCGTGTCTGTCCTGGCTCGCGAAGAAACGGGACGCGTCCTGCATGTCCGCGGCAAGCACGGAAACACCCCACACACCCGAACCGAGGACTGGCGCGTGGAAGCGCGATGCCTTGCGGACGCCGACCAGCACCAGGAGCGGATCAAGCGACACCGAGGTGAACGAGTTCGCGGTGATGGCGAACGGCTGGCCGTCGAGGACGGTGGTGATGACCGTGACGCCCGTTGCGAAACGCCCGACCGCCCTGCGGAAGGCGTCCGGATCGACTGCCACGCCGACACGCTACTACCAGGAAGCAGCGATCAGTCGGTTCTGACCAACCCGTGACAACAGCCACATCGCGATCCATCTCAGCCTGATCCATGGCGATGGTGACGCGGTCAGGATGCGGGGCGGTTCCCGTCCAGCCCTGGGTCGGGTGGATGGGGACTGCGTGGCCCGGCCGGCGGAAGGGCGAGCAGCCCCCGCCGCGGTGACCCGATCATCGCCACCACGACGGGCACGACCGACCCCACGACCAGGAACATGTAACCGGTGGCATTCGCCTCCACGACGAGGTCGCCCTCCGGGCGCGAGCTGCCGAACCACAGCACGACCGGGATCCATCCCACCATAACGATCATGGAGCCGAACCGGGTACCGGTGAACCACCGCACCAGAGCCGCGAGACCCGCGTTCCCTACCGCGGCGAGAGCGACGCCGACGGACAGCAGCACCCCGCCGAGACGTGGGCCCGCGGGGACGAGAAAGACCCCGAAGAAGCCGAGAGCCAGACCCGCAAGCCCCCCGAACAGGTAAGCGGACCCCAGGAAGATCCGGGATGGCTCGCGGTCGGTGTCGCCGGCGTCGCCGTTCATACCCGGACCCGTACCCGTACCCGTACCCGTACCGGTGGCCATGGCGGTAGCCGTGGCTGTCGTTCCTGCTGTCGTTCCTGCTGTCGTCGCCGTTGCTGCCGGAGGCGTCCTGCGAGGGTGACTGGTCGAGCCGGGCATTGTCCGACAGTAGGCCATCGTCGACGGTTCAGACCGTCACCATCCAGATTCATACAGCGACCAAATCGTCGCGAAAGACCATTCAGAGGTCGAGTCCGGCGAAGAGGTCGACCTCACGTCCGTGCGGGCCGGCGCCCGGGCCACGCTCGCCCCGAACGAGGACGTAGTGCTCGGTACCCCACGCCCGATGGCCGAGGCCGTCCGCCAGGGCGAAGAAGAAACCATCCGTCGTCATCTGGGTGGCATGCGCCCGCATGGCCACGATCTTCGCCTCGAAGTGGGCCGACGCCTCGATCGCGGTGGTGACGACATCGTCCGGCACCGCCATCGGCACGTCCTCCGCCGACTTCACTCCCTCGAAGAGTTCACCAGCACCCGACGACTGGAAGTAGTCGATGCCCGCCTGGATCGATGATCGTGGGATGACGGTCTGGTAGAGCTTGACCGGCTGCCAGGGTGGCCCGGCATCCGGTGCGAAGGAAGGGTCCGCGGCGGCGTCGAACGCCCGAACGGTCAGCTCGTGCGCGCGGATGTGGTCAGGATGCCCATAGCCGCCGTTCTCGTCGTAGGTGATGAGTACCTGGGGCCGGACCTCCCGGATGATCTCGACCAGGGCGGCCGTCGCCTCGTCGAGATCCGCCTGCCACAGGCAGCGCGGGTCGTCGTTGCCCGGCGTGCCCATCATGCCGCTGTCACGCCACCGGCCGGGCCCGCCGAGAAAGCGGTGGTCGGTCACGCCGAGCGCCTCGCAGGACCGGGCCAGCTCTCCGATGCGGTACCCGCCGAGCTGGTCACCCCGGTCGGACCGCAGGTTGGCCAGCTCCGGGACAAGCACCTCCCCCATCTCCCCCAGCGTGCAGGTGACGAGGGTGACAAGCGTGTCGGGAGCGGCGGCGTAGGACGCCATGGTCACCCCCGTCCCGATCACCTCGTCATCGGGGTGGGCGTGGACGACCAGCAGCCGCCGCGCCGGCGGTTCGGCGGAGTGCGGCCCGGACCCGGTCTCCACAGCGGTAGCAGTCACGTCCACGACCCTACGGGTCGGTACACGCACCGGTGACAGGGCCCGCCATCCACGCTCTGCGAGGATGAACGGAGATCGTTCGAGGAGGAAGTCATGCTGACCGGCCTACGTGTGCGGAACTTCAAGAGCTGGAAGGACTCCGGCGACATCCGGCTCGCACCGATCACTCTGCTGTTCGGGACGAACAGCTCCGGCAAGACCAGCCTGATCCAGCTCCTCCTGCTCCTCAAGCAGACCGCCGAGAGTTCCGACCGTCGCCGCGTCCTCGACCTCGGTGACGCGAACTCCCTCGTCGAACTCGGCACCTTCAAGGACTTGATCCACGATCACCAAGATACCGATACCCTGTCATTTGAGATCACTTGGCCTGGCGAAAGAAGTGATCTCTTCGAATACTTTGTCCACCTGGACGACTACAATTTTCCACTTGGTTTCGATGCGCAACTCATACAGACCTCGGACGGGCTACTAGCGGTCGACAGGTTCGGATACAGCATTGCGAACGAGTATTTCTCGGTCGACCGGAATCAAAAAGGCTTTTATCGCCTGACGAGCATTAGCCACAGCAAGAGATACAATCTTAAATCTCCAATGATGTTCTACCGATTCCCGGACCTCGACGACGCCCCTCCAGTCGAGATGAACGCACTCTCCGGTCTAGAATACGAATTCGAACGAACTCTGTCGAAAATTTCTTATGTCGGGCCGATGCGGGAGGACCCGAAGAGGAACTACCTGTGGACCGGCGCGAAGCCGTCCAATGTGGGAAAACGCGGCGAGCGCGCGGTCGAAGCACTGCTCGCGGCACAGATAACCGGACGCACCGTTCCAGCTGGCACCGAAGCCGGTGACGACGGCGAGCCGTTGCCGAAGCGAGTCGGGCGTTGGCTGCGGGACATGGGGGTCATCCACTCGTTCGAGCTGCGCGAGCTCGTCCCCGGACGTCAGATCTTCGAGCTGGTGGTACGGACACGGCCCGACTCCCCTGAGGTGCTGCTGACCGACGTGGGGTTCGGGGTCTCCCAGGTTCTGCCCGTCCTCGTCCAGTCGTACTACGCCGAGGCGGACAGCACGGTCATCTTCGAGCAACCCGAGATCCACCTGCATCCGAGCGTTCAGTCGCATCTCGCTGATGTCTTCATCGATGCCGCGAGGACCCAGGGCGTCCAGTTCCTGATCGAAAGCCACAGTGAGTACCTGCTGCGGCGGCTACAACGGCGCCTTGCCGAAGGAGTGGTCACCGCCGAGGACGTCTCGCTGTACTTCGTCGAGTACGGACCGGAAGGTTCACAGCTTCGAGCACTGGAGCTGGACGAGACAGGGAACATCAAAAACTGGCCCACCGGATTCTTCGGCGACGACTTCACCGACATCGCGACCCTCGCCCGTCTGTCAGCCGAACACCGGCTGCGGGCCGCAGGTGGCGACACCAGTGCCTGACTATGTCATGTCTGCACCGGTCACACCCGAACGTGTCGTCGACACCAACGTCGCCATCGTGGCCAACGGGCGTGACGCATGGCCAGTCGAATGTGAACTGGCCTGCATCAATCTGTTACAGGACGTCGTCGCCCACGGTGGGCTGACGCTGGACGCACTCGGACTCATCGTCGCGGAATACGCCAGGCATCTGAATTTCTCCGGTCAGCCCGGCGTCGGTGACGCGTTCTTCCGCTGGGTACAGAACAACCAGTACAACGACGACCACTGCACGCGGGTCGAAATCACGCCCGACGGCGAGGGCAGTTTCCTGGAATTCCCGACGGACGCCGCGCTTTCACGGTTCGATCCGGCCGACCGCAAGTTCGTGGCGACCGCGATCGCACACGGCAAAGCGGAGATCGTGGTCGGCACGGACAGCGACTGGTGGCAGCATCGTGACGCGCTCGCCGCAGCAGGCGTCCCGATCAGGTTCCTGTCCGAGCGGTACTTCCGCGAGAAGTACCCGGCCGATCCGCGGTAGGCCGGGTACCCCTTCCTGGATCCGCTCAGCTGTCCCTGGAGCCGCTCAGCCGGTGCGGCGACGGGAGCGGAGCTTCTCGCGCTCGGCGGCGGTCAGCGCGACCTTACGCAGCCGGACCGGGCCGGGCGTGACCTCCACGCACTCGTCCTCGCGGCAGAACTCCAGCGCCTGCTCCAGTGACAGCTGCCGGTGCGGGGTGAGGCGCACCAGCTCGTCCCCGGTGGACGAGCGCATGTTGGTGAGCTTCTTCTCCTTGGTGGGGTTGACGTCCATGTCGTCGGCGCGGGAGTTCTCCCCGACGATCATGCCTTCGTAGACGTCGGTGGTGGGACCCACGAAAAGGGTGCCGCGCTCCCCCAGGTTGTACAGGGCGTAGGCGGTCGCCACGCCAGCGCGGTCGGCCACCATCGAACCCGTCGCCCGGGTGCGCAGCTCCCCGAACCACGGCTCGTAGGAGTCGAAGACGTGGTGCATGAGCCCGGTGCCGCGGGTCTCGGTCAGGAACTCCGTCCGGAAACCGATCAGCCCCCGGGCGGGCACCCGGTACTCCATCCGGATCCAGCCGGTGCCGTGGTTGACCATCTCCTCGAGACGGCCCTTGCGCACCGCCAGCAGCTGGGTGAGGGTACCGAGGTACTCCTCGGGCGCGTCGATGGTGAGCCGCTCGACCGGTTCGTGCCGCTTCCCGTCGACCTCCTTGGTGACGACCTGGGGCTTGCCGACGGTGAGCTCGAAGCCTTCACGGCGCATCAGCTCGACCAGGATCGCGAGCGCCAGCTCTCCGCGGCCCTGCACCTCCCAGGTGTCGGGGCGTTCGGTGGGCAGCACCCGGATGGAGACGTTGCCGACCAGCTCGGCGTCCAACCGGTTTCGTAGCAGCCGCGCGGTCAGCTTCGTCCCGGACTTGCCCGCGAGCGGGGACGTGTTGATGCCGATGGTCATGCTGATCGACGGTTCGTCGACGGTGATGACGGGCAGCGGCCGAGGATCCTCGGGGTCGGCCAGGGTCTCACCGATCATGATGTCGGGGATGCCCGCGATCGCGATGATGTCGCCCGGGCCGGCCTGCTCACCCGGCACCCGCTCCAGCGCTTTCGTGACCAGCAGTTCGCTGATCTTCACCCGGTCGGTACGGCCGTCCGCGCGGCACAGCATCACGTTCTGCCCACGGCGCAGCGTCCCGTTGTGGACACGGCACAGCGCGAGACGACCGAGATACGGCGAGGCGTCCAGGTTCGTGACCAGCGCCTGCAGGGGCGCCTCCGGGTCGTAGACCGGCATCGGGATCGACTCGAGCAGCACGTCGAACAACGGCTTGAGGTCGGGCGAGTCGGGGTTGTCGCCGTCCTCCGGACGGTTCAGCGATGCCCGTCCCGCCTTGGCGTTGCAGTAGACGATCGGGAAGTCGATCTGGGTCTCGTCCGCGTCCAGATCGAGGAAGAGTTCGTAGGTGGCGTCGACGACCTCGGCGATCCGGGCGTCGGACCGGTCCACCTTGTTGATGACCAGAATGACCGGCTGCCTGGCCTCCAGCGCCTTACGCAGGACGAACCGGGTCTGCGGCAGCGGTCCTTCACTCGCGTCGACCAGCAGCACGACCCCGTCGACCATGGACAGGCCGCGTTCGACCTCGCCACCGAAGTCCGCATGGCCCGGGGTGTCGACGATGTTGATCGTGACGTCCCCGTACTGGATCGCGGTGTTCTTCGCGAGAATCGTGATGCCCTTCTCGCGTTCGAGGTCCATCGAGTCCATGACACGGTCCGTGGCCTCGGCATGATCACCGAAGGCCCCGGACTGCCGCAACATCGCGTCGACGAGAGTCGTCTTGCCGTGGTCGACGTGGGCAATGATCGCGACGTTACGCAGGTCGGCACGGACTGACACGGTGGCGGACTCCGGTACGGACGTGGGGCGGTGGCCCCGAGACGGTGACGCTGGGCAAGGTGATGATGCAGGGCAGGGTAGCGCTGACGCGGTGACACGGTACGCACGATCCGGCCCGGCGGGACGCCTGGCACACCATGCAGGGACATCGGAAGATCAGCCCATGTCGGCCCGCATCGTGGGCGTCATCCACCATCGTACGGACCCGAGCAGGCCGACAACGAAAATGGAGCCGAAGGTTTACCTACCGGTACCATACGTTAATATCGCGTAACGGAGTATAAGCCGCTCACGCGTCCGGCGGCTCTCCGGTCAGGGTTCTACGAAGATCCTCGATAAGCGGCGCGTCAGGCGCCAGCCAGGCGACGTCGTCGAGTTCGTGCCGCGCGAGCCATCGGAGTTCCGAATGCGCGATCAGGCGTGGTTCCCCAACTGTGATCCGACCGAAACGGACCCGCAGGACCCAGCCTGCCGTGGGTAACGGGACCTCGCCGAGGACCCCGCCCACCTCGATATCGACACCGAGCTCCTCACGGCACTCGCGAACCAGCGCGCTCACGTCGTCCTCGCCGGACTCGACCTTGCCTCCGGGGAACTCCCAGCCACCGGCGAGCGCGGGCGGGTCACGCCGGCAGCATGCCAGCACCCGGCCGCGGGTATCAACAAGTGCGGCGGCAACCACGACGCGCAAGGCGACTGACGAGCTCATGACCGACCACACTGTAACGACAGGGTTTTCCTGTCGCGAGGAGGGCGCGGACCATCCAGGCGACCACGGGCGCCTGGCAGACCGGACGGAGGCTGTTGTATGCCCACCAAGCTGGACGCAGACCTGGTCGCCGACGCACTCGGCACGCTGCCGGGCTGGACCGGAGACACGTCGACGATTGTGCGCAGGGTCATAATGGACGAGGAGACCTCGGACGAAACAGTCGAAAAAATCTCCATCGTCGCGAACGAGCTGAACCACCATCCGGTCGTCGACAGGGCTCGCGGTGTGACGACGTTCACGGTCTGGACGCATTCGCAGGGCGGTGTCACGGACCTTGACATCACACTGGCGTCCCGGATCTCCGAGATTCTGCGCCAGCACGGCATCGGAGACCCCGTCAGTTAGGCCAAAGGCGGCGCGGTCATCGCTGGCACGCGCCACCGGAGGCCCCGGAAACCCGGTCGAACAGGCCCGAGGAACTGCGGGGGCGGACGCCTCAGCGCGCCGCCCCCGGGTCCCGACCGCTGACGGCCTGGCCTTCTCCTGCCCAGCTCGAACTGGTCTCGGGCTCACGTCCCATCCGGACGGCCGCAGTGACGACACCGAGCCCACGCGCAGCCAGATCCGCGAGGACGAGGAGACCCACGGCCACTATTCCGTCCGCCCAGAAATGATTGGCGGTCACCGTCACGACGAAGATCGTGAGGATCGGGTGCGCCACGATCAGCCAGCGCCACCGGCTCGGGCTGATCCGCACCACCTCGTAGGCAATCAGAACCGCCCAGCCGACGTGCACCGACGGCATTGCTGACAGTTGCGCCGCGATTCCACTGCCGAACGCCCCGTACACAGACTGGCCGTAGTACAGGGCGGTGTCGACGAAACCCAGATCGGTGAGCATGCGTGGTGGTGCCACCGGGATCATCTGCACCAACAGACAGGCCGCCGTGAGAAACACCACAGTGTTGCGGACCGGTGAATAGCGGTCACGATGTCGGGCGAACAGCCAGATCAGGAAGATGTTCATCGCGGGGAAATGCACGAAAGCGTAGAACTGGTTGGCTGCCTGCAGGATCCACGGGTGTCCCAGGAACGCCTGTTGGACGGTCAGCTCACTGGGCAGGTGCACCATCCGCTCGGCGTCCCAGATCCACTGCGCGTGCCGGATCCCGCCGTCCACCTCGGTGATCGCAAGTACTCGAACGTACTGCCAGAGTGCGAACAGGCCGAGCACCAGCCCGGTCTCACAACCGGCCGTCCCGGCAGCCGACAGCCAGCGGCGATCGGACCGCCTCGCCGCGTATGCCACGACGACAAGGCAGGCGCCCACTACCGCGGCAAGCCTGCGATCCGGCATCAGTGACCCCGAAGGCGTGCCACCATCACGCCCCGGCCGGTGACGTCGTCGGTCATGGGATGCCTCCAGACGCGTGTACAACCGGACCGCCGCGGTGTCGCCCCGTCAGCTGCTCATCGGCCCGGATCGGATGGGTCGAATGGCGGCCGTGCCCAGTCTGCCCGGGCCGGGTCCGCCTGATCGGAGTTAACCGCAGAGTTCACGGAAGCATCCTGCCGGTGACGCGGAGTGGCTTTCGGACCTTCTACCTACCACATGGGGTGGCTCGGCGGCGCCAATCGGCCACCTGGCAAGGCCCTGACCTGGGCACCCTCCAACAGACCTCTTGCTACTAAGTGATATGAATTAAATATTGTATTTGATCTATCGAATTTTTGGATCTTGCAAAGGTCACCCCAGCGCCATGCTGGATTGGTGACGAGACAACCTCGGTGCGTGGAGGCTTGCCGTGCGGCATCGCATTCCGTTGGGTCGGCGGCCTGCCGTGGCTGTCGTGGCTGTCGTGGCTGTCGTGCTGGCCGCGAGCTGCGGCGGTGGCAGCGCCGACACACAGGGCACGTCGGCAAACGCGGACTGCCCAACTCCTGGAATCAGCCCGACGACGGCCAAAGTCGGGATGATCTTTCCTACCTCCGGCGCCGCGGCGCCGCAGTTCGCCGACTTCCGGGCCGGTGTCGACGCGCGATTCGGTGTGGAGAACAGCAAGGGTGGTGTACACGGTCGCCAACTGACCTACGACTGGGCCAACGACGACTCCAACCCGGCCACGAACCTGGCCATGGCAACCGGGCTCATCGAGAAATCCGAGGACTTCGCCATCCTCCAGGCAAGCAGCGTCGCCTCCGGCTCAGCCGGCTACCTGCACAAGAACGGCATACCGGTGGTCGGCATCTCGGCGGAAACCGTCTGGAGCCAGAACGACAACATGTTCACCTGGTCGAACTACCTCACCGATGGCCCGGCGCCGACGACGTGGGGAACATTCGCGAAAAGCCAGGGCGGTAAGAAGGCGGCCGTTCTCCGCATCGCGTTCAGCGAGGCATCGGCCATCTTCGCCCAGAAGGTGGCGGACAGTCTGAAGACCGCCGGTATCGATGTGGTCTACACCGACCAGATCTCGGCGACGGGGACGGACCCGGCCTCTATCGTCGCAAGGATAAAGGGCTACGGTGTCGACGTCCTCGCCGGTGCGCTGACGGTTGACGCCTTCGCGAATATCACCGCCGCAGTCAATCGGGCACAGGTGCCGTTGAAGGTCTCGATGTCCCCGTCCGGGTACGACCAGGCGGTGCTCACCAAATACGGTTCCCAACTCGCCGGAACCTACGTGTTCGTGAACGTCGCGCCGTTCGAGGAGAACCTGCCCGCGCACAAGGCGTTCATTGCCGGGATGACGTCCTACGCCCCGCAGCTCCAACCACCGACGCAGAATGTCGCGCTCAGCGGCTGGATCAGCGCCGACCTGTTCATCCGCGGGCTACAGGCCTCGGGCGCGTGTCCCACCCGTCAGTCCTTCATCAACGGGCTGCGGCAGGTCCGCGACTACGACGCCGGCGGTCTGGTGGCACCCGCTGCCGACATGTCCAGGTACCAAAGCGCCTCGCAGTGCTATACCTTCCTGCGGGTCAATGCCAAGGGCACTGCCTTCGATGTGCAGCAGCCGGCCCCGTACTGCGGTACGTAGTCCGCAACCGCGGGTACCAGCCCGCGCAGAGCAGT
>NZ_CADDZT010000014.1:28823-29298 GCF_902812655.1 Candidatus Frankia meridionalis | reverse complement strand
GGGTTGGGGCATGACCTCCCTGCCCGACTGGATGCGCCCGCCCCGCGCCGAGGGGTGGTTCGCGGAGGATCTGGACCGTCTCTCGGAGGCGCCCCGACACACCGAGCTGATCGACGGAGCACTCATCTTCATGATGTCACCGCAGCGGTCCTGGCATGGTCGTCTCGTCACCGCTCTCACTGTCGCGCTCATGGAGCAGACTCCAGGTGGCATCGAGGTCGAGCGGGAGATGACCATCCGGCTCGACGAGCGCAATCGCCCCGAGCCGGATCTTCTTGTGACCACTGCGCCGTATGATCCCGACCGCACCTGCTACGCACCGCAGGACGTCCTGCTCGTCGTGGAAGTCGTCTCCCCGGAGTCCGCACACCGCGACCGCACGGTCAAGCTGCGCAAATACGCGGAGGCTGGAATCCGCCATTACTGGTGCATCGAAGACGAGGACGACACGCCCGTCGCCCATGTATATGAACTG
>NZ_CADDZT010000014.1:25247-28475 GCF_902812655.1 Candidatus Frankia meridionalis | reverse complement strand
CTGGAGCTGCTGGAACTGCCGGTAGTCGATGCCGAGGCGGTCAGCCATCGGCTGCATCAACTTGCGCCGGCCCTCGTCCAGCAGGCCCTCACACGTAGCTGTGAAGGCCCTGTTCTTTTATCACATCAGGAACTAATGAAACAGTTCGGCGCGATCGGTTGATCCGTACCGGTATATATGAAGAGGTCCGGAACGTAACCATTGCCAACCTTGTCCCAGAGGCTGCTTGATTTTCCGCTGGAGTCGTATACCGTTTCTCCCTGAACTGTGCAGGATATGTAAACCGCCGAACCACTCGGTAACTTCCCTATGACGCCGCTTGTGAGCGACGGTAAAGCATAGACATTATCGGTTGCAATGGCGGGACGCGGCCTTGGCGTGAAGGAGGTCGGGGACGGCTTCAGCGTGAAGGCAGTCGGGGACGGCTTCAGCGTGAAAGCAGTCGGGGACGGTGTTGGCGACGCAAAGGGCACTATGGATGACGACTTTCTCTCATTGTTGTCAGCCATAAACAGGACAACGGATACTATAATCGCGATAATTGTTCCAACACTGCCAACGACAGTCCAGAACTCCTGGTGGCTGAGCCTACCCCCGCTTGAGTCAGACACTGGACCCCCGACCGATAGAAATGATTTCTTATCGTAGCGGACTGGACTTATCCGGTCAGGATGGCCATCGGGTCTGGATCCCCCGGCGAGGATCCGTCGCCGCAGCGGCTGACTCGGCCACGGGATGCGAAGCGCCCGGCAAACATGGCACGCCAGCTCCGCGCACAGCCGGTTGCGGGACGCGGGCACGCCATCACTTCTGATCTGGAGGCGGTCCCGCCGGGTGGTGGCAACACTCAGCCTTCGGCGCCGCTACGCCTCGGTCCTGTTCGCCGCGGGGGAAAGCGTGATCGCGGTCGCCGAGCGGCTCGGGCACGGCAACGCCGCGCTCGCGCTGTCCATCTACGGCCGCCTGATGCCGGACAGCGAAGATCGGACCCGCAAGGCAGTGGACTCGGCATGGTCCCGTGTAACCGTCGTGGAACGCGATCACTCACACCCTGCGGGACCTGCGGAAACGGTGCCCGATCAGACGTTGAAGCGGAATTCCACGACGTCGCCGTCGGCCATGACGTAGTCCTTGCCCTCGATGCGGACGCGCCCGGCCGCGCGGGCCGCCACCATCGAACCGGCCGCGATCAGGTCGTCGAAAGAGACGATCTCGGCCTTGATGAAGCCGCGCTGGAAGTCGGTGTGGATGACACCCGCGGCCTCCGGCGCGGTCGCTCCGACCTTTATCGTCCAGGCCCGCGATTCCTTCGGCCCCGCCGTCAGGTAGGTCTGCAGGCCCAGCGTGTGGAAGCCGATCCTGGCCAGTTGCGCCAGGCCGCTCTCGGACTGCCCGAGGGATTCCAGGAGCTCGATGGCGTCATCGTCGGGAAGCTCGGTCAGCTCCGCCTCGACCTTCGCGCACAACACCACCGCGTCGGCCGGCGCGACCAGCGCCGCGAGTTCCTTACGTCGGGTGTCGTCCGCGAGGACGTCCTCGTCCACGTTGAACACGTAGAGAAAAGGCTTGGCGGTGAGCAGGAACAACTCCCGCAGCGCGGCCCGGTCGACACCCGGGTCGGACGAGAGGGTACGGCCCGCGTCGAGCACCTCGCGGGCCTGCTTCATCGCGGCGACCAGGACCTGCTTGCCCTTGTCGACCCGGGACTCCTTCTCCAGCCTGGGCAGGCGCGCGTCGATGGTCTGCAGGTCGGCGAGGATCAGCTCGGTGTTGATCGTGGCGATGTCGTCGGCGGGGTCGACCCGGCCGTCCACATGGACGACGTCGGGGTCGGAGAAGACCCGGACGACCTGGCAGACCGCGTCGGACTCACGAATGTTGGCCAGGAACTTGTTGCCGAGGCCCTGGCCCTCGGACGCACCGCGGACCAACCCGGCGATGTCGACGAAACCGACTGTCGCCGGCACCGTCCGAACGCTGCGAAACACCTTCGCGAGCTGGTCGAGGCGGGTGTCGGGGACCCCGACGACGCCAACGTTCGGTTCGATCGTGGCGAACGGATAGTTCGCGGCAAGGACGTCGTTGCGGGTCAACGCGTTGAACAGGGTCGACTTGCCGACGTTGGGTAGTCCGACGATCCCGATCGACAAGCCCATGGGCTCGGAGTCTACGGGGCCGGGCGCGCCATGCGGCACCGGGACAAGTCGGCGGTCACGCACACCCCTTGACGCATGCCCTGGTCCCAGGCCCCGGTCACGCACCCGACGTGACCGTGCCGCATCCGGTGCGCGCATCGGGGGCGATCCTTTTCGAGCCCCGATTCAAGCCCCGATGCGTGCCACAGGAGGACAACACCGCGAAGGTGTAACTGGCGGGGACGGGGCGAGAACGTGTGTCCCATGAAGCTCGTTCTGGGCAAGATCCTCGAAAAGATCGTTCCCGCTCTCGCGATCACGGCCACGTGCGCGGCCTGCGCACACGTAGCCGGGGATGGTTCCGCCGTCGCGCCCGCGGGTCCAACCGATCCGAGGAGAGCCGCGGCCGCCTCCCCGACCACCGTCCCCACGAGTGGCGGCCCGCCCTCAGGTCAAGCGACACGTGGAGGCACCGTTGCCATCGACCCGGGTCGGCCGCTGTCCCCGGTGCGCTGCGCCGTACCAGGACTACGACTGTCGACGGTGTCCCCGGCCGGCGGTGGCGGTATGGGCCACCAGGGTCTCGTCCTCGTCTTCACGAACACGAGCGGCACCAGCTGCGTGCTTGACGGCTATCCAGGGGTTACGGCCCGCGACGACAACAACCGGGATGCCGCGGACGCGAGACGCGAGACCATCGGCTACATTTTCCCGTCGACCTCCCGGGCCCAGGTGGTGCTGCCGCCGAACGGCACCGCGTCCGCCGGCCTGGAGTGGACCGTCGTCCCGTCGGGAAACCAGACGAGCTGCCCGACCTACGTCGGCCTCACGGTGACACCGCCGGGCGAGACCCGCAGCCTGCGGCTCGTCCACGGGATGAACTTCTGCGGCGATTTCGAGATTCATCCACTCGTGGCAGGTGCCACCGCAGGGAGCTGATATTAGACTTGCCCAATGAATGAGATGACTATCTCATATGGTGAGACCATCTGGGATCCGGCGACCTACGATGCCCAGCGGCGCCGGTTGGTGCCCTCGTTTGACCTGCTCTACGGCGCGGTGGCCGAACTGGTCGCGGACACAGGCCGTGCCG
>NZ_CADDZT010000014.1:15252-24675 GCF_902812655.1 Candidatus Frankia meridionalis | reverse complement strand
CCGGCACGGGCCTGCTGTCCGCCGCCGTGCGCGACGCGGTCCCCGGCGCCCGCCTGCACCTGTTCGACGGAGCCGACCCGATGCTCGCGCGGGCACGGGCTCGCCTGGCTCCGGGCGCGGCGGGCGCGGCGGGCGCGGCGCTCCCGGTCGTGACGACCGTCGCCGACCTCACCGGTCCACTGCCGGCCGGCCCGTTCGACGCCGTGGTCTCCGCCCTGGCCATCCACCACCTTGACGACCCGGCCAAGCGGAACCTCTTCCGCCGCGTCCACGCTGTTGTCGAACCCGGTGGCGTGTTCGTCAACCTCGAACAGGTCAACGGTCCGGACGACACGCTGACCAGGCGCTACGCCGACATTCACGAACGTCGCGCCCGCACGGCCGGCGCGGACGACGACGAATGGAACGCGGCTTTGAGTCGAATGGCGCACGACCGCTGCGCGCCCCTCGAAGCCCAGTTGGCCTGGCTGCGGGAAGCCGGCTTCCACCAGGTCGACTGTGTGGTCAAGGACTGGCGTTTCGCCGTCTACGCGGGCTGGCGTCCGACCCAGAACTGATCACGGCGGCCATCTCGGCATCGCCGCCGGCAAAGTGTCGGACGTCCGTGATTGCCTGTCGGCCATGGACGTCACGACCATCCTGCTCTTTCTCGTCGGCCTGCTGCTCGGGGTCACCGCGGGCTTCCAGGCGGGCCGGCGGGGAGTCGACGTCCGGCTCGCCATGCTCACGGCCGAGCACGATCTCGCTACCCGCGAACGGGAAACATCGCGCCGCGGCGAGCAGGCCGCGCGGGAACGGGCAGCACTGGCCGAAGCCGACGTGGCGGGCATGCGGACGGCGCTCGACTATGAACGGCGGTCCGCGACCGAACGGCTCGGCCTGGTCGAGCAGACCCAGCAGCGCCTCGCGGAGTCCTTTCAGGCGCTGTCCGCACAGGCGTTGGAGGGCGCGAGCCGCCAGTTCCTCGAACTTGCCTCCGCCCGGTTCGCCGAGGCCGGCGCCCACGCTGCCGGAGATCTGGAGCAGCGTCGCGCGGCGGTCGAACACCTTGTCGGTCCGCTGCAGGATGTGCTGGGGAAGATGGAGCACCGCCTGGCGGATCTGGAGAGCGCCCGTGTCGAGGCGTACGCGACCCTCGCCGAGCAGGTCCGCGGTGTCCAGCGGGTATCCGAGGGACTGCGCGCGGAGACGGCCGCGCTGGTCACAGCCCTGCGTAAGCCGCAGACGCGGGGCGCCTGGGGCGAGATGCAGCTTCGTCGGGTCGCCGAGGTCGCCGGGATGCTCAACCGATGCGACTTCACCGAACAGCCGACTGCCCTCGGCGACGAGGGCACGCAACGGCCTGACATGGTCGTTCACCTGGCAGGCAACAGGAACATCGTCGTGGACGCGAAGGTGCCGCTCATCGCCTTCCTCGAGGCGGGTGAGGCCCGCGACGACCAACAGCGGGACGAACGGCTTGCCGCCCACGCGCGGCACCTGCGCGCGTACGTGGACGCGCTGGGCGCGAAGTCGTACTGGCGACGGTTTCCCTCCAGCCCGGAGTTCGTAGTGCTGTTCGTGCCCGCCGAAGCGTTCCTCGCACCCGCTCTGGAGAAGGATCCGGCCCTCCTCGAACACGCCGCGGCCAAGAAGGTCGTCATCGCCACCCCGACCACGCTGATCGCGATGCTGCGGACCGTCGCCCATGCCTGGACGCAGGAGGCACTCACCACCCGTACCCGGGAAATCTTCGAGTTGGGCAGAGATCTTTACACCCGCCTGGGTACCCTCGGCGAGCACATGGACCGGCTCGGTCGTTCACTCGGCAAGGCCGTCACCGACTTCAATGCGACCGTCGGATCGCTGGAGAGCCGGGTGCTGGTCCCTGCTCGACGGCTTGCCGCGATGGAGGTGGTGGAGGACGTCCTCGCGGCGCCGTCCCGGGTGGAAGCAGGGGTCCGGGCATTGTCCGCGGCCGAGCTTGTCGGGAACAGCTCGAGCACATCCGTAACCAGGGCTGGAGAGCCGAACGCAGCACGGGTTGCCGAAAGCTCCAGAAACCTCACCGAAAGTCATACAAGGGTAGCGTCACACAGCGATGCCGCTCACCGGTGACGCGTGCGGGAACTTCGGGCGGTACCTTGCCCAGGTGAGCTCGCCGCCGCCTCGCCCGTCGGCCGGTCCGCCCGGACGAACCGGACGTCCCACCGGCCAGCGGGGACGAATCCAAGGCCGACGTAACGGTACCCCCCCACCCACCGTGGTGACGGGAAGCCGACGAGGCCTGACCGTTCTCGGTGCCGCCATCCTGGTCGTCCTTGCCGGGACGGCCGGGGCAGCCGTTGACCTGCTGTTTTCCGACTCCCCGGGAATCACATTCGGCATACTGTTCGTTGCCGGCTGCATACTTGCCGCTACCCGGGTGCATTCGGACGATCTGATCGGGATCGTTATAATGCCGCCGCTCGTCTATGCTCTGATCGTCGTCGGAATCGGATTTGTGCATCCGTCGTCGGGGAGTGGTACAGGCGGCCTCAGGAGCAAAACGATCGATATCGCGTCCAACCTGATCCTGCGGGCTCCCATACTTCTCATAGGTTTCGCCACCGTTGCCCTTATTGCAGCGATTCGGGCACGTCGTGCGCAAGTTACACGCCGGGAACGTGAGCGAGCTCATACCCTCCCGGAAAATCGCCGCACCCCTGGCCGTTAGTACAGCATCGGCCAGATATCCGGTACCGTTTTCAGCGTGCCGAAAAATGCGTCCCGCGAACTGCGGGACCGCCTGACACGGTGGTGGATGACCTGCCGCTGCGGCCATTCCTACGACGATCACCAGCATTACCGCCGCGGGTCGGACTGCGGACGGTGTTCGTGCCCCGCCTTCTCCCGCCGCCGCCCCCGCTGACGGCACGGCGTGCCCCGTGGCGGGAAGCACCCAAACACGATGGACGCGGCACGCGGTGATCTCCTACCGTGCCGCAGCTGTGCTGCACGCGACCTGGGCGCGGCACCCACGGGTGCGGCCGGCTCGGCGAACCGACCGCTACGGATCCCGATGACGAGATCGCTCTGCCCGCCGCCGACTCGATACACCGGCCAGCACGTTCATCTCGTTCGCCGCTTACCCACTCTTAGATCCACGCCCCTATTGCCGGTCACTCTTCTCCACCGCCTGCACATACGGTCACGATGAGACCGGCTCGGGCGGGCGACTGTCCGCGCGGCCGGCGGCGCCGCGGTCCACCCGGGACGTGACGCACGGTCCCCGACATTCAGGGGCCATGGCGGATGCCGCTTCCCGAGCGGTATGGCAGGTGGCTACAAAATGGGCCATACAATTCCAGGTCGACAGTTACACGACAAGATCGAAAATCCTGGCCGGCGAAACCGGAACACCCGACACCGTACGTGTTGATCAAATCAATCGACACTCGGGGAACGCGACTGGTTCTTGCGCTCATTAAACAACCATCATCCGTATCCCGTTGGGTGCCCAGAGTCGCGATAAAGCCATAGGGTAACGACATGACTACCTAGGGAAACATTTCCGCCTTGTAGCAAGACCCCAAACTGCACCAAGATGAACATCAGGTAAACGGTAGGCAAACAATCTCTGCCGCATCTCATCCGCCGAGACTCTCTTCCGGAGCGGTGCTAACTTCGAAACGCACACGGGCTCTAAGTAATGTAGATCATGGATGTTAGATCTCGATGATCAATGATGTCAGGTCCTGGGGGATGACTCTGAACGGCGGCCGTCGATTAGGTGTCAGCAGAGATATGTAAGCACGGTCACAGTGCTCCACACGCAATGTTGGTTCAGACTGTTGAAGCAGCCACTACCGCAAGGAAAAGCTGACGAGGTTCTAGAGTCAAAGGCGATATGATCATCGATTCACCGACATCGCCCGAGGTCCAGAAAAATTAGGGGGGCACCATGCTGGAACGGAACTATTTCGGCGCAGGGTGACTCCGAACGTCCAGCATGTGGGGGGACAGGTGTCCGACAACTCGGACCGACCGACGAACAGTAGCCCGACAATCAGCGTCATCATTCCGACGCTCAACGAGGCCCGGAACCTTCCGCACGTCTTCGAGCACCTGCCGGCAGATGCCGAAATCATCGTGGTCGACGGCCGATCCACCGATGACACGGTCTCGGTAGCGAAGTCACTTCGACCCGACGCCGTCATCGTCGACCAGACCCGACGTGGCAAAGGGAACGCGCTCGCGTGCGGTTTCGCCGCAGCCACCGGCGACATCCTGGTCATGCTCGACGCCGATGGTTCGGCAGACCCTGCGGAGATCAACGAGTTCGTACGCGTACTCACCGCCGGCGCGGACTTCGCGAAGGGGTCCCGCTTCATCAGCGGCGGTGGCAGCAGCGACATCACCCGGCTGCGTCGAGCCGGCAACGCGTTCCTCAGCGGCCTTGTCAACACCTTCATACACTGCCACTACTCGGATCTCTGCTATGGCTACAACGCGTTCTGGCGACACTGCCTACCCACCCTCGGCCTGAGTCCGGGCGAGCATTCCCCGAACAACGAGTGGGGCGACGGCTTCGAGGTCGAGACCCTCATCAACATGCGGGTGGCACAGGCGGGGCTGCGCGTCGTGGAGGTACCGAGCTTCGAGCACCCCCGCATCCACGGTGTCAGTAACCTCAACGCCGTCTCCGACGGGCTCCGGGTGCTGCGCACCATCCTGGTCGAGTCACGCGGCTCACGCGGTCGCAAACGCAAGCGGGCAGCGCGGAAGTCCACGGCGGTGGTTGGTCCGAACCTGACGATCCTCCAGCCCCAGAACGTAAGAAGCGAGTCTCCTCAGACCACGTGGGTGGAGACCCCCGACCCCGAAAACGTCCGGGTGACGAACCCCGAGGTGGAATGCGCGTGACGGTGTCATCCGCGGCGATTCCAGCACAGGCATCGCCTCCCGCGGGTGCCGACGCCGCTGCGACCGCGTCCCACGGGTCTGCCCTCGACCAGTCCCCGATGACGCCGACAGCGTCCGTGGTGGTCTGCGCCTACACCATCGAACGCTGGGACGACATCGTCGCCGCCGTTGCGAGCATTCGCGACCAGGAGACACCGGCGAGCGAGATCATCCTGGTCATTGACCACAACGACGCCCTGTTCACCCGCGCCCGCGCCGCCTTCGAGGACGTCACGGTGCTGGCGAACACCGGACCACGTGGCCTGTCCGGAGCACGGAACACCGGCGTAAGCGCCGCGCATGGTGATGTCGTGGTCTTCCTCGACGATGACGCTCGCGGAGAACCCGACTGGCTCGACCACCTGCTGGCTCCATACGCCGACCCGACCGTGCAGGGCGTGGGAGGTGCGGCTGTACCGACCTGGCCGGCATCCGGACGGCCCCCGTGGTTCCCCCCGGAGTTCGACTGGGTTGTGGGCTGCAGCTACACCGGTCTACCCACCACCATCCGCCCGGTTCGCAATCCGATCGGTGCGGCCATGTCGTTCCGCCGGGTCGCCTTCGACCGCATCGGCGGTTTCACCGACGGCATCGGCCGGATCGGATCCATCCCGCTGGGCTGCGAGGAGACCGAGTTCGGTATCAGGCTGCGTCAGGCCGACCCGACCGCGACCATTCTGTTCGAACCGCGGGCAGCCGTTCATCACCGTGTCACCGAGCAACGGGCGACCTTCACCTACTTCCGTCAGCGGTGCTACGCCGAGGGGCTGTCCAAGGCGATGATCGCGAAGCAGGTGGGCGAGGAAGCCGCTCTGGACACCGAGCGGGCCTACGTCCGCCGTACGCTTCCGCGGGCGGTCTGGCGCGAGATACGCACCCCCGGTCGTCGCCTCAGCGCGGTCACGATCGTGTCCGGGGTCGCGATCACCACTGTCGGCTACCTGCGCGGTCGCCTGCTCGGGCCCCGAACGGGCAGCCGGCTCAGGAACCGACGCGGTGCGGAACATGCGTCATGAAGGTCCTCCTGCTTGCCCAGTTCTTCCCGCCGGTTGTCGGCGGCGAGGAACGGCATGTCCACAACCTCGGCCGGCGGTTGACAGAAAGTCACGACGTCACTGTTGTCACCTTCGGAGACAAGACCGGCACGCAGACTCGTGACGGCATGCGCATCCGAACCGTCCGGCCGGCAACCGCGTCGTTGCCGTTCCTGTACGGGGAGGGCGACCGGCTCTACGCGCCACCCATCGCGGATCCGGCGGTGACCCGGGAGCTACGACGCATCATTGTCGAGGAGCAGCCGGACGTCATCCACGCGCACAACTGGATCGTCAACAGCCTTACTCCGCTGCGCAGGACCACCCGGGCACCCATGGTGCTCACGCTGCACGACTACAGCCATGTCTGCGCCACGAAACGGTTCATGTACATGGGCGAGGGGGTATGCGACGGTCCGTCACCGCGCCGGTGCGTCCGCTGCACATGGGACCACTACGGTGGGCCGGTCGGCCTGATAACGGCTGCCGGCAACCAGGTGGGCCGGGTCCTGCGTCGTCACGCCCTGGATCGGATCATCGCGGTGAGTTCAGCGGTCGCGCGGCACACCGGGTTGACCGACTCGGGAACACCGTTCGACGTCATTCCCAACTTCATCCCGGACGAGCTCCTGGACACCAGATCACACACCGTCCCCGGTGGAATGACGGCGGGCGGCTACCTGCTCTACGTCGGTGACCTCAGCCGGGACAAGGGTGTCGATGTCCTGTTGGACGGCTACAGCCGGCTGCCCACCGACCGTCCGCCGCTGCTGATGGTCGGACGACGGACATCCGACGCCTTGGACGCGCTTCCCGCCGGGGTCGTCGTGGCCGAACCGTGGGATCACGAGAAGGTCATGCAGGCATTCGCCGGAGCGGCGGTCACGCTCGTCCCGTCCATCTGGCCGGACCCGTGCCCGACCGTCGTGCTGGAGGCGATGGCCACCGGCTGTCCGGTTGTCACCACCGGAATGGGAGGCATCGCGGACATGGTCCGCGATGGCAAGGAAGGCCTTGTCATCCCACCGTCGGAACCGGGCGCTCTCGCCACGGCGGTCAGCGCGCTCGTTGCTGACCCTGCGCAACGTGAACGGCTGGGAAGGGCCGCCCGCGACCGCGCCGCGACCTTCACCGCCGGGCAGGTGGTGCCACGTATCGAAGCTGTCTACCGAGACCTGGTCCATGCTCGCTGAAGCCTCACCCGGCAACGAATACGGCACGACGACCATCGACAGGAACGAAAAGAGCGCGGCCGTGACCGGCGCCGGCACGGAAGACAGCACCGGTAGCACTACTATCGGAATTTTTATGCCCATGAGGAACGCCGGATCGTCCACCGATCCGGAAAGGCCGGTAAGTTCGGAAAAATCCGATAATGAGCAGGACGACAGGCCGTCCGCACACGCCGGCGCCACCAGGCTCCTGCTGACCGAAGGGCAGCCGTCCAGCGACCCTTCGGACGGCCCGGCAACCGAACCTGCGGCGGATGCCGCCGCGAGCGCTCCCGGCCAGGCCGTCCACGACCGGACCATGACAGTCCCCGACCGGACCATGACCGTCACGATGGTCATGGCCGCAGGCGTCCTGCTCGTCTCGGTGGCATATACGGTCGGACGCTCCGGACACCCCGGCACGGGTACCGCCCTGCTGTGGCCCGGCCTGATCATGGTTTTCGCCTCGGCCGCGTTCCGGCTGCTCCGACGCGGTACCGGACCGCGGGAACGGCTGCGGGTGTCCGTCCTGCTCGGGGTGGCGCTGTACTTCTGTTTCGAGTTGACCCAGATCTCCGCTGTCCGTGAGTTCGACGAGCTGCTGCACATGCGCACGCTGCTCGACCTGCAGGCAACCGGCCACCTGTTCACGGCGCATCCGGGCCTTCCGATCAGCCCCCGGTTCCCCGGGCTGGAACTGCTGACCAACTCGGTCGTCCAGCTCTTCGGCGTCCCGAACCAGGTTGCTGTCATCGCCGTGGTCCTGCTGGCGCGCGCGCTGTTCGTCTACGGCCTGTTCCTGCTGATCGAGCGGCTGACCCGGTCCGCCTACGCGGCCGGAGTCGGTACCGCGATCTACTCCTGCAGCCCGCAGTTCTACTTCTTCAACGCACAGTTCGCATACCAGTCGCTGGCCATCGCCCTGACCGTACTGCTCCTCGTGAGCATCGTGGACCGTCCGCGGTACGGACGGGTCACCGCGGGCGTACTGATCGCGATGACGTGGATCGCGATCACGTTGACCCACCACGCCACCAGTTGGATCATCGTCGGGCTGGTCGCCCTGTGGGCACTGTGCGCGTTCGCGCGACGCGACCGGCCCGACGGGAAGGCGCTGGCCGCCATCGCCATGGTCGGGCTGGCCACGGCCGCGGGCTGGGCACTCGTCAACGTGTCGATGCTGCGTGACTATCTGGGGCCGATCCTGTCGGACAGCCTGCACCAGGCCAGTGGTGTCGCCACTGGTGAGACGAAGAGCCGCAAGATGTTCTCCGACTCCGGCGGGACGGTGACTCCGCCATGGGAGGTCATAGCCCTACTCGGATCGACCCTGCTGTGGATGATGTCGCTCCTGCCCCTGCCTCCGTTCAGGTTCCGGCCGGCGGCGGACGGCCGGCGCGCTTCGCTGTACCGCGTGCTGCGGCTCATGCATCTGGCGTTCCCCCTGACGGTGATCGGCACCGTCGCGCCACGGACCGCCGAGCTGTCCACCCGCATGTCAACCTTCATCTATCTCGGGCTTGCCGCGGTACTCGGGCTCACGATCACGACCTTCATCGCGACCCGCCGCAGGTACCTGGTGCAGATCACCGCCGGGCTCGCGGTATTCGTGTTCGTCGGCGGCACGGTTCTCGGTTCCGGCGGGGACTGGTCGAGGATGCCCGGCCCCTACATGGTGATTGCCGACGGGCGCTCCATCGACCCGTACGTGGTCGCCGCCACCAACTGGGTGAACACGAACCTGCCGGCGGACAGCCGGCTCGCCGCCGACCGGGAGACCGGGGTCCGGCTCGTCGGCATCGGCCGGAAATGGGTGGTCAGCGCTCTGGGAAGCGGAACGAGCGCGGGACCGCTCTACTTCGCCGCGACCATCGGAGACTACGAACGCAGGGTAATCACAGATGGTCGGATCGACTACGTCATCGTTGACACCCGGCTGGCCGACGGCCTCCCGCACGAGACGTTCTACGTGGAGAACGGCGAAGCACCGGTCGGGTCCCAGTTGACACGGGCGGAACTCGCCAAGTTCGACAGCACCCCCGGCTCGGTAAAGGTCTACGACAACGGCCCGGTGAAGATCTACAACCTGAAGGGTCTGTGGCTGCCGGGATCCCCGAGCCGTCCGGAGGAGAGCAGCCGGTGAGCGCCGCGACCATCCCACAGGCAGTCGCCGGAACCCTGATCGTCATCGTCGGGGTCACCGGTCTACACGCGATCCTCGCCCGGTCGGTACGGGTCGGCCCGACCTCGGATGG
>NZ_CADDZT010000014.1:8870-15169 GCF_902812655.1 Candidatus Frankia meridionalis | reverse complement strand
GGGGCGGACCCGGGCTCCGGCGGGATCATCGTCCCGCTGGTACTGCTCACAGTTACCGGCCTGCTGATCGGATCGCTGCTCCTGGGCGCGGTCGGGCTCGCCGCACACCCGGTCGCCTACGAGGTCCTGTTCGGCGTCAGCTCCGTGGCACTCGCGGCGTTCGGGCGGGTCCGACCGGCCGCCTTCCGCCCGCGGTGGCACGTGCCCGGCCGGACGATCCTGCTGGCATCCGTCCCGGTACTTCTCCTCACCGTCGCGATCGGCCTGTCCTGGTGGTCGGACAGCACGACCATCAACGCGCCGGTGACGGCCCTCGGCGCCACCCGGACGCCGACAGGTCTGGAAGTCACCGTCACCCGGTCCGGCGGTGACGGCGGCGAGCTGCGAGTGGAGGTGATCGGTACCGGAGGCCGGCAGTGGCGGCCACCGCCGTTGCCGCGCAGGGACAAGGTCGATGTCGACGTGGCGGACGAGATCGGTCGCAGGGGCCCGACCACGGTGCGCCTGCTCATCGACGGGCGGCTCCTGCGTTCGGTGACCGTTCCCTGAGCTGTCCCCCGAGCTGTCCCCCGAGAAACGCCGCCACCACCACCAGCCACCACCAGCCGTCGCCAGCACGAGCACCACCGTCACAACCCGCGATATCTCCTGTTCGCTACGCCAAGGGAGCAAAGTCCGTGCCCGGACAACTTCGCGTCCTTCAGGTCACTCCCCGGTTCTTCCCGGACATGGGGGGGATCGAGACACACGTCTACGAGACGACCCGGCGGCTGAACACCTTTCCCGACCTCCGGGTGGACGTGCTGACCACCGATCGCGCCGGGCACCGGCCACCGGTCGAGGTGGTCGAAGGGGTCCAGGTTCGCCGGGTGCCCGCCTGGCCGCGGGAACGCGACTACTACATCGCCCCGCGTATCCAGGCGACCGTCCGCGGTGGTCGTTATGACCTTGTGCACTGCCAGGGGGTGCACACCGCCGTCCCGATCATCGCGATGGCCGCCGCTCTCGCCGCCCGCACGCCGTATCTGGTGAGCCCGCACACGGGTGGTCATTCCTCAGCGGTACGCCACCGGTTGCGGGACGTCCAGTGGCGGGTGCTGGGCCCGCTGCTGCGCCGCGCGCAGGCGGTGCTGTGCGTCGCCCAGTTCGAGAAGGAGATGTTCGCCCGCGCGGCGGGTGTTCCCGATGACCGGCTGGCGGTCATCCCGAACGGCGTCGAGGCCACCACCGCGACCGACGTCCGGCCCGACCCGGACACCCCGACCGTGGTCTCGGTCGGTCGGTTCGAGAAGTACAAGGGCCAGCATCACCTGATCGCCGCGCTGCCCGCGCTGCTCGAGCGGGAACCACGGACGCGGCTGATGCTGGTCGGTCGCGGCCCCTACGAGGACGAGCTGCGCGCCCAGTCCGCCCGGTTGGGAGTCGCCGACCAGGTCGGCTTCACCTTCATCCCACCGGCCGAGCGCCAGGCCATGACCGACCTGCTGGCAGGTGCCCATGTGGTCGCACTGCTCAGTGAGTACGAAGCCCATCCCGTCGCCGTGATGGAAGCCGTGGCGTTGGGCCGTCCGGTCGTGGTGGCCCCGACCACGGGTCTCGGTGAGCTCGCCGACCGGGGGCTGGCCGACCGGGTCGACGACCCGGCGGACGCGAGCGCTGTCGCCGCGGCACTGTTGCAGCACCTCAAGCCGAACCTGGATATATCAGGCCCGGACACATCAGGGCCGGACACCGCGAACCCGGATGCCTCGGGCTCCGCGGCGGCCGGCAACCACCGGACGCGATACCCGTCCCTTCCCACCTGGGACGACTGCGCCCTCGCACTCGCGGATGTCTATCGTGCCGCCGTATGAGGGGCCGGCCCAGGACACCGTGACACCGGATGCGCTGCCCGTGACAGCCGCCCCCGGATCCATCGATGACGCATCGCACCCGGGTGGTTCGCGACCGGGCCGGGGATCCGGGGGTCTCGCGCGGCTGCTGACCATCGCGATGTCCATGGTCGGGACACAGATCGTGACGTCCGTCCTCGGGGCGGCATTCTGGTCCCTGGCCGCGCGTGCCTATGCCGTCGACGCCGTCGGGGTGGGTTCGGCGGCCATCGCGGCGATGACCGTACTGGGCTCGGTCGGGATGCTCGGGCTCGGCACCCTGTTGATGGCCAAACTCCCGACCATCCAACGGGAATCCGACCGGCTCGGGCTGATGCGGGCGTCGATGACCGTGGTCGGGTGCGCCTCCGGCATCCTTGCCGTGGCCTGGACCGCGGTCACCCCGCTGCTGTCGGACACGCTGCGTCCCATCAGCTCGAACGTGTTTGCGGCGACGCTGTTCTGCGTCGGAGTCGTCCTGTTCGCGGTGACGACCATGCTGGATTTCGCCCTGCTGTCGGCGGCGGGAGGCGCCGTGCAGTTTGTGCGCAACGTTGTCACCTCCGTCGTCAAGCTGGGTCTGATCCCGGTGTTCGTGGTGGTCGGCTGGACCTCGGGGCTGGACCTCTACCTCGCGTGGACGCTCGGTCTGGGCCTGTCGCTTCCGGTCTGCTACCGCCACTTCCGGCGTCCGCCCCATGACGGCCTGCCCCATGACGGGACAGCCCCGCAAGCCCTGAGGTTCGCGGGGTTCCGGCAGCTTCGGGCGATGCGCGGCGAGGCCGGCGGGCACCACATGCTCAACCTTGCGTTGCAGATCCCGACGCTGATCCTGCCCATTCTCGCCGCGGTGGCCGCGACAGCCGCGGACACGGCCTACTTCACCACCGCCCGTCTTGCCGCGTCCTTCTTCTTCATCATCCCGTTCGCCCTGGCCATCGCCGTGTTCGCGCACTCAGGTCAGGACGAGGAGAAGGCCCTGGCCAACATTCGCCTGACACTGCCGCTCGGTCTCGCCGCGGCTGCCGGCATCTTTCTGGTCACGGCGCCCTTCGCGTCACTCGTCATGACCATCTTCGGCGGGGCCTACACCAGTGGTGTCGCGGTCAGCGCATTCCGGATCATGATGCTCGCCGGTGTGCCACTGGTGGTGAAGGATCACTACGTCTCGGTCCGGCGGGTCCAGGGGCGGCTCGGATCCGCCGTCCGCGTGGTCGGGGTGGGGACCGCGATGGAGATCGTCCTCGCCCTCGCGGGGGGTCGCCTCGGCGGGGTGAACGGTCTGTGCTGGGGTTGGCTGCTCGCTGTGGTACTGGAAGGGTTGATCACCCTTCCGCCCCTACTCATGGTCCTGCGACATTCCCGACCGAACCGGTCGGCGACGGTGGATGCCTCCGAGCCGGTCTCAGCGGCACGTCAGGAACGGCTTGCCGCCACTTTCTACCCGCTGGAGGTACTGCTACCGGTCGACTACACCAACGACTACACCAACGACGGCGTTGGCATCGACATCGGCGTCACCCCGTGGGACCACCCGTCCGGAGGGACCAACCCGCCTGGGCATGCCGGGGATGCAGACGAAGATCGGATGCGAACCCGCGCGCTCGGCCGAGCCGACGCCGGTTGGGGCGGGACGAACGTACGCCTCTGGCAGCGGCCCAGGCGTCCGTGAGAAACCTGCGCAGCCAGGAGCGCGGACGTCCCGAAGTAGGAGGTCGGACCCCGAAAGTAGGAGGTAGGTAGTAGGAGGTAGCCGACATCCTCGTCGAGGTCATACATTGAGCCATGATGTCCTTAATCGAAGATCCTGCGATTGAAGCTCCCACGGACGAGGCGGCCTGCGAGGTTCAACGCACTGGTACGGATCTTCCATGAAGGCATGCTCCGGCAAGGTGTGCCCGAGCACCGCTGTTCGGAGGTAGGGCGGTGGTAGCCCGGACCCGATCCGTGCGCATCGCCGGCCGCGACCGGATGTGGATCGGCGCCCATTCCGTCTTCGTTTTCGGTCCGCTGCACGTGCCGGAGGTCGACGCCGTCCGCGCGGCCCTTCGCGAGCTGGCCGGGGCTGTGCCGGACCACCGGTTGTTCCACCGGCCCGACCACAACTACCGGCGGTGGCGTTCGGTTACCGGCGCTGAAATCGACAACCATTGTGAACGTATGGTCACCATGCTTGGCGATACCGTTGACAACAGTGATCTTGAATGGATTCTGGAGCAACAGTACGCCGCGTACGAGGACGACGTACCGTTCCGTTTCGCGCTCGGCAGTGACACCGTGGCGCTGTCGTTGGCGCATCCGCTCGGCGACGCCCGGTTGGCGATCGAGGCCGGTTCCGAGCTGCTGTCCGCCGCGGTGGAGCAGCGAGCTCCGACGGGCCTGCACGAACCGTCCGTGCGGATGCCCTTGGCGCGCGCGCTCGGCGACTACTACGGCCGAAAGCCCCGCCGTATCCGCGCGACGCTGCGGACCCCGCGCACGCCGCCGCCCGGCCCGGTCCCGGGAACACGGCCGCATCCGTGGCAGCCGGAGTTCGCGGTCGCATCCGGGGTGATCCCCAAAAGCGCGCTCGCTGACATGCGCAGATGGCGGGTCCGCAATGCCCCGGGCGTGACCCGGACCCTCGTGGTTTTCGCCGCGGCGCGGGCAGCGGTGGAAGCGACCGGGATGCGCCCGGCATCCGCCGGCTTCTACACCGTCGTGGACAACCGGAAGTTCCTCCCGACGGGTGGACATCTCGACGGCAACTTCACCATCGGGATCTATCTCGAGCCGGCGGACTCCCGTGACCCGTCCGCGATCTCAGCCGCGTTGGAGGCCGCGACCGCCAACGGGCGCCCGCTGGCCACGATGAGCCTTCTCACCGGGTTCGCCCAGATCGGGCGCATCGCAGCCCTCACCGATCACGCGCTCTTTCCGGCGCATCCGTCACTTGTGCTGAACCATCTCGGGCGCCTGCGCGGTTTCGAGAAACTGCCATGGCGTAACGGTGGGGCCGATGCCCGTTACCTCTCGGCGACGACCCAGCGGCAGCCGGACTTCCTCACCTTCCAGTTCGCGGAGATGCTCGGGGGTGTGCACGTCACCGCGACCTTCCACGCCAGCACATTCGACCGCACGCTGGTGCGTACGGCGGTGGACACACTCTGCGCGGACCCGGTCGGGTTGCTGGAGGGCTCACGGCCCCTCGAAACCGGGGTCGAAACCGGGGTCGAAACCGGGGTCGAAAACTCCGATGCCCGGGAAACTACCCGGTGACCCGCACGTAGTCGATGGTCATCGTCTGGGGGAACGACTCGTCCGGCGGCGGGGATCCCGGCCAGGGGCCCCCTACCGCCAGGGTGAACAGCAGGTAGAACGGATGATCCAGCGTCCATTTCCGCGTCGGCGCGAGATCGGCCTCGGTGATCGTCCCATAGACGGAACCGTCCGCCGAGAACTGGACGACACCCGGATACCAGTCAACGGCGTAGATGTGGAACGCCTGGTACCCCGGTGTGGGCAGCTCGCCGCGCACCTGCGCGTCGTATCCCCGTGGCGATCCGTCCGGGCCGTGCACGGTGCCGTAGATGATATTGGTCGGGGTAGGGAGCTCGACGACGTCGAGTTCGCCGTTGCCCGGCCAGGGCACCGTGTTCTCGTTGTCGCCCATCATCCAGAACGCCGGAAGCAGACCAACCCCGGCCGGCATCCGGATCCGCGCCTCAGCATGCCCATAGGTAAAAGAAAAGGAACGCTGTGTGATCAATCGAGCTGAGGTGAACGGTTTGACGACCCCGTCACCAGCCGCGAAATTTTCCCGCCTGGCTTTGATCACCAAATTGCCCCTGCCGTCGGTCGCGGCATTCTCCGTCCGGTTGGTGTAGGTCTGCAGCTCCCGCGGAGCCCAGCGCGTCCCGGTCGACGCCTCCCACCGGTGCCGGTCGGGAGCGGCACCCGCAGCGCCGTCGAACTCGTCGATGAACAGCGAGCTCGGCCCGCTGGTACCGGGCCGGACGAAGGACACGCTGACCGCGCTCACCGCCGACTGCCCGTGGTCGGCGACCAGGTCGAGGCTGAGGACGCCGTCGGCCACGACCGTTGTCCCGACCACCTGGTAGGCGTGCAGGTCACCGGCCAGTTTCGCCAGGTCCACTCCGGTGGCGATCGTCGTGCCCTCGGCACGGATGGTCATCACCCGCCCGCCCACGGGGGTACCCGCGGTCTCGGCGAGGTACAGGACGACCGCGTACGTACCCTGTCTGGGTACGGGCAGCCGATAGGATCGCACACCCCGGCGTTCCCGCTGGTAGAGGCCGGGATTACCGGTTGCCTGGATCGACCCCGAGGATGTGCTCAGCTCGCCACCGTCAGCGACAGCCGTGTCGGGTTGCCAGACCAGGCCACGGACGTCGGTGTACGCGGATGTTCCAGCTGCCCAGCGTTGAA
>NZ_CADDZT010000014.1:5134-8551 GCF_902812655.1 Candidatus Frankia meridionalis | reverse complement strand
ATCCACATGCCACCAGCAAGAACAGTAGTGCGGAGGCAGCGCCTCCGATCCTTCCGCGAACCCGCGAACGGCAACCGCGGGAACCCGACGTCCTAACCCCGGAGCGCGCGCTCCCGGGCACTGATCTCACGACGGAGCTCCGGCGGCAGCGCGAACAGCAGATGCTCCTCGGCCGAGGTGACCTGCTGGACATCGTCGAACCCGCGTTCGGCGAGCCAGGCGACAACTTCGGTCACCAGCTCCTCGGGCACGGATGCCCCGCTGGTCACGCCGATCGTCTCGACCCCGTCGAGCCACGCCGGATCGACCTGGCTGGCATCGTCCACCAGATAGGCGGCGGGTACCCCGTGGTCAAGAGCGACCTCGACCAGGCGCACCGAGTTCGACGAGTTGGGCGACCCGACCACAAGGATCAGCTCGACCTGATTGGCGATCTCCTTGACCGCGACCTGGCGGTTCTGGGTGGCGTAGCAGATGTCAGCGCTCGGCGGCCCCTGCAACAGCGGGAACCGCTCACGCAGCGCAAGCACCGTGGTCTCGGTCTCGTCGACCGACAGGGTGGTCTGCGAGAGATAGGCGACTCTGGAAGTGTCACGGACGGTGACAGCTGCCGCATCCTCCACGCCGTCTACAAGGTGGATGCGGTCGGGCGCCTGGCCCGTGGTACCGACAACCTCCTCGTGGCCCTCGTGACCGATGAGCAGGATGTCGAAGTCTTCCTTGGCGAATCGGCGCGCCTCGCCATGGACCTTGGTCACTAGCGGGCACGTAGCGTCGATCGTTCGCAGCTCGCGGGACTTCGCCTCCTCGTGGACGGACGGCGCGACACCGTGGGCAGAAAACACCACCGTCGCCCCGGTAGGAACCTCGTACGTCTCGTCCACAAAGATCGCGCCCTTTGCCTCCAGCGTCTTGACGACGTGGGCATTGTGCACGATCTGCTTGCGGACGTAGACCGGAGCGCCGTACAGCTCCAGCGTCTTCTCAACCGTCAGCACGGCTCGGTCGACGCCAGCGCAGTACCCGCGCGGATTGGCCAACAGGATCCGCCCCATGCCCGGAAGTCTACGCGGCCCGGGACCGACGCCGGTGCGGAAACGATAACCGTCACATGCCGGCAACCTGCACGGACGCTCGGCGAGCTTTGTGCATGGATCGACAGTTCGGGTCGTTACGGTTGCCTGGTGACCCTCACCTCGTCGCCGGAGCAACCGCTGCCGGTCCGGACGATTTCCCGGGCGATCGGCGACTGGGTCAACCGGCTCGGGCGGGTGTGGGTGGAGGGCCAGGTCACCGAGATCGTCCGCCGGCCTGGCCTCGCCACGGTGTTTCTCACCCTGCGCGACCCGGTCGCCGACGTCTCGCTCCGGCTGACCTGTCCGCGGGCGGTGTGCGATGCGGTGGGCGCGGGTCTCGTCGACGGTGCGCGGGTGGTGGTCTGGGGCAAGCCGTCGTTCCACCCCGCGCGCGGGACGCTCGCGCTGTCCGTCGTGGAGATCCGCCCGCTCGGCGCGGGCGCCCTGCTCGCCCGGCTCGAGCAGCTGCGTGGCGTGCTCGCGGCCGAGGGGCTGTTCGCGGCGTCCCGCAAGCGCCGGCCCCCGTTCTTGCCCCGGGCCGTCGGACTGATCACCGGCCGGGCGAGCGCGGCCGAGCGGGACGTGGTGGACAACGCCCGCCGCCGCTGGCCCGCGGTGCGCATCGTGCTGCGGGAGGTGGCGGTGCAGGGACCGCTCGCGGTCGGGCAGGTCATCGACGCGCTGCGCGAACTCGACCGCATCCCCGAGGTGGACGTCATCGTGATCGCCCGTGGTGGCGGATCGCTGGAGGACCTGCTGCCGTTCTCCGACGAGGCGCTGGTGCGGGCCGTGGCCGCGGCGCGCACGGCGGTGGTGTCCGCGATCGGCCATGAGCAGGACGCTCCCCTGCTCGACTTCGTCGCCGACGTCCGCGCGTCCACCCCGACGGACGCGGCGAAGAAGGTGGTACCGGACGTCGCCGAGCAGCTGACGCTGGTGGCGACCTTGCGCGGGCGGTCCCGACGGGTCATCGAGCATCGCCTGGACAGGGAGGCTCGGGCACTGGCGGACCTGCGTAGCCGTCCGGTCCTGGTAGCGCCCGGACGCGAGCTCGACCGTCAGGGTGAGTACGTGGACGCGCTGCGGTCACGCGGGCGGCGCCGTGTGGCGCACGTGATCGAGCGAGCGGAGCACGACCTGGCACACGCGTCCGCTCGGGTACACGCACTGTCACCAGCCGCAACCCTGGACCGCGGTTACGCCCTGGTCCGCAAGGCCTCCGACGGCGCTGTCGTACGCGATCCGGCACAGGTGGACGCTGGCGACGACCTCACCGTCCGTGTCGCTGCCGGTTCGTTCCTCGCGACAGCCGCCGCGCCGCCGAACACCTCGACCGGCTGACGGACCGGCCTCGCCGCGCACCAGAGCCAAAAAATCGCATACTGTATTTAATTGGATACTGAACGTAACTATTAAGCACCCAATAAGGAAACCACGCCAACTTCACACTCACAGTGCTACGATCCCCCCACGTAACTCCGAACGCCATCTGGGGGGACTACGTTGGCGGAGGCGATGTCGGCGCGCGGCCGTTTGCCTGACAGTTCTTCCGCTGATATTGACACATTATTCCGTCCCTCAAGTCAAACATGATGGATCGCCTTCGTCCGCTTCCCGTGCTGATGTTCCACAGCATCGGTCACGGTGCGAGCAGGGCATTCCGGCGGTGGCAGGTTCCACCGGCGCTCTTTGCCGACCAGCTCGCCTGCCTCACCGCGGGTGGCTACCGGTTACGGAGTCTGTCCGACGCTCTTTCCCGTCCGGACGAGAAGAACGTTGCGCTCACCTTTGACGATGCCTTCGCGGACTTTGCCAGCCACGCGGTTCCCGAGCTCAAAAAGGCGGACGCGGGCGCGACGCTCTACGTCCCCACCGCCTACGTCGGCGGCCGGGCGAGCTGGCTGTCCGGATACCCGGATGCCGCCTCGGCCCTGCTTACCTGGGCCGAATTGCGAGAACTGCACGGCGCCGGTTACGAGATCGGGTCACACAGTCATCAGCATGCCGAACTCGACATTCTCGAAGGCCATGAACTTCGCCGTGACCTTGAGACCAGCCGACGCCTGCTCGAGGAAGAACTGCAATACCAGCCGCGGAGCTTCTGCTATCCGTTCGGTTATCACACCCGAACCGTACGGAAGGCAGTGGCCGATACGGGCTTCACCTCCGCATGCGAGGTGGGATACCGCATTCACCGACCCGACGCGTCACCGTTGTCCGTGAGTCGGCTCATTGTCACCGGTTCGACCAGTCCCGAACAGACCCTGGCACTGGTCCGGAACGGTCAGCCGGGGATCACTCCGCACCTGCGACGCGGAAGTCGGACCGCGTGGCGCATTTT
>NZ_CADDZT010000014.1:890-4575 GCF_902812655.1 Candidatus Frankia meridionalis | reverse complement strand
TCGTCGTCGACGGCGACGACGAGCTGCTCGCCCGGCTGCACGAACGGGCCGGGAACGAGCTCGTGCTGAGTACCGGTGGCCGCACCGGGCTCTCCAACGCGCGTAATGTCGGAATTGCCGCGGTCGACAGCGAGTTCGTCGCCTTCCTGGACGACGACGCGGTCGCCGACCCGACCTGGCTGTCCTCCCTCACGGAGGTCGCCGCCGGCGACGCCGACGTACTGGGGGTCGGTGGATGGGTGCTGCCCGACTGGGGTGGGAAGAAGCCCGGCTGGTTCCCCGAGGAACTGCTCTGGACGGTCGGCTGCAGCCATCGCGGGCTGCCGACGCGGCAGACGACCGTTCGTAACGTCTTCGGTGGCTGCGCCCTGTTCCGCAGGAGCCTGTTCACCGAAGCCGGCGGTTTTGACACGCGCCTCGGCCGCCAGGTCCGCGGTGCGTCGGGCTGCGAGGAAACAGAGCTGTGCATCCGGGCATCGTCCCGAGTGCCCGGCGGGCGATTCGTTCACGAACCGGCCGCGGTTATTCATCACCAAGTGCATTCCCAGCGGCAACGGCCGTCCTATATCGTGCGTCGCTGCTGGGCGGAAGGCGCGTCAAAGGCAACACTGCGACGTTTGTGCGCGGGCCAGAACGACAAAGCACGCGGCCCCCTCGGACCCGAACGGGACTTCATCCTCAGGGTGTTGCCGCGGGGTGTTGCGGACGGCGTCGGCGCTTTCCTACGGGGACGACCCGCGGGCCTCGCGCGCGCCGGGATGATCGTGGTGGGAACGACGACGACAGTCGCCGGTTTTCTCGTTGCCGCGGTACGCACCACCTTCTCGCCGGTACCCACCGCAGGCGGCGCTCCGGTTGCCGCGCCCGAGGGGATCCCGCCGGTGGATGTCCCCGCCCCTGATGTCCCCGCTCCTGATGTCCCCGCTCCTGATGTCCCCGCTCCTGATGTCCCGAGCCAGGATCCGGCGGCCACGCAGGCCACTCCGCCCGACCTGCACAAGATCTCCGCTTGACGTTCTCTCCGCTTGACGTAGCCGGACCTGCTCAGCGGTCGGTAGCATCCGCAAGGCGGTCGGTGACGGCGTCGAGCTCGGCGCGGATGGCGTCCTTGACCGCCGCGGGAGCGAACGAGTGGTCGATCGCGGCTGCGGCCAGGTCCGCGACCTGACCGCGGCTCAGGCCCAGGCTGCGCAGCGCATGCAGGTACTCGTCGCGCAGCGTGGTGCCGAACATGGGCGGATCATCGCTGTTGAGGCTGACCGGCAGATCCAGTTCGATCATCCTGGGCAGCGGGTGCTCCGGGTAGTCAGCGACGACGCCGGTGCGCAGGTTCGACGTGGGGCACACCTCCAGCGGGATGCGCGCGGCCCGCAGGTGGTCGACAAGGGCAGGGTCGTCCAGGGCACGGATGCCGTGGCCGATGCGTTCGGCGTGCAGGTACTCGAGGGAGTCCCAGATCGTGCGCGGCCCGGTCGTCTCGCCGGCATGCGGGATGCGGTGCAGCCCGGCGTCGCGGGCGGCGGTGAACACGTCCGCGAACTGCGGCCGGGGCACGCCGACCTCGGGCCCGCCGAGCCCGAGCGCGATCACGGACTCGCGGTGGTTCAGCGCGAACTCGATCGTGCCCTCGGACGCGGGACGCAGATCCATGTCGGGTAGGCCCGGAATGTCGGCGATCCACCGGATCTGGATGCCGGTTGCCTCCTCGGCTTCGCGGCGGCCCTGCTCGACTCCGGCAAACACCTCGGACGGGTCGATGCCGCGCTCGATGTGCAGGAACGGCGTGAAGGTGATCTCGGCGTACCGGACGCCCTGGGCGGCGAGCCCCAGGGCCGTCTCCCGGGCGAGGAGCGCGAAGTCGGAGGCGTCGCGCAGGACGCGGACGGCGGCCAGGTAGACGTCGATGAAATGGTCGAAGTCGCGGAACTCGTAGAACTTCGCCACACCGTCGAGGTCGGTGGGCAGACCGTCGACGCCGTGGCGGCGGGCGAGGGCGAGCAGGGTCCGCGGATGCATGGACCCCTCCAGGTGGACGTGGAGTTCCACCTTGGGCAGGGCGTCGACGAACTCCTCGTCGGTGGCCCGGTCGATGGTGCCCTCTCGCGCATCGCCCTGTCGCGCATCGCCCTGTCGCGCATCGCCCTGTCGCATGTCCGGAGACGATCGCGGACCGCGCCCATCCACGTCAAGCAAGATCACAACGATGCCCGCCGGCTGTTGTACGGATCCGCCGGCCGCACGTTGATTGCCGACCTGATGCGGTGCTCTGCTCGTAGGCGCATCCCGCGTAGGTTCGCCGTGTCCCCGGTGATGCCGGTTCGCCGCGGTCGACCCCCAGGAGGTATCGGTGTCAGGTTCGCAGGATGCACCGGCGCGGCACGAGGCTCCGCCGACGCAGGAGGCTCCGCCGACGCAGGAGGCTCCGCCGACGCAGGAGGCTCCGCCGACGTACGAGCGAGCCCGGGGGGAACTGGAGGACGTCGTCCGCCGCCTGGAAGCCGGCAACATCACCCTGGAGGAGTCGCTGTCGCTGTGGGAACGCGGTGAGGCGCTCGCGAGGACATGTCAGGCTTTTCTCGACGGTGCCCGCGCCCGCCTCAACGCGGCCCAGCCCGAAGGTACGCAGCCCAAAGGTGGACGGCCCGACACCGGATAAGGCACTGCCCGTGTGACCGTACGTAACCTGACAACAGGCGGCCGGCGTCAGTGGGTACCGACCGCCGATGAGATCGGCGTGACTTTGTCGATGTGCACGCCCATCCAGCCGAAAAGCTTACATATGGACAAAGTCGCTGGGATCAGTCGCTGGGATTAGCTGCTGGGATCAGTCGCTGGGATCATGGACGGGCGGCAACGCCGGGGGCCGGCGACCCGGCGGCGTACGCGAGCAGGTCGAGCGGGCGGGCCAGGCACCGCTCGATGAGCTGCGCACACTGGCGGAAGGCGTCGAGCGGCTGACCGAAGGGATCCGCCACGTCGTCGCGCCCCGGCGCGACCGGTGGCCGGTACCCACGCCGGTGCGAAGCGGCCCACACCAGGGATGACATCTGTTCGGCGGGCGTCGGGCCGGCGATCTCCTGTGCGGGGACGTCCGCGAGCAGCCGCGCGAACTCGCGGAGGGTGAAGGTGCGGCGCAGAGCCCGCGGCGCCATGGTCACGACGGCCGACCGGTGCTCGCGCGCGGCACAGAGGATGAGGTCAGCACGTTCGATCATGCCGGCCGTCAGGTCCCGCGCGATGAAGCCGGCCGGGTTGACGCGCAGCTCCGTGAGGACCCGTTCGGCATGGGGCTCCATCGACGATCCGGTCACCGCGCGTACACCGGCGCTTGCCACGGTAACCCCACGGTAGGCACGGCCGAGCCGGTGGGCGAGCCGCGCCGCGAACAGCCGTTCCGCGATCGGGGACCGGCAGATGTTCCCGGTGCAGACCATCAGGACGGACGTCTGTCCCCCGGTGTCGTGGTCTGTGTCGCCAAGGATGGCGTCGCGGACAGTGGTGTCACGGACGGTGGTGTCACGGACGGTGTAGCGGTATCTCGACGCCACCGCCGACCACGGACGGACCGCGGGTAACGGTCGATGTCTGGCGGCCACCTGAGCACAGTCCCACGACCGCCGCCCGGGTCAAGACCTCACCCCGGCCGGGACGCGACACCGGTACCACTGTCAGCGCACATCCCACA
>NZ_CADDZT010000014.1:0-537 GCF_902812655.1 Candidatus Frankia meridionalis | reverse complement strand
GTCCGGGGAGAACGCCACCGCTTTCACCCAGCCGGTGTGGCCGGTCAGCGGCGGGCTGAGCGGGCGGGGGGCGGACCGCGCGGTGATGTCCCACAGCCGCACGGTCCTGTCGTCACCGGCGCTGGCCAGGGTGAGGCAGTCCGGGGAGAACGCCACCGCCCCCACCCGGCCGGTGTGACCGGTCAGCGGCGGGGCGAGCAGGCGGGGGCTGCGGGCGCCGTGGCCGGTCAGCGGGGCGAGCAGGCGGGGACGGGGGGCCGTGATGTCCCAGAGCCGCACCGTCCGGTCGACGCCGGAGGTGGCCACGGTTCGGCCGTCCGGGGAGAACTCCACCGCCCACACGTCGCCGGTGTGGCCGGTCAGCGGCGGGTCGAGCGGGCGGGGACTGCGGGCGGTCACGTCCCACAGCCGCACCGGGCCATCACCGCTGATGTCAGCACTGGCGCTGGCGAGGATGCGGTTGTCCGGAGTGAACGCCACCGACCGCACCGGGCCGATGGAGCCGGCCAGGGGCGGGCCGACCGGGCGGGGTGCCAA
>NZ_CADDZT010000013.1:148154-152597 GCF_902812655.1 Candidatus Frankia meridionalis | reverse complement strand
GTGGTGTTCTCCCCGGACGGCAGCACCCTCGCCGCTGCCGGCGCGGGCAGCTCGTAACCCCACAGCCGCACGGTGTGATCCGCGCCGGCAGCGGCGAGGGTGCTGCCGTCCGGGGAGAACACCACCGCGTTCACGATGCTGGTGTGACCGGTCAGCGGCTCGCCGACCGGACGGGGGACCAAGGGGTCGGCCACATCCCACAACCGCACCACTTTGTCGTCACCGGCACTGGCCAGGGTGCGGCCGTCCGGGGAGAACACCACCGACCGCACCCGGTTGGTGTGACCGGTCAGCGGCTCACCGATCGGCCGGGGGGCGGATGGGTCGGTCACATCCCACAACCGCACCGCGTTGTTCGCCCCGGCGCTGGCCAGAATCGTGCCGTCCGGGGAGAAGGCCACCGACCACACCCGGCCGGTGTGACCGACCAGGGGCTCGCCGAGCAGGCGGGGAGCCGACCGGTCGATCACATCCCACAACAGCACCGTCCCGTCCTTGCCCGCGCTGGCCAAGGTCTGGCTGTCCGGGGAGAACACCACGTAGAGCACGGCGCCGGTGTGGCCGGTCAGTGGCGGGCCGAACGCTCGGGGGACGGACAGGTCGTCGGCCACATCCCACAACCGCACCTTCCCGTCATTGCCGGCGCTGGCCAGGGTGCGGCCGTCCGGGGAGAACACCACCGTGTCCATCCTGGTGTGGCCGGTCAGCGGCTCGCCGAGTGGACGGGGGACGGACGGGCTGGCCACATCCCACAACCGCACCGCTTTGTCGTCACCGGCACTGGCCAGGATCGTGCCGTTCGGGGCGAACGCCACCGACCGCACCGGGCCGATATGGCCGGGCAACGGCCCACCCAACGGACGGGGAGCCGACGGGCCGGCCGCATCCCACAACCGCACCGTCGTGTCGTTGCCCGCGCTGGCCAGGACCTTGCCATCCGGGGAGAACACCACCGAGAACACCGAGCTGATATGGCCGATCAGCGGCCGACCGGAGGGGCGGAGGCCGGGAGCCGGCGCCCGCTGGGCGGGTTGAGGGGTCCGGCCGACGGGCACTGGCTGCGGCTGCGGCTGGCGCTCGACCGGCTGCGGCGGAAGAGCGCGGCCGGCCGGTTGCGGCTGGGGGCGCTCGGCAGGCTCCGGCTCCGGGGGACGGTCGGCGGCCTCGCGGATGTCGTCGTCGAGGCGCAGACCGACGCCGGAACGGGCGATCCACCGCGGGCCGTAGACGAGGCAGGCGGCGCGGGCGAGATCGAGGGCGAAGGCGCGGGCGGACGGCTGGCGGGCGGCCGGGTCCTTGGCGAGGGCCCGCATGACCACCTCCGCGACCGGGGCGGGGACCCCGGCGGGCGGTTCGGGGGCGGTGTCGAGGTGGTGCCGCAGCTGCGCGAGCAGCGGCAGGGTCGGGTCGAACGGCGGCGCCCCGGAGAGGAGCTCGTACAGGAGCAGACCGAGCGCGTACAGGTCGGTGGCCGGCCCCAGTCGGCCCTCGAGGATCTGTTCGGGTGCCATGTACTGCGCCGTCCCGATGATCCGGCTCGCGTTGGCCGCCGATCCGTCGAGGATCTTCGCGATCCCGAAGTCGGTCACCTTCACCAGACCGGCGGCGTCGAACAGGATGTTGTCCGGTTTGATGTCGCGGTGCAGCACTCCCTGGGAATGTGCACAGGTCAGCGCCTCTGCGACGGCCAGGCCGACCGCACAGGCGCCTTCGGCCTGGATACCTGCCCGCCGGCTGGTCAGGGTGCCCCCTGCCAGCAGCTCCATGACGATGAGGCAGAGGCCGTCGTCGTCCTCGACGTAGTCGTGGACCCGGACCACATGCGGATGATCAAAATTGGCGAGCAGTCGCGCCTCCGCGACAAAACCGGCGGGGGCGTCCTCCTTCGCCGAGGACAACACCTTGATCGCGACGTCACGTTCCAGGCGGCGGTGCCGGCCCGCCAGCACATGCGCGAACCCGCCGGAGCCCAGCCCAGGGCCCAGTTCGTACTGGGGTAATGCGGCGGCTATCCGCTCCCGGTCAACGACAAACATGCGCGGATGGCCGCCGGATGGCGATGATCCCGATCCCTACCGACACAAAACCGGCCATCATCCCCCCCTGCGCACTGCGGTGATTCTAACCATCACCAGCCGGAGTCGGACCGACACCCCCACCCGCGGGCCGACACCGTAGCCAGGCCGGTACCAGGGGTCAGGTCGGTACCAGGGGTCAGGTCGACATGGTGGGTGCGGCGGCGCCGGGTGGGACGGGGGCCTGCGGGGCACCGGTCCGCCAGCCGTCGGGAAGTTCGGCGGGGAAGATCCGGCCGCTGCGGGTGAGGATCACGCCGGGGGCGAGTTCGACCTCGTCGCCGGGGCGGAAACGCCGGTCGGCCTGGGGGGTCATCTGCTCCCAGTGCCCCGGCCGCCCCCGCTTGTCGACGGTGCGCATCCGGGAGCCGTAGCTGCTGACGTCGCGGACGAGGACGAGCCCCTTCTGGAGCGAGACGACGACGTGTTCGCGGCTGACCCTGGCCGCGGCATCCTGGTCCAGCAGGCTGAACAGCGCGATTCCGGGGTCGGGGTAGCGTCCCACCGGCGTCACCGAGTCCTCGGCCAGGGTGTAACGGGTGACGGTGCCGTTGATGACGGCCTTGAGCTGGGCGGTGGCCGGGCGCGGGCCGTCGTCGCGCAGGGGTATCTGATGCTGCTGGCAGGTGGGTGCGCCCCGTCGCATGCGGGGTAGGAGCACCCGGTCGCCGCTGTGAATGTCATAGAGCGAACAGCGCCGTTCCGGGCAGCGCCAGGCCCGGGTGAGCACCTCGATCAGCGGGGTCTGGTTGGGGCCGAGCAGACCCTGCTTCTTGAGCGCGGCGAGTTCCTCACGGCGGGAGATCTGGGCCGGGGTGCGGACGCCCATGTCCAGCGGGACGAGTGCGACGGTGCCGCCAGGGCCGGGTGTGGGTTTGAGGAACTGCGAGGTATTCCCCTGGATCCAGGTGTGCTCGGTGCGGTAGGCGTCGTAGCGGTCCCCGGTGATGACGGGGACGCGGGTCATGCCGGCGATTTCAAGAACCCGGTCGTCCGCGTCGGGGACCTCTTCGACCAGGCCGTCGGCGACCCAGCGGCGGAGCTTGCGGACGTCGGCCTGATCGGTGAACTCCCTGTGGCCGCCGAGCAGGCTGGCGTCGGCGATCAGGTAGACGCGGACGCCCGGGTCCCCGGTGAGTGTCACCAGCGCCGCCACCACGAGGTCGAGCCGGCGCAGGGAGCGCAGACCCGGCCCCCCGATCGACTGCTCGCGCACGATGTTGGAGAGGTCGACCAGGTAGTCGGCGCTGTCCGCCGAGGTCGCCAGGTTGTGTTCCATCAAAGCCCCCGTATGGCTGGCGTGTCTTGGTGAGCACCAGCCTACGAACCGCGTTCAGGAGGCGAGGGCCGGGGTGTTGCGCCAGGTGGTGACCGCGTCGGTGAGGTCGCGGATGGCCAGGTCGGAGGCGAACGGACGGGCGTCGGTGAGGATGAGGTCGAGCCGTCTGCCGACGTGCGCGGTCTGGAACGGGGTGGCGAGGTCCAGCCCTTCGAGGGCGAGCGCCGAGACACGTGCCGGGTCCGGGTCCTTGCTGCGGATCACGGCCATGGCCTCGTCGAGGCGGCCTCGTCGAGGCGGACGTAGGAGCGCTGGTGTGAGCCTTCCGCTTCGGCGAGCGGTGTGACCAGGGCGTTGAACTCCCGGACGTCGTCGGGCCGCCCCAGGCGGGCGAAAGCTGTCGCGGCGTTCGAGCCGAAATTGACCGGATGGTAGCTGTCCAGGTCATGGACGATGGTGGCGTGCAGCGGGCCGCGCTGTTGCGGGGCCAGGGATGCGACGATCGCCCCGGCTTCGTCGACCGCGGCCACGACACCGTCCGCATCGCCGAGCGCGGCCCGTACCCCCGTGAGGCCGTCGGCGAGGAGGATCGCCCGCTGCGGCCCGGACGGTGCATAGCGCAATCCGTCGAGCGCGTACTCCTCGGCGCCGCGGGGGTTGCCCGCGTAGTCCTCGACGACCGACTGCATGTACCGGGTCCACGCCATGAGCTGCGGGTCTTCCAGAGCCGGGCCTGGTCGGCGGGGCGCAGGCTGAGCTGCCCGAGGGCGTCGGTGACCTGCTGCATCTCGGCGATCCGCCCGAGCAGCACGGTCGGCGGGGTTGTCGGGTAGTCCGCGACGATGCTTTCCAGCTGGGCGTCGACGAGGGCCAGCCCACCCGAGCCGGAGGCGGTCCTGTCCAGGGCCAGCAGCCTGTCCAGCGGGGTGAGCGCGGATGCGACCGCCACCCCGGCGACCGTCAGCCCGGCCGTTGCGGCAAGTGCTTCGAGGAGATCCCGGCGGTTCGTGGCAGCCTCCCCGATCAGCCGCTGCACAGGCACGTCAGGCACGCCATGGCCGGTGAGCGTGATGGTCTCGCCCGCGTGTC
>NZ_CADDZT010000013.1:143733-147658 GCF_902812655.1 Candidatus Frankia meridionalis | reverse complement strand
CGTCCAGTACCTGGTCAAGGTTGTGAACGAGAGCGACCGTGGGGAATTCCGTCTCCCGTTCGATCTTCGAGATGTAGGACGGGCAGCAGTGTGCGCGCCTGCCGACCTCGTGCTGGCTCAGTGTGGCCTCGCGGCGCCGTAACCGCAGCTCGATGCCGAGCGGACCGGGCCCCCAATACCAGAACCTAAAGTTCCTGGTATTGCCGCCGCCCGCGGAGCAGCAAGGATCTGTATGAGATCACCCTGAGCGAGTCGATGACCGTCGGCCAGTGCGTCCGCAGGATGCTGGCCGCTCCGGGGCGTTCCCAGCTCATCCATTTCGGTGGGGACGTCGACATCAGCCTGATCTTCTCGGATGCCGCTGTCGCGCCGTGACTCCCCCGGCCGGCACGTCTTCCTTCGGTTCAGCAGCCCCGTTGCAGGATCATCGCCTTGCCCAGTGCGCCCCATTCGTAGGCGATGAGGTAGGGCCAGTCACGCAGCCGCGGGGTTACGACATCGACGAGTACCCGGTCGTTGTAGCAGCGTTCAAATCGAATTCTTGCCCGCGTGTCCTGCTGCCGGCTGGCAACCACCAGGATGGTCTTCCAGCCGTACCGCGACGCCAGCTCCGCTGTTCCCCTCGCTTCACCCTGGGTGGTGACAGGCTCAGGGTCGAAGCAGATGACACGAACCGTTGGTACGGCGTTCACCGGGCATTTCTTGCCGTGTGGCGTGGAGACGACAAGCACCGGCGCGTAACCGACTCGGGCCAGCTCGATGGCCCGGTCGCGCCGCTCATGTGTCATGTTGCCGTCAAGCATGACGATGGCGTCGACCTTGGCCGGCGCGTTGGTGGCAGGAAGGATGAACAGCCGCACCGTCGCGACGCCGAACAGCAGAACCGCGACCAGCGCCACCACGACAGCCCTACGCCACCTGGGTGAAAACACCAGTTTCTCGAGTCGCGGAAAAGACAACGTCCGACTCAACACAAATCCGTCCCCGCGACGGCGAGCGACTGGAGTAGAACCACAGCATCATCTCATCACATGCCGCAACGGCCCTGACGCTCCACCCCGTAGCCGTGTCAAACGTCACCAGCCTTCGCGGGCGTGCATGTCGGTCGGGCACCCGTTCGGTCAACGGTTCCAGCGATACCACGGCTCAGAAAGAACCAATCCGCCTGGATTCAGCATTATATTTCCGTGAATCCCAAAATGATCTAAATTAACAACGATCACCAACAGGAAATCTGCTCACGAGTCAACCCGGTATTCCGTCCGGTCCGTGGTCCTGTCCATGTTTTTATCGTCGATGTGTCCGGACGGGCTGACACACGAAACGGTGCAGCCTCGGGGTCGCCGGTGGTCAGGCGGTGTGCGGACGCAGGGAGGCGGCGAGGGTGCTCAGGTCGGCGGGGGACGCGCCGCCCTTGCCACCGCCATCCGAGACGATCAGAACGACATCACCGGCCTGGCGGGTCAACGCCAGATGGCCGGCGTCGTCCCGCCTCTCCTGCCACGACTCCCCCGCCACCTCGACGGCCCCCGTCACCGGCCGGTCGGCCAGGATGCGTTTTACCGCGTCCGAGGCGTTGCCCTCGTTGAGCTGCGCGTACGTCCGGTTACCCGACCGGTCGACGACGTACCCGATGGTCAGCTCGACCGTCTGTGTACGCGACGCACCCGATGGCGCGTCCGTCCGGATCGACGTGGCCTTCCAGAAACCGGGCAGGCCCACCGGCGCCACCACGGCGAACGGCGCCGAACGCGCGAAGGCGGTGACCGGGGCGGCCGTGTCCACCGCCTTCACCGCGTCCCCCCCGCCCCGCGGCATGAACAGGGCGAACAGCAGCACCCCTGCCATCACCACGCCGAGGGACAGCGTCATGTCCCGGATCGTCTCCTGCCCGCGTCGTCGTGCCACCCGTCCATCCTGACGCCCCGCCGGACTCTCACGGGCGGCGGGACCGGCCGGGCGGCCCAACCACGGGACCGGGGTAACCCAACTAACAGGGCGCAACCGGCGCGGCCAAACGCCAGGCGATCAACCGCCGGTAAACAATGAACAGGCGCCCGGCACGCCCCCTCCGCGTGCCGGTCGCCTATACGTACAGGTTGGACGCTTGCCTGTCAGCCAAGGTTGCACCATGAACCACCTCCGCGGTGTATGACACCCGACACCTTGCACCGCATGATCACGCTGTATGATCGCGCCCGCGCCCAAGGCGTCGGCCCCGGCGCGGCGGGTGGGTGTTCGCGCGGGCGGATGAACCCGTCTGCAACTACTGTGGGGAACTGTGGCAGCAGACAGCACAGGTCTTCCTGATCATCTCGCGGTCCAGGGGCAGGCCCCCGACCGTAACCTCGCCCTCGAACTCGTCCGGGTGACCGAGGCCGCGGCACTCGCCGCCGCCCGGTGGGTCGGGCGCGGCGACAAGAACGGCGCCGACCAGGCCGCCGTCGACGCGATGCGACGGCTCGTCGGCACGGTGTCGATGCGCGGCGTCGTCGTCATCGGTGAGGGCGAGAAGGACGAAGCCCCCATGCTCTTTAACGGCGAGGAGGTCGGCTCGGGCGAAGGTCCCGAATGCGACGTCGCCGTCGACCCGGTGGACGGCACCACCCTCACTGCCAAGGGCATGAACAACGCGATCGCGGTCATGGCCGTGTCCGAACGCGGGTCCATGTACGACGCGAGCGCCTGCTTCTACATGGAGAAGCTCGTCACCGGCCCCGAAGCCGCCGGCGTGGTGGACATCACCGCGCCTGTCGAGGACAACATCCGCGCCGTCGCCAAGGCCAAGAGCGTGCACCCCCGCGACGTGACCGTCGTCGTGCTGGAACGCCCACGCCACGCCGAGCTTGTCGAGCAGATCCGCGCGGCCGGCGCCCGGGTGAAGCTCATCTCCGACGGGGACGTCGCCGGAGCGGTCATGGCCGCGTCCGCCGACACCGGCGCCGACCTGCTGCTCGGCATCGGCGGCACACCCGAAGGGATCATCGCCGCATGTGCGGTGGCCTGCATCGGCGGGGTCATCCAGGGACGCCTGTGGCCGCGGGACCCCGACGAGCAGCTGAAGGTCTTCGACGCCGGCCACGACCCGAAACGTGTCCTGACCACCCGCGAACTCGTCGACAGCGACAACGTCTTCTTCGTCGCCACCGGCATCACCGACGGCGAGCTGCTGGCCGGGGTCCGCTACCGGCCGGGCGGGGCGAACACCTCTTCTCTCGTGATGCGTTCCCGCAGCGGGACGGTCCGCCGGGTGGACAGCCAGCATCAGCTGACCAAACTCCAGGCGTACTCGACGGTGCCGTTCTGAGCACGCCGACGACGCCTTCCCCGGCCCGGACGACGGTCGGGATCGTCCGCGCCATCACCACGGCCGCGACCACGGCCGTCGGCTCCGCCACCACGGCCGCCACCACGGCCGTCGCCCGCTTGGACAGGCCCGGTCCGCACGGCCGGGCGTCCGAGGTCACCACCCTCGGCGATGCCGCCCGCCGTTTCCTGGCCCATCCCCGCCCGCCGGTGCTGCTGGGCACCGTCGCGAGCGTCGCGACCGTGCGGCTCGCCCGCGGGCGCTTCAGCCGGGCGGACGCCACGGTCGCCGCTTCCATGCTGGCCGCGCAGCCGTTCGTCGAATGGTCGATCCACCGCGGGATCCTGCACGCCCGGCCGTCCGGCCCCGTCGGCCGTTTCTTCTACCGGACCGCCGGCTGGGGCCACGAACAGCACCATCAGGACCCGACCAGCATGGACACGATGTTCCTGCGCCCACAGGAGGTCCTCGGCGGCGGCACGCTCGGGCTGGCCGTCGCCGTGTTCGGGTCGCTCCCGGCATCGACCGCGGCACTGTGCGTGGGCCTCGGGATGATCGCCTACGACTGGACGCACTTCGTCATCCACAGCGGCTATCAGCCACGGACAGTCCTGTACC
>NZ_CADDZT010000013.1:134399-143335 GCF_902812655.1 Candidatus Frankia meridionalis | reverse complement strand
GGCCCACTGACACCTGCCCGAGCAACCGCCTACCCGATCAGCCGCCTACCCGATCAGCCCGGGTGGCGCGGCCCACACCCGAACCTGGTCAACGTACATGTTCACCCGGGCGGGAGTGCTCGCCTCACGACACGTCACACCCCCGGCGCAGCCGGCGTCGAGCTGTAGCGCCAGGTGCATCGGAGATGTGCTCGGGATGAGGTTACCGCCCGCTGTGGACTTGCTCACGGTCCACACCGGCTGGTTGTCGAGGAAATAGGTCAGCCGGTATGGCAGCCATTCGACGGCGACCGTGTGCCACTTCGTGAAATCAGCCTTGATCGTATATCCGGTGGAGTTGTTGTCCGGACCGTTGTGCACAAAGGCTCCGGCCGTCGCCCGGTCGGCCGACCCGATCTGGAAGAGATCGACCTCGCCGTCGGTCGGCCATTTATCCGTCCGTGGCCACAACAACGCGACCGCGGAGTAACCGGCCCCCGCCTCGACCCGGAACCGGACCTCCCATCGCCCGTACAGCTGGTTGACGGTGTTGGCCACCCCCGAGGAAATGTTACGTCCCGCCGCATCATAGCTGCCGGCCAGCCGCAACGAACCGCCGCTCACCGACGTGTTCGAAGCCCGGCGTGGAAGTTTATCCGCGGTCGGGGAATTGTAAACATTCCACTTTGACGTGTTCAGGACACCGTCGAAGTTCTCGACGAGGACCGGGCTCCCCCAGCCGGCCGGGGACGCCGGGGCCGACCCGGTCGACACCTGCGCGCTCAGGATCGCGTCCGCCGTCGAGGAAGCCGTGGTGGGCGTCGGTGCCGACGCCGCGGCTGTCCCGAGCGACCCGGCCGCGCCCGCATCCAGCCCAGCGATGGCCATCTGTCGCGCCAGCGGCGCACCACCGTCGGCGGCGGTCACGGAAGGAGCCTGGGACGGGGTCGGCCCCGCTGTCGACCGCCCGGTGACCTGGACGTTTTCCGTGCCCACGGATATGGCCGAAGAACTCCCGCGCGCCGGTGAATTACCATGCGCGCAGGCGCTCGCGACCAGGGTGAGGGCCAAGGCCGTGGAACGCACAAGAAGACGACGGCCGGGACCGGAACGCATGACTGCCGCCATTTCACATGTCCATGCGGACGACCCCAGCCGTTACCGCGCAACCATTCATGTCCCCGATGACCACGCTAGCAGCGTAAGACGGCGGATCCGATGAGATTTCGGCCGCACCCAGGAAGACAAATAGCGGACAATCAAGCGGTATTAATAAGTCAGCGATTAGCCCCGCCGGCGGGTTCCACGGAGGCACGGACGCCGCGACCGCGGCCCGGGCTCGGATATCAGGCGTGGCGGTCGCGATCACACGCGCGGCGGCCCCGTCCGCGCAACCGGGCCGTCCGTCCGTCCGGGCGGGAGCTCCGGGCCCACCCGCCCACGCGCCCGCCGCGTTGCCCCTAACCTCCAGAACGGAAGGTAGATGTCGAACGGGTAACGACCGGTGGGAGCGGGAGCACATGAGCGAGCAGGACTACCGCATCGAGCACGATTCCATGGGCGAGGTACGCGTACCGGCCACGGCCAGGTGGCGGGCGCAGACCCAGCGTGCGGTCGAGAACTTCCCGGTGTCGGGCCAGCGGATCTCCCGGGCCCACATCGCCGCCCTGGCGCGGATCAAGGCCGCGGCGGCAACCGTCAACGCCAAGCTCGGCGTCCTCGACGACGAGATCGCCACCGCGATCAGCGAGGCCGCCGCCGAGGTCGCCGACGGCGCCTGGGACGACCACTTCCCCATCGACGTGTTCCAGACCGGCAGCGGGACGTCGTCCAACATGAACACCAACGAGGTGCTGGCGACCCTGGCCACCGAGCGGCTCGGCCGGCCGGTGCATCCGAACGACCACGTCAACGCCTCGCAGTCGTCCAACGATGTGTTCCCGTCCTCGATCCACGTCGCGGCGACGCAGGCGATCGTCTCCGAGCTGATCCCGGCGCTCGACCACCTGGGCGCGTCCCTGGAACGCAAGAGCGTCGAGTTCGCCGAGGTCGTGAAATCCGGGCGTACCCATCTGATGGACGCGACACCGGTGACCCTCGGCCAGGAGTTCGGCGGGTACGCGGCGGCGGTTCGCTACGGCGTCGAGCGGCTGCGTGCGGCCCTGCCCCGGATCGGTGAGCTGCCGCTGGGCGGCACCGCCGTGGGCACCGGCATCAACACCCCGCCCGGTTTCTCCGCGGCGGTCATCGAGCAGCTCGCGGTGTCCACCGGGCTACCGCTGTCCGAGGCCCGCAACCACTTCGAGGCCCAGGCGTCCCGCGACGGCCTGGTCGAGGCGTCCGGTGTGCTGCGGGTCATCGCGCTGTCACTCTACAAGATTTCCAACGACCTGCGGTGGGCGTCGTCGGGTCCGCGCGCCGGGCTCGGGGAGATCCGCCTGCCCGACCTCCAGCCAGGTTCGTCGATCATGCCCGGCAAGGTGAACCCGGTCATCCCCGAGGCCGTCTGCCAGGTCGTCGCCCAGGTGGTCGGTAACGACGCGGCCGTGGCGTTCGGCGGGTCCGCGGGTAACTTCGAGCTGAATGTGATGTTGCCGGTGATCGCCCGCAACCTGCTCGAGTCGATCCACATCCTGTCCACCATCAGCCGGCTGTTCGCGGACCGCTGCGTCGACGGCATCATCGCGGACGTCGAGCGCTGCCGGCGGTTCGCCGAGTCCTCCCCATCCATCGTGACGCCGCTGAACCGCTATATCGGCTACGAGGAGGCCGCCAAGGTCGTCAAGCAGTCCCTCGCCGAGGAGAAGACAATCCGCGAGGTCGTCCTCGAACGTGGCTATGTGGCCGCCGGCACGCTTACCGAGGCGCAGCTCGACGCCGCGCTGGACGTCCTGTCGATGACGCACCCGTAGGAACGACACGCGCTTAGGCCGGCGCGGCCACGGACGAACGTCCGAAAGCCCCGGAAAGACCCGTCCGAAAGGCCCGGAAACCACCGGACCAATCGCTGTGGCCGAGAAACCCCCCGCCGTTCGTCCCGTCGAACGGCGGGGGGCCGTGGAAGACCCCCCAGCAAGCCCCCACGACCCCCGCACCTGGTTCAACGAGACACTCCGGCGGAGGTTACGGGGCACCTGGAAGATTTTTCCCGGGCCTCGGACGGCCGGCACGGGGGCACCGCCCGGCCCCGCATCCCGGCCCCGCTCCGGCCACACACCGGCCGCACACCGGCCGCGCACCCGTCCGACCACCCCTGGCGAGCCGTCCGGAGAGGTCCGGAAGTCCCGGCAGAAGAGGAAGTGACAACCTCACGATCCCGGTACCGCGACCGTCCCGGCCAGCTAGCCTCGCAGTAATCAATTTCGGAGTATTGACGTGAGGAGGTGACGATGTACGACTACGACCTCCTTGTCATCGGATCCGGTCCGGGCGGGCAGAAAGCAGCCATCGCCGCCGCGAAGCTCGGCCGCAGCGTTGCGATCGTCGACCGCCGTGACATGGTCGGCGGGGTCTGTATCAACACCGGCACGATCCCGTCCAAAACACTGCGTGAGACCGTGCTCTACCTCACCGGTATGACCCAACGGGAGATGTACGGGCAGAGTTACCGGCTCAAGGACGACATCACGGTCGCCGACCTGTCCTCCCGTACTCAGCACGTCATCGGACGTGAGATCGACGTCATTCGCAGCCAGCTCAGCCGTAACCGGGTCGCGCTGCTTATCGGGACCGCCAGTTTCGTTGACCCGCACACCATCAAAATCGTCGGCCCCGACGAGGTCGAGGAGCGGCGGGTCCGGGCGGAGAACATCATCATCGCGACCGGGACCAGGCCGGCCCGGCCGGACACGGTCGACTTCGACGGCCGCACCGTGGTGGACAGCGACCAGATCCTGGCGCTGGACAAGATTCCCGGCTCGATGGTCGTCGTCGGCGCCGGTGTGATCGGTATCGAATACGCCTCCATGTTCGCCGCACTCGGCACCAAGGTGACCGTGGTGGAACGCCGCGACCGGATGCTCGACTTCTGCGACGTGGAGATCGTCGAGGCCCTGAAGTACCACCTGAGAGACCTGGCGGTTACATTCAGGTTTCGCGAGTCGGTGGTTTCCGTCGAGCGCCACAACGGCGGCACTCTGACATTGTTGGAGAGCGGCAAGAAACTTCCCGCCGATACCGTGATGTACTCGGCCGGCCGCCAGGGGCTCACGACCGCACTCAATCTCGTCAACGCGGGCCTCAGCGCCGACAACCGCGGCCGTATCAAGGTGGGTTCGGACTTCCGGACCGAGGTCGACCACATCTACGCGGTCGGCGACGTCATCGGTTTCCCCGCGCTGGCCGCCACCTCCATGGAGCAGGGCCGGCTCGCCGCCTACTCCGCCTGCGGTGAGGACGTCCACGTGATGCGGCACGATCTGATGCCCATCGGGATCTACACCATCCCCGAGATCTCCTACGTCGGCAGCACCGAGGACGAGCTCACCGAGCGGGCCGTGCCGTTCGAGGTGGGGGTCGCCCGCTATCGGGAGCTCGCCCGCGGCCAGATCGTCGGAGACTCCTACGGCATGCTGAAGCTGCTCGTCAGCTCGATCGACCGCACGCTGCTCGGCGTCCACGTCTTCGGCACGGGTGCGACCGAACTCGTCCACATCGGCCAGACCGTGATGGGCTGCAACGGCACGGTCGACTACCTGGTCGACGCCGTGTTCAACTACCCGACACTCGCCGAGTCCTACAAGGTGGCCGCGCTGGACGCGATGAACAAGATGCGTGCCATCGCCCGTTTCAGTAGCTGATCCAGCCCGGAACCTGACCGACCGGGTCAGTACGCGAGGCGCGCCGGCCCGGGGAGGGCACGGCGGGCACGCAACTTGTCACCCAAAGTCCCCATCAGGTCGCCTAACCGAACCCAGCGATGGTCGGAGACCTCCTCGGAGCGCAGTTCCACCGCACGATTGGGGACGTGCAGCAGGAAACGAACATCATAGTGTATATGGGCTGGTTCTCCCCGGTCGGGGTTCTCGGGGATGACGTGCGCGTCGATGTCAACCGGTCGGACGGCGTCCGGAATCACCGTGTTCGCGGCGATTCCGGTCTCCTCGGCGAGTTCACGCAGGGCGGCGCCGAGAAGGGACCGGTCGGAAGGCTCAAGGTGCCCTCCGGGGAGCAGCCAGCGCTCCAGACGCCGGTGCTGGACATGCAGCACCCGCCAGTCGGCCGTGACCGCGACCGCGCCGCATGTGACATGCGCCGGCATCGTGGAACGGTCCGTAACAGGCTTCGGCCCGGCCATCGACGCCAGTACCAGCGGACCCAACGTCTCGATCTCACCAGGATTGTCATCAAGGTAGTTGAGAACCACCCCGGCAACCGTATTGTTGCTCACTGCCACGGCACATCACGGTACCGCTGAGAACCTGATCCTGGGCGCTCCGGGGCATGTCGGGACCGGCCCGAGCGCGAAACAGACCGCGTGGGGAGCCTGGCGGTGAGTAACACCACTCCGGGGTCACGCCGCCACCGACCGCCAGGCAGGAGCCCTGTGCGGACGCACTGACAGGACGACGACAACCCAGCTACTCCCCGGGGTTGGCCGCTTATGGTGTTCGGACCGGTATCAATGGCGAATATCACATCGGATCGGCAGCCACGGCAGGCCATCTCTGACGCACGGTGGCGGCCGAGTCCGCGAAGGGGGAGTTCCGTGAAGAGTGACAGCAGGGTGGGTGCCTGCGAGAGTCCCGTCGGCTCCGGGCCGTCCCGGCTGGCCGCGGCAGCCGCGGGAGGTGGCCTGATGCTGCTACTGGTCGCAGGGTGCGGCGGATCGGCCGGCACCACCGGGGCGTCACCGTCGGCGACCATCTCGGGGTTGCCGACCTCGCTGCCGTCCGGCCTACCGACGTCCCTACCGACGTCCCTACCGACGTCCCTGCCGACGTCCCTGCCCGGCGGGCAGGTGGCCACCGGTAACGACGCGCTGAAAGGGGCCAACGTCCCGGCCGGGTTCCCGATCCCGCCGGGTGCCAAGGTGGAGAATGGCGCGTCCAGCGGCAACAAGTCCACGGTGACGTTGAGTGGTGTCTCCGACAGCGCGGTGGCCACGTTCTACCGCCAGGCGCTGCCAGCCGCCGGCTACACGATCACCAGTGACAACCAGATAGCCGGACTGGCCACCGCGATCGGGTTCAAGGGGCACGGGGTGACCGGCGATATCGGTGCGGCAGGCATTGGTTCGACCAATCGCACGGTCATCACCTTCAGTAAACAATAGATCCACCCGGAAGCACCGGCACAACTAGATCACAAAAAATAGTGATGGATCGCCGTCAAGTCATCACCTGAAGCTGTCGGGGTGCGACTTTCGCGATCATTTCAACAGTCGACGAACGCTTCAACCAACAGTCTGATCCGGTCGCCAACCGCGCACATTGCGCTATATGGTTTAAATATGACCAAAGAGTGCCAAAGGGCGGTCGCCGGCGCCGCCGGGTGGCAGTCGTCAAACCGCGACCGCTCCGCGACCGGATCCACACCGGCAGCCTTCCCGCCGGCCCTCGGCCCGCTGGGGCCGGCTTCGACTCCGCTGGGATGAGCGGTGTTGGAGCGGTCCGATGACTGACCCCGTCAGGCGCCGCACGTACCACTCCCCCCTGCGCGCCGAGCAGGCCCTCCGGACCCGGCTGCGCATCCTGGAAGCGGCCAGTGAGCTCTTCCACGCCCACGGCTACGCGACGACCACGATCAGTGCGATCAGCAGGGCGGCCGGCGTCTCGCCCGACACCGTGTACGACGCCTTCCGGTCGAAACGAGGATTGCTCAAGGAACTCATCGACAACGCCGCCGTGGGCACGGGCATCCATCCGAGCGGTGGCACGGACGGCGGTGGCACGGACGGCGGTGGCACGGACGGCGATCACCTGGTGAGCGGAGCCGAGGACCCGCACGCGATCCGTCGGGAAACCGACCAACAACGACAGATCGAGATCTTTGCCGCGGGCACGTCCCGCCTGCTCGAACGTACCCGGCCGCTCGACGACATCCTGCGGGGCGCCGCGGCCGCCGACCGTGAGGTCGCCGAGATCCGGGACGACCAGCACTTACGCCGGCGACGACAATCAATGATCACAGTGGCGGGCTGGATCGCCGAGCGCGGCCCGCTGCGCGACCGGACGCCCATCGACGAGGCTGCGGCCATCCTGTGGACACTCACCACGCCCGAGGTCCACCACATGCTCCGGGTTACCTGGCAGTGGACGGCCGCACAGTACGAGGCGTGGCTGTGCCGGACACTGACCGACGCGCTGTTACCGGCATCGTTACCGGCATCGTTACCGGCATCCCCGCAGGCGCAGACCGAACCCGACTGATCCAGATCAGGCGGGACCCGCGGCGCGCCCCTGACCGGCGGGCCGCCACGCCTCGCGATGGACCGCCTGACGCAGCGGACGACGGTGTGCCCAGCTGTGCCGTTCCAGATCGGGAACGGCCTCGTGATGGGTGACCGGCCCCAGACACAACCACGCGACCGGGCGGATGCCGTCGGGAATCCCGAGAAGGTCCTGGACCATCCGCTCACGGTAGAAGGACACCCAACCGACGCCGAGCCCTTCGGCGGTTGCCGCCAGCCACAGATTCTCGATCGCCAGACACGCCGAGTACAGCCCCGCATCCGCGATGGAATGCCGGCCCAGGACGCCCGGTGCGCCGCGCTGGGAGTCGTAGGTCACCACGACGGACAGCGTCGACTCCATCACGCCGTCAATCTTGATCTGGGTGAAGCGGGCGGCCCGGTCCCCGCTCAGAGTCGAGGCAAAGAGCGCACGCTCATGCCCGACATGATCAGAGAACGCCTTCCGGGTCCGGACACTTTCGATCACGATGAAATCCCAGGGCTGGCTCAGGCCGACGCTGGGTGCGGCGTGGGCCGCCGCAAGCACCCGTTCCAGGACGTCCTCCGGGACCGGCGCCCCGGTGAACTGGGCACGCACGTCACGTCGCCGGTAGATCACGTCATAGAGATCCGCAGGTATGGCAAGCTCCCGCTGTCCGGCCGCCCGACCATCGACGGGCGGCACACGTGCGAGGCCGGTGTCCGATCATCCCCGGCCTCCCGGGGCACCTCGCGAACAATGCCACCGCGATCATCTCACGCGACGCGCCCACCGCAGGCACAACCACGCGAGGTCCGCTTCACAGGGAACTCAAAGCTGACGCCAAGGCCAGCGCTAAGGCTCGCGGGCACGGTGTTCGTGCAGGCCGCCGCCAACCGGCCGAAGCCCCCTACCGGACACCACTACCCGATCCGGGAAGGACCCCACATGACTGCCAGCCGGTCCGATCAAGCAGCGAACCCCGGGACGAGCCGCCAGACCGGCATGTCCCGACTGACCAGAGTCACCGCCGGGGTCGGCGTTGCCAGCGTGCTGGGAGCGGGTGTGGTCTTCTTCTCCCTGCCCGGCTCCACGGCCTCCGTGACGACCGCCAGCACCGATGGCGGCACGACCTCATCCAGCACGTCAGGCACAGGTAGCGGCACAACCTCGTTGAGCGGTTCGAACAGCACCAGCGACACCACGTCCGGTTCGTCGCAGTTGCAGTCCTCGTCCGCGCCGTCATCCTCATCGTCCTCGTCCGCGCCGTCATCCTCATCGTCGTCCTCGTCCGCGCCGTCATCCTCATCGTCCTCGTCGTCCTCGTCGTCAGGCAGCTCGCACGCCACCTCGGGCGCGACGTCATGAGCACCGTGGCGGACGCCGAATGGAAGGCGATCGGTACCACCGTCCGGGTGGTCGTCACCGACCCGTCCCGGTTGTCCGAGGCGCGCCTGATGCTCGCCGCGGACATCGCCGCCCTGGATGTCTCGTGCAGCAGGTTCCGCCCCGACTCCGAACTCGTCGCCGTCAACCATGCGGACGGCCGGCCCGTCATGGTGAGTCCGCTGCTCGCCGAAGCGG
>NZ_CADDZT010000013.1:131242-134117 GCF_902812655.1 Candidatus Frankia meridionalis | reverse complement strand
GGCGTGGGCGGCCGACCGGGCCGCCGTCCGACTCGCCGAAGCTGTCGGCTGCGGTGTCCTGGTGAGCCTCGGCGGGGACATCGCGGTTGCGGGGCAGCCGCCCACCGGCGGCTGGCGGATCCGGGTGCAGGACGTCACCGGGCATCCTGACGCCCCGGCGACCGGACCATCAGCTGCGATCACGATAAGTGAGGGCGGGCTGGCGACATCCGGTACCGGCGCGCGTCGCTGGCGGCGAGGCGGGGACATGCTGCACCACATTCTCGACCCGCGCAGCGGCCTGCCCGCCGCCCCGGTCTGGCGGACCGTGTCGGTCGCCGCCGCCACCTGCCTGGACGCGAACATCGCCGCCACCACCTCGATCATCCGCGGCTGGCCCGCGCTCGGCTGGCTGGCCCGGCTCGACCTGCACGCCCGGCTCGTGGAACACACCGGCACGATCCACACCGTCGCAGGCTGGCCGCGGGAGCCGCAGGAGCCGCAGGAAGCAATGTCGGACGAGACGGAACGGGACGAGACGAAGGAGATAGCGGCAGCATGAACACGATCACCTCCAGCACCGCCCTGTGGTACACCAGCCGCGCCACCGGGATCATTTCCCTGGTCATGCTCTCCGCGGTGGTAGTACTTGGCGTGCTGGTCAACCGCAAGGGTCGGCTGCCCGGCCTCCCCCGGTTCGCGGTGACCGGTCTGCACCGCACCCTTTCGCTGCTCGTTGTGATCTACCTCGCGTTGCACATACTCACCGCGGTCGCCGACCCCTACGTCAGCATCCGACTGATCGCCGCCATCGTCCCGTTCACTTCAAGTTACGAGACGTTCTGGCTGGGTCTCGGCGCGATCTCCCTCGATCTGATCATCACCGTCGTCGTGACCAGCCTGCTGAGACTCCGGCTCGGCCACCGCGTCTGGCGCGGGGTGCACTGGCTCGCCTATGCGGCCTACCCGGTCGCCCTCGTCCACGGTATCGGTGCCAGCAGCGATCTTCGTTCCGGCTGGCTGCTCGCGCTCACGGTCTGCTGCGCCTGCGCCGTCTGCGCGGCCATCGGCCACCGGCTCGCGGAAGCCGGTCATGCGCTGCCCCGCCCGCAGCGGGTGGCTGCCGTGCTGAGCGCCTTCCGCGCACCCGCTGTCACCGCGGATCGGCGCACTCCCGCAGCCTCGCACCGAAAGGCCCCCTCCCGATGACACCCACCGTCCTCCCCGTGGCAGCAACCACGTCGGGTATTACCGCTCTGCCACGGTTGCTGCCGACCGCCGCAACCAGCGCCGGCGCAACCATGGCTGTGGACCTGGCCGGACACCTCACCCGTCACGGACCGTTGCCCTACCGCGGTCGCCCGCGTCTTCTGCTCGACACCGTCCACGCCGCCGGCCTGACCGGACGTGGAGGCGCGGCCTTCCCCGTCGCCCGCAAGCTCGCCGCCGTAGCCGACGCCGGCCGCCGGGCGGTGGTGGTGGCCAACGGCGCGGAAGGCGAACCGGCCAGTGGCAAGGACAAGCTGTTGCTGTGGACCTCGCCGCACCTGGTGCTCGACGGTGTCCAGCTGGCCGCGGAGACGGTCGGCTCCGCGGAGGCCTTCCTCTACGTCCACCGTGACGAAAAGCTGCACGGGCGGCTTCGGGCCGCCTTGGCGGAACGCGCCGTCGCCGGCACCGACCGGATACCGGTCACCCTCGTCGCGGCCCCGCCCCGGTTTCTCGCCGGGGAGGAGTCCGCCCTGGTCAACGTGATCGACGGCGGGGAGGCCATCCCCCGGTTCACCCCACACCGGGTGTCCGAGTCCGGTGTGGGCGGCGCGCCGACCCTGGTCCAGAACGTGGAGACCCTCGCCCACCTTGCGCTCATCGCCCGCCACGGTGCCGGCTGGTTCCGGGCCGTCGGCACGCCCGTCGAGCCCGGCAGCATGCTGACGTCCTGCCATCAGGCGGACGGAACCCCCACCGTCGTGGAAACCGCCATCGGAACGCCCCTGGCCGATCTCCTGAACCTCACCACGCGGGTTCAGGCCGTCCTTGTCGGCGGCTACCACGGCGTCTGGCTACCGGTGGAACGCGCCCGCGGCCTGAAGCTGTCGAACGCCGCCCTGCGACCGCTCGGCGCCGCCGTCGGAGCGGGGGTGCTGGCCGCGCTCCCCGCCAGCCACTGCGGCCTGGTCGAAACCGCACGGGTGGTCCGGTATCTCGCGCTCGAGTCCGCCGGGCAGTGCGGGCCGTGCCTGAACGGGCTGCCCCGCATCGCCGCCGCGCTGGGCACGCTCGCGAGCCTGAACCCGGACGAGGGAACCCGCCGCGACCTCGAACGCTGGGCGGGTCTGGTGGAACGCCGCGGCGCCTGCCACCACCCCGACGGCACGGTCCGCCTGGTCCGCAGCGCGCTCGTCCTGTTCGGTCCGGAGATCGACCGGCACCGTGACGGGTGGTGCGGCGCACGCAGCTCGCAGCCCTTTCTGCCCATTCCCGCCGGCGTGCCCACCGGCGAACACGACTGGAGATGAACCCGATGAGCCTGCGGCTGCGCGTCAACCCGATCACCTGCGCCGGGCACGGCCTGTGCGCCGAACTGCTCGGCGAACACATCACCCTGGACGAGTGGGGCTACCCCGTCATCGCCGACGCCCCGGTACCACCGGGGCTGAAGAAACTCGCCCGCCGGGCCGCGACCGACTGCCCGGCGCTGGCACTCCTGCTGGTCAAGGAGCCGTAGAGCCGTACGGGTCAGGCGTCGGCCGACGGCCTGGTGTCCGTGGTGGCAGCCGCCGCCCCGGCGAGACGGCGGGCGAGCCACGTGATGAAGAACCTGGAGCCCGTCGCGAGCACCGCGCCCGTCCCGGGGACGAGCGCGACAAAGCTGCCCTGCCATACGATCTCGGTG
>NZ_CADDZT010000013.1:130126-130914 GCF_902812655.1 Candidatus Frankia meridionalis | reverse complement strand
CCGCGGACCTCTGGGTCACCAGAAAGACCCGACGCCGACCCTTCATGACGGGTCCCCGACAGGCCGTGCCGTCCGCAGGATGCGACCGCCTTCAAGATCTGGTAGCAACGGCTGTCGCGGCGGAAAGGTCCTCACACCCACACTCTTCATCATCCGCAGGCACGTCCGCAAGGCACCGCGACAACGCGGCACAGGTGATCCATCGAACCCGACCGAGATGTACGGGGCCTGTGCCCACGTGATTCCCGGTGGTTCGTTCCGCACCGCCTGAGGATGCGCGCTCGCCCGAGACAGCCGTCCATGGCGTCACGCGCGGCAAGAAGCACAAAAAGCACAAGCCCTATCGGCTATCCCGCACTCTCCCCACCGAGGAATCCCACTGTCACCATGGGTTCCCGGCGGACGTCCACTGCACGCCGAGCCATGTCAACCCGGTGACACAGGTCTTGGCTCAGAGCCAGAATCGACTTCCCCTGATGGTGTGAGCCGCCGACGAGGTGCGATACGAGCCACGGTAGACCTCTCGACGATGCACCACCCGGACCGCCGTCACCACGACCCGGCCGTCCTCGACCTGGTAAACCACTCAATGATCACCTATCCGTAACCGGAAGGTCCCGGATGGTTCGCCGGCGAGAGCCTCACGCCCGGCGGCCGGTCTGGGCCGAACGGACTGCCACCGCAGCGCCCATGGGACGCGCCCGCATGGCACGCCGATGGGGGCGATGAAGATCACCGGGCCTGATGACGTCTCGCGTCATCACCTGCGGTACGGTGAGTTGTGTACG
>NZ_CADDZT010000013.1:127788-130017 GCF_902812655.1 Candidatus Frankia meridionalis | reverse complement strand
TGCGTATATCGTGCGATGTCGTGCGAACCGGTCGGATTTCAGGTCACGGGAGGTCGGTATGGACGAATCCACGCTTCCCCCGATCCTCGCCAACGCCGAAGAGATCGACGCGGACCCCGAGACCGCCCGCATGATCGCCGAAGCGGACGAGGACATCGCCGCCAGCCGGTTTGTCCGTTGCTATGGGGAAGATGAGTTCGACGCTCTGCTCAACCAGTTCGCCGCCCAGTCCAAAGCGAGTTGACAGACGCCCAAGCGGCGACACAAGGCAACAGCAGGCACCTCCGGGAATCGCCGTATCCGCGCCTAAAGTGAGCGCGTGCCCACCTTCGACGCCGCCACTCGCTTCCTCGCGGAGTACGGGCGCCTCAGCACCGCGGAACAGGCCACGTTCCGCGCCGCCCGCAGGCTGTTCATCGAAGGACTCACAAACGGCGGTCGATTCCATCCCCGGCTCCGTGTCAAGCGCTTCAAGGCGATCTCCGGCGCCTACGAGATGACCTGGGCACCCGACGGCCGGGCGCTGTGGCGCTGTGGCGCTACGGCGACCCGATCCCGGACAAGCCCGGCCCACACATCATCTGGTTGCGGATCGGCACCCACGACATCTTCGAGCAGTAGGGGCCACGCGCTACACGACCCGTGCCCGCAATAAAAAGGCCCGACCGGATGCCTCCCGGTCGGGCCTCTGCGCGTTCTCCAGGCGTCACGTTGCGATCGGCAGGCGCCAACTCAGAACGTGCCGCTCGCCGAGAGACCAGCGGTCCGTCCGTGCTCCAGGTACACCTGACGGCCACCGGCGTGAGCTTCGATCGCCGCAGCGACCCGGCGGTTGAGCCGGTATTCGCCGGGTTTGGCCACACCGACGGGGCAGGACACCCCGGTACCACCGAGCATTCGCCTATGTGACCTGTGCGCGGCGCGTTCGGCGAACCTCGATCAGCCAACCACCCGGGGGTAGGATCCGCGCGTACCACTCCGCCCATGGCAGACGTCGGGGGATCCGCGCGGCGCCCCAACCTGGGTTAGAGTGGGTACGTGGAGATCTACGGTGTGACCGTCCCGGAGCCTCACGAGTGGGTCGACGCGCCGGACCCCGCCACTCAGCAGGCGATCGACGAAGCGATCGAGGACCTCACCGCGGGACGATCGGTCATCTGTACCAGTGATGCCGCGTTCGACGCGCTTCTCCATGAGCTGTCCACAGCCCCGCAGTCGAAGGCAAGCTGACCCCTCGGAGGGGCACTCACTCTTCGTCCTATTGTTGCGGCCGTGCCCACGTACGAGCCGGTTGCCCGCTTCCTCGCGGAGTTCCATCGGCTCTCCCCCGCGCAGCAGGCCGCCTTCCTGCGTGCTGTCTCGCTGTTCCGTGAGGGACTGGAGTCGGGCTCGTTCCATCCGAGGCTACGGGTGAAGGGTTACAAGTCCGAGTCCGGGATGTTCGAGATGACGTGGGCGCGCGATGGTCGGGCGCTGTGGCGGTACGGCGACCCGATCCCGGGCAAGCCCGGCCCACACATCATCTGGTTGCGGATCGGCACCCACGACATCTTCGAGCGGTAGGGGCGACGCGCTACACCACCGTGACCCATCAGGCGTGTCAGCGGGAAGCGAGTCACCTCGAGGAGGCGCTACACGACTGCGAACCGGTTCGCGAGTACTGTCCGGTGCCAAGCCATCACGGTGTCCGCCGTTTCCACCGGACGCTCGCACAGCGCCCGGGAGTCCTCCTCCTGTCGTGCGACGCCGAGAAGCGCCTACCAGGCTTTCCGCGAATGCACGGACTCAGCCGGCGTCGGCCGGGGCCACCCCGACAGGGCAGGACACCCCGGTGCCACCGAGGCCGCAGTAGCCGCTCGGGACCTTGTGCAGGTACTGCTGGTGGTACTCCTCGGCAAAGTAGAACGGACCCGCCGGGGCGATCTCCGTGGTGATCGGGCCGAAGCCGGCCTTGTCGAGAACAGCCTGGAAGGCGTCCCGGCTGCGCTCGGCCGCCGCCAGCTGCCCGTCCGAGAACGTGTAGATCGCCGACCGGTACTGGGTACCGACGTCGTTGCCCTGGCGCATGCCCTGCGTCGGGTCGTGCGTCTCCCAGAAGACCTTCAGCAGCTCCTCGAAGCTCACCACCGCCGGGTCGAACACGACCTGAACGGCCTCGGTGTGCCCGGTCAGACCCGAGCAGGTCTCCTCATATGTCGGGTTCGGGGTGATCCCGCCCGCGTAGCCGAC
>NZ_CADDZT010000013.1:123452-127450 GCF_902812655.1 Candidatus Frankia meridionalis | reverse complement strand
GGCCGGTACCGGACGGCCCGGCAACGCCTGCTGGGCGGTAGGCAGAGCCGACTTGCCACGAGCGAACAGCATGATCGAAAAACCTCCAGGGCTTCTCCGAGTCGACGGCGAGGCGATAATGACGTCCGGCGCCGCCGGAGACCCCGTAGCGACGGCACCAGAAACGTCAACCGCCCCCGTCCCGGATCCGTTCCCCGACTACGGCGGTTATAGGCGTGCTACCCGGCCGGCTGTGATGGCCGGCCGGGTAGTTGTCATGAAACGCAGGACCGAACGCCCTGATGGGCGCCCTAGAGGACAAGATCCTCCAGCATGGTGGTGACCAGGGCTGCGATCGGTGACCGCTCAGAGCGGGTCAGGGTGACATGCGCAAACAGCGGATGCCCCTTCAGGGTCTCGATCACGGACGCGACTCCGTCGTGCCGCCCGACCCGCAGATTGTCACGCTGCGCAACATCATGGGTGAGTACCACCCGCGATCCCTGCCCCAGACGCGACAGCACGGTGAGTAGCACCCCACGTTCCAGCGACTGTGCCTCGTCCACGATGACGAAGGCGTCATGCAGCGACCGGCCGCGGATGTGGGTGAGCGGCAGCACCTCAAGCATGCCGCGGTCGGCAATCTCCTCGATGACGTCCTGGGAGACCAACGCACCGAGCGTGTCGAAGACGGCCTGCGCCCAGGGCGCCATCTTCTCGTTCTCGCTGCCCGGCAGGTAGCCGAGATCCTGGCCACCGACCGCGTACAACGGTCGGAACACCACGACCCGGCGGTGCAGCCGCCGTTCCATCACCGCTTCCAGCCCGGCGCACAGTGCCAGCGCGGACTTCCCGGTACCGGCCCGGCCGCCAAGGGAGACGATCCCGACGTCGGGGTCGAGCAGCAGGTCCAGTGCAACGCGCTGCTCCGCGGAGCGTCCGTGCAGGCCGAACGCCTCCCGGTCGCCCCGGACGAGGCACACCTTCTTGTCCGGGGTCACCCGGCCGAGCGCGGACGCGCTGCCGCCGGAGGCGGTCAGCACCAGCCCGGTATGGCAGGGCATGCCAGCGGCATCCGGGATCTCGATCGTTTCGCGGGCGTAGAGGCGGTCCAGATCGTCCTGGGTGACAGCCAGTTCCGCCATGCCACTCCAGCCCGAGTCGACCGGGGTCTGCGCCCGGTACTCCTCGGCGTCGAGCCCCACCGCGGATGCCTTCACCCGCAGCGGCAGGTCCTTGGTCACCAGGACTACGTCGTTACCCTCCCGAGCAAGGTTGAGCGCGACAGCGAGAATACGCGAGTCGTTGTCATCCACCCGGAACCCCGGTGGAAGTACCGATGGGTCACTGTGGTTAAGTTCAACCCGCAGGGTTCCACCGGCATCCAACGGCAACGGCTGATCCAGTCGCCCATGGCGGATTCGGAGGTCGTCGAGGAAACGAAGGGCTTCTCTAGCGAACCAGCCCAGTTCGGGATGGTTCCGCTTCCCTTCCAACTCCCCTACGACAACCAGGGGAAGCACAACACTGTGCTCCGCAAACCGCAGCAGCGCACCAGGATCAGACAGGAGCACGCTTGTGTCGACGACATGCGTTCGTGGCACACGCCCACCCGCTTACTCGGAGGAAGTCCGGGACCGAGCCCCCCGAAGGAGGCCGGGTACCGGCCTCCTGACGTTGTCGCGAATGCGGCACCGAGAGGCCTCCCGAGTGGCCCAGCCCAGTGCCGGACCACAACTTGGGCCATCTGGATCCGCCGTGTAGATCGCTCTTTGACGACTTCCACCAGACAACCCAGGGTCACACGTTAGCTCCCCGGCATCGAAAGCGCGACCATCTTCGCACAACACGCTCCGCGACGATCAGCGGGCACAAGGTGATGCGCAGCGTGAAAGTGCCTGCACCTCAGACACAACTAGGGTGATCACCTAATCCGGCATGAGTGGTTGCAGACAACTGCGTGGCCTTCTGTTCATATGCCGGTCACACCCGATTTCGGGTAACGAAACGCCGTTCGGACCGATCCTCGGGCCCGAACGGATGGTGCCTGACCATCAGAGCCCGAACGGCCAGCAGCCCGAACGGACGACGGCCGGGGTCGGCATCCGGGGTGTCTCCCGGACGCCGACCCCGGCCGTCCTACAACCAACGTCCTGGAGCGACCGGCCGTCAGTCCTTTAGACGGCTGACCAACGCCTCCTGCTCGGCCCACAGCTCGGCGGGCAGCCCGTCACCGAGGTTCTGGTAGTGCTCGGGGATCAGCTCCGCCTCCTGCCTCCACACATCGGTGTCAAGGGTGAGCAACGTTTCCAGGTCCTCGGGCGCGACGTCGAGTCCGTCGGTCGGCAGGGCCTCGGGCGTCGGCAGCACGCCGAGCGGCGTTTCCACGCCGTCGGCCTCACCTTCCAACCGGCCGACGATCCAGGCGAGGACCCGGCTGTTCTCGCCGAAGCCAGGCCACAGGAACCGACCCTGCGCGTTCTTGCGGAACCAGTTGACGTAGTAGATCCGCGGCAGCTTCTCCGGGTCGGACTTGCGCCCGATCGACAGCCAGTGCTCGAAGTAGTCGGCCATGTTGTAGCCACAGAACGGCAGCATCGCGAAGGGGTCGCGCCGCAGGTTGCCGATCGCCCCGGCCTGCGCCGCGGTCGTCTCGGACGCGACGATCGAGCCGAAGAACACCCCGCGCTGCCACGTCGGCGCCTCGGTCACCAGCGGGACGGCGGTCGCCCGCCGCCCACCGAACAGGATCGCCGAGATCGGAACGCCCTTCGGGTCCTCCCATTCGGCCGCCATCGTCGGGCACTGGCTCGCGGGGACGGTGAAGCGGGCGTTGGGATGAGCCGCCGGCTCAGTGGCCTGCGGCGTCCAGTCCCGACCCTTCCAGTCGAGGAGGTGAGCCGGCTTGTCCCTGGTCAGCCCCTCCCACCACACGTCGCCCTCGTCGGTGCGAGCGACGTTGGTGAAGACCGTGTTGCCCCACAGGGTCGCGACCGCGTTCGGGTTGGTCTCGACGCCGGTGCCGGGCGCGACACCGAAGAACCCGGCCTCGGGGTTCACCGCGTACAGCCTGCCGTCCTCCCCGAACCGCATCCAGGCGATGTCGTCACCGACAGTCTCCGCTTTCCAGCCCGGCAGGGTCGGAATAATCATTGCGAGGTTGGTCTTGCCGCACGCCGACGGGAACGCTGCCGCGACGAAGTGAACCTTCCCCGCAGGCGAGGTCAGTTTGAGGATGAGCATGTGCTCGGCGAGCCAGCCCTCGTCCCGGGCCATTACCGAGGCAATCCGCAGGGCATAGCATTTCTTGCCCAAAAGGGCGTTCCCGCCATAACCCGACCCGTAGGACCAGATCTCCCGGGTCTCCGGGAAGTGCGTGATGTACTTGGTCGAGTTGCACGGCCACGGAACATCGGCCTGACCGGGCTCGAGCGGTGCACCCAAAGAGTGCACACATGGGACGAAGAATCCGTCCTCGCCCAGTTGCTCGAGCGCCGGGGCGCCCATTCGCGTCATCGTCCGCATTGACGCGACAACATATGGCGAGTCGGTTATCTCCACGCCGAGCGCGGAGATCCGCGAGCCGAGCGGACCCATGCAGAACGGGACGACATACATCGTTCGCCCCCGCATGCTGCCCTCGAACAGGCCCTGCAACTTGACCCGCATCTCGTCCGGGTCCAGCCAGTTGTTGGTCGGCCCGGCGTCCGCGGGATCGCGTGAGCAGATGTAGGTACGGTCCTCGACCCGGGCGACATCGGTGGGATCGGATGCCGCGTAGAAACTGCCCGGCCGCTTCTGCGGGTCCAGCGGGACGAACGTGCCCTTGTCGACCAGCAATTGCGCGAGTTCCGCGTACTCCGCGTCGGAACCATCACACCACTGGATACGCTCCGGTCGGGTGAGTTCGGCAATCTCTCGCACCCAGGCGGTCAGCCTGGTATGCCTGGTCGGGGCGGCATCCAGCCCCGGAATCTGCGCCGCGGTCGTCACAGCTCCCACCTCCGCTTGAGTTGAGC
>NZ_CADDZT010000013.1:119977-123044 GCF_902812655.1 Candidatus Frankia meridionalis | reverse complement strand
ACCACGGCCTCGCGCTGTGTCGCCATACGTCCCGGTCGTGGAAGGCCCACTCGTGTTCGGGAACGCGGAACGCATACGCAGTGAACCCGCAATAACGCGCCGACGAGTCACCGTCCACTACATCGCGGATCCACCACGGCTCGGGCGTTTCGAGGCCGTGTACAGGATCTTTCGACTCTACCGTGGGAGCTTCCGACAGTCGCGCGGTCGAGTGGCAAAGAACTCACACATTCGTCACGCTCCGAAGTTGAACAAGACCCCCGGCTGCACACGGTGGCTGGTAACCACAACCATCGCCGGATACGGTAACCGCGTGACCACGACCGCACCTGGGCACGGCATCCGTAACCATCCCCGCGACCTAGTGCGACCACGGATGCGTGGTTGGCTACATGCTGGCGCCTTCCCGGTCAGCCTGGCACTCGGCGTCATCGCCGTAGCCCTGGCCACCACGTTCCGCGCACGCGTCGCGGTGGGAATTTATGCGCTGAGCATCGCCCTTCTGTTCGGCACCAGCGCGCTTTACCACCGGAAAATGTGGTCGACATCACGTGCCAGATCGCTGATGAAACGGCTCGACCATTCCATGATCTTTGTTTTCATCGCCGGGACCTACACTCCGCTGACCCTGCTGGCACTGCCCCCGAAGACCGCACGGACGATCCTCGCGGTGGTCTGGAGCGGCGCCGCAATCGGGATCGTGCTACGGATGCTCTGGCTGCACTCACCCCGGTTCCTGCTGGTACCGCTGTACATCGCGTTGGGCTGGGTGGCGGTCTTCGTCATACCCCAACTGCTGCACACCGCAGGTGTCACGACGATGGTGCTGATCCTCGTCGGTGGCGTCCTGTACAGCCTCGGGGCGGTCGTCTACGCCACCCGACGGCCGAACCCGTCCCCGGAGACATTCGGATATCACGAGGTTTTCCACGCGTTCACAATTGTTGCCGCGGCATGCCATTACACCGCGGTTATTCTGGCGATCTGTGCGACATAGCCGCATCCGCCGCCGAAAAATCAGGCGCCGCCGGCAGCCAGGGAGGGAGTGAGTGGATGGCGGTCCCGGCCGGGGGGGAACCGTACCCAGGGAAATCGGTCGGGTACGCTTCCCCCGTCGGCCGGTAGCGGTCGTGCCGGTAGCGGCGGCATCACAACCTCACCGGCACACAGCCTCACCGGCACACAACCGGTTTTTCTACAGTTCGGGCCCCTCGGCACGAACCTGCTCGACCTTCTCCATCGCCTCCCGCAGGCGGGCCAGCCACGGCTGTGCATTGTCGCCGACCAGACGGACGCACCACGCGAGCGCATCACTGCGGCTGCGCGCGACCCCCGAATCCACCAGGGTGTCGAGAACGTGACGCTCCGGCTGCCGAAGCCTGGTCATCACCGGAACAGACAGTGTAGTGAACAGCTCGGTTGTACCACCCGCTGTCACCCCCCATGCCACCTTCCGTACATAACGGCGTTCGGCTTCCTCGGCAATCGCTATCCGGGCGTCCCTGGTCTGCTCACGGAACCGGCGGATGCGGCCCGACTCGGCCGCGGTGACCGCGGTGGCCGCGCCCGCATCGGCGGTCTCGAGCTCCGGAGCCGGGATCACGCCGACCACGATGATCTCATCGCGGTCGACGGTCACAGTGGGCGGACCGGTGAACCAGTCGTCGGGCAGTCGACCGGTGAACCATGCCGCCGCATCGTCAGCGGACGGCGCCTGCTCGCGCTCGCCCCAACGGCCGTAGCCCCGTCCGCGCGACCCAGCCATGCCGTGCCTCCTCGCAGCCCGCTCAGGGTATGGGCTCGTGTACATCGGATACCTCCTGCTTGATTACACACTTACATCAATACAGGAGCAACGGACGTCGAGTAGCCGACATTCCATGGACGTACCGCCACGCGCCAGGTCGGTCAGCCGGCCGAGACCAGGGCCACCTGGACGCCGAGCTGGGCGCGCACCTCCTCGACGGTGGTCGCCGGCCGCTCACAGACGAAGCCCCGGCACACGTAGACCCCGGCCGCCGCCCGTCCCCGGGCCAGCGGGCCGGAGGTGACCACGACCGCGCCCGGCGCCGTGGCAAGACGGGCCAGCCGTTCGAGGTCCGGACGGTCGACAACGGCAACCTCGGCGGGCCCGGCCAAAAGCGCCTCGGCCACCGCCCCGGCCCACCCCGCAAAGGACGCGTTGACGGCCAGCAACGGGGTGAGCACGTCGACGGCGCGCTCGGCGGCACGGCGATGCTCCGCCGAACCCGTCAGCGCGGCACAGGTCAGCAACGCGCCCGCAACCGCGGCCTGGCCGGACGGCGTCGGCGAGTCCGAAGGGTCCCGTGGCCGGCGCAACAACCGCTCCGCATCGTCCGCGGTGTCGAAGAAGCCCCCGTCGTCCGCGGCGAAGTGCCCACGGACAACGCCGAGCAGGTCGCTCGCCAGTTCCAGCCACTGCGCGTCACCGGTGACCTGGTGCAGAACCAGCAGTCCCTCGGCGACATCCCCGTAGTCCTCCAGGACCCCGGCGTTCGATCCGACCCGTCCATGCCGGCTCGTGCGGCGCAGCCGGCCGTCCACCAGGTGGACGTCACGCAGCAGCGTCGCGGCATCCACGGCCGCCGCCACCCAGGACGCTTCGGCGAACAGTGCTCCGGCCTCGGCGAGGGACGCGATCGCCAGCCCGTTCCAGGCAGCAACGATCTTGTCGTCGCGGGCGGGCTGTGGTCGTCCCGCCCGGACCGCCGCAAGCGCGGCACGCACCCGGGTGAACCTGACTGGATCGTCCGCGTCCGCACCCAGCTCGAGCACGGACGTCCCGTGCTCGAACGTGCCCGCGTGAGTGACGCCGAAGACTCCCGCGGCCCAGGCCCCGTCGTCCGGACCGAGGACGTCGACCAGCTCGGCCGGTGTCCACACATAGGTGGCGCCCTCCACGCTGTGGCCACTCCCACCATGCGCGCCGACAGTGTCCGACGTCGGTACGACGGTGTCCGCGTCCAGCGCCGAGGCGAACCCGCCTTCAGCGGTCCGCAGATCGGTGAGCAGGAAGGACGCGGTCTCGCGGGCAACCCGCTCGGCC
>NZ_CADDZT010000013.1:113735-119705 GCF_902812655.1 Candidatus Frankia meridionalis | reverse complement strand
ACAGATGCAGGTACACCCGCAGCAACTGGGCGTTGTCGTAGAGCATCTTCTCGAAGTGGGGGACGGTCCAGGTGGCGTCCACGCTGTAGCGGGCGAACCCGCCGGCGAGCTGGTCGTAGATCCCGCCACGGGCCATCCGCTCGCAGGTGGCGGTGACCATGCGCAGGCTGGCGTCGTCCCCGGTGCGGGCCCAGTGCCGCAACAGCATCTCCAGCAGTGCCGACGGCGGGAACTTCGGCGCCGGCCCGAAGCCCGCATGCACCGGGTCGAACGCCCGGGCAACCTTCTCGACCGCGCCGGCCAGCAGCTCGGCGGTGAGCGTCGCCGCCGGTCCGCCGGATGCGCGCGCCGCCGCGGCAACCTCGCGCGCGATGTCCGCGCCGGATGCCTCCACCTCGTCCCGCCGCGTCCGCCACGCACTCGTGACCGCCTCGAGCAACTGGCGGAACGATCCCATCCCCGCCCGCGGCGTCGGCGGGAAGTAGGTGCCGGCGTAGAACGGCTCACCCGCCGGGGTGAGGAAGACCGTCATGGGCCAGCCGCCGTGACCGGTCAGGGCAACGGTGACGTCCATGTAGACGGCATCGACATCGGGCCGCTCCTCACGGTCGACCTTGATGTTGACGAAGTGCTCGTTCATCAGCGCCGCGGTGGTCTCGTCCTCGAAGGACTCGTGCGCCATCACGTGACACCAGTGGCAGGACGCGTAGCCCACGGACAACAGGACCGGGACGCCCCGATCGATGGCCTCGGCAAACGCGGCTGGGCCCCACGGCCACCAGTCAACCGGGTTGTCTGCGTGTTGGAGCAGGTATGGCGAGGTCTGGTCGGCAAGACGGTTCGGCATCTTCCCAGCATTGCGGTGCCTGACGAGTGAGGAAACGTGAGCTCGTCATCGTCGGAGATCTGGATCACCCCGAGGCCCATGACAGCGCGGCCGCTCCCCGGCCCCGCATCCCATCCCGGTCGAATCCCGGAGAAAAACAGCTTGTCGAACGTGATCCGGATACGCCGACAACGAACTTTCCGACTCGGACCGCAAACAGTACGCGGTTGCCGCACCGACGAGCGACGCTGAGGATGTGACCCAGGTCCGATGTACCGGCGAACGTCCGTGGCCGGTCCCGCGTCGAGTCCTCCCGTCCGTGGCCGACCCGACGGGCGTCGAAGTTCCCCGCCAGCGCACCGACACGCCGCCGAGGGTGACCACCCGGTGGTCACCGCCGAGGTTTCGCACCCAACGCAGGTTGATCCGCAGGGCATGGCAGGTCGCACCGCTCGCGATGATCTATATAGCGATCCTGGCCTTCACCTCGGCCGTGCTCGCGGTCGCCTACACCCTCGACCGCGATCTTTACCATCGTCTGCTGGTGGCCCGGTCCACCAACCTGACGGGGTTGCGTAACCGTCCGCTCTACGTCCTGGTGGCCAGTGCCTTCTGGCTCGAGGGCTTCACCTTCTTCCGGTCGGCGGGTCTTGTGGCCGCCGTCCTCACCCCCCTCGAACAACAGATCGGATCCCGGCGGACACTCGGCGTGTTCGCAACCGGGCACATCGGAGCAAGCCTGCTCGTCGCCGCGGGCCTGGTCATCGGCCGGGCCATGCGACTGGTCGACAGCCAGGTCTGCGACGCCGTCGACGTCGGCACCAGCTACGGACTGGTCGCCTGCGCCGCCGTGCTCGCAGCCACGCTGCCCACCCACCGACGCTGGCTCGTCACCGGTGGCCTGCTCGCGGCGCTCGCCCTCGCCATGGCATACGCGCCCGACTTCACCGCGGCCGGCCATGTCGTCGCCGCGCTGCTCGGCCTGGTATGCGCCCAGTACCTTCGTACTCGCGGTCTCCCGATAGGCTCGGGACAACGATCGACACCATCCGCGTGAGCCTGCCGTCGGTACTGCTGTCATGATCCGCGGGTTCCCGCGGGGTCCGCGGGTCGGGTCGCAACGACCTGAGGATGATGAGGGATGATCAGCAGCTCCGAGCACACCGGCACCGCAACCGGCGCGGGTACCGCAACCACAACCGCCACGGGCGCCCGGCAGACAGGCACCGTCCCGGCCGTGGATCTGCCGTTCCGCTACGGTGCCCGGCTTGCCGGCGACATCGAGCGCCGCTGGCAGCAGGCATGGTCCGAGCGGGGCACGTTCCACTCCCCGAACCCGCGCGGCCCGCTGTCGGACGGGTTCGACCGGGTCGCCGAACGCCCCCCGGTTTTCGTCATGGACATGTTCCCCTACCCGTCCGGTGTCGGTCTGCACGTCGGCCATCCACTCGGCTACATCGGCACGGACGTGTTCGCCCGCTACCTGCGAATGACCGGTCATCACGTCTTGCACCCATTCGGTTACGATGCCTTCGGCCTGCCTGCCGAGCAGTACGCCATCAACACCGGGCAGCACCCGCGGGTCACGACCGAGGCCAACATCGACAACATGCGGCGTCAGTTGGGACGGCTGGGGCTGGGCCACGACGCCCGGCGTGAAATCGCCACCACGGACGTCGAGTACTACCGGTGGACCCAGTGGATCTTTTTGCGGATCTTCAACAGCTGGTACGACGACCAGGCCGACCGCGCCCGCCCCATCGACGAACTCGTCACCGAACTCGAAACCGGTACCCGGCAACCTCGCGGGGACGCCAACCCGCACAACCGGCCGTGGTCGGCCCTGAGCACGACCGAACGCCGACGGGTCGTCGACGGACACCGACTGGCCTTCATCTCCGAACAACTGGTCAACTGGTGCCCGGGTCTCGGCACGGTGCTCGCGAACGAGGAGGTCACCGCCGAGGGACGCAGCGACATCGGCAACTATCCGGTCTTCCGGCGCCCGCTACGCCAGTGGATGATGCGGATCACCGCCTACGCCGAACGCCTGATCGCCGACCTCGACCTGGTCGACTGGCCGGACTCGATCAAGCAGATGCAGCGGAACTGGATCGGTCCGAGCGACGGCGCCTCGGTCGAGTTCGACGCCGTCGGCTCCGACGTCCGCGTCGAGGTGTTCACGACCCGTCCCGACACTCTGGCCGGTGCCACCTTCATGGTGCTGGCGCCGGAACACCCGTTCGTCGACACCCTCACACCCGATGCGTGGCCGCCGGGGACCCCGGCGGCGTGGACGTTCACCGACGCCGGCCAGAATGCTGCCGACAGCGGCGGTTCCAACAGCGGCGGTTCCAACAGCGGCGGTTCCAACAGCGGCGGGCCGGCGCCAGACTGGACGCCGCGCGCGGCGGTGGCCGCCTACCAGGACTACGCGGCACGTCTGGGGGACCGCCAGCGCGGCACCGACGAGATCCCCCGCACCGGTGTGTTCACCGGTGCATACGTGACCAATCCCGTGACCGGCACCGCGATCCCGGTGTTCCTCGCCGACTACGTCCTGATGGGCTACGGGACAGGCGCGATCATGGCGGTGCCCGCGCACGACCAACGCGACTTCTCCCTCGCCCGCACGCTCGGACTGCCCATCCCCGCCGTTCTCGCCCCGAACGCCGAATGGCTCGACGAACACACGGTGCCCACAGGTACCGCACCGGACGCCTGGCCGGAGGCGTTTGCCGGCGAGGGCGAGTACCTGGCGTCGTCCGGTGTCGCACCGTCCCTGGTCGGGCTGTCGAAGCCGGACGCGATCAAGTCGACGGTCCGCTGGCTGGAGGACGTCGGCGCCGGCCGCGCCGCGCGTTCCTACCGGCTGCGGGACTGGCTGTTCTCCCGGCAGCGGTACTGGGGTGAACCGTTCCCGATCGTGTTCGACGACGACGGGCTACCGGTCGCGCTCCCCGACGAACTGCTGCCCGTCACCCTGCCGGAGATGACCGACTTCAGACCGGCGGCCATGGCCGACGACGACGTCAGCGACCCGGTGCCGCCGCTGGCCCGGGTGTCCGACTGGGTCGGTGTGACCCTCGATCTGGGCGACGGGCCGAAGACCTACCGGCGTGAGACCAACACGATGCCGCAGTGGGCCGGCTCATGCTGGTACTACCTGCGTTACCTCGACCCGACGAACAGCGAACGCTTCGTCGACCCCGAGGTCGAGCGGTACTGGATGCACACGCCGTCCGGCCCGCCCGGAGACGGCGGCGTCGGGCTCTACGTCGGTGGAGTCGAGCACGCCGTCCTGCACCTGCTGTATGCGAGGTTCTGGCACAAGGTCCTCTACGACCTGGGTCTGGTGTCGACGAAGGAACCGTTCAAGCGGCTGTTCAACCAGGGTTACATCCAGGCGGACGCCTTCACCGATGCCCGCGGCATGTACGTGCCGGCGGCGGATGTCGTCCGCACGGCCGACGGTGGGTTCACCCACGAGGGCGAACCGGTGAACCGACGCTCCGGGAAGATGGGCAAGAGCCTGAAGAACAGCGTCAGCCCGGACGAGATGTACGACAGCTTCGGCGCGGACACCCTGCGGGTCTACGAGATGGCGATGGGGCCGTTGGACGCCGACCGTCCGTGGCACACCGACGACATCGTCGGCTCCCACCGCTTCCTGCAACGGTTGTGGCGCAACATCGTCGACGAGGCGACCGGCGTGGCGGCCGTTTCGGACGCCGGGCTGGACACCGACGCGGCACGGACGCTGCACCGCACGATCCTGGCGGTGCAGGCGGACTACGCGGGCCTGCGTTTCAACACCGCGGTCGCTCGCCTCATCGAGCTCACCAACTTCGTGAGCAAGCGCTACGGCGGTTCGGGCGAGCTGCCGCGCGAGCTCGCCGAGGCGCTTGTGCTCATGGTCGCGCCGCTGGCCCCGCACATCGCCGAGGAGCTGTGGGCCCGGTTGGGTCACGAGACCTCCCTCGCGCTGCATCCCTTCCCACCGGCCGACGAGTCGCTGGCGGCCGAATCCACCGTGACGCTGCCGGTACAGGTCAACGGCAAGGTGCGGTTCACCATCGAGGTCCCCGCGGGCGCCGACGAACAGACCGTCCGAGCCGTCCTGACCGGCAACGAGGAGTACGCGCGGCACACCGTTGACCGGACCGTGAAGCGAGTGATCGTCGTTCCCGGCCGGATCGTCAACATCGCCGTCGGCTGAAAGCATCGCCGTCGCCCCGGGCGAGAGCGTTCGGGGGCGGGGCGTTCGGGGACGGGGCGTTCGGTCAGGACGCGGCACCGACCGGAGAGTCACAGCGACAGGCGGCGATGGCGGTCACGGCGGGCCGCGAGCCTCGTCACGGAGTCATGCCCCGAGACGGTCCGCAGGCATGCCGCAACAGCCTCGCCGAGCCCGGCCATCCGGTCCCGGACGCCGGGGACCACCAGGTCAACCGCGCCGAGCCGGCACAGGTCACCGGCAGTGATGCGCTGCCCACGAGCCATGTCGGCGGCATGGTCGACACTGTGATGCATGATCATGGAAGCGCCCTCGGGCGGCAGCGGGGCAAGCCAGGCGTCCTCGGCCGCGACCACTGCGTCCGCCGGCAGCAGAGCGAGCGCCGCGCCGCCCGCGCCCTGCCCGAGTAACACGCTCACGGTAGGCACCGGCGTCGCGAGCAGCACTGCCAGGCAGTGCGCGATCGCCGCGGCAAGGCCCGCGCGTTCCGCCTCGTCGGACAGCTCCGCGCCCGGCGTGTCGATCACGGTCAGCACCGGCAGCCGAAGCTCCGTCGCACGTTGGATCGCATGTCGTGCCGCACGTAGATCGCGTACACCGATAGGCCGGTGACGCTGCGCCAGTCGGTCCTGCCCAACGACGACGCACGGCGTCCCCCGCAGAAGAGCGAGCGCGGTGACGATCGGCGTACCTTGCGCATCCGTCCCCTCCCTCAGATCGGACGCACCGAGCAGCGTGACGTCACTGGCCGAAGCTGCGAGGAAGTCGCGCAGCCCGAGGCGATCGGGGGCTCGCGTCGCCAGCACCGACGCCCACGGGTCCGGCGCCTCAACTGGCCCGGCAACCGGCCCGGCACCGGCCGGTACGGCCGGATGCACAGCCGCCTCGGCGGGGCCGGTGGCGGTGG
>NZ_CADDZT010000013.1:105433-113704 GCF_902812655.1 Candidatus Frankia meridionalis | reverse complement strand
CCACCGCACCGGCCCGGTGCAGTGCCTCGGGACTCTGCGCGTCCCTCCCGGGCGCCGTTCCGGTGAGCGCCTCGACCACCCGAGGCCCGAGAAAGCCGACCAACGCGCCGGGTTCGGCGAACGTGACGTGCCCGAGCGATGCCCACGACGCGAGCACCCCACCAGTCGTGGGATGGCGCAGGTAGACGAGGTAGGGCAGGCCGGCTGCCCGGTGCTCGGCAATGGCACCACTGATCGTCAGCATCTGCAGGAACGCGGGGGTACCCTCCTGGATCCGGGTGCCCCCGCTGGCGGGCAGTGCGAGGAGCACCCGTCCCTCAGCGGTGGCCCGTTCGATCGCGGAGGTGGCCCGCCGAGCGGCGGCAAGCCCTACGCTGCCACCGAGGAAGGCGTACTCGCTGGCCACGACGGCGACCCCGTGGCCGCCGAGGAGTCCCTCGCCGGTCCGGACCGACTCGTCCGCGCCACTTCGTTCAGCGGCCCGAGCCAGGTCCCGCCGGTAGGCGGCGCTCGCCGGCGGCTGCGCCGGGACGCGATCCCAGGAGCTCCAGCTGCCGACGTCCAGCAGCCCGCCGAGTAGATCGTCAAGGTGTGGGCGGTTCACAGTCGACGCCTCCCCCTTCGGACGTCAGCCACACCGGACCACACCCTTCCAAACAGCTGTGAACCTAGCCCAGGGCACCGTCACATGCGGTCGTCGCAGGATCAGCGGCTGATCATCGAGGTGCCGGGGGCGATCACAAAAACCACTGGCGGTGACACCGGAAACGGCCACCATGGGACGGTGACGTTTCCACCGTTTCAGGTCCGCCCGGGTTTCATGCTCCGTGAGTCCGATCTGACCTGGAGGTTCTCCCGGTCGAGCGGGCCCGGCGGGCAGGGGGTGAACACCGCCGACAGCAGGGTCGAGGTGTCCTTCGACGTCCGCCGGTCGGCATCGCTACCCGAACGGCTGCGCGGGCGGACGCTGGAGCGGTTGGATGGCCGGTTGGTCGACGGCATCCTCACCGTCACGTCCAGCGAGCACCGCTCACAGCTTCGTAACCGGGAGGCTGCCCTCGCCCGGCTGGTGACGATCCTGCGGACGGCGAGCGATCCCCCGCCGCGGGCACGGCGCCCGACCCGTCCGTCCGCCGGCGCGGTGCAGCGGCGCATCGCGGGCAAGAAGCACCGCGCGCAGGTCAAGCGCGAGCGCCGCGCCAACCCTGATGACTGATCGCAGGCCCGTAGGCGGGTGTCGAAGGCTCCGGGCCGCGTGAAGGCTCCGGGCCGCGCGATCAACACCCCTCGACGGAATTCCCACGAACCGCACAAAACTGGACCGAATACCTGGACACGGACAAACAGCCGTAGCTACGGTCGTACCGCTGGGAGGGGATCGACAACGGCGAGAGCCTCGCGTTCCCGTCCCTGACCGTGGAGAGCTCGTGAGCGAGTCACCACCTGCCAGTACCTCGACCCCACGGCTTTTCAGGGTGGTTGTGCCCCTGCTGCCGGCGCTGCCCCGGCGTACCGCAGCCCTTCTACTCGGTGTCGGTGTGGCCTTTGGTGCCGTCACCGGATGCCAGGCCACCGACGCCACCCTGACCCCGACGTCTTCACCGACATCGGTGACCGCTCCAGCAACCAGTGCCCCGGCCGGATCGGACCGGGTGGCACCTACAGCGGCAAGGGCACCTGGTACACGCCGGACAACCCCACCGGGAACTGCCTCTACGACAATGCCCTCCAGGATCCGTCCGGCGCATTCGCCGCCATGAACGAAACCGACTACGAGACCGCGCGGATGTGCGGCGCCTACATCGAGGCGACCGGGCCGAAGGGCACCATCCGGGTGAAGATCGTTGACCGGTGCCCCCTGCCGTGCGCACCCGGACAGATCGACTTCAGCAAGCAGGCGTTCACCCGGATCGCCGGGGACCCGCAGCTCGGCGAGGTCCCGATCTCCTGGCATCTCGTCAGCCCGGCCGACATCGGAAACGTCGAGTATGTCGTCAGAAACGGCTCGTCCGAGTGGTACCTGGCCATCCAGCCGCGCAACCACCGTAATCCGGTGGCCTCTCTCGAGATCAGCGTGAACGGAAAATGGCAGGTCCTGGAGAGGCAGATGTGGAACTACTTCCTCCCGACACCTGCCGGTCTCGGCAAAGGTCCCTTCACCGTCAGGCTCACCGACATCTACGGTGAGCAACTGATCAGTTCCGGGATCACCTTGACCCCCGGCACCGTGCAGTCGACGTCAGCCCAGTTCGCACAGCATTAGGCCGTGTCCGTCCCGGGTGCGCTAATCGCGGCCGGACGAGTCCTGGGACGGGATGTCGCCGTCGGCGTCCGCACGCCCGGATTGCCTCTTCCCGGCCGCCGCACGCTCACCGAACCGCCCGCCGGCGACGTTGCTGCGCATCCGGCCGAGGCTGCGCGACATCATCGTGAAGAGGCCAGCGGCGGCAAGGCCCAGCAGCACCACCACAAGGAACCCGCCAGCACCCCCGCTGACCTCGAGCGCCAGGGTCTGTCCCGCAGAAGTCACGCCCCAACCCTACGTCGCCGCCCACCGGCCGGGACCCGGCGACTAAAGATCGAATTCGTTCGGGTCCAGCCCAACCGCATAACAGGCGTCGCGGACGACCTGCTGCTCGGACTTGTCGAAGTTGCCGTCGGCGCCTCCGATGACGATCCCGATCTGGATCACCGCGCGGGCCTCGGCAGGCTTCTTCTTCGTCTTGCCGATGTCCTGGATGACGCCGACCTTGCCGAAGTCGAAGTCGGCCTGCAGCTTGGAGCAGTAGTCGTTGAACTTCTGCTGCAGCTGCTCCGCCGGGAAGTTGCTCAGCACCTCGTTGGACGCGATGAGCGCGGCAACCTTGCGGCGTTCGTCCGCGTCGATGCTGCCGTCGGCAGCGGCCACCAACGCGCACATGGCCATGCTCGCGTCCCGGAAGGCACCACTTTTAAGATCGTTCTTCTTGGCGTTCAGTTGCTGCTGCATCGACTCTGTGCTGGTGCGCAGACGATCCCAGATCGCCATGACATGATCTCCTCAGCCGTTGACCTGTGTCCGACCCGTTGACGTGCCACCCGGACCGTTGAAGCGTGCACAGTCTCAGCTGCCCATGGTGACAGTCATCCTGTCACCAGCAACGACCGATGCGACGCGACCGTGCCCGGATCACCGGGTGTCCGCCCAAAGCAGATGCCTGTCACCGGATACCGGTGAACAGATCGCTTTCGGGCAGCGTCCCGACCTCGAGCAGCGACCGGGCGAGCTGGTAGTCCTCGGTGGGCCATGCCTCGCGCTGGATCTCCATCGGGATGCGAAACCACGGGCCGTTCGGGTCGACCTGACTGGCGTGCGCCAGCAGCGCGCGGTCCCGGGTCTCGAAGAACTCACCGCACGCCACCCTGGTGGTGACCCGGCCGGAGTCCTCCGCGCGATCCGCCCACTTCGCGAGCAGTTCGGTGTAGGGCGACTCGCGGCCGCTCGCGAGCATCGCCTCGTGCAGGGCGAGCATCCGCAGCTTGTGGAACGTCAGATGGTAGTAGAGCTTGAGCGGCTGCCAGGGCGACAGCCCGACGTCCTCGCCCACCTCCCGATAGCGCTCGGGGTGGCCCGCGGCCTCGAACGCCTCGACTGTGATCTTGTGGTTCATGATGTGGTCGGGATGTGGATAGCCGCCGTTCTCGTCATAGGTGATCATGACCTGTGGCTGAAACTCCCGGATCAGCCTGACGAGCGGTCTGGCCGCATCGACGACCGGCGTGAGCGCGAAGCACCCGTCAGGAAGCGGCGGGGGCGGGTCGCCCTCGGGCAGGCCGGAGTCGAGGAAACCCAGCCAGACCTGCCGTACTCCGAGAATGCGGCACGCCTCGTCCATTTCGGCCTTCCGCAGTTCCCGCAGGCGCGCGTGGACGTCGGGACGGTCCAGCGCGGGGTTCAGCACGCTGCCGGCCTCACCGCCGGTGCAGGTCACGACGAGGACGTCGACACCCTCACGGACGTAGCGCGCCATGCTGGCCGCGCCCTTGCTGGACTCGTCGTCGGGGTGGGCGTGCACTGCCATGAGCCGCAGGCCACCCCCGTTGGTCGGCTTGGACATGCCACCATTGTTCCCGATGCCATCGACAAGCAGGTCCACAGCGACGCCGGGCAAGGCCCCACCAGGGATGCCGGGTGTGTCCGGCATCCTGCGACGGTGGTTTGACATCCCCTGGCTCGGCGGCATCCGGGTCGCCCCCTGGTTCCTGCTGGCGGCGGTCACCATCGTGACGGTCGCCGCGGTCGGGGCCGGGTGGGTCCAGAGCCGTCCGGGACGTCTGAACTACGGGACCCGCGCCTATCGGATCAGCGCGACGCAGGCGCAGCTGACGTTCGATGTGGAAAAGTCACCCAACGCCGTGGCACAATGCACTGTCCGCGCACGCTCCCGAGACGACCAGGTCGTCGGCCGGCGCACCGACATCGTTGTCGGTCCGGCTACGAACGGCCAACGGGTCATGACCCTGACGGTCACGCTGCCCACGTCCCAGGAAGCGAACGTGGTCGAGGTCGAGGACTGTCAGATCATCCGTACCGGCTGACGCCGCGCGGGACCCCTGGCGAGTAACCCGGGAGCTGTTGTGCCTGGGTTCGTCTCGCGCGGCGAGCAGCGACGCTCGTCCACGCGACGTTGTTCCGGCTTGAATTGTCAACTGTTAGGCTGGGCGTTTGCCCCTGTCCCCACCATCCTCACAATTTCCAGCATCCCACCCCACTGTCCCCGTCGAAGGGCCCACGACGGGCCCGATGAGGGTCCAATCGGGATATGGCCGACCTCACCGTGGTCGGGCCATATTCGTGCGGCCATCGAAGTACCAGCGGCCGAAGGAGGCGCGATCATGCTTCTTCCCGCGCCTCCGGAGACCCTCAGAAATCTAGGAGCGTGACGCGTGTCGCAGCAGACGTGGCTGACCCAGGAGGCGTACGACCAGCTCCGCGGGGAGCTCGACCACCTCACCGGGACCGGTCGTGTCGAGATCGCCAACAAGATCGAAGCTGCTCGCGAGGAGGGCGACCTCAAGGAGAACGGCGGTTACCACGCGGCCAAGGAAGAGCAGGGCAAGATGGAGTCGCGCATCCGCCAGCTCACCGACCTCCTGCGCGACGCCCGGGTTGGTGAGGCGCCGCAGTTCAACGGTGCGGCGGGTCCGGGCACCGTGGTAGAGGTCCGCTTCGCCGGCGACGACGACGACATCGAGAAGTTCCTGATCGGATCCCGCGAGGACCACAGCACATCGCTTGACGTCTACTCCGCGCAGTCGCCGCTCGGCGGCGCGGTCACCGGGCACAAGGCGGGTGACACCGTGACGTACAACCTGCCCAACGGTCGTCCCGCCACGGTCCGGATCGTCGCGGTGGAGCCCTACTCCCACTGAACCTTTCGGGACGGCCCGACCCTCGGGCGCTCCAGGATCAAGAGGACTTCTCCCCCCGACGAACGCCCGCCGGGAGGGGGAGAAGTCCTCTTTGTTTGGCCTGGGCTTTCGCGGAAATCCCACGACTTCCCTGCGCGACTTCCCTGCGCGCCAGAGCGCGGGGACGTACCGTCGGCTAGTGCTCGATCTGTCAGGGTCTCAGCCCCCGCAGTCCCCCGAACCGACAACTCTGGGTGTCCTGCGCGGTTCCGGCCACCGACACCGGTCCGTGCGCACCGAACTGCGGGATAACACCCTCGCCCGCATGACGGGCGGACAGGACCGGTTTCCCGGCATCATCGGCTTCGAGGACACCGTGCTCCCCCAGGTCGAGCGTGCCCTGCTCGCCGGCCACGACATCGTCTTCCTCGGCGAACGCGGCCAGGGGAAGACCCGCCTGATCCGCACCCTCGTCGGTCTGCTGGACGAATGGACGCCGGTCATCGCCGGCTGCGAGATCAACGATCATCCCTATGCGCCGGTGTGCACCCGCTGCCGGCTACTGCTCGCCGAGTTCGGTGACGACATCGCGGTCACGTGGAAGCACCGCTCCGAACGGTTCGGCGAGAAGCTCGCCACCCCGGACACCAGCGTCGGCGACCTGATCGGCGATGTGGACCCGGTGAAGGTCGCACAGGGCCGCACCCTCGGTGATCCGGAAACCGTCCACTACGGCCTGATCCCGCGGACCAACCGCGGCATCTTCAGCGTGAACGAGCTACCCGACCTGGCCGAACGCATCCAGGTGTCGCTCCTGAACGTGCTGGAGGAACGTGACATCCAGGTCCGTGGCTACATCCTGCGGCTCCCGCTTGACCTGTTCCTGGTCGCCTCGGCGAACCCGGAGGACTACACGAACCGCGGACGGATCATCACCCCGCTCAAGGACCGCTTCGGGGCCGAGGTCCGCACGCACTACCCGCTCCGCCTCGATGACGAGCTGGCCCTGATCGGGCAGGAGGCGGAGTTGGACTGGGCAGGGTCGCCGCTGGGCTTCCCCGCCATCCCGGAGCATCTACTCGAGGTGGTGGCACGTTTCACCCGGCTGGTCCGCGACGCTCCTCAGGTCGACCGGCGTTCCGGTGTGTCGGCCCGGCTCTCCGTGGCCGCCGCGGAGACCGTCGCCGCCTCGGCGGTGCGCCGCGCGGCCCTCACCGGGGAGGACATCCCGACGGCCAGGGTCGTCGACCTCGCGGCGATCGTACCGGCGGTACGCGGCAAGGTCGAGTTCGACCAGCTTGAGGAGGGGCGGGAGGACGACATCCTCGCGCACCTGCTGCGCCGGGCGGTCGCCGAGACGTTCCGTGCCCGGCTCGCCGGAACCGACCTCGCCGGCCTGCAACGACGTTTTGAAGTGGACGGCCCGGTCGAGACCGGTGACCTCGTCCCCGCCGGGGAACTGCTGCGGCGGGTGGGCCCGGTACCGGGGCTGGCCGCGATCCTGACCAAACTCGGCATCGACGGCGCGGAGTCACCGGGCCTCGCCGCGGCCGGGCTGGAGCTGGCGATGGAAGGGCTGCACCTCAACCGGCGCCTCGCCAAAGAGGAGCTACCGGGCCGGACGGTGTACGGCACATGAGTGCCGGAACCGGGTCGGCGGGCTTCCGGTACGGCCCCTGGGACGATGGCCCCGACCCCCTCGCCGACCCGTTCGACGTGGCGAACGCGCTGGACGAGATGTCCGAGCACATCCTTGACGGCCGCACCCCGCGCGAGGCTCTGGACGCGTTGCTGCGCCGCGGTACGCACAGCCGCCGCGGGCTGGAGGACCTGCGCCGGCAGGTGGAACGCCGACGGCGGGAGGCCCGCTCCCGCGGTCGGCTGGACGGCACCCTGGAGCAGATCCGCGAGCTCCTGGACACGGCCGTCGGCCAGGAGCGGGCGGAACTGTTCCCCGACCCGTCCGACGACGCCCGGCTGCGCGAGGCCGAACTCGACTCACTGCCGAACGACCCGGCTCGGGCCGTGAACGCGCTGTCCGACTACGAGTGGCGTTCGCCGCAGGCCCGCGAGACGTTCGAGAAGATTTCCGACCTGCTGCGCCGCGAGGTGCTCGACACGCAGTTCCGCGGCATGAAGCAGGCATTGGAGAACGCCACACCCGAGGACATGACCCGGGTGAAGGACATGCTGAACGCGCTGAACAACATGGTCGAGGCCGACGCCCGTGGCGAACACACCGACGCCGCTTTCGAGGACTTCATGCGTTCGTTCGGCGACTTCTTCCCGGAGAACCCGCAGTCGCTGGAAGAGCTGGTCGACTCGTTGGCGCGCCGCGCCGCGGCCGCCGCGCGGCTGATGGCGGGACTGTCCCCACAGCAACGCCAGGAACTGACCGACCTCATGGCGTCCGCCATGGCGGACATGGGCATGGCGGCCGAGCTGTCCCGGCTGCAGCAGGCGCTGCGGTCCGCCCGTCCGGACCTCGGCTGGGGCCAGCCCGGACGCGGCCGGTTCCGCGACGCGATGACCGGCGACACACCGCTCGGGCTCGGCGATGCCACCAGCGCGCTGGAGGAGCTGGCCGAGCTCGACGAGCTGGCGGCCGCCCTGTCGCAGGACTACGCCGGGGCGTCCCTCGACGACATCGACACGGACGCGGTCGCACGGGCGCTGGGCCGTGAGGCCGTGGACGATCTGCGCACCCTGCAACAGATCGAGAAGGAGCTGGAACGCCAGGGCTTCCTGACCCGCAGCGCCGGCAGGTTGGAGCTGACCCCACGGGCGGTCCGGCGGATCGGCCAGACCGCGCTGGCGCGTATCTTCCGTCGCCTGGACACCCGTGGACGCGGTGACCACGACTCCACCGACGCCGGTGCC
>NZ_CADDZT010000013.1:102987-105202 GCF_902812655.1 Candidatus Frankia meridionalis | reverse complement strand
CGCGGCCGTGGCACTTCGGCGACACCCAGCCGATCGATGTGGTCCGCACGGTCCGTAACGCTGTGCTGCGTGCCGGCCCGGTCGGCCCGAGCGGTGCCGTCAGTCTGGAGGTCGGCGACTTCGAAGTGGCCGAGACCGAACGTCGGACGTCGGCCGCGGTCTGCCTACTCGTCGACCTGTCCTATTCGATGGCACTACGTGGCACCTGGGGCGTGGCGAAGTCGACGGCGCTCGCGCTACACACTCTGATCAGCACGAAGTTCCCGCAGGACACGATCCATCTGGTCGGCTTCTCGGACTATGCCCGCCAGCTGCGTCCGGTGGAGCTGGCGGGACTCGACTCCGAGGTCGTGCAGGGCACGAACCTGCAGCACGCGCTGATGATCGCGGGCCGGCTGCTGTCGAAGTACCCGGACTCCGAACCGGTCGTGCTCCTGGTGACCGACGGTGAGCCAACCGCCCATCTGATGCGCAACGGCGCCCCCGCCTTCTCCTGGCCTCCGACTCCGGAAACCCTCGAGTTGACCCTGGCCGAAGTGGACCGACTCACCCGCCGCGGGGCGACGATCAACGTGTTCATGCTGGACGACGAACCACGGCTGGTGCAGTTCGTCGACGAGGTCGCCCGCCGCAACGGTGGTCGGGTGCTCTCCCCCGATCCGGGCACGCTGGGCCAGTACGTCGTCCGCGACTACCTGCGTGCCCGCGGTGGACGGCGCCGGACCGTCCGTTAGGGCCGGACCGTCCGTGAAGGTCAGCCGGTCTCACTCCCACTGGGGACGAACACGGCATGACGGCCCCGGCCGGCTTCCTTGGCCCGGTACATGGCCAGATCCGCGTTGCGGACCACGACCTCGGGATGCCCGTCCTCCGGTTGCGCCATGGCGATTCCGATGGCGGCATCGACGGTGACGGACATGCCGTCCACGGAGATCGGCTGTCGGATGGCGTCGAGTAGCCGGTCGGCAACGTCGCGGGCCCGGACACCGTCGGCGTCGCGCAGAACGACGGCGAACTCGTCGCCACCGATCCGGCAGACCATGTCCGGCTGCCCGGTGTCCGTCTCCCTGGCGCCCGCCTCCTTGGCGTTCGTCTCGGTGCCCGCCCTGGCGAGACGGGCACCGATGATCCGTAGTACCTCGTCGCCGGCGGCATGACCGTGGGTGTCGTTGAGCGGCTTGAACCGATCAAGATCAATGAACAGGACCGCGAACGTCGAAGTTTCCTGATCCGCGGCAACAGCGTTGAGCCGGTGCAGGAACGCTGCCCGGTTGGGCAGTCCGGTGAGAGCATCATGGCGGGCCTGGTAGTGCAACTCATCCTGCAAAGCCCTGCGCTCACCGATCTCGTGACAGGTCAGCAGGATGGCGGCCACCTCCGGCTGGGCACGCAGGTCGGTCGCCTCGATGTCGAACCAGCGGTAGCTACCGTCCTGTGCCCGCAGTCGGATGTCACGGACGCCGGCGGTCCCGACATCCCCGGCCGAACGCAGGAACTCCGCAAGGGTGACCGCCTCGTCCGGGTGGGCCGCGTCGGGCAGCTTACGACCGACGCAGGACGCGGCCCGCCAACCAAGGATCACCTCGACGGCGGAGCTGACAAAGCTGATGCGCCCGTCCGCCTCGACGGCGAGAACGACGTCATGGGCGTTGTGTAGCAGCGCGTGCAGGCATGCCTCCCCCCGGCGCAGCGCCGCCTCCCGCCATCCGGTCAGGACGGTGAGCCCGACCACCGCGGCAGCGACGACGACGAGCAGACACCCGTAACGGACGAGCTGACCGGAGCGGATGTCACCGTAGAAGACCGAAGCGGGCTGCTGGAACACCAGGTAGCCACCATTGGCCAGGGTCCGCAGCGGAGCGGCAAGGGTGACCTGGTCACCAGCGCCGGCCGGATGGATCTGTACGGCCCGGCCTACCTGCAGGTTCGCCAGATCGTCGCGGGAGACCAGACGTTGCCCGATCCGAGCGGCATCCCAGGACAGCATGACCGTTCCGGAGGGGTCCACCGTGGCGAAACCACCCACGCTGAACCCGAGCGTGCCGCCGGTCTGCAGATTGGCCTCGGCCTGGGCATCACGCAACGACTCGCCGATCACCATGATCGCGACGGGCTCACCGTTACGCATCACCGGGATCGTGAGGTAGTCGCGGAAGATCCCGTCGACCTTCATCACGGACGAGTTGCCGGCCTGCCCGCCACGGGCCGTCCGCCA
>NZ_CADDZT010000013.1:101419-102514 GCF_902812655.1 Candidatus Frankia meridionalis | reverse complement strand
TGGCGGACGGCGGTTCGATGGCCACAACGTCGCCGTCGAGGGCGGCCAGCGCCCAGATGTAGTTCTTCCCTCCCGCGCCCGAGGCCGCGAACAACCGCAGGATCCGCTCGTCGAGCGCCCGGTCGGTCAGTGACCAGGAGGCATCGGACGCAGACCTGATCAGATGTTGGGGGTCGGCTTTACGCGCGGAGAAGTCAGCCACGATGGTCGCCAGTTCCAACCGGTCGGCTAGGCGCTGCTTCTCGGCGGTGTGCCGTTCCTGCGTCTGGAGCCACAGGCCGACCAGCGCGATGGCAAGCAGAACCGCACCGGCGACCAGCGGCGGCCCCAGCCGGCCGAGCCAGGCGCGGACGCCGGTCGCACTTCCCCTCGGCACGGCGAACCGGGAGAAAAAACGATCGGCCTGAGCCACGCGGGGCCTGCGCTGCTCGGGCACCGGGCTCTCCTGACGGGTATCAGTGACGGACACGTCCAGATGTCGGGCACCCGATGTCGGGCTGGATCGCGGCGGTGAGGCGACCGCCACGGCGGATCGACCCCTTCCCGCCTGCTTGGCCTCGTACATCGCCCGGTCCGCCGCACGCAGGAAGTACTCGGACGCCTCAAGCAGCAGCGTCGAGGCGGCAACACCGATGCTGGCATCGATCCGAACGACCGATGTTCCCAACGTGATCGGAACGCGCACCGCTTCGATGATCCGACTGGCGGTGTCATCGGCGGACGCCTCGTCCGTGTCACGCAGCAGGATCCCGAACTCGTCACCGCCGAGCCTGGCCGCAAGATCTTCCTCGCGGACGGCCCGCGCAAGACGTTCCGCGACGATCCGCAGCACCGCGTCACCGGCATCGTGACCAAGGTTGTCGTTAACGGGTTTGAAGTGGTCGAGGTCGATGAACAACAGCGCGAACGGCGATCCGCCCGACCGTGCGGCGACGACCGCCCGGTCCAGTTCACCGGTGAACAGCACCCGGTTGGGAAGACCGGTGAGGGAGTCATGGGACGCCTGATAGCCGAGCTGCTCCTGCAGGTTCTTACGCTCTCCCACCTCATGACAGGTGATCAGCACACCGGCGAGCTCGGGACGGTCGGTGAGGT
>NZ_CADDZT010000013.1:96533-101394 GCF_902812655.1 Candidatus Frankia meridionalis | reverse complement strand
ACCTCACCGGACGCGGTGACGAGCCGTATGTCGAATGCGGTGCCGCCGCCCGGCTCGGCGAGTAACCGGTGGATCCGACCCCTGTCGTCAGGATGCGCGAAGTCGGTCAGGACACGACCGAACCAGGACGCGGCGGTGTAGCCGAGCAGGTCCCGCACGGCAGGGCCCGCGAAAGTCATCACCCGGTCGTCGCCGACGACCACGATGATGTCGCGCACACCCGCGAGCAGCATGTACAACCGAGCTCGGGCACGCCGGGCGGTCCGCTCCCGGTACAGGCCGAACACAACAAGCCCGCCAACGCAGACCGTGAGGACACCGAGCAGGATCAGATCCCGCTGCCGCCACTGGGCCCGCAGGTCGGCGAACAGCCGGGCGGTCGGCTGCTGGAAGACAGTGGTGTACCCGGTCGTTCGCTGAACGGAGGCAAGATAGGTCATCTGTCCCGCACCGATGCCTGACGTCCATACCCGGACGGTGCCGGGGAGCAGTCCCACCAACCGCTCCGGTTCGACAACACGGCGGCCCCGCAGCGCCGGGTTCCACGACACGACCGCGACGCCTCTCGCGTCAACGTCGACGAGCCCTCCCGGTGCGCTGCCGAGGGCGCCGAGGTTTTCGTTGAGCTGCTGCGTCGCGGCCTCGTCCGCGACACTCACCAGCACTGCCCATGGCCGGTCCCCGCCCACGGGCACGACCGTCGCCCGGACCGGCCGTCCCTGCAGGGCGAAGACCTGCGACATCGCCGGCCTGCCAGCCAGCGCCGACGCCCAGGACACGCCAAGATCGCCGATGGGTATCCGCTGCCCGGCCGGGATGGTGACGATCGGCGACCCGTCCAGATCGACCAGAGCGACCAGCAGGCTCGGATCTTCCGCGGGTGTGAGCTGGAACTGCCCGAGCAGCAGCGCGTTGTGGTCGGATTGGCCGGGAGCCAGCGACAGCCCGGCAGCCCGGGAACGTATCCGCTCCGGGTCGTTCAGGCTCGATGCGTTCCCGGCTACCCGTTCGACGAACCGGGACCGGTCGGACAGCCGTGCCCGCTCCGCGTCGCGCAGACCGGCCTGCCCGATCAGCAGAACCAACGTTCCGAGCGCGGCAACCACTGTCAGCCCGGCCACCAGCGGGACGGACCGTCGCAGCTGTCCAGGACCGGCCGCCTTGCTATTGAGGATGGTCGATGCCTCAAGCAACACGGGACGGCTATCGGGTACTGAAGCTGTTCGAATGACTCTTATCCCTCGTCACAATCAGTTAACATCACTGAAAAGTACGCGAACAAAGAGCAGTAACCTCATCGAACGCTTACTTACGCGTGAGAGTACCGTGCCATCCTGTTACATCTCCGATGAGTACCCACGTACCGGTGCGACCACTCGCAGTGCGTCACAGAAGTGACCGTAGTCGACACCACGCCGCCCCCAGGTCGCGTGCCTTGTGGCGGTTACCGGCCACCGGGTTGGACTACCGACCGCTACACAGCGGGCGTCCGGCGCCCGGCCACCGCCACTTCGCCGCGATGGGCAACATCGTCGAGCTTGTCAAGCAGGCGGTCCCAGACCTGGCGGGGTAGATCGTGGCCCATGCCGTCGATCTCCAGCAGCTCCGCGGACGGGATGGCGGTCGCGGTGAGCCGTCCACCGGCCACGGGCACCAGCGGATCGGTGGTGCCGTGCACGACCAGCGTCGGCGTCGTCAGCCGGGCGAGAGCCGGTGTCCGGTCTTCCCCGGCGAGGATCGCGATCAGCTGGCGCGCGGTGCCGTGCGGGTCATACCGGCGGTCCCAGGCCAGCCCGGCCCCGGTACGGATCCAGGCCCGGTCCATCGGGAACTCGGTCGAACCGATGACATTGAATACCTGCTCGGCGCTTGCCACGAACGCCTCACGGCTCGTCGCGACCGGGGGTAGCAGGACGGCGGCGGCATCCGGGGTCGGCCGGCTCACCTCACACCTGCCCGTGGTGGACGAGACCGAGGTCAGGCTTCGCATCCGGTCAGGGAAGTCCAGCGCGGCGGTCTGCGCGATCAGACCACCCATGGAGACCCCGAAGAGGTGCGCGGACTCCCATCCGATGGCGTCCATCAGGCCGATGGCGTCGGCCGCCATGTCCCTGAGGGTGTAGGGAGCGGCGTCGGTGTCCCCGGACATCGCAGCCACAAGATCCGGCCGTCCAAGATGATCAAAATGGGTGGAAAGGCCGACATCCCGGTTGTCGTAGATGACGACCTGGAAGCCACGGCGCACTACCGCGCGGATGAGATCAGGATGCCAGCTGACGAGCTGCTGCCCCAACCCGCCAACCATGAGAAGCGGCAGGCCACTGGAGTCACCGTGCTGCTCGTACGCGATTTCGATGCCATTAGCCTGAACCGTACCCATACACGGAAGGTAGCGAGCGCTCGCCACCGACGCTCGTAATCCCGCAAAGTTCGGCCATAAGTCACCCATCCAGACAGCAGTGGACACTCATCCGAAATCGGGAGACGACCGACAGCCAAAAAATGATCTCATCCGGACGGGGTCCACCGCGACCCGTCAGGGCGGACTCCAATATCAACACCATCACGCGCCGGCGCTACGAACCAGCGGGTGACCGGCGAGCAAACAGCAGGCGTCACGGCGGACGTCACGGCAGGGTCCCGGCCACGACACAGCCACTCGACTACCTTAGGTAAGGCAATTGGCGCTCAGAGTGGTTGCAGTGGGGGCGGGTACGGGTGGTCTTCCCGACAATCGAGTTTGCGGCCTTCTTCGTCATGGTCATGGCAGGTTCCTGGTACCTGATGCCTCACCCAGGCCGCTGGAAGCCCTTCATCCTGTGTGCCTCCTACTTTTTCTACGGATACGCCGACCCGCGCTTCGTCCTCCTCCTGCTCGCCTCGACGGTTATCAACCAGACGGCGGCGATCGCGCTCGGCAGACGCCCCGACCGGCGCGTCCTCGCCGCGGCGGTCATATGCAATCTTGGCCTGCTGGGCTGGTTCAAGTACTACGGGTTCTTCGCTCTCTCCGTCGACCGGGCACTCGACCGTATCGGGCTTCCGGCGCCGCTCCCTCTGCTCCAGGTCGCGTTGCCTGTCGGCATCTCCTTCTTCACGTTCCAGGCGATGTCGTACATCATCGACGTCAGTCGTGGAAACATCCGTCCCGCGAAAAGTATCGACTTCGCGGTGTACGAGGCGTTCTTCCCGCATCTTGTGGCCGGGCCGATCGTGCGCGCCAGCGAGTTCATCCCCCAGCTCGCCACTCCCCGTGATCCCGGCGACGTGGAGGTCACCCGCGCGGTCTTCCTGATCGCCGGCGGGCTGTTCAAGAAGGTGGCACTGGCGGATCTGCTCGCCACGCAACTCGTCGACCCGGTCTTCGACACACCGAGCCAGCACTCGTCGCTGGAAGTACTTGTCGCCATCTACGGCTACATGGTGCAGATCTACTGCGATTTCTCCGCCTACTCGGACATGGCTATCGGAATCGCCCTTCTCCTCGGATTCCGGTTCCCGGACAACTTCGATCGCCCGTTCACCGCGGCGAGCCTGCAGGAATTCTGGCGGCGTTGGCACATGACCCTGTCCCGCTGGTTGCGTGACTATGTGTACGTCCCGCTGGGTGGCAACAGGCGTGGCCCTCGCCAAACCCGCACAAACCTCATGATCACAATGATGCTGGGTGGCCTGTGGCATGGCGCAGCCTGGACGTTCGTCATCTGGGGTGCGCTGCACGGACTGGGGCTGGTGGTCGAACGCCGGTGGGCCGGACATCGACGGCGTCCGGCCGACATGCCATCCGGGATGACCCGTGTCCGTGCCGCTCGGTCACGACCCAAGGCTCCGCCGGCCACGACATCCCTGCCGGCCACGACATCCCTAACAGCCACGACAACTTCGCCGGCCACAGACTCTACCGGCGGAATCCCCCTGCAGCGAGCACCACGGGTGATCGCTATCCGTACCAACGCGGATGGCGCGGTCACCGACGCCACCACCACCCCGGCCGCGGTCACCACTGCCGCGGTCGGACGACCTGGCGCGGTACCGCGATACCGCGCCTTCGCCCGGGCCTGGCTCGGCCGCCTGGTTGTCTTCCACTTCGTCTGCGCGACCTTTGTCCTGTTCCGATCCCCTGACCTGGGAACCACCTGGAAGATCTTTCTCCGGCTGTGCACCGCACCCGGGCCCGCACCCCTGGTCACCTGGACGGTCCTGCTGGCCATCGCCGCCGGACTCGCCACCCAGGCGGTGCCGAAACGCTGGTGGCTGCACGCCCAGGACGTGTTCTCGACGCTCAGCATGTCCGGCCAGGTTGTCACGATCGTCGGAGTCGTTCTCGTCGCCCACGCGATCGTCGGGCGTCAGGACGTCGCGCCGTTCATCTATTTCCGCTTCTGAACAACGATGCAGCCCTCAGCTGGAGATACCCCGCAAGAGGGAGGAGCCGCGCCCGTTCCGGCCGTTCTACGGCCCGTCCTGACCGGCCGTCAGCCGCCGGTGCGTGCCTTCCAGGTCTCCCGGGTGATGGCGTACACGGCTTGATCCTTGCCGTGTAGGAACTCGGTGTGGTGGTAGGTCTCGCCGACCTTCTCGGCTACCCGGATCGACTGCGCGTTGTCGGCGTCGATGACGGAGACAACCTGGTCGACGGCCAGCCGCTCGAAGGCGAACCGAAGGGAGGCCTGCCCGGCTTCGGGGGCGAACCCGTGACCCCAGTAGGGCCGGCCGACGAACCAGGCCGCCTCGACCCCGGGCCATCCCGGCTCGTTCCACAGCCCCGCCCGGCCGACGAGTGCGCCTGTTGCCGTTTCCACGACGGACCACAGCCCGTAGCCCCACAACGCCCAGTGCCCGAGGGTCGTTGCCATGTTCC
>NZ_CADDZT010000013.1:94092-95998 GCF_902812655.1 Candidatus Frankia meridionalis | reverse complement strand
GGGGCCGCCGAGGTGACGCATGAACTCCGGATCGGCCCACATCGGGGCGTAGGAATCGAGGTCTTCCGCCGCGATCGCGCGCAAGGTCAGACGCTCGGTGGTGATCGTGGGGATGGTGAAGGTTGTCGCCGGTTCGCCGCTCATGATGTGGCACCGGCGGGCAGAGCGGGCCGGGCCTGCCGTAGCCGGTCGGTGAAGTCCCGTACCGCGGGGATCGCCCGGTGCGTGGGGGTGAACAAAGCGTTCAATTGACGGATTCGCTCGGCCACGGTGTGGGTGTGACTGGCCGCCAGTGTGGTGAGGACCTGCATGCCGATGGTGGCCGCCGTGTCCGGTTCCGGGGACGGGCCGAGCAGCCGTGCCATGGCGAGGTTCAGCACGGCGTGTTGCTCCTCCTCCGCGGAGAAGTCGCCGTTGCGGGCCTGGTAAGCCGTGATCGCTACGGGTGCCCATTCCTCGACGGTTGAGGCGTCACCGAGCCGTGCCGCGATCCCCGAGCGGAACATGGCCACCGCGGCTTCACCGACCGGTGTCTCCCCGGGTACCGGCCGGAAGTCGCCGGCCGTCGCCTCCATACGGTCCAGTGCCACCCGCGCCGCATCCGCATCCCCGAGTGCGGCATGCACCCTGGCTTCGTAGGCGGCCATCCGGGCACGGACGTAGGGATGGTCCCAGCGGTCCGCGGCACGCAGATGGTCCAGCGCAGCCGTATAACGGCCCGTGTAGTAGTCGATCGATGAGTGCAGCGCGGCCACGGATGCGGCAAGGACGGGTTCGCCTGCCTCGTCGGCGTAGTGCCCGGACAGCATCGCGAACCGCCGGGCCGCGCGCATGTCCCCGGTGTTGAAACCCATCCGGCCGAGGAAGAACGCGAACTGGCCGCCGAGCACGGTCACGCGCTGCCGGGTCTGGCCTCCCGTCCGGCTATCGAGAATGACCTCTACCTGCCGCCAGCGGTCGACGACCCTGGGCAGCAGGGCGACATGAGGAACCGACGTGTACACCACGGCGATCTCGTCGACGTCGGCTTCGAGTTCAGCGAGCGTCAACGCGCCCGGTTCCGCCGTCGAGATCCGCTGGTAGGTGTCAGCCGCGAATGCCGACGCCGCGGCCAGCGCCGAGGTCTGGAGTACCTGCCGTCGGTCCGTGGTGTCCTCCCCTCGACCCTGCCGCGGGTCGGGTGGGCTGCGACGTCGTACCCGCCGCTCCTGCCAGGCCCGTCCGCGCAGCGTACGCAGTTCCCCTCCGGCGTCCAAGGCCACGTCCAACGCGTCGATCAGGTTCTCCGACGGCACATCCCGGCCCGACTCCGCCTGCGAGACGTAGGCACGTTTGAACCCGAGCTTGGCGGCCAAGCGTTCCTGGCTGTACCCGGCGGCAAGGCGTAGTTCCCGGATGCGGGTGGCCAGCTCACGCTTTGCTCCGCCATCGCTCATCGCTGCCTCCCGGCATCCGTACCGGGGGTCGTAACCGGTTACCCGTAACCGGTTACGTACGGCCGCCTGTTACGGCCTGCCGTTACCCCACCCGCGCGTTGTGTCGTACTCGTGTCGGCACGATAACCGGCCGACCACACAGCCGATCCACGAACGGGGGATGTCGTGGTACCACCGAAAAGTTTCACCCGCCGGCCGCCGGTGTCGGCACGGATCACCCGGCACGTCTTACCGCACGCCGATGCCCATGCCGATGTTCCCGCGGACGCCGTCTTGTACGCGCTCATCGTCTACGGCCCGGACCGGCAGCCCGTCGAAGTCGTCCTACCGTTCCCGACCGTCAGCGCCGCTGACCATCACGGGCAGAGCGGCAACCTTGACGGCCGCGTCGTCCCGATCACGTTTCCGTTCCGTCCCCGCCAGGGGTCCTGAGACCAGGCCCCTTCGGGTGTGGCCGTACTCCGCGCCCG
>NZ_CADDZT010000013.1:89167-93786 GCF_902812655.1 Candidatus Frankia meridionalis | reverse complement strand
AATCGGTCGACTGGCGGATCTCGACGTTCTCCAACGGCGCAGGCGGCATGTGCGTCGAGGCGGGCCAGTTCGACGGCGGGGTCGTCGTCCGCGACTCCACCCGCCCGACCGGATCCGTCCTCGCCTTCTCCCGCGCCGAATGGGCCGCGTTCATCGACGGCATCGAGAACGGCGAGATGCGCTTCTAACCCGACCGCCGGAACGTCCAGGGCACGTCTCTTCACGGGGGGAGACGCGCCCCGGGCACGACGATGCCCCTGCCGGGCACAACGGGGGCCGTCGCGTCCCGAGGCGGCCCCTCTTTACCGCTCCGGCCATGTGTGGTGCCTCTCCGCGGGCGGAGTGCTCCATCTTCTGTGAGGAGCACGGCATGACTGCTGTGGCAGAGGCGGACGCGGCAACAGCCCGTTTCCTGATCCGGCCGGACCTGTTCGACCGGTTGGTCGACCGGTTGGTCGACCGGACGGTGGTGAAGGTCGAGGGAGACCGCGACCTCGCCGGTCTGCACCTGCGGTGGACCGTGCGGGACTGGTGGAGCCGTCTACGCGAGAGGCCGCACCCGACGTCGTAGCGGGCTGGGACATCGACGCCATGGACCGGTGGACTGCCCTGGTGTCGGAAGCGGTGGAGGGCGACCGGCTCGTTCACACCGATCTCCACGGTGACCAGTTCATCATCGGCGCCGATGGCGCGATCCACGTGATCGACTGGGGGTGGCCTGCGGCGGGCGCCGGGTGGGCCGACACCGCGTTCATGGTCATCCGGCTGATCGAAGCTGGCCATTCCCCGGGGGATGCCGAGGCGTTGGCGGCAACACGGCCGTGCTGGACGGCGGAACAGGACGAGCTGGCCGCCTTCACGGCCTTCGTCGCCGGCTTGTGGACTTACCGCGCGGTGAACAACCACAACCACGGTGCATACCGAGCACAAGCCGCGCGCGACTACGCTGCATGGCGTGTCGGCGTTGCCGTCGGCTGACGGGTGACTGTCGTGTCCCTGTCGCCTCCCGGATAAGAGGGGGGTGGCGTCACGCCCACGGCTACTCAAGACCCAACACGGCCGATGTCCGGTCTGCGGCGACTTTCTGCTTCACGCCGACCACGAGCCACAGAACCCGCGCGAGTGGGAACAGTGGCTCACCGCCATCCACGCCACCCTCACCGGCAACCCCTGGCTCCTTACCCCGGCCGCCACCTGACAGCAACATCATCACGAGGGTCAGACCCGCGAATGGACACGGGTGTGGGCTTCTCTTCGTGGACCTGTGCCATGAGTATCTTGAATACTGGCTTGCCCGTAAAACTTTTGACCTCGAAATGGAGTTGCATTGCGGAACCCCCACCTGACAGTTCAATCAGCTCGAACTTCGGTTCGACCAGGTAGGTTATTTCGCCGCCTTCAACTCGATAATCGAACGTTCCGTCAGTCGTACGTACGAATTTTTCTGAGGTCCAGTCAAATGAGCCAGTTCGATTAATTGGAATTTCGGCCGGCGCCGCAAGAAGATCACGTGGCCGTTCGGTATTAATTGTTACTGGCGCACGCAGCGAGACAGATGCATCCCCGTCATCCTTTTGCGCATCCCGGCAGTATCGTTAATGCAAGGATGGGAGGGAAAAGGAACAGTTTCCGCATTCGCACGATGATCTTAGGCTCCCAAGTTGTCCTGTCGATGCCACGTTGCGTATCGGGAGCCTCATGGTAGCGGAAGGCCTTGTTTGTGGCGCAACTGATAGATCAGTGGGCTTGATCCGGGCCTGATCGCATCGGTCCGCGCGCCGTGCGGCCGGACACGCGTTGGACACGCGAGAGCCGGCTATCATCACCAATCGGCGACAATAGGTGATGAATCAAATCGATGTTTATCGGGATAAACGAGGAACTATGGTAACCCGCACCAACCACCGATAAGGGTCGGACGGAATTCCGCTTCTGAACAGCGATCAGGGAAAGCGGCAGAATGATCGACTTGCCGTCCTGGGTCATCCGTACTCAGATACGCAAGGTGATGGCAGTACCACCTCATGCGACGGGAGTACCCGGGTACCCGACCGTGCCCCAGGGATCCGACCACGGTGCGCATACCCGCAGGTCCGGTACCCGCAGACACAGTCCACCCCGCCACGCCCCGGGGTCCGCGCCGGGAAGCACCGTGTCAGCCCGGCAGGCGGCCAGACTCGTCGCCACCAGCCTCGGCCTGCTACTCATTCTGGACGCCTCGGGGATGGTGCATGCCGGCGAAGGTATGCCTGCCGGACGCACCCGCAGCCTCGTACTCGCGGTGGGACGTCCGGTCGACCGGGTCACGAGCGCCACCGGGCTCGACGGACTCACCCGCGCCCTGGCCTCGACTTTCGGGCACGAGGCACCCACCGACAGTTCCTCGGGACTGTCAGTAGTAGAACGGCCAGCCGCATCCGGTACATCCGGTACATCCGGTACATCCGACGCGGCCGACGCCCCGGGGGGCATCTCGCCGCAGCCGTCCGGCACCGCCCCCGCGCCGGCGCCGTCGCTGCGCGTCCCCACCGCGCCCGACCCACTGCGGCTCCTGGTGACCGGGGACTCCCTGACCGACGGACTGGGACCGACGATCGCGGCCGGGTCCGAAGGCGCCGTCCACACCGATTCCGACACCCGTTCCGGCACCGGACTCGTCCGTCCGGACTTCTTCGACTGGGCCACGCATGCCCGTGAACAGATGGCAAACCGCGATCCGGAGGCAGTCACGGTCACCCTCGGCGGCAACGACGGGCAGGAGATCACCATGCCGGACGGCAGGGTCCTGCCCACCGGGTCACCCGAATGGCTCGCCGAGTACCGGCGGCGCACGATCGTGGTCATGCAGATCTGGTCCGGCGGCGGCAGGCGGCAGGTCTACTGGATGAGCCTGCCCCCGGCCCGTGAGCCCAAACTCAACGGCTTTTACCACCAGATCTCCGGCGTCGCCGCGGATGCCGCGCAGCAGGTGCCGGGCGTCCACTTCGTGAACGTCAGCGACCGACTGTCGAAGAACGGCGCCTACAGCAGCTACCTCACCGACGACAGAGGGAAGACCGTGCTCGCCCGTACCACCGACGGCGTCCACCTCACCCTCGACGGAGCCCGGATCGCCTCCGACATCTTCCTCGCACAGATCAACGCCGACTGGCACATGATCCGCTGACTCCCGCGGATGACAGTGACTCCCGCGGACAGGAGCGCCCGTCTCACGGTCTGGATCCCTCACGGTCTGGGACCGTCCAGATCCGCGCGAGCCGTCCGGACGGCCAACCGAGCCCGCTGCGCGATGTCGTGGCGGCGGTCCGGTCCCCGGACCTCGGCGCCCGCCGCCTCACCCAGGACGTCCTCACCCGAGGCGTCCGCAAACAACGCTTCGACCACGTCGTCGGCCAGCACGACGATCTGATCGGCGAGGGCGTGGTCGGCCAGGTGCGGCGGCAGGACACCTGCGGGTGCGCCGGAGCCTGCCTCACGTCCCAGGTGGACAAGTTCGACAACGAGTTCGCGAACCCGCTCGGCGCGGGTACCGCTCGATGCGGCCTGCACCCGCCACGCACCCGGTGTCCATCCATGGATCCGGTCGTACAGCCGCCGCACCTCGCGGATCAGCTCACGGGTGACCAGGGGGCCCACGTCCGACATCGGCGAAGGTTATCCCATGACAGTCGTGGCGGCTCTTGCCGTTGTTCGGCTGGTGGTGCACGCTCCTTCCATGGTTCGTTGACCAGTACGTGTTGGAGGCGCCAATGTCGCTACAACGCTCCGAAGAGACCCACCACAGCCTTATCGAGCGAATTCCCAGAATTACCGGACATGATGTCGCCCACTGGCTCGGATGTCTCGACCGAGGGCCGGGTCTGCTCCGCTTCACCGAACGTGTGAACTGGCTGCGGGACGAGCACGGCCTACCCCACTGCTATGCGGCAGCCGTCGTCCACGAAGCCGATCTGCGCAGGCGCGCAATACGTACCTGAAGGGACTATCACTTCCGCGAGATGAAGTGCACTCGCCCGACCTGGCCTGACGCCAGCGCACTCACCGTACCGCCACGGAGCCCCGCTGTCCTGCTCGCCGACGAGCCGGGAGCGGGCGCGGTGTCGCCAGGCCGGGTGGGGAGTGTTTCGAGACACGCTGTAGGCGAGAATCTGTCCCGTGGACATCGACGCAGCACGGGATTACGTGCGTGAACACCATCAGGCCGTCCTTGCGACATTTCGCAGGGACAACACCCCACAGATGTCACCGGTCATCGTCGGAGTGGACACCGACGGTAATCTGATCGTGAGTAGTAGGGAAACCGCCTACAAGGTCCGTAACCTGCGCCGGGACCCGCGAGTAATTTTGTGCGTATTTCCGGACGGATTCTATGGGCCCTGGGTCCAGATAAGCGGTCGTGCGCGCATCATCTCCGTCCCGGATGCCATGGAAACACTCGTCCACTATTACCGCTCGCTGTCGGGCGAGCACCCCGACTGGGAGGAGTACCGGGAGGCCATGGTTCGCGATCAGCGCTGTGTGATCAGCATCGAGATCGAACACGCGGGTCCGGACCGTTCCGGGTGACCCGCTCGAGGATCCGTCCCTGTCCTGTCGCGCCACGCGAGACAGGACAGGGA
>NZ_CADDZT010000013.1:87007-88876 GCF_902812655.1 Candidatus Frankia meridionalis | reverse complement strand
CGGATCATACCCGTCAAGATCCCAGAGGACCGCTTCAGCCCCGGAGCTTCGACAGCAGACGGAGTATCTCGATGTACACCCAGACAAAGCCGACGAGCAGACCGAAAGAGGCCCGCCATGCCTCCTCGCGGGGCGCACCGTCGGCAATCGCACGCTCGATGTAGTCGAAGTCGAGGATGAACTGAAGGCTCGCGACCACCAGGACCGCGACGCTGAACAGGATGCCGAGCGGGGACGCGTCATTGATGATCGGAAGATGACTGCCGGAGACAGCCCTGATCACCAGGTCAAGCAGACCTAGCATGATCACACCGAGCAGTGATCCATAGACGATCCGGGCCATTCGAGGGGTCGCCCGCAGCCGGCCGCTGCGGTAGGCCACGAGCATGGCCACGAAGACCACCGCGGTGCCAAGCAAGGCCTGGAGCACGATCCCGGAGTAGGCGTCTTCGAAGGAGCGGGAAACCGCACCCACGAACAGGCCTTCGAACCCCGCGAAGACCACGATCAGCGGAGGCTGGAGCCGTCGGCCGAAAGAAATCACGAAGGACAGCGCAAGCGCGGCGAGCGCGGCGACAAGCCCGATCCCCGGGATGCTCGGCGCGAGTACCCAACCGACCGCCCCGGTGATCGCGGCGATGGCGAACAGACCCAGGGTGTGCATGACGACGTCATCGATGGTCAGCCCGCTGGGCGCCCGGTACAGACCCGCGAGCTGCTCAGGTGTCGCGGTAGGAGGTGCACCCGCAGCCGGCGGGTGCGCCTCGGAGCCGGGCCATGGCCCAGGTGCCGGCTGCGCCGGCCGGCCAGCGAACCCACGTCGACTGAACACCGGGTTCGACGAACGCATCTCGGCCATCAGGACACGACTCCTTCCACCACCCGCATCCAGTCGGGCGCATAGATCACAGATGCCATCAAGCCCGTTATCGACCTTGGTGAACCCGACCGATCAACGAACTTTTCCGAGACAAGAGTAGAACGCTCCGCAAGGTCACCGCGTTCCTCCCTCGGCAGCCACGCCGTCACCCGCCGGCACACCGTCACGGGGTCACCCACCGTCACGCCGGCACCCGCCGGCACGGACCGCCGAGTCCGGACAACATCGGCCCCCAGCGACCGCCCGACAGCACCGGAAGGATCAACGTTTCCGAAGTCGGAGCACCCGACCAGCACGACACCGTCACACTGCAGGACGATCGGGCATTCAGACGAATAGTCTGATGGCATGGCAAGATGTCGGCCGGAATGATCCGGCCGACATCTCATGGACAGCCGTCTAGAGCACATGAATGTGCCGGTGGTCGGAGTCGAACCGACACTCGAGCTGTTTTTAGGACAGCCTCCTCTGCCTGTTGGGATACACCGGCTCGGCTACATCGGAGATGTTTCTACCACGCTACGTAGGATTTGTGAAAGAGACAACATGGGGAAAGTGTACGGAGTGACCGCTCCATCCCGTCCGGCAACTCATCGTGACAGTCGCACCCAATCAACTCACGTGCTGTAGGCAATACATCACAACATGGTCCAAGGTGCCCCAATCGACGGCACGGGACGGAGTCCGCCGGGAACCCGCCTCCGTGGGAGGCGGACCTTGTCGGGAGACATCCCGATCTGCCCCTCGCGGTACCTGCGCCCCCAGCTCCCACCGGCGGGCACCGTGTCCGAGCACCGGCCGGGCCTCAGCCCCGGATGCCCCGGGTGGTCTCAGCCCCGGGCCAGGATCGTGATCACGTCGAGCGCGCTCCGCTCATGGAAATGCCCGCCGTAGTCACCCACGGCGGGCATTTGGTGCTAATCGGGTATGACTCGCCTTCCAAGGCGCGCCCCTCAGATCAGTCACGCCACCGATGATTCCCCGGATGA
>NZ_CADDZT010000013.1:79218-86667 GCF_902812655.1 Candidatus Frankia meridionalis | reverse complement strand
GCGCCGGAACCGTTTGTCTCACCGTGCACGGCCGGCTTCGCGGAAACCGCCGAGGTCGGGCCTGAGGGCGCCGGCGACGCCGTCCGGGCTGACGGGGCTGGGGCTGACGGGCTCGCGGCCTCCCGGAAACTCGCCCGCGGGTCGGCAAAAGCCCCCAGCGAGACAATCTCCCGTCGGAAGAACAGTGACAGCGTCCAGTCCGCGAGCACCCGTGCCTTGCGGTTGAAGGTCGGTACCCGGCTGAGGTGGTACGTACGGTGCATCAACCATGCGGGCCAGCCACGCAGCTTCATCCCGTACACGTCGGCCACGCCCTTGTGGAGCCCGAGCGAGGCGACGCTGCCGGCGTACTTGTGCTCGTACGGTGCGATCGGCAGGCCACGGAGATCCGCAAGAATGTTGTCCGCGAGCACCCGGGCCTGGCGGACCGCGTGCTGCGCGGAGGGGCTGGTCGTGGCGCCCTCACCCTTCGTGAGGTCCGGAACCGCGGCGCAGTCACCCGCCGTCCATGCCTGCTCGACACCGTCGACCTGGAGGAAGGCCGTCGCCTTGATACGGCCCCGCTCGTCAAGCGGAAGGTCGGTGTTGGCAAGAAGCGGGTGCGCCTTGACCCCGGCGGTCCAGACAATGGTCTCGGCGTCGAACTCCTCGCCGCTGTCGAGAACAACATGACCATCGACGAGACTCTGCACCCGGGTGTTTATTTTCATTTCAATACCGCGGTGTTCGAGCTGCTTCAGCGTGTACAGGCCCATCGCCGGCGAAACTTCGGGAAGTACCCGCCCGCTCGCCTCGACCATTACCCAGCGCATGTCCGACGGCGAGAGCTCGGGATAGAAACTACAGGCGTCGCGCGCCATATCCTCAAGCTCGGCAATGGCCTCGATACCAGCGAACCCGCCGCCGATGAACACAAAGGTGAGCGCTCGACGCCGCAGCTGGGGATCATTGCTGGACGCCGCGGCGTCCATTCGTTCGATGACCTTGTTTCGAATATAGATCGCCTCGGCCACGCTCTTGAAACCGATGCCCAGCTCGGCCAGACCCGGGATCGGCAGGGTCCGCGCGACCGACCCGGGGCATCCGACGAGGACGTCATAGCGCAGTTCGTACGGCGTGCCCTGATTCGGCGTAATATACGCCCGTCGCTCGGCGTGATTGATGCCGGTCACGCTGCCGCTGACCACCCTGCAGCCATTCAGCACTCTACGTAGCGGTACGACGACATGACGCGGTTCAAGGTTACCCGCCGCAGCCTCTGGCAGAAACGGCTGATATGTCATGTACGAGTTGGGTTCGACCACCGTCACAGTCGCCTCGCCGTGACGAAGTCGACGCTGTAGACGCAAAGCCGTGTACATACCGACGTAACCGCCACCCACAACAAGGATGTGCGGAGGTTGTCCAAAGCTCATACAAAAAAGGTACCCGCCGGCACGCCACTATGCCTCCGGATACACGATCAGCAAGCCATGTGTTTGCGTGACATGCAACACGCAGAGATCAACATGGCCACGCATGCATCGATCGTGGTTCAGCTATTTCTCACCATCCACACCACCGACACCATCCACACCACCGACACCGGCCACACCAGCCGCGTCACCAAGGACGGCGTCGAGCATCTGCGTCGTAACCCGCCCGGTGAACGTGTTCTGCTGACTCGGGTGGTAGCAGCCGAGGACAACCAACCCCGCCCCATGTTCGGCGACTCTTCCCTTCACTGATCCAATTTCAAACCCTGACACTGCCGCCCCGGCGGGCACCGCGACATCGCCGAGGACAACCCGGCGGGCGTGGCCGAATGCCGGGCGCGGCGACGGCACCGGGTAACCCGCCCGTGCCAGCGCCGGCCACAGCGCCGTCCAGGCGAACCCACCGAGCACCACAACCGCCCGCAGCGTTGGTCGCAGCAGTTCAAGGTCCCGGACGAGCCATGCCCGGCAGGCGTCGCGTTCAGTCGTGGTCGGCTTGTTCGCCGGTGGGGCGCAACGGACCGCGGCCACGACACGCGTGGCGACAAGACGCTGGCCATCACCGGCTGACACTGAGGTCGGAAGCTCCGCCAGCCCGACCCGGTACAGGGACGCAAACAGCCAGTCACCGCTGCGGTCGCCGGTGAAGATTCGCCCGGTGCGGTTGCCTCCGTGCGCGGCGGGCGCCAGCCCGACGATCAGAACCCGCGCGTCAGCCGGGCCGAACGACGGAACCGGCCGGCCCCAGTAGCGCTCACCGGCAAAGGCTGCCCGGCGCAGCCCCGCGACCTGCTCGCGCCAGTCGACCAGGCGCGGACAGGCCCGGCACACCGACATCCGCGCGTCCAGCTCGGCCGCGTCGCATGCGGTGACAGCCAACCGCTCAACATCGCTGACCGTCCCGGCCACCGCGGTCCCGGCCGATGCGGGATCACCCGGCCACCCCGAGCCGGGCACGACCGGCCGCCGGTCCTCGACCTGGTCGAAACACCCAGCATGCTCATCCATGACCAGAAAGACTAGACGTACCCTGGGGCCTCCGAGCGGGCGAGGAACCATGATCGCCCACTCTTTGGCTAGACGTCCCCTGGGGCCTCCGAGTGGGCGAAGAACCATGATCGCCCACTCTTTGGCTAGGGCAACAGGGAGAAGGCGATGCCGTCCAGGATGTCGTGTTCGCTTGCGACCACCGCTGCCACACCCACCCGCTCGACCAGCGTCCGCAGCACCAACGCACCCGCGACGATCACGTCGACCCGGCCCGGATGCATCACCGGGAGCGCGGCCCGCTGCGCATGCGACATCGCAGCCAGTCGATCAGCCACCGCGGCGATGTCCGACGCGGCCGTCACCGACAGATGAATGCGGTCCGGGTCATAACCAGGCAGGTCCGCGGCGAGAGCCGCCACCGTCGTGACCGTCCCGGCAACCCCGACCAGTGTCGCGGCCGAGCGGATGGGCACGGTCTGCTCGGCCAGGTCGAACGCGGCGTGCGCGTCCGCGACCACCGCCGCGAGCTGCCCGGCCGTGGGCGGGTCGTCGTGCAGGTGTCGCTCAGCCAGTCGCACGCAGCCGACATTCACCGACCTGGCAGCGTGCACCTTCTCCGCATCCCCCAGAACCAGCTCGGTCGACCCGCCGCCGATGTCGGCCACGAGAAACGGCTCCGAGTGGCCGCGCAGCTCGCGGGTGGCGCCCGCGTACGACAGCGCGGCCTCGTCCGCACCAGTGATCACTTCCGGATCGACGCCGAGGATCGCGCGGACCCCGTCCACCAGCGCGTCACGGTTACGGGCATCCCGGGTCGCGCTGGTCGCCACCATCCGGACCTTGGATGCACCAAACCGGTCGATCTCCGCAGCGTAGTCACGCAGCGCCGTGAACGTCCGTTCCAGCGCTTCGGGAGCCAGTTCACCGGTCCGGTCCACCCCGGCTCCCAGTCGGACGATCTCCATACGGCGGGTCAGATCACGCAGACGCGGGGCGCCCTGCCCACTTCCGGAGCGCCGGCCAACGGAACTCCCGTCTCGTGAACTCCCGGCGGGGGCGCGCCCGGCATCCGCCTCACTGGCCTCCTCGGCGACGAGCAGCCGGATCGAGTTGGTGCCGCAGTCAATGGCGGCCACGCGGGTCACGGGGGTCACGGGGGTCACGGGGGTCCAGCCTCCTGTCCATCGGACTCGACCGGTACGCACGGGCCACGGGCGCCCCAGTCGGGGATGAGGTCCAGTGCCTCGTCACCGAACGGGTTCACCCCTCGACCCGCGGCCAGGCTGTGCGCGACCAGCACGTGCAGGCATTTCACCCTGCTCGGCATGCCACCGGCGCTCGGCACGCCGGGCATCGGCTCGAGGGCATCCCGGCGGGCCAGGTAGTCCTGGTGCGCCGCCTCGTAACGCCGGGAAAGATCCCCGTCACGGTCACGATCAACGGCAAGCCGCTCGGTCATCTCCCGCATCAACCCGGACGCCTCCAGACGCCCGATCGCCGACGCCGCCCGCGGACAGGTCAGGTAGAACAACGTCGGGAACGGCGTCCCGTCGTCCAACCTCGGCCAGGTCTCCACCACATCGGGCAGGCCGCAGGAACAGCGGTGGGCGACCCGGTGCATCGCCCGCGGCTCCCGGCCGAGCTGGCGGGCGACCACCGCCGCCGCCTTCGGATCACCACCGGCCGGGCCGTTCGGGCCGTCCGGGCCGCCGACAGCCCCACGGGCAGGACGTCCGGTCATCGCGCGGAGACCGAAGGGGCCGGCGCCGCGGTCGCCTGGCCGTCCCCGGTCCGACCAGCACTTGTTCCCGTGCCACCGGTGGCCTGGCCCGTGCCCACCGCGCCGGACCAGAGCCGGGAGAACCAGGGTGCCTCGGTGGAGGCGACACCTCGGCCCGGCGCCGGTGACGTTGCCGGCGCCGCCGGCACCAGGTAGATCTTCTCCCCCGGCTGGGTGAAGTGCAGCCGGACCCGTGCCTCGTCCCGAGCCCACTCGGGATCGTCGTAACCTGCCACCTTGGTCTTCAGCGCCTCCACCCGTTTACGTTGCTCGGCGTTCTTCGCCGCCAGTTCGTCGATCTGACCCTGCTGCTGGACGTAGAGGCGCAGCGGGTAGGCGAGGGTCAGCACGAGCACGCAGATCACCACCACCAGCAGAGTCATACGGGTGGTCAACGTGGTGCGGCGCGCCACCGGAGATCACCCGGCCGTCGGCGACCATCGGGGAAAGGCCTCGGCCCCGCCGTAGCGGGCTGCGTCGTCAAGCTCCTCCTCGATACGCAGCAGCTGGTTGTACTTGGCGACCCGCTCGCTGCGCGCCGGGGCACCGGTCTTGATCTGGCCGGCGTCGACGGCGACCGCCAGATCGGCGATGGTCGTGTCCTCGGTCTCACCGGACCGGTGCGAGATCATGCACCGGTAGCCGCTGCGGTGCGCGAGCGACACCGCGTCCAGCGTCTCGGTCAGCGTCCCGATCTGGTTGACCTTGACGAGCAGGGCGTTACCCGCCTTGTCGGCAATGCCCTGGGCGAGACGCTGCGGGTTGGTGACGAACAGGTCGTCACCGACGAGCTGCACGTCCTCACCGAGCCGTGCGGTGAGCTGCACCCAGCCGGCCCAGTCGTCCTCGGCAAGCGGGTCCTCGATCGAGACGATCGGGTAGGCGGCCACCAGCTCCGCGTAATAGTCGCTCAGGTACTCGGCGTTACGCGAGGCACCTTCGAACCGGTAGGAGCCGTCGGAGAAGAACTCGGTCGAGGCGACGTCAAGGGCGAGTGCGATGTCCTCCCCGGGCCGGAACCCCGCCTTGCCGATGGCCTCCACCAGCAGGTCAAGGGCGGCACGGTTCGCGGGCAGATTCGGGGCGAAGCCACCCTCGTCACCGACCGCGGTGGCCAGCCCCTGGGTCTTCAGGACACTCTTGAGCGCCTGGTAGGTCTCCGCACCCCAGCGCAGCGCCTCGGCAAAAGTCGACGCCCCGATCGGGGCAATCATGAACTCCTGGATGTCGACGTTGGTGTCGGCGTGCGCGCCACCGTTGATGACGTTCATCATCGGCACCGGCAGCAGATGCGCGCCGGGCCCACCCAGGTAGCGGAACAACGGCAGGTCGGACGCCTTGGCCGCGGCCTTCGCGACCGCCAGGCTTACCCCGAGGATCGCGTTCGCGCCCAGGGCGGACTTGTCCGGCGTCCCGTCCAGGTCCAGCAGGGTCAGGTCAAGAATCCGCTGCTCGGTGGCTTCAAACCCGACGATCTCCGGGCCGATGCGGTCGATGACGCCGGTCACCGCCCGCGCCACCCCCTTACCGCCGTAGCGGTCATCACCGTCGCGCAGCTCGACAGCCTCGAAGGCGCCGGTGCTCGCGCCACTCGGAACGGCGGCACGGCCGAGGGTGCCGTCCTCCAGGACGACCTCTACCTCGACGGTGGGGTTGCCCCGCGAATCAAGGATCTCGCGGGCTCCTACGGCCTCGATGGACGGCACGGGTCTCGACCTCCGGGGTGGCGCATCCGACGGGATTCAAACAGGTTTCATGGCAGGACGGACAGACGGCGAACGCACATCGGCGCCGCCGACAAACACGGCCCGGCCGAGACTATCGTCAGCGCACCCCCGGCCACACGCGTTCGGCACGCCACGCCGAACCGACACAGAGCCGGTCAGGCCCACGAGGTCCGTGGGCTGGTGCCACACCAAGGCGATCTAGAGGAGACATGCCCGCCGGACCGCGCCGAAGGTCGTCAGATGATCCGACCGATCGGCGGCATCACGAGCGGGCCTCCCACGGGCAGCCCGGCCCATGCCGCGGGCCGGGCCAACAGCCCCCAGCCGGCGGCGAACGCCTCGCTCGCGGCGCCGAGGTTCGCGGCTCCAAGGCCCACTGTTCCCAGTGACGCTCTGGCGGCCCGGGGCAGGCCCATCCCGATGGTCGCGGCGGCTGCCGGGTCCTCACTCGACCGGGGCGGACGCAGCCTGTCGACCAGCGCCACCTTCGGCAGGACACGCAGCCGCGGGGCCACCGACGCGGGCAGGCCCGCCTTCTCCCAGGCCAGCTCGCAGGCTCGTTCGAACCCGCCGAGGACGTCCACCAGGCCGCATCCACGGGCGTCCTCGCCCGTCCACACCCGGCCGCGGGCAACCTCGTGCACCGCCTCCGGCGACATCCCCCGGCCCACGCCGACCTTGGCGACGAAGTCGTCGTAGACCCGGTCGAGGAACTCGTCGAGCTTCTTGCGCTCGGACGGGCTGAAGGCGCGCCGCGGCGAGGTCATCAGGGCGTTCTCCCCCTCGGCCACCGCGCCGAAGCGCACGCCCACCTTGTCCAGCAGTTCCCGGACGACCTGCTTGCCGCCGAACACTCCGATCGACCCGGTGAGGGTCCCCGGGTTCGCCACGATCACATCGGCGCCGAGCGCGACGAAGTACCCGCCGGACGCGGCAACCGAGCCCATCGACACCACCACCGGGCGCCCGGTCGCCTGGAACCGTTCGACCTCCCGGCGGATCAGGTCGGAGGCCACGTACGAACCGCCGGGGCTGTCGACCCGGAACACGACCGCGGCGATCTCGTCGTCACGACCCGCGGCCCGGAAGGCGGCGGTGAGCGCGTCCGAGGCCATGACCGGACCGGCCAGCGGGGAGCGCGCGCCGCGGCCGAGCACGACCGGCCCGGTCCCGTGGATGACCGCGATCGCCTTGTGCCGGTCCGCCCGCGCACCCGGCCTTGCCGACAGCGTGGGCACCCGCAGCCTGGACCCCTCCTTGCGCAGCGCGGCACGCCGATAGTGGGAGAGGTACACCAGGGACACTCCGTCCCGCTCATCACCGCTTTCGGGATCACCGCAGTGACCACCGCCGGACGTGTTTTCGCGAGCCTTGGCGCTGGCCGCGGCGTACACCTCGTCGCGGTACCCCAGCCGGTCGACGAGACCGGCCCGGCGTGCCTGTTCGCCGGACAGCGGCGCGTTGTCGATCAGCTCGC
>NZ_CADDZT010000013.1:71312-79193 GCF_902812655.1 Candidatus Frankia meridionalis | reverse complement strand
CCGCGTCCGGCGGCGATACCTCCAACGATCATTGACAGGCTGGACGCGACGATCCGTTCGCTCGCCTCCCGGTGCGCCGCGGTGAAGTCACGTTCGACGAAGGTGTTGACGGCGTTCTTGTACTCGTGGCGCTGCCCGACCTGAATCTCGACCCCGAGCCGGTCCAGGGCGTCACGTAGGAACGGGGTCTCCAGGGCCACCCCGGTGAGGCCCAGATCCCCGGACGGCGCCAGCCAGATCTCCTCGAACGCGGACGCCAGGTAGTAGGAGACGGTGCCGCCGCCGAACTCACCGAACGCGTCCGAGTAGGCGAAGGCGGTACCGCCGGCGTCCCGGAAGGCGATGACCGCGTCACGGATCTCCTGAGCGCGGGCAAGCGGCATCCCGCAGGGTGCGATCCGCGCGATCAAAGTGGATGCGCGCCCGTCGCCACGGGCCCGGCGCAGCCCGTCCACGACCGCACGAAGGGACGGCCGCCGCCGCGCCATGGCCGCGGCCACCGGGTCGGCGGGGACGCCTTCGACCGGGTCCACGGTGAGATCGAGCTCGAGGAGAATCGGGGTGGATCGTGCCGCGTACACCCTGCGGACCCCCGCCAGTGCCTGCTGCGCAGTGCCAGCCATGCAGCGAGGCTACGTGCAAACGGTCACCGGCCGCACCGGGCCGGGTAAACTCGGGTTCAGTCCAGCCGGACGTCGGCCTGCGGCCAGTGAAGGCGCCAGGAGCCCGCGTCCGCCTCGCGCGGGTCCAGACCGGCAGCGCGGGTGGACTCCTCGGCGGCGGCGAGGGTGTCCCGGAAACGCCGGGCGGACGCCCGTAGCGCCACCTCCGGGTCGACGCCGGCCCGCACAGCCAGCGCGACCGCGGCGAACAGCAGGTCACCGATCGTCTTCTCCGCCGCCCCGGGCGGGCTGTCCGCCGGCCTCAGCAGCCCCGCGACGACTTCCGCGGGAGACCCCTGACCGGCACCGAGCACAAGATCCGCCGGGACGCCCACCTTCCCCGCACGCTTCTGCAGCTTCGCCGCCAACGCCAGGGCGGGTTGGGAGAGCGGCACGCCTTCGGTGACCGACCGGCGTCCCTTCTCGACATCCTTGATCTTGTCCCAGTTCGTCTCGACCTCGGCGGCGCCGTCCACCGTCACCGACCCGAAAACATGCGGATGCCGACGGACGAGCTTCTCGGTGAGGCCCGCGGCGACGTCGTCGACATCCCAGGCGTCCCCGCCGGTGCCCTCGGCCGCGATCCGCGCGTGGAACAGCACCTGCATGAGGACGTCACCGAGTTCCTCGCGCAGTTCGGCGTGGTCGGCGTCCTCGATCGTCTGATATGCCTCGTACGCCTCCTCCAGCAGATATGGAGCGAGCGAGGAATGGGTCTGCTCCGCGTCCCACGGGCAGCCACCGGGCGAACGCAGCCGGTCCATCACGGCCACCGCGTCCAGAAGTTTCGCGCCGGGCAGGTCACGCGAGCCCTCGACAACCAACACGGAAAGATCCGGACCGGTCACGGCCGCAAGCGCGTCCCCCAGTTCCCCGACGCCGGCCGACTCGACGCCGGCCGGTTGCACCGCACCGGCAGGCTCCTCGAGCCACACAACAGCCCTGGACGGGTCAGCGGACGCGTGACGCCGCAGCGCCTCGACAACAGCGGGCGCGTCCGAACCCACGCCTGCCACCACCTCGACCGGGATGCCCGCCGCGACGAGCGCGCCACGCTGCGGGTGGTCGTCCGAGCCGCAGCAGACCACCGCGGCCGAACGCAGCAGATCCCAGGCGGTCACGTCCAACAGCCCGGGTACAACCCGCGGGCTGGTCACCAGAACAACGATCCGCACGGTCACGCCCGAGGTCCGTCGAAAGTCACCGGGCCGCCGGAAGTCACCGGGCCGTCGAAAGTCACCGGGCCGTCGGAAGTCACTGGGCCGTCGAAAGTCACCGGGCCGTCGGAAGTCACTGGGCCGTCGAGAGTCCCGAGCCGAGCGAGGGCTCCGGGGCCGGAGTCGTGGCGACCGAACCATCCGCGGCAACCACTGAAAGCTGGGACGGGTCCCAACCACCGAATCTCGGGTTGATCGAAACCGTCTCCCGCTGCGAGATCTCGCGGAGTTTCGTCTGCAGGGCCGGGGTGCGCTGCTCCGAGGCCAGCAGCCGGATCAGGTAGGGCCGGGCGTCGGCATAGCTCAGGGGAATCTTCCCGACCTGTCCGACGATCCGGTCGTAGATATCGCGGGCGTCGGCTTCAGACGCTACGGCGTTCGGCGTGAGACGGTCGGTGATTGCCAACTCGAGTGCTCCGGACAGGGCGACCGCCCGCAGGTCCTCCCGCGCCGTGCCGCCCTGCGCCGCGCGCTGCTCGAAAACGGCGACGCTGCCGAACTGGAGCACGCCGTACGCCTGGTAGTAGGCGTCGACGTCCTGACCGGTCACCGTCACCCCCAGTTGGCGGGCCTCCTTCTGGAGGAGGTCGAGGTAGACCAGTGAGCTCAGCGTCCGCCGTTGTAGCTCGCCGCGTTCCACCGGCGCGGCGTTCTGCCCGCTCTGACCGGCTGTGGCGGCTGCCGTCCGGGCCACGGCCACCCCACGGTCGACAATGCCCCGCAGCGTTGACGTCTCGATCGTCTCGTCGCCGACCTGCGCGGCGGCACCCGCATGGGTGGTGCAGGCGGATGCGGCAACGACGACCAGCGCGACGCTGGCGAGAACACGGCGAACGGCAGACCGGGGCTTCACGGCTGTGACGGTATCGGCTCGCCGTCCGCCCTGTACATGGAGTCCCCGCAACGGCAGGTACCTCGGTGTCCAGCCGGTCCGCGCACGACGGGCCAGTGGGACGACGGGCCAGTGGGACGACGGGCCAGTGGGACGACGGGTCAGTGGGACGCGGCGGTGGCTGCCGCCCCGACCGAATCACCGACGACGGCCTCCAGCAGGCCCGCGGCCCAGGCCAGTACCGCACGGTCACGCAACGGCCGGGCGCCGATCCGCGGGGTCTCCGCCGGTGCCGGCACCAGAATGGTGCGCACCGCGGACTTCACCACGGACCCCTTGTACAGGCGTTGGAGGCGCATGGTCTGGCTCTCCCGCAACTCCAGCGGGGCGAACCGGATCTGGCGTCCCTGCACGGTGATCTCGGTGACTCCGTAGCTGCGGGCCAACACCCGCAGCGACGCGACCGCGAGCAGGTTCTCCGCGGGTTGCGGCATCGAGCCGAAACGGTCGAGCAGCTCTGCACGCACCTCGGCGATGTCGTCGTCGGTGGCGGCGCCGGCCAGGCGCCGGTAGGCGTCCAGACGCAGCCGCTCGCTGGGGACGTAGTCGTGCGGCAGGCTCGCGTTCACCGGAAGCTCGACCTTGACCTCGGCCGGTTCCTCGGCCACGGTTCCCTTGAAGTCCGCGACGGCCTCGCCGACCATCCGCACGTACAGGTCGAAACCGACCGACGCGATGTGCCCGGACTGTTCACCACCGAGCAGGTTGCCGGCACCCCGAATTTCCAGGTCCTTCATGGCCACCGCCATTCCGGCACCGAGATCGGAATGTTGAGCGATGGTGGCGAGCCGGTCATGCGCGGTTTCGGTGAGCGGTTTGTCGGGCGGATACAGAAAATAGGCGTAGGCGCGTTCCCGGCCCCGGCCGACGCGTCCACGGAGCTGGTGCAGCTGAGACAGGCCGAACACGTCGGCGCGTTCCACGATGAGCGTGTTGGCATTGGAGATGTCCAGCCCGGACTCGACGATCGTGGTGCACACGAGGATGTCGAACTGCTTTTCCCAGAACGCCACCATTACCTGCTCGAGGGCGTCCTCACCCATCTGGCCGTGGGCGGTGGCGATGCGCGCCTCGGGAATAAGTTCACGCAACCGCGCCGCAGCCCTGTCGATCGACTCGACCCGATTGTGGATGAAGAAGACCTGGCCCTCCCGCAGCAGTTCACGGCGGATCGCGGCGGTGACCTGCCGATTGTCGCTCGGGCCGACGAAGGTCAGCACGGGGTGCCGTTCCTCCGGCGGGGTGTCGATGGTCGACAGCTCCCGGATGCCGGTAATCGACATTTCCAGCGTCCGCGGGATCGGGGTGGCGCTCATCGTGAGCACATCCACCGCGGTCCGCATCTTCTTGAGGTATTCCTTGTGTTCGACGCCGAACCGTTGCTCCTCGTCGACGATGACCAGTCCGAGATCCTTGAAGGCCGACGCGGACGACAACAGCCGGTGTGTTCCGATCACCACGTCGACGGCGCCGCCGGCAAGCCCGTCCAGCACGGCCTTCTGCTCGGACGCGGAATTGAACCGCGACATCGCCTTCACGGTCACGGGGAACGCCGCGTACCGTTCGGAGAACGTCTGCAGATGCTGCTGGACGAGCAGGGTCGTCGGTACCAGGACGGCGACCTGCTTTCCGTCCTGGACCGCTTTGAACGCGGCGCGCACCGCGATCTCGGTCTTGCCGTAGCCGACGTCCCCGCAGATGACCCGGTCCATGGGGACGGGCTTGCGCATGTCGGCCTTGACCTCCTCGATGGCCGAGAGCTGGTCGGGGGTCTCCCGGAACGGGAAGGCGTCCTCCAGCTCGCGCTGCCACGGGGTGTCCGGCCCGTAGGCATACCCCGGCGCGGCCATCCGCGCGCTGTACAGGCGGATCAGCTCGCCGGCGATCTCCTTGACGGCCTTGCGGGCCCGGCCCTTGCGCTTCGCCCAGTCGGCGCCGCCGATCCGGTCGAGGCTCGGCCCTTCACCACCGACATACCGGGTTACCTGCTCGAGCTGGTCGGTCGGGACGTAGAGGCGATCACCCCGGGCGTACTCCAGGACGAGATACTCCCGGGTGGCGCCGGCAACGGTACGGGTGACCATCTCGATGTAACGGCCGACCCCGTGTGCTTCGTGGACGACCAGGTCACCGGGACGCAACGCCAGCGGGTCGATGCCCTTTCTGCGCCGGTGCGGCATCCCGCGCATGTCCCGGGTGGTGACGCCGCGCTGGCCGGCGAGATCGGTCTCGGTCAGGACCGCGATCCCCAGCAGGTCGCTGGTGAAACCCGTCCCGAGCTGGCCGCAGGTGACCGTGACGACACCGCGGGCAAGGTCTGCGTCATCCACAAGGCGGGCGCCCAGGTCCGCATCCCGCAGCAGTTCGACCAGTCGCTGCGCCGGCCCATGACCTTCCGTGACCAGCAGGACCCGCCAGGAATCGGCCAGCCAGCCCTTGATATCCCCGAGAGCCCGCGCGGTGTCCCCGTGGTAGGCAGGGGCCGGACGCAGACCGGAGACCACCGAGTTCTCGTCGAGGTCCTCCTCACCGGCCACGCCGTCCACCCGGCCGCCGTCGGCGGAGTCGGTACCCGCGGCGGTGCCGGCGCTGAACGGACCGACCGTCCACCATGGCAGGCCGATCTCGGCGGCACGCTCCCGGACCTGCGCGATCGAGCGGTAGGCAGCGGCGCCGAGGTCGATCGGGGCACTGCCACCCAACGCGGCCGTGCTCCACGACGCCTCCAGGAACTCCTGGCTGGTGCGGACCAGTTCGGCGGCGCGGGCCCGGACCCGCTCCGGGTCGCAGACCAGTACATGCGTACCGGCCGGCAACTCGTCGAGCATCAGCACCATCTCGTCGGACAGCACCGGGGCGAGGGCCTCCATGCCGTCCACGGGAGTGCCATCCGCGATCTTGTCGAGCATGTCGAGGATCTCGGGATGCTTCTGCGCCAGCTCACGGGCCCGGGTCCGGACCTCCGCGGTGAGCAGCAGTTCCCGGCACGGCGGCGCGAACAGGCGGTGACCGGCGCCGTCAGCGCCCTCGCCAGATCCGTCGGCACCGCCGGGTTCGGTCAACGCCCGCTGGTCCGCGACCGAGAACGGCCGGATGTCCTCGACCTCGTCGCCGAAGAACTCAACCCGCAGCGGGTGTTCCTCAGTGGGTGGGAAGACGTCGAGGATGCCGCCACGGACGGCGATCTCGCCACGCCGCTCCACCAGGTCGACCCGGTGGTAGGCGACACCCACCAGCCTTTCCACGACCTCGCCGAGATCAGCGGTGTCACCGACCCGCAGGCTGACCGGTTCCAGGTCGCCGAGACCGGCGACCTGCGGCTGGAGCACCGCCCGCACCGGTGCGACCACCACCGACAGCGGTGGCTGGCCGGTGCTGTCGGGGTGGGCGAGCCGCCGCAGCACGGCGAGACGCAGGCCAACCGTGTCGGCGCGCGGGGACAGCCGTTCGTGCGGCAGGGTCTCCCAGCTCGGGAACACCGCGACCGTGGCCGGATCGATCAGGCTCGACAGCGCGGCGGCAAGGTCATCCGCCTCCCGTCCAGTCGCGGTGACGGCCAGCACCGTGCGCCCGGCCCGGACCGCGATCGCCGCGGCGGCAAGCGGACGCAGGGCCGTCGGCGCCGACAGGTCGAGCCGGAGCTCACCGACCGAGGCGACCGCGCGGGCCAGCGCCGGATCAGCTCCCGGGCTGGTGGTGAGTGCGTCCAACAGCGGGGCGAGGGTCATAGAAACGTCCCGAGCCTCTCGGAGAACGGCGCAAACTACAGACGGACATGACGTCGCGAACCCGGTCGCTCCCCGTCTACCGGAGGAGTCCCCACAGAACAGCTCTCAGGCGCCGGCACGCGAGGCGTTATGCCCACCTTACCCGCCGGGGGTTCGGCCACCCCGAAGGTGCTGCCCGCAGCACACGCCAGGCCCCCGCCACCGACCCACCTACCCGGACGGCCCACCGGTCAACTCGGCTCGGTTCAACTCGGCTCAACTCGACCAGAGCTGCTGGTACTCGCGTGCGGCCATGGGGTTGACCGACGGATTGATCAGGGCGGACCGGACGTCGCCGGGCCGGTCGTCGTTGGAATAGGCCTCGTAGGCAAGTACGTCCGCATTCGCGATGAACACCTCGCGCATCTTGGCGACGAACACCGGGTTGTCGCCCCCCGCCGCACCGGACGGCCCGGCCCTGGAACCGTCCCGGGCGGCTACGCCCCATTCCGGGACCGAGAACAGCTTGTCGTGCAACCGGGCGAAGGCGATCGCCTGACACAACCCGTCGGTACCGTTGCACTGCGTGTCGAACGATGCCGGATCGGGACTCGGCGGGCCCTGGTCGTAGGCGTCCACGCCGATGACATCGACGTAGGCGTCACCGGGATACAGGTCGAAGGCGCTACCCACAGCGATGGAACCGTGGGCGTCGAAGTTCCAGTCGATGCGGGCCTGGGGAGCCGTCCGGCGGATCGCGGATGCGACGCCACGAAAGCATCTGATCCACGACGGCGGATCGAACGCGGCCCACGGGAACCGCGCGCCGTTGAAGCCCCATCCCAACCGGATGAACGAGCTACCCCGTCCGCGGGCGACGAGCCAGCGACCGAAGTCGCGCCAATGGTCGTCGTACGCACCCGCGGCACAGTCCGTGAGATTGCCCGTTTCCGGCCCGGACTGCGGGAACAGCGGCTGGCTGATCACCCAGGTGCCCGGAAAGCCGGCGAAGTGGCTGCGGTCGGTCCCCATCCACGGATGGGTGATCGTCTGCCAGCTCGAGCGGTCGGTATAGGTGACGATCACATCGTTGGCCCGGCCCCGGAATGCCGCCCACCCGTTCGCCTCGGCGAGCGTCCCGGCCGCCACACCACTCGCGAACCGGCCGGAGTGAATGGCCGGAGCGACCCGCGGGACCGATACCACGGGCACCGCCGAGGATGGCGCGCCCGGCGCCGCCGTCCCGGTCCCCGGCGCCGGGTCGGCCTTTGCCGACCCCGGAGCGACCGGAGCGACCGGAGCGACCGGAGCGACCGGAGCGACCGGAGCGACCGGAGCGACCGGAGCGACCGGGCTGAGGCCCCCGGACACGGTGTTCGTCGCGCGCTTCGAGCCGGCCGGGG
>NZ_CADDZT010000013.1:68265-70976 GCF_902812655.1 Candidatus Frankia meridionalis | reverse complement strand
GCCCGGCCGGCGCGCAACAGCGGTCGACCTCGACGCGAGACGCCGATCCGGCCGAGACCACGCTGCCGCACCCGTTCACCCCCGCGAACAGTCCCAGGACGGTTAACACAAAATTAATACGACCATCGATTTCTTCGTGAACTGTAACGAAAAGGATGCGGCAGAGTACGCACATCCTGGTTGAAACCGAGAGCACCGGCGCATCCCGGCAATGCTCGGCCCCCGGAAAATCCACCCGAAGACCGCCGTTTCCGCAGGTGGAGACCGGTCCGGGTCGCGGGGGCGGTACCGTACCGTTGCGTGCGTCACACGTGGACGGACACCTGGTGTCCCACCTGATCCCCACCTGGGGTACCAGCCATGACCGGTGCGGGCCGGGCTCCGGGAGAGCTTCGCTCGCGAAACTGGCTTGCCACGGAGCGGAACCGTGGCGCATTCATCCACCCGGGCCACCAAACGGGCCGAATCACGGGAGAAATGGAGTGAAGTGGCGTTCAAAAATTCACCGGCCGCCATGGAGCAGGCTCAGGAGGTCATAGTTCCGTGCCCGCCGGACATCCCGGTCGTCATCCTGTGCGGCGGTATGGGAACCCGGCTGCGCGAAGCAAGCGAGAAACTCCCCAAGCCCCTGGTCGACATCGGCGGCAAGCCGATTCTCTGGCATATCATGAAGACCTACGGCCACTATGGATTCAGGCGTTTCATCCTGTGCCTTGGATACAAGAGCGACTCCATCAAGAGCTATTTTCTCAACTACCGCGAACAGGTGGCGGACTTCACCCTTCACCTTACCGACGATCATCAACCGAATTTCCACAACACAGCCGGTAACGAGGACTGGGAAGTCACCTTCGCCGAGACAGGACTGCTCACCGGTACCGGAGCACGGTTGGCCCGGGTGAGCGACTATCTGTCCGGACCGAGGTTCATGGTCACCTATGGTGACGGTGTCGGTACGATCGATATCGGGTCGGTGCTCGCCGACCACAAGCGGGCCGGCCGGATCGGTACGGTCACCGGCGTCCGGCCATCCAGCCGCTACGGCGAACTCGCGACCGACGGCGACCACGTGAAGCGGTTCGCGGAGAAGCCACCCACATCCGGCTGGGTCAGCGGCGGGTACTTCGTCTTCGAACGGGAGTTCATCGACAAGTACCTCGACGACGATCCCGCGCTGCTCCTCGAACGTCATCCGCTTCAGCAGCTGGCGCGCGACGGCCAGCTCACCCTGCACCCGCATGAGGGGTTCTGGATGGGAATGGACACCTTCCGGGACTGGACGGATCTCAACCAGCTCTGGGACGCGGGCACCGCGCCCTGGCACGTCTGGGCGGACTAGTGCCGGAGACGATGAACAACGGAACACCGGACGCCGGAAAGTGGCTGTACGAGCTCACCGCCGAGCTCACCCCACCGATGCGCAGCATCACCGGTGACGGGGTCCGCCGGACGCTGGCTGCGGTCCGTGACGCACTGGGGCCGGACATCCCCTTCGCCCTGGACGAGGTCGCCACCGGCACACCGGTGCTCGACTGGACGGTGCCGAAGGAGTGGAATGTGCGGGCGGCCTGGTTGGCCGGCCCGGACGGCCGCCGCGTTCTCGACATCGCGGACAATCCGCTGCACCTGCTGGGCTACAGCATGCCGACCCATACCCGGCTGTCCCTGCGCGGCCTTCGACCGCACCTGCACACGATGCCGGACCGGCCCGACTGGGTGCCGTACCGGACCTCCTACTACACCGAGACCTGGGGCTTCTGCCTTTCCGACCGGCAACTCGGCGAGCTGGCCGCCGGGAAGTTCGGCGACGGGGAGTACGAGGTGTACATCGACACCAGCCTCACCGACGGGTCATTGACGTATGCCGAGATCGTCCTGCCCGGCGTGAGTTCACGGGAGTTCCTGGTCAGTACCCACATCTGCCATCCGGGAATGGCGAACGACAACGCCTCGGGCATGGCGACCGCCATACTGCTCGCCCGGACGCTCGCGCAGCGGCGACGACGGTTCACCTACCGGTTCCTGTTCATCCCCGGAACGATCGGCTCCATCACGTGGCTCGCCCGCCATGGCGACACCGTCGGCCGCGTCCGGCACGGCCTTGTGCTGACCGGACTCGGCGACCGCGGACAGCCGACCTACAAACGCAGCCGGCGCGGTGACGCCGACATCGACCGGGCCGCGGTGACAGCACTGATCGAAACCGGTCGGCCACACCACGTCGTGGATTTCTCGCCGTACGGGTATGACGAGCGCCAGTTCTGCTCCCCCGGCTACGACCTGCCGGTCGGCCGGTTCGGCCGCAGCCAGCACGGCGAGTACCCCGAGTACCACACGTCCGCCGACAACCTGGACTTCGTGACGGCGGGAAACCTCGGGGACTCCTTCGGGATCCTGCTACGCATGATCGAGATCTGCGAACAGGACCGGACCTGGACGAACACCTCCCCGTTCGGGGAGCCACAGCTCGGACGGCGCGGTCTGTACCGCTCGATCGGCGCCACCATGGACCGCCGGGCCGTCGAGATGGGACTGCTGTGGGTGCTCAACCTCGCCGACGGCGCACACAGCCTGTTCGACATCGCCGAACGTGCGGATCTGCCGTTCGACACGGTCGCGGGTGCCGCGGACGCCCTCGCCGGCGTCGGGCTACTGACCTGCCCGGATGAGGACGACGAGGGTTCGCGGGACAACCTGCGATGAACCGGCCG
>NZ_CADDZT010000013.1:55733-67739 GCF_902812655.1 Candidatus Frankia meridionalis | reverse complement strand
TACAGGACCATGCACCTCCACAGCAGGCGGTGACCATTGACGACAGCTCTGACGATGCGCATCCCACGAACCTGGGTGATCTCCGAGCCGGACGACACCGCGACCGTCACCGCGGCCGACCGTCAGGCCCTGCGGGTGCTGACACTTCTGCTTTTCGGCGAGGTGTTCCTCCAACGACTGGCTGTACCGGTGGGCGCCGCACAGGTACCCGTCATGCTGCCGGTGGTCCTGCTCGGCACAGCGGTACTGCTGCTGCACCGCGGCCTTGAGGTCAACGTCGGTCGCACCAGGGCCTACCTGGTCGCCATGGCGGCCTGCACCGGCTCGGCACTGGTCGCGTTCAGCCGGGACCTCCCCGACAACTCACTGACCTCGCTGCTGCTGCTGGTGGTGACCTACGCGCCGTTCTGCTTCGGGCTGCACGCGGCGACGTCCTCGGCCCTGCTTCCACGGATCCTCGACCGGTTCTCGCTCATGACGGTCGCGCTGGCCGGACTCGGCGTGGCGCAGTTCGGCCTTCAGCTCGTCGGATGGCGCTACAGCGACCTCCTCGCCGACGTCGTCCCGCACAACCTGCTCATGCGCAACTTCAACACCTCATATCCGGTGCGGTACGGCTCCGCCCTGTACAAGGCGAACGGCTTCGTCTGCCTGGAGCCGTCCTTCTGCTCACAGTTCCTCGCTGTCGGCCTGGTCGTGTCGATGCTGCGCGACGCCGCATGGTGGCGACTGCTGCTGCTGGTGGTCGCGGTCCTCGTCACGGTGTCGGGTACGGGCGTGGTCCTGCTCGGCGCGGCTCTGTTACTGCTCGCCGTCCACAAGGGACTCCGCTTCGCGGTCACGGCGCTGGCCGGCATCGCCCTGGTGGTCACCGTCGTGAGCTTCACCCCGGCCGCAGGCATCTTCACCGCGCGCGCGACCGAGGCGTCCGCACACGGTTCCAGCGGCAGCCTGCGCTTTGTCGAGCCCTACACACGGACCTTCGACCGCCTCGGCGGCGACCCGACGACCGTCCTCTTCGGCGCCGGCCCTGGCTGGTCCGACCGGGACGCGCAGCGGTTCCGGCACGGCACCGGCAAGCCGTTGAACTACGCCATGCTGCCCAAACTCGTCCTTGAGTACGGGCTGGTCGGCGGCGGGTGCTTCCTGTTCCTCGTCGGGCCGGCCTTTGTCCGCGGCTCCCCGTCATTCGTCCTGTCCGGAGCGATGCTGGTCTTCTACACGGTGTTGTCCAGCAGCCTGCTGAACCCTGTCGTCGTCTACCTGGGACTGCTGCTGCTCACCTGGTACTCCAGGGACGCGAACGGCCTGCACGACCGTGACGACCGCCGGGTGGCGGGTTCACCGCCCCGGCAAGCCCGTCAGTGCCTGCCGGTGGGACGGACGTAGCGGTCCGTGGTCTGCGTTTCGGCGTCCCGGTCGCGTGTGGCGGCCAGGACCGGCCCGGACGTCGGAGCGACAGCACCGCCGGCGCCAGCACCGGTGCCGGGCCCACCCGCTGCGGAGCGGCGGATGGGCGGACGCCCGTCGTACACCACGCCCACAATCCGCTCGCACAGCACCGGCCAGTCCCGCGGGACCTCCGCCAACTCCCTGATCGGGGTTTCACCGGACGCGACAACGATGATGGCGTCCGACTGCATGGCGGACGCCGCCGTCATCGGGAGCTCGCTGAGCGCCGGAGTCAACAGGATCACGAGGTCGACCACGGGAGCCCGGTCTGCGAGGATGGGCGCGAGACCACCGGGCCGGGCCGCCCGGGCCGGCGCGACCCGGTTGTACAGCAGATGTCCACGCCCGGTTCCCGACGAACGCGCGAGACAGGTCGGTTCGTGTGCCCATCGAGGCAGCTCACCGGAGACGGGCCGGGGCAGCTGTTCCACCGCCGCACGGACGTCCGGCTGCGGGGATGCATCCAGGATCAGGACGACCCCCTGATCGTCCGACCAGTTGGCGGCCACGGCCACCACCAGGTCCCTGCCGAGATCGCCCGGGGCGGCCGGGGCGAGGGCCACGACCTTCACGGTTGGCGACAACACCGCGGCCATGGCGGAGACAAGGGTCTCGGTCGGCAGGTCGATGCCCCGTCCACCGGGAACCTTCGCGATCAGCGGAGCATTCAGGGTGTTGGCCGCGGCACGCCCGTCCAGAACTGTCGGCCGGCGCAGATACATGCACCACACCCCGGCCGCGGCCAGGAAGAACCCGACCAGCGCGCCGACGAGCGCGTTGCGGAACAGGTGCGGCCCGACCTGGCCGTCCGAGCGCGGAGCCTCCGCGAGGGTTACCGAACCGGCGCTCAGCGCGGCGTTCACCTGAGCCTCGGGGATTCGCCGGTTCAGGTCGGCGATCTGCGCGTTGAGGTTGCTGATCTGGCTGGCGAGCGCCGGGTCCTCGGTCCGGGGGGATGCGGCGACCTGGGCCTGCAGCCGCTGGAGATTCTGGGCGGTCGTGTCGCGCAGCCTGGTCAGACGCTCGGCGGTTCCGCTGTTGTCCGCCCCGTACTGGGACAGAAGCTGCTGGTAGGCGGCCTCGGTGCTCTGGACCAGCTGCACCGACTTCACCTCGGTACTGTCCCGGCCCAGGATCGTGAAGAAGTAACCCTCGTCGGACGGAGTGACCTTCAACCGCTGAGCCACGTAGCTGCGCGGCACGTCGAGCTGTTTGGCGATCAGATCCAGGGCCGCGGTGGAGTCTGCGAACTGTGCCTGGGTCTGGACGACCCGGGTGGCATCGACCGAGCCGCCACCGAGCGCCGTGTCAGAGGTGCTGAGGAACACCCGGGCGGTGGCCTCGAACTGGGGGGTCTGGCGTTTGGCGAGGATGAGTCCGATTGCCAGGCCGACAATGACCGTGATGACGATCGCCAGCCACCGACGCCCCAGAACCCGCAGCAGCGACACTCCTGGAACACTCCGGTCGGGGGACGGCTGGGCAGCCGGGCTCACCGGAACTCTCCGCTCGACCCATGAGAGGTCATCAGGAAACGAAGGGCTCGGGCATCCTTGCGCGACCCGTGCTGCGGAAACATCGCGCCCCTCCCAGGAAGTCCGCGGCGCAACGGCCGCATAACATATCTCAAGCCGACAGAACCGAATCAGGAGCATAGCCGGTTGCGTACGGTCGCAACCGAGCAGCACCAATCCGGCAATACGGACGCACGGACGGATTCATCCGTCCCACCCGATCCCGGTGGCATCCGCTCCGGTGGCCAGAGCGGTGGCCAGAGCGGCCCAGTCGGTGCCCGGCGCGAGGAGACCCTCCTCCATGTGAGTGACAAGATCCGGATCAGGTGCCACCAGGGTTCGCCGCGCGCTCTCGGGCCGTGCCAGCGCGACGGCGTTGGCAGCGGTGCGCGCACCGACGAGCGCGATCCGCCGGGCCGCCGCCCTCGACAGCCCCGACAGCCCCGGTTGCCGGGCCTGTCCGGCGATCTCCCGCAGGGAGAACGGCCGATAGCCCTGGTAGGCCAGACAGCTGGCGTGGTCCCAGGCACCACCGACGAACGGTGCCGTGCGTAGCAGCCACTCGTCCGCGAGCAGAACCCGGACGCGCGCGCCGAAGGTGCTGGTGGAACTCACCGCCCGGTACCAGCGCACCGTATCCAGGCGCACCGCCTCGGGATCGCCGTCGGCCCGCGCACGCGGGCCGATCAACGGCGAGCGCCGGGTGGCCGCCCGGTCGAAACGCAGCATGCTGTAAAGCGTGAAGTAGTCGGCATGATCCAGCTCGTCCGCGGCCAGGATCAGGTGACGCAGGCTTGCCGCGGTGTACAGATAGTCGTCCTCGGAGAACCACACGAGATCCGCGGGCGACCAGCGTCGGTCCCGGGGCAGTCGGAGAACCCGGCGGTACGACGACCGGTTGCTGCCACAGCGGACGGTGAGGACCTCGCCGGCTTTCTCCATCATCTCGAGGCGGTCCGCGGGCACCTCGCCGTCGTTGACAAAGACGAGTTCGGCCTCGATGTCGAGGTTGTCCACAGCGCGTAACAGCGATGCCAGAGCCAGGGACTTGCTGTAGAAGGCTGGTCGGTCCTTGCGGTTCTCGCTGCCGACGGATCGGTGGACGACGTGCAACTTCACCGCATGACCACCTCGGAACCCACCATTTTCAGATCTTCGGGGACGTGGTTCCTCTCCGCGTCATACGCGGCACGACGCAGCAACAGGAACCACAACGGCACCGTCATCCAGAACGCGACGATGTACCCCGTCACGGTTCCACGGATGCCCGCGAGCTGCAGGCCGATGATCGGGAAGACAAGCAGAGCGGGCGCCAGTGTGGAGTGGGCGCGAAAGGTCCGCCTTGCCTGGCCGAGAGCGTACAACATGCAGGCGGGGCCAACCGTGGCCGCCGCACCCGCCTGCTGGACGATCGTCAGCCCGAGAATGCCACGGGTCTGCGCCCAAGTGTCACCGAGCAGGGCGACACCGACACTGTCGGGGAGGATGAGGAAGAAGGCGCCCCACAGTACCCCGGCGCCGACGATCAGGGATGAAAGCACCGCCGCGGTCCGGATGCGGGCATGGGCGGACATATCCCCGCGGCGGGAGAACTCGGGGATCGCGAAACCGACGACCCCGACCGCGAGGATGGTGGCGGGGCCGAGCAGGGTCTGGACGCCGCGCAGCGCACCGACCGCCGCCTCGGTGCCGAGCATGCCGATGAGCAGCATCGATCCCTGCTGGGCACCTTGGACTGCGACGTACTCGGCACTCATGTAGCCGGCCGCCTCCCGATGCTCCTCGATCCACTCACGGGCCCTTCCCGGGGCCGGCCGGAAACCGGACTGGGCGATGCCGAACAGGGCGGCCACGGCCGCCGCCCCACCCCAGGCGATCACGAACGGCGCGGCTGTCCGGACATCACGGTCAAGCAGGAGGAACACGCCACCAAGTTGGATCACGGCCCAGAGCGCGTCGTTCACGGCGGCCTTCGCGGGAAACCCCTCGGCGAAGAACACGTACCGCCACGCGTCCTGCAGCAGCAGACCGGGCATGACCACGCCCATTGCAACCATTGGATCACCCACGGTACCGCCCAGGGCTGTGCCGAGCAGGACCAGGCACCCACCTGCTGTGAGGCCGAGCACCATGGCGGTGCCGGTGGCCGCAGCGCCGGCCGACCGGAAGGCCCGTGGGGCGGCGCCGGAGAACTTCATACCCATCGGCGACGTGGCGGCGGCTCGGGAGAAACCCACGGTCAGGGCGAAGAGCGTGAATGCAATCGCGAACGCGCCGAACTCGTCAGCCGATACAGCCCTGGCCACCATGAACGAGATGACCGCGTTGGTACCGCTGGAGACAACCTGGTCGACAAGGGTCCAGCTGGCCTTGGACCTGCTGGACGCGGCACCGGCCCGCCGCTCGCCACGGCCGGTCACGCCATCAGCGGGCCTGCGCACACGACCGGTCGGGGAACCGGCACGATGAACTTGCCGCCGCGCCGGGCGAACGTGGACTGCTGGGCCATGATCTCCTCTCTGACGTTCCAGGCGAGAAGAAGCAGGTAGTCCGGCTGGCGTTGCGCCAGGACAGCGGGGTCGAGGATGGGCGTGCGCGCACCCGGGATGTACTTGCCCTGCTTGTGTACGTTGCGGTCGACCACGTACTGCACGAGGTCGGTGGTGATGCCGCTGGAGTTCAACAGCGTCGCGCCCTTCGCCGCGGCACCGTAGGCAGCCACCGTCCGCCCGTGCTCCCGCAGCTCACGCAGCAGGGTCACCAGTTCGGCCTGCAGCTCACGCACGTCGTCACCGAAACTCGCGTAGCGGTCGAAGGTGTCAAGACCCGCGGCTCGCTCACGGTCAAGCCGCTCCCGGACCTGCGGCGAGTCGACCGCGGCGTGCTGCAGGTTCCAGCGCAGGGTGCCACCCTGAAGCTCGGGAAACTCCTCGACCCCGGCGAGGTGCAGGCCATGGCGACGCATCAGGGCGTCCACAGCAATGGTGGAGAAGTAACAGAAGTGCTCGTGGTAGACGGTGTCGAACTCGGTGTGCTCGAGCAGTGCCCCGACCCCCGGATTCTCCACGGTGATGATTCCGTCGTCGGCGACCAGGATCGACATACCCTCGACGAAGCTGTTCAGGTCGGGGACGTGTGCCATCACGTTGTTCGCGATGATGACGTCCGCGCGCAGCCCCTCGGCCACCAGTGATCGGGCAAGGTCGGCGTTGAAGAAGTCCTCGCGGGTCGGCACACCCGCGGCTCGGGCCGCGGCCGCGGGGCCCGGCGACGGTTCGATACCGAGCACCGGAATCCCCCGCTCGACAAACGCCCGCAGCAGGTAGCCGTCGTTGCTCGCGATCTCCACGACAAGGCTGTCGGGACCGAGGTCACGACTGATCATCAGCTCGGTCACATGCTTTTCGGCATGCCGGCAGAGCATGTCGCTGAACGACGAGAAGTACGGATAGTCGGCGTCGAAGATTTCCTCCGCCGGCAGGGCATGGGTGAGCTGGACCAGGGTGCACGACTCGCAGAACCCGACCTCGAGGGGGAAGACGGGCTCGTGCTCGGCGAGGTCGTCCGGACGCAGCAGCCGGTTGGCGATCGGAGTACGCCCGAGGGACAGGAACGGACGCGGCTGCGGCCCACCACAGGAGCGGCAGGACCCGACCGGTGCGGCCGTGACCTCCGCGTGGGTGTGCGACTGGCCGACATACTCGGTTGACATACGGTCCCCTCCCTGATTCTGATCGGCACCTGGCCCTGATCGAAATTCATGGATGCCTGCCGCGTCCCACCGCGGCTACAGGTACCGGACGGATATCCGGCCAGATTGTCGTGACATTCGCGGGATGGACATGATGCCCACGCCAACAACGCGCTGGCTGCCGCGGGTGACAGTTGTCACCACCGGGCGAATAGCAACCCGGGTAAATCCTGGTCAGTGCTTCATGATAGGTGCCTGTTCGCTCCCCCCGCCCGGAAAAGAGGCTGTGAGTAATCAGTCAGCCGGCGGCAACGGGCTGATCGGTGAGCAGCGGCCAGGCCCGGTCCCTGCCGGATACGACGGTGACCGGCAGCGGCCAGCGGATCCCCAACCGTGGGTCGTCGTAACGCACACCCCGGTCGTGCCCGGGCTCGAAGGGCACGTTCATCTGATATGTCGCCTCGCTGGCGTCGAGAAGCGTCTGATAGCCGTGTGCCACACCGGCCGGGATGAAAAGTGCCCTGCGGTTGTCCGCGGTCAGCTCCACCGCGATGTGCCGCAGATACGTTGCGGACCCGGGACGGACGTCCACCACGACGTCGAGGATGGCTCCGCGGGTGCAGCGCACGAGTTTGGTCTCGCGCACGGGCCGGTCGGCCCAGTGCATCCCGCGGATCGTCCCGGCGGTGTGGTTGAAGGCGACACTGCACTGGGCGACCGTCGGCGTGAGACCGGCCGCGGTGAACTCCCGTTCGCAAAATGTCCGGGCGAACAGACCACGGTCGTCGGTGATCGGCTCCACATCCACCACGAACACCCCGGCCGGCCCGACCGGTTTTATGATCATCGGGGTGTCCCGGTCATCAGTATGTCCAGAAAAGATCGGCGTCGAGCTGACCGGTCTCGATCAGATACTGGAGCTGCTTGAGCCGGGTATGTCCCCGGCCGGTGAACGTCTCGCTCGTGAGGCGGATGCGCGAGAAGACGTCGTGGAGCTGTTGCGCCCCCGCTACGGCGTCCCAGTCGCAGGAGAAGCCGGGCAGACAGGAACTGATCTTTTCGAAGTCGACCCGGTAACTACGGTTGTCACCACCGCTGTCACCGAAACTCAGCTGACAGTCCGTGAACACGCTCGCGACAGTGTTCGCGATCTCCTTGATCTGGTAGTTCTGCGCACTGTCGCCGACATTGAACACCTGGTTGTGGACAATGTCACGCGGCGCAGCGAGTACACACCTGATGGCCTTGGCGATGTCAAGGCCATGCACAAGCGGCCGCCAGGGCGTCCCGTCGCTGGTCATAGCAATCTCGCCGGTAGTCCAGGCAAGTCCGCAGAGGTTGTTCAGAACGATGTCGAACCGCATTCGCGGTGACGCGCCGTAAGCGGTGGCGTTACGCAGGAACGTCGGCGAGAAGTCATCGTCGGCCATGGGCGCGACATCACGCTCGACGAGCGCCTTGCACCGGGCGTACGGAGTCTGCGGGTTGACCGGCGAGGCCTCGGCGACGTCGGCACCTTCCGCGACCCCGTAGACACTGCACGACGACATGTAGATGAACCGCGATACACCGGCCCGCCTGGCGAGGGTGGCCAGCCGCACGGAACCACCGTGGTTGACCTTGTAGGTGACCTCCGGCGCGAGTGCGCCGAGCGGGTCGTTGGACAGCTCGGCCATGTGCACGACCGCGTCCACACCGGAAAGGTCGTTCACGGTCATCCGGCGCAGGTCCCTGTCCAGGGTATAGGGGTTGCGGTCGCTCCCCCGGTACAGCCAGCCGTACTTGTAGTACCCGGTGTCCAGGCCGACGACCTCGTGACCGGCCCGCATGAGTTCGGGTGCGACGAGGCAACCCAGATAACCCTCGGTACCGGTGACGAGCACCTTCATGCGCATGTCCTCCCGCTGTCGAAACTGCATGCCGAGCTCGGACGGGGCCCGACCCACCGCCTCGCGACCCACCGCCTGTTGACAGGAGACCGTACCTACCCGTCCGCCCCGAGCGGTCGGAGCAGGCGGGTCGACCGCGAGATAACGGGTCCTGTGCGGACATACCCGCTCCAGGCCTTCACACGCGTACCGGTATCACGGCAAGCCGGATGGAGACTACTGTCGGTTGTTCGGAAGATACCGGACGCACATCACCCGCAACCGACATATTCACCGAAAGAGATCGCACGAACACTCCATGTAGAGTGGCACACTCGCCGGGTGCAGAAGGTACAGCCAGCCTGGATGACCTACCCGGATGAACCGACCGCGCGGGACGAGCGACGTGAATGGCCGTTCGAGCTTGTGATCGTCAGCTACCACAGCCGGGGCCAGCTCGAGGGGATGCTCGCCGTCCTCCCTTCCGACATCCCCGTTGCGATCATCGATAACGCGGGCGGCGCGGACAGGGTCGACGAGCTCATCTCCGACATGCCGAACGGTCGCTACCTCGACTCCGGCGGCGGTAAGGGGTTCGCCAAGGCCGCGAACCTGGGGGTACGAACGTCCCGCCACGAATATCTGATCTTCGGTAATCCGGACAGCCGGCCCACCGTCGCGGTCATGAACACGCTCGTGGCCGACGTGCGCGAAGACCCGGAACTGGCCCTCAGCGCCGCGACCATGGCGGGCCACGACAACCGTCCGGAACTCGGCAACGGCGGATGGGAACCGACGCCGCGCCGGGTCCTCATGCACGTCCTCGGCGCCCACAGGATCGCCCCGACCGTCGGACTGTTCGCCCGCCCGACCCCCGACCGGGCGATGGACGTCGAGTGGCTCACCGGCGCGTGCCTGGCTGTCCGACGCAGGATCTTCCTGGCCCTGGGCGGCTTCGACGAGAACTTCTTCGTCTACAGCGAGGACATGGCGCTGGGGCGCAAGGTCCGCGAAGCGGGCCTGCGCCAACGGCTGCGCACCGACCTGCTGGTACCGCACGGCGCCGGCGGCTCGGGCGCCGCGAAAACGTGGATGCTGCAGATGCGGGGCGCATCCATGATGAAGTACCTGGGCATGCACAACGCGGCATCCCGGGTACGGCTGATGCAGTCGATGCTCGTGGCCGGCTATGCCGGTCGCGCGGCGCTGTCCCGGGCCCGGGGCGACACGGCCGCCGCGGCCGAGCACAGTTCCTACGTCAGGGGACTGGTTTGCGGTCCGCCCGCGCCATAGTCCCTGACCGGAAACCGTTGCTCCGCAGGCCCCCTGCCCGGAAGCCGGCTCAGCCCAGCCGGCTCAGCCCAGCGCGGACCTGATCCGGCCCACGAGTGCGTTCGGGTCGAGTTCCCGAGAGACGAACGCACGGCCGGCTTCGCCGATCCGACCGGCCAGCTCCGGTGCCGCCAGGAGCCGGCAGACCGCATCGGTGAAGCCGGCGGCGTCGTCCGCGACGAGCAGGTCTCGCCGCGGCGTCCACCCGAGGCCGCGGCCACCGACCTGGGTGCTCACCACCGGAACGCCGGCCGCCATCGCCTCGACCACCTTGATGTTGACACCGGAACCGGACCGCATCGGGTTGAGCGAGACCGACGCGCCCGCGACGTACCCGCTCACGCTCGGGACGTCGGTGTGGACGCTGACCCGGCTGTGACCGCGCAGCCAGGCCACCAGCTCCGGGTCCCCCCGACGCCCGACGACCTGCAGCGACGCATCCGGGTGCCGAACCCGCACGGACGACCAGCAGGTGTCCAGGAACCAGCGCAGCGCTTCGATGTTGGTCGGGGTGTCCAGCGAGCCGACGAACAGCAACCGGCCGGGGACACCGCCGGACGCGGCATCAGTACCGGCTCCACCCGTGGCACCGGCTCCACCCGTGACGGAGCCGGGCAGGAACGGGGGCAGGTGCATCGTGCGCACGCTGCAACGCGCTCGACGCCAGGCATGATCCTCGACGGAGATGTCCGCGATGCAGGTCACGTCCGGCGAGTGGTGCAGGGCGTCCTCGGCGTGGCGCAGCTTGCGGTACTCGATCGCGCACGCCGCCGAACGCGGCCCGGACGTGCTCCGCGTGAGGATCCGGAAGTACTCCGAGTCGATGTTGTGCGCGCGGACGAGGTGCGGGATCCGCCAGGCTCGGGCGATCTGTTCCCCCAGGTGCGCGACACGGCAGCTGTAACTGATCACCGCGTCGGCGCGCCGCGGGGTAACCGTGAGTGCCCGCCGCAGAGCGCCGACCGGGCGGGACGCGTAGGCGAACGGCCGTGGTCCCAGATGCGCCATCGGGCCGGGCCTACGGGGTAGCCGGATCACGGCGGCGCCGGGCAGAGCGTCCTCGTAGGCCGTCACGTCGAGCTCGGTGGGGGTCGGGACGAGTACCTGCGGCCGGATCCCCACCGCGACAGCCGCCGACAGGAAGGTGAACGTCTCCACCCGGCCACCGGCGTCCGCGGGCAGGAACGGCTCTTCAACGATCACGGTCCAGCGCTCGACCTCATGACCCATACTCTGGATCTTCACTGACGCCTCCCGCCTTACGTTTGACTACATCTAGTTATGAAACTACCGCAGCTACCTCCATATGATGTCAATCAGCTCTCACCCGAACACGGGTTACGGTGGTGGCCATGGCTGGAGTACAGGCATATGGACGGAACGTCGCAATCACATTACTAGGAGCGATAGCAGCCTATGGTCATGCTCTGTACCCTTTTTATATCGGCCTGAAAAGCCGCAGTCGGCCCGTCGAGGAGCCCGAGGATCCGCAGACCTGGCCATCGATGAGCGTTGTCGTGTCCGCGTACCGCGAAGCCGCGGTGATCGCGGACAAGACCGACGATCTGCTCAGGAGTGGCTACCCAGGCCTGATGGAAATCGTCGTCGTCGCGGACGACCCGGCAACGGCCAGGGCGGCCCGACGGCCCGGGGTCCGGGTCCTGTCGTCCGATGTGCGCCTCGGCAAGTGCGAAGCCGTCAACCGCGGGGTCGCGGCCGCGCGGCACGACATCGTCGTCCTCTCCGACGCGAACGCGGCGCTCGCTCCCGGCGCTTTTCAGGCTGCCGCGCGGCACTTCCACGATCCGGCGGTCGGCGCGGTCGCGGGCGAGAAGCGGGTCGAGGACCCCGCCGGCGTCCAGGGCTTCTACTGGAGGTTCGAGTCCTGGCTCAAACAGTGCGAGTCGACCACCGGCCAAACCATCGGTGTGGTCGGTGAGATGCTCGCGTTCCGCCGGGAAGCCTTCCGGAGGCTACCGCCGGATGTCGCGGTGGACGACGCGTGGCTTGCCCTAGACATCGCCGAGGCCGGCCTGCGGGTCGTCTACGAGCCGTCCGCGTACTCGGTGGAGACCTCCAACCTCACGTACAGCGAGGAGTGGGAACGGCGCACCAGAGTGGTGGCCGGCAACCTCGACATGCTCTGGCG
>NZ_CADDZT010000013.1:53492-55628 GCF_902812655.1 Candidatus Frankia meridionalis | reverse complement strand
CACAGCCGTGCCGCACGGATCTTCCTCGCCGGTAACGCCGCCGGTGTGGGGAGCCTGGTCTCGGTGCTGCGAGGCGGTAGCCCGCCGGCACCGGCGCGGCTCGCCGCCCAGGTGTTCTTCCTACAGGCCGTGGCACTTGGCGGGGTCCGGCGTTTCCTCACCCGGAGCAGGTCCGCGCTCTGGCCGAAACCAGAACGACGGGCAGCCCGCACGTCGATTTTCACCGCGGGTGTTCGGGTGTCCTGAACGGGTAACTGGAGGGAGGGGCATGGTTCGGCGACCATCCGCCGACCAGCCGGCGGGGCGCCATCGGGCGAAAGGTGAGCTCAGGTGACGGTTGAACGCCTCGTCGGGCGGCGCGGGACAGGCAGGCCCCTCCTGCCTCGTCCGGGCACGGCGCAGGGATAGCCGCCGATGTTGGAGATGACCGCCGGGCCGCCGATAGACAGCCACGGCTACCGAATACTTGCTCTCGGCGCGCACTCGGACGACGTGGAGATCGGCGCGGGCGGCACCATCGTCCAACTTCTGGCGCGGCATCCGAGCGCTACGGTCCACTGGGTGGTCTTCGCCGGCTCCGGAGCGCGTGGCAGCGAAGCCGAAGCAAGCGTGCGGGACCTGCTGGGAGGCTCACTCGGTTCGCTGCACCTGCACGAGGTCCGCGACGGCTTCCTCCCGCGGGAGTGGGGTGGGGTGAAGGAGATACTTCTCCAGGTTGCCCGCCAGGTCACCCCGGACGTCGTCTTCGCGCCGGCGCTGTCCGACGCACATCAGGATCATCGGACCCTCGGGGAGCTCGCCTGGCAGGCGTTCCGTGGCGCAATGATCCTCGGGTACGAAATCCCCAAGTGGGACGGTGACCTGATGCGCCCATCGCTGTACATACCGCTGTCGGAGGAGACCGTGGCGGCGAAGCTTGCGCACATCACCCAGCACTTCCCCAGCCAGAAGGACAAGCCCTGGTTCGACGAGGAGACCTTCCGGGCGGTGCTGCGGCTGCGCGGGGTGGAGTGCGGCGTCCGCTACGCCGAGGCGTTCGAGGCCCGCAAGGTCGTCCTCTCCTGGTGACACGAACCTTTTGCCACACGCCCGGTGCCACACGCCCGGTCGTCAGCGGACGACAACGGTCGACCAGGCCTGCGGGACAAGGATGTGCGGCTTGCCTGATCCGTCCGCCGGCTCGGCCCAGGTGTCGGTGATCGAGTCGGCGTCGGCATCCCGGGGCAGCCCATAGGTGACCGTGTCGTTGTCGAACCAGGCGATCTGGTCGTCGACGCTACGGGTGTCCGCCAGTGCCGTGCGTCGCATGGTCCTCAGATCCAGCACGCTCGCCCGCCATCGCACCGGGTCGTCCGTGGCAACCCTTTCCTTGAAGGCCAGCCGTGTCTCATCCGGTGACAGCGACGGGCACTCCACGTTGGTCGTGAGGGTATGCACCTCCTTCGCCCGCAGGCTGCCACGTACCAGGTAGGTGGTGCCTCCGGTCGCGAGCGTCGCATAGAACGTGTCATCGTCCATGCCGAAGGTCACACCCCAGAAGTTCTGGTCCGGTGGGTTGATCCGCCGACCGTCCCGGAAGATCGCGAACTGCTCCAGGCTGCCCAGCTCACCGCGTTCACGGACGTCATAGAGGGTGGTGGTGGTCGAAAACGCCGGACCTGCATAGGAATGTCCGGAAACGAACACGGTCACCGCGGCCAGGTGGCCGTCCGGTGACAGCCGTGCCCGGCTCGGTGGACCGGCGAGCCGGAAACCGCGCGTCGGCCGCAGGTCCGAACCGAACAGGTAGGCCTTGTAGGTGGTCACGACGCCGCGATCGGCACCCAGGCAGATCCCCGACTCGCCTACGACGTCCACCCGCTCGCACGACAGCGAGGTGACCGCCCGCGGACCGGCGGGATCGTTCAGGGGGACCATCGACACCAGGCCGTACGAGGAGTCCTGAGCTGTGCTTCGGAAGACGATCCGCTGCCCGCCGACCAGGGATTGCGGCCTGGGACCCCCACCGGCGGCGAGCGCCGCGGACCGGCGTGGATCGGCCGCGTCGCGACGGGCCACATGCAGCCCGTACCCACCGGCCAGGCCCACCGAGGCGATCAGGACCGCCACGAACAGAATCACCCGCCACCGGCGGGA
>NZ_CADDZT010000013.1:52401-52871 GCF_902812655.1 Candidatus Frankia meridionalis | reverse complement strand
GGCCTGGCCCGGTTGCGGGCACCGCATGATCGAATCAACCATTCCTGTCCGCGTTTCGTTCCGAGTCGACCGGTTCCGAGTCGACCGGTTCCGAGTCGACCGCCGGTGTCAACGTCCCGGCTCGGCTCACCACCGTCACCGTCAGAAGGCACGCTCCGGCACCGACACCGCAGGCAAGCCACAGCGCCGACCGCGCGCCATGGGTCGTCCAGACGGCGCCGAAGCCGGCGGACGCCACCAGCTGCCCGAGTGCCACACAGCTCTGTAACATCGCGATCCCGCTGGTGCGCGACTCCCTCGGCAGCAGCGCGCTCACGGCCGCGGCCATGACACTGTCGGTCGCGGCGTAGAACATCCCGAGCAGTCCCAGGCACCCGAGCAGCACCGGGACGCCGGGCCGCGGTACGAGCAACAGCAGATATACGGCGATCAGCGCGGCATGACCCACGACCAGTATCCGCATCCGACCC
>NZ_CADDZT010000013.1:45775-52046 GCF_902812655.1 Candidatus Frankia meridionalis | reverse complement strand
TCGCCGACCGCGCACAGGGACAGGGCAACCGCCGCGATGACGAGCGCGCGGTAACGACGCCCGGCCAGCAGGGCAGCCGCCGCCCGCACGGCGTGGGGCCGCTGCCCGGTCGGAGCGCGCTCGCCGTCGACCGGGTCACTCGCGCCAGCCGGCGGGTCACGCTCCACCAACAGGACGATCACCGCGACGCCGGTCAACGCGACGCAGGCGCTCACGACGAAAACCAGGTCATAGGACTCAGGCGACGCGGCCAGCAGCGCGAAGGCGACGAACGGCCCGAGCATCGCGCCGACCGTGTCCAGCGCACGGTGAACCCCGAAGACAAGCCCAAGGTCACGGGATGCGGTGGCGAGGGAAAGCAGTGCGTCCCGCGGAGCGGTCCGGATGCCCTTACCGATGCGGTCGGTGACCAACGACCCGGAAACCACCGCCGGCGACGCGGCCCCGACCACCAGAACGATCTTCGCCACGGCCGACAGGGCATACCCGGAGGCCGCGACGTCACGGTGCCGCCGCCAACGGTCGGATGCAAGCCCGCTCACCAGCCGCACGAGAGCGCTCAGCCCCTGGTGCAGACCGTTGACCAGGCCGTACTGGAATGGAGTGAAGCCCAGCGTGCCCACCAGGTAGAGCGGCAGGACCGCGGTGACCATCTCTGTCGACAGGTCGGTGAGCAGACTGGTCAGGCCCAGGAGCAACACGCCTGCGCCGACGGCCCGACGCAGGCGGTGAGCGGCTCCGCCTGACTCACGGCGCCCCGACGTCGTCCCGGCCGCGCCCGGAGTCCGTCGCGCGCCCGATCCCGCGGGATCGGGTGGACGATCACGCAGTGTGGCGTACATGGACTTCCCTCACCAAAACAGGCTAGGGTACCCCATATAGATCTTCATCGTGGTATTGAGGATCGAATCGGCTGGCCGCGCCGATGATCGTGACTCGAGAACAGAAAGTGACTACCGATCAGAATGCGCGACAACGGGAGTCTCCTTGACTGTGCCATGCCACCACACACCCGGCCGGGACACCGAGCGCAATTGCGAGCAGGCAAACGGTAGCATTTTCTCAACCGATACCACTGTAGGCGCACCCAGTGATCGATTAAAACCCTCCAGAAACACAACTAGTCCAACACTCCGACAGTAGTTGAAGAAATAACAAGATCGTACTCAGTGGTCACAGGGGACCGCGCTACTGTCATCGACTGGAGGGCCAGAGCCGTAATCCCAACGGCGCACCAGCGCAAGGAGGAAAAACGACAGTGGGCTCACATCGCTGCCTGGGGGGGCGGCTTGTGCCTCTACTTGCCGGAGCGGCAGTAGTCGCAGCTGGAGGGCTCGTCAGTTGCAAACCAGCGGTGGAACACGGACCGAAGGCCGCACCCTCGCCGTCAGCGTCCATCGCAGTCACGGCGACCCCGAGCGCGCAACCGTCCCAGCAGCCAACACCCCAGGTGAGCGCGGCGACAACCGCGCCGAGCGCTCCGAAAACAACCCCGCCGAGCGCTCAGACACTGGCGGCACCCGCCGTGAGCAACACATTTCCGAACGCCGATAACACCGGGGTGCCGGCCGGCGTGACGCTGACCAACTACACCGGCCCACGAGAGATCACCAAGGCCAACACCGTCATCCAGAACGTACGGATATCCGGTGGGGGCCGCATCACCATCTCCGCTCCCGGAGTAGTGATCAAGAACAGTGTGATCTCGACCGATGACACCTTCGACGTCAGCATGAACGACAATGTCGCGAATGCCTCGGTGGTGGTCCAGGACTCGGAGTTCGTAGGTAGCTACGACACCTCCCCGCACTCGGAAATGGCCATCCGGGGTAAGGGCTGGACGATTGAACGGGTGGAGATCCGCGGCTATCGCGACGGCGGGGGCCCCGACGGCAACAACACCATCGAGAACTCCTACATCCACGACTTCGTCGTCAGTTCGGAATGTGAGCACGCCGACGGGCTGCAGGGTCTCGGGAACACCAACAACATCGCGATCCGGCACAACACGATCGACATGGCTCTGGATCACTGTATGGCGGGGGTCGTCCAACTCGGAACCGAGAACGGCGGCAACCACAACGTGACCGTCGACGACAACTGGCTGGCGGGTGGAGCATGGGTTTTCTACTCCAGCCTGCTGCCGTCCGGCAACACAAGTGACAACATCCGGTTCATCAACAACCGGCTGAGCAAGAAGCACTTCGCCACCTACGGAAACTACGGTGTGTGCGCCAACTGGATAGCCAATGCGGCCGGTGTCGCATGGTACGGGAACGTGGACGTGGACAGCGGCGCGACCATCCCGGCGCCCTGAGACCGGGCCCGGACGAAAGCCCGTCCGGACAGAACAAAACAACCTGCCACATGACGACGGCCCGGGGAGATCTCCCCGGGCCGTCGTCATGTGGCACGTCATATGGCAGGCGCTGTCGTTATCGGCAGCCAGGTGCGTTCTACCCTCGGCCCCGCCTGGCGCTCAACGAGGCAGCGACCGAGGCCGCGGCCAGCAGCGCCGCACCGACCGATGCCGCGGTCCGCGCCCGCTTCGCCATAGACGACTTCGCCATGGGCAACCGCCGGCCCGCGCTCGTGAGCCGGTCGTACACAGCGACATAGCCGGGTGCCTGCAGGCGCCAGTCCAGCACTTCGACGGCCCGCTCACGGCCCCTCTTGCTCAGCAACTCGCGGCGCTCCGGGTCCTCCAGGAGATCGGTGACCGCACGCGCGAACGCCTCGACGTCACCTGGCGTTACATAGCAGGCAGCGTCACCAGCGGAAACCCTGGTCTCGATGAGGTCGAAGGTGACCACCGGTACCCCGTAGGCCATGTACTCCATGGTCTTGTTCATGGTGGAGACCTCGTTCAGCGGGTTCGCGGGGTCCGGACCAAGCCCGACCGCGGCGGTCCGCAGGTACTTCTCGATGGTGGCGCCGTCCGCCCTGCCGGTGAAGGTGACGTAGTCGTCCAGACCGAGTTCGGTGGACAGCGCGCGCAGCTCCTCAAGACAGTCGCCGAATCCCAACAGGGCGAGCTGGATATCCTCCCGGCCGTCCTTGTGGACAAGGATGTCGAGCGCGCGCAGGACGAGATCAACACCGTCCTGCGGCCCCATAACACCGAGATAGACAATGAGATGGCTGCGGCCTCGACGTAGTTCCGGGACGTCCGCACCCGGGCACATCCGGTCGGTGTCCGGGCCGCTGCGTACCACGGTTGTGTCGCTACGGTCGTGGCGTCCCCGCCCGATCGCCACCAGCCGGTAGGACTCATTGGTGGAAATCACGTGGTCGGCAAGCCGGTAGGTGATGCCCTCGAGCAGGTAGAGGCCACGCAGCAGAATCGGGGACGGCCGGTCGAAGCGGGACCGGTAGACCTCGGGGCACAGGTCGTGCTGGTCGTAGACGAACTTCGTCCCAGCAATCTTGTAGGGGGCGGCGAGCAACGCGTAGGTGTCCGGTGGATTGCATGCCTGGATGACGTCGAAACCGACTTCACGACGCACCCGGACGGACAGCCTCGCGGTCTTCAGCCAGCACACCACGAATTCGGTCAGATAACCCCGGACGCCGGGCTGTGTCGTCGGAGCGTCGTATTTGTAGAGGTGGACACCGTCAAGTTCCTGGTAAACGGGATCCTGCGGCCCCTTAGGGCAGATCACCGATACGGTGTAGCCGCTCCTGACGAGCTCCTGGCATTCCAGCCAGACCCGCCGGTCCAACGGTACGGGCAGGTTCTGCACAATGATCAGGACACGTTTGTTCACCTGAGTGGTTCTCCCAGCTTCCCCTGGGGCATTCGCCCGCGGCCACGCCTCACGTCATGCATCTCCTGGTACCGATCCGGTCCGTGGTCAGGCCGCAGCCATCCGTTCCCCGTTGGCGGACACCGACGGATATCCCGGTTGCCACTCACCGCGGGCCTTCCAGACACCCACCCAGGCGTCGGCGGTCGGCGAGGTTCGTCCCAGGCGGCCGGCGAGGACCGCCAGCCCTGCCCGCACGGCCACGCCGAGAGTCAGCAGGCCAAGTGCGGCCGTCTGGGAAGTCCCTGGCCGAAAGTGGTCGCGCACGAAGGTTGTCTTCGCCCGCATAACCATAATCATCTTGTCGGATCGACGGGCCGAGGAAGCACCCACGTGGTGGATGACCGTCGCGTCCGGGGTGATGACCGGACGCCAGCCAGCCCGGCGCGCCCGCACGCTGAGATCCGCGTCCTCTCCGTACATGAAGTAACGGGAGTCGAAGCCACCCAGTGCGGCGAAGACCTGCCGGGGAACCAGCAGCAGGCAACCTGTGACCACACCGACCTCGCGCACGCTGTCACGAGGCCATCCGCCCAGCGACTCCGGGTCGAACAGCGCCGAACCCTTTCGCCAGGTGCTCAGACCCAGGCCGAAACAGGCCAGGCTCCACAGGGTCGGCACTCCCCAGCACGAACTCGGGTCGAGTGCGCCGTCCGGCCGCACTGTTCGGCCGCCGTAGATCCCGTGGCCGGGGTGCGCGCGCGCAAACGCGAGCAACGCCCCGAGCGCGTCATCCAGCACGACGGTGTCCGGGTTCAGCAGCAGCAGGTACTCACCCTTGGCGCGCTCCGCCGCGAGGTTCACGGCGCGGCCGAAACCAAGGTTCGTCGCGGACTCGACCACCTCGATGTCCCCGAACGCGGCACGGATCCGCGTCGCCGAGGAATCCGTCGAGGCGTTGTCGACGACAATCACCTCGTACGAGGTGCCCCGGGTCTGTTCGTGCAACGATTCCAGACAGCGGACGGTGAGATCCGCGGTGTTGTAGGAGACGATCAGTACCGAGACGTCGACGCCCATCACCCGTGCTCGCTTCGCTTACCGACAACCCGGGCCGGCGCTCCGACCGCGATCGAACCGGGTGGCAGCGACCGGGTCACCACCGAACCCGCACCGACAATGCAGCCGTCACCGATCTCCACTCCGGCGGTCACGACGACCCGGGCACCGAGCCAGACGTCCCGGCCGATACGGACATCGCGTTCACGTTTGGGTTGGTGCATCACCGGGACATCCGGGGCGATCTGGTAGTCGGACGCCGTGACGAAGACCTCGGGGCCGAACAGCGCGTACTCGCCGATGTCGATACGCCCGGCCTCGTTACCGGCCCACAGATAGCTTCGCTCACCGATGTGGGCGTGGTCGGCGATACTGATTCGTTCACCGTTACGGATGGACACGTTCGGTGCCAGCCGCACCCCGCTCCCGAGCGTGAGCCGCACCTTCTGCCGGGTGTGGGAATAAGCATAGAAATGCAGGATGCGGAACATGTGCGCATAGGGACGCGGATCGAGGACGGATTTCAGGGCGTTGATCCGCCGCGCGGCGGCGTCATTCCCACCGGCGGGCCCGCTCACGCGGCTGCTCCGGTCACCCGACTGCTGGCATCCCGCTCCCAGGTACCCAGCTGTCCGCGCCGTACCTTGCGTCGGGCCAACAGCTGCGCCGCCCCGGAGACGGCCACATATGCCGGAACGGCGGTGGCCAGCGCCGGGGAGGCCCGTACCACGGCCAGCCAGTCGGGAAGTCGACCGGTTCGGGTGTGCGCCGCGGCAACCGGGGCCAAGGCCAGCTGCCGCATCTGGATGTTGCCCGCGTAAACCCGGATCTTACGTAACACCAGATCGCGGGTGGTTCGCGCGGGATGCACGACGAACTCGACGTCGCTTACGGTCCTGCGCTCGTCCGAGGTGAAACGGTGGTAAAGGAAGAAATCGTCGGCAATGGCATCCGGGAAACGGTCGAAACGGGCACGACCGGCGGCGCTGACACCCATCACACCCGAGCCGATGTGATGGTCGCGAGCGTAGGGCAGCTCCAGCCAGATCCGGTAGTAGTCCCGGACGATCCGACTCACGCCGGCGGTGTCAAGCCGGATCCGTGGTGCGGCCGCGAGCACCTTGCCCTCCCGCAGCACCTCGGCGACCCGTAGAAGATCAGCACCGCGGACCTCGATGTCGGCGTCCACGTAGAAGCGCGGGAAACCGGTCGCGGTGTCATCGCCGAGGTTGAGCGCCCCGGCCTTGCCCGGCGTGGGCGTCTCCACCACCCGCGCGCCGGCCGCACGGGCGAGTTCCGCGGTGCGGTCGGTACAGCCGTTGCAGACGACGACGATATCGAGGTCACCGGGATGCACGCCGTCAGCAAGCCGGGTGAGGCATCGGCCGATCACGGCCTCCTCGTTGTGGGCGGGAACAACGACGCTGGCGAGAACAGTCATGCCACCACCTACCTGTGAGATCCGT
>NZ_CADDZT010000013.1:43967-45446 GCF_902812655.1 Candidatus Frankia meridionalis | reverse complement strand
CGTCGACAAGGATCGGCGGGGTCGACCGACGAGCAATGTCCTGGGCACGGGCGAGACCGGTCGGCCGAAACGCCTCACCGGGCCTCGCCCGAAACAATGTGGTGTGGTCGGGTGAAACCTCGTCGGCCGGGCGGCCGTTGGTGTAGTAATACCAGGCCAGTGACCGCCGGGTAACACCTTCGGGCGAGCGCAGCGGATCGGGGTGACCGTGGTAGGAGTAATCGGTGGTCGCGAAGACCACAAACCTGTTGAACAGCGGCGCGACACGGTGGACGACCCTTGTCATGTCGCGGTCCCACAATTCCAGGTGGCCACCCCACGACTCATCCCAGTCCTCGTTGAGGTAAAGCAGGACGTTCAGTCGCCGGTCCACACCGAGCCGACGGTGTCGGTTGAAGTCTGCGTGAACTTTCAGAAAGCCGCCGCGCACGATCTGATGCAGACCGCCACCGACGAGGTGCGGATCCGGCAGCAGACCGGCTATCGTGGTCAGATCCTCAAGAAAATCGATGAAGGGCGAAGAGTTGAACTGTTGCAGAATGTGACGCAACGGCGTCGGCATAAGGGTCTCGTCCGCCAGCGCAAGCTTGACCTCCTGACCGGCGTCGAAACGCTGCCAGTCGGAGTCCCCCGGCTTGGGGAAGGCGTTGACGACATCCCGTAGAACATCGGTCGGCAGGAAGTCGTCGATGACCACGTGCCGGAACGGCAGTGCCGTCCCGAAGGAGACGCGGTACTTCTCCGCCAGCGGCTGAAGGCTCTCCCGGTCAAAATAGTAGTCCAACGCTGTCTGCGGCAAAACAACCCCCAACGCCCCGGGCGGCCCCGACAACACCGTCGGGACTACTTACTTCCACTACGCCCCGTACAGCGATACACCCATACGGCGACTTACCTGTTCCAACACGCATACTGTAGACCATCCAGGTAAGAGCGCCCGAGGGTGGGGCGTTCGGCAAGGAAGCCGGGGTTCCTCGACGGATCGGCGAGGCCGATCCGTCGGATCCGGTCCGGGTGGAGGCATCACCAGGTGGAGGAGGGATGCTCCCCGGAGCGGGCCGGACGTCGCCGCATCCGGCAGCAATGACGCTTAGTAAAGGGAAATCATCAAGCGATGAACACCAAAAGCACAACGGACAAGAAATCTGGAGCCGGAGAGCGACCGCTCCGCATCCTTTACTCCTTCCCGCACACCCTGGGTCGACCCGGGATCTCCACCACAGCTTTTCACCAGGTCAGAAGCCTGATCGACGCCGGATTCGCGGTAACGGTCCACTGCACCAGCCTGGCCGCCGACCTGACCGGTGCCGCCCGGGTTGTCGAGACGATGGTCACCGCAGACAGGAGAGTCCCCCACCGGGCCATCGGCGTCCGCCGCGCCTACGGCTACCACGACTGGCGCACCGCCCGGGAACTCGCCACCCACCCGTATGCCTACGACGCCGTCCATGCCTGGCCCCGCGGGTGCATCCGCACGCT
>NZ_CADDZT010000013.1:39308-43615 GCF_902812655.1 Candidatus Frankia meridionalis | reverse complement strand
GAACAGGAGGCTGCCGCCTGCGGGATCGAACTGCCCCGCGGGCACGCCCATCGAGGCACCGCCGGCCACCTCCGCCGTGAGGACGACGAGTACGCCATGGCAGGCCGGCTGCTCTGCCCGTCCGACTACGTCGTCCGCACCTTCACCGAGCACGGTGTGAGCGCCGACCGACTGATACGGCACGCCTACGGCTACGACCCGGCCCACTTCTTCCCCACCGACATACCGCCCGCACCCGCACGCCCGTTCACCATGGTCTTCGCCGGACGCGGGGAACCGAACAAAGGACTGCACTACGCGCTGCGCGCCTGGCGGGATGCCGGCACTCCGGGCGAACTGCTGATCTGTGGAGTGATCATGCCCGAGTACCGGGCGAGCCTGGGTGAGCTGCTCCACCAACGCGGCGTGCGGGAACTCGGATTCGTTGACGACCTCGGCGCGCTCTTCCGGAGCGCGGACGCACTCGTACTTCCCAGCGTCACCGAAGGCAGCGCGCTGGTGACGCTGGAGGCGGCCGCGTGCGGGTGCGTCCCCGTGATCTCCGATGCCTGCGGAGCCCCGACCCGCCATCTGGTCGACGGTCTCGTCCACCAGGCGACCGACACCGCACAGCTGGTCGACCACATCAAGCTGCTGGTCAATGACCCGGCCACCCTCGCGAAGCTGCGGCAGGGCTGCCTGGACGCCCGAGGGGACCACACCTGGGACAGTGCGGGTAACCGCCTCGCCGAGATCTACCGCGAGGTCACCCGTCCCCAGCTTCCCCTTGGTGCCGTGCCGGCGGTGTGACGGTCAGCGGCAGGGTCGCAGACGGTGTGGTCGCAGACGGCGGGACCCCGGGCAGCAGGCGTGCCGCGTTGCCCGCGTAGACCCGGCGCAACACGTCAGCGGAAAGGTCCAGACCATAGGCGGCCCAACGACCCTGCGGCGGGGGGACCGACGTCGAGTACGCGAAGTGGTCGTCGTCGGTCTCCAACAACCGGAAGTAGGCGCGGTAGCCGTCCGCGGCCGGCGGGAACGAGTCCGTTCCGAACAACACCCGGTCGGCGAACCGCTCGATGAACCGGCGGGCCACCCGCGGCTGGCGTCCGAGTTCGGCCGCGCGGGCCGAGACGTCGATGCAGAGGTTCGGATACGCATCCAGCATCCGGGTGACCTCGCCCAGATCCTCGGCCAGGCAGCCGACGTGGGCTCCCACGAATGTCGTAGCCGGATGAGCTGCCACGACCGCCTCCAACGCACCCAGCAGACGCGGCAGGCCGGGCCCGCGCCGGCCTGGCGCGGAGTTGACTCCGACCCTGCGGGCCGCGGTCGGATGGCGGCGCAGCTCGTCGAGACGTTCGTTGTGGCGGTCGGGGCGGCGGAAGAACGCCACCGGGTCGCCGACGTGGATGAGGACCGGAAGACCCAGCTCACCCGCTGCCTCGAACACATCCGCAAGCCTCGGGTCATCGGGCAGTACCAACCGACCGCGCCCGTCGCGGACCCGCATACCGAGGTCCTTCCACACCTTGAGTCCACGCGCGCCCACCGCGGCCGAGGCGTGCAGCTGAGCGACCAGCGCATCGCTCGGACGTCGCCCCCGCAACAGCGTCCAGTCCAGATGACAGTAGGTGACGAACCGGCCCGGATGAGGCCGATCATAACGATCAAGGTTGGCCTCCAGCTCACCACCCCATCGGCCATCCAGATTGATGATTGTCGCGAGATTCAGCTCATCCATCATCGCCAGCAGCGCACCGACGTCGTCGACCATCCAGGAATCGTCCGAGCGGAGCCAGCGGCCCAGGTGGTTGTGCGCATCCACGGCGGGGTACGCGGCCTGTCGAACATCGGAGGCCGGTACCCGCAGGGTCGGCTGGGGATCCCACCGGGACAGCGGCGGGTCTGCGATACGCGACCGCAGGACGGCGAGGCCAGCCTTCTTGATCACCCGTTGTGGTTTCATGATCTACCTCCGGTTAGGGCGCACCGCACGCCACCGCTGGGCACGCGTGAAGACCCGCTCGGTCAACGGAAGGGTGAACATCAACCCGAGCATGCCGAGCAGAAGGACCATGCCGAGCGCACGTTTGCCACTGCCCGTCACCAGGGTCGCGCGGCCAGGCATGAGAGCCGGCACAGCGGCGAGACGGGTGTCCGAGGATGGCGCGGCGGTCTCCTGAACGGACTTAAGGACCACACCGACCTGTTTGACAAGGTCGCGCATCTTGGCGACCGCGACTTCGGGATCACTGCTCCAGACCGTGACCAGCACTGTCGGTGCGGCCGGCGTTCCCGGGTTCTCGGGCGTGCCGGTGGATTCGGCCGCGACCAGATACTCGGCGCCCGGCCCTCGTTTACTCAGGTCCACAACCATGCCCCGGCCGTTGACCCGGTCCGCGACCACCGTCACGATTGTCTGGTTGCTCAGATGAAAGGCCCGGTACGGGTTGGGGGCACTGGCGCCCTGAGCCATGACGGCGAGCGCCGCGGTCGCCTCGTACGTCCCCTTGACGGAACGGACGTGGAGCACACCGACAGCCACGAGCAGGACGACTGCGACGAACGCGTACCACCGCCGCAGGCACAGGGCCGGCAGGTTCCAGACTCCCGGATGCGGCAGATCGAGAACGGACCAGGGCAGATCCGCCCGGCCGGCCGGGGCGGACCCCTCCTCCGCATGCCGTAGGGCCTCGAACCGGACCAGCGCGCCCACGCTCCCGATCAGGATGAAGACCGTCATGAGCACCATCGCGTAGCCCAGCGCATCGAACGTCACAAAGGTCACACAGGCCGCGAGGATGGATGCCGCCAGGGTCTGGGCCAGGTTGCGCAGTTCGGGTTCCTGACTGCCGCGCCGCACGCGGCGAGCGGTGAGGAAGGAGCCCACGAACAACAGCAGCAGAATGCTCAGCCCGATGATGCCGGTCTCGATCCAGTGTCCGAGATAGGCGTTGTCCAGAATGCGGTACTTATCCGGCAGAAAGGTCGAAAAGCCGCGGCCGAACCAGAAGGAGTCCCTGATGTAGTCACCGGCAACGGTGTAGTCGGCCGTCCGGCCGGCGGCGCTGTCGTCATTACCGATGTGGATGAACAGCTCGAAGATTGTCCGTAGTGTCCCGGGGCTGGCTACCTGCACCGCGGCCAGGCAGAACGGCGAGAGCAGCAAAGCCAGCCGGCGCCGACGTGCAGGCCACGACGGGAGCAGAACGATCAAAGCGACGCCGATGCCCAGGATGGCGGATCGCGAAACCGACATCGGCATGGTCAGACCGATCACCACTACCTTGAACCACGCCCGCCGTCGGCGCCCCTCCGGGGCGTACAGGGCGAAGTGCAGCGCTATCGGCAGGATCAGCGCAAGGACCACACCGAACTCGATCGCGTGGCTCGCCGTTCCAGCCACACGGACCAACCCGTCACGCCCGGAGATGAAGCTCTGGCCTCCACCGGCGAGACCCGGCACCCGGATGTAGGTGTTGATGTCGAAGTCGAAGTAGAACTGGAGCAGTCCAAAAACCGCCAGCACCGTCCCGGCGGTGCACAACCGGCGCAGCAGAGTCTCCAAACGCTCCCTGCTGGGGACACCGTCAAGGACCGTGAAGGCCACGCCGAGGGCCGCCATGATGACCAAAATGCCGCGGTCAGCCGAACGGATCTCCTCACCGGAGATGGGCCGGGTCATCCCGGCCACATAACTGATGAGCACCGACAGCCCGAACAGGGCGAGCAGAATCCGACTGCCCTGCCCCGCCAGCGGCGGACGCTGCCAGGGCACCAGCCGGACCGCGACATACCAGATGAACAGCGCCATCCCGAGCAGCAGCGCCGGGTTACCGGCCGCGCCGAGCGGCGCGATGCGCATCCGCGCGGGAATCATGATCAGCAACACGAGGAAGGCGGTGAGCGCGACCACCGCATCCCCGCGGCGGAGCAACTGCAGACGCAGTTCCTGCGCCGCGGGTGCCGACGCCGGGACCCGGCGCGGCGTGAAGAAGATCCCCGTGCCGCCGATCGTCCTCTCGACGGAGGAGGTCATCGCTTCGGGAGTATCCGACGGCTGAACTCACCGGTTTCCAGTTCGACCAGGCCGTTCCAGTCCGCGTCCTGACCCGGGGAACCGTTTGTGTGCGTCTCGTCGGCTGCGGGGGATGTTGTGTCCGCCGGCCGACCGGACCGATCTTCCGCGCTTCTTGTCGCGGGGCTTGCGGCGCCCGGACGCACCGGTGACTCGGCGGCCGGCCTCTTCGAGGACGTCGAGGACGCCGAGGTACGCGCCGCCCCCGACCCTCGCGACACGGGAGACACGGCCGGCACGGGAGACT
>NZ_CADDZT010000013.1:38470-39215 GCF_902812655.1 Candidatus Frankia meridionalis | reverse complement strand
GGCCTCGGCGGAAGGCGGCGCCTTCGACCGCGAACGCGGTGAGTAGCGGGAGCACCAGCGACACAGCCAGGCCCACCGCAGCCACCGTTTTCTTTGCGGTGCTGTCGCGCTCCGGGGACATGTGGGATACCACTGCCGCCGTAATGAACAGCTCCGCCGGTGCCCGGGCCTTGGTCTGCTGTTCCTTCAGCTGGCTCTGCAGCAGGACGATCAGCGCGTCCATGGTCCGTGCCGCCACGACCGGGTCGTGGTCCTTGGTCTCGATCGCCAGCAGCGGCGCGTTCGGAGTGGTCGGGTCCGGCCCGACCGTGTAGGCGGCTGTGGCACCGGAACCGGTCAGCGTCTGCGCGGAATCCTCGTCGGTGAGAATCCGGACGAGTACGGCGGCGGTAGCGTCGAGGTTACCGCTGAACGCCAGGTACGGATTGGACGCGGTGGGCTCGTTCGTCGACTTCACCGAAGGTGAGAGCAACACGACCGATGCCTTGCCGGAATAACTGTAGGGCGTCGTACGGGTTAAGAAGATGACACCGACGGCAAGGACCAGGACAAGAGGCACCACCACATACCAGCGGCGCGCAAGCACATACAACGAATCTCTCAGGTACACGTCTCAACCCCCTGGGCAGAGCACGTCCGTCGACGGTGCCCGCGGCCGGACAGCGAGATACCCGCTACCGGACAGACAGGCTTCGACACGCGCGAACCGCCCCACAACGTCATCGTCAGAGCATCTCGTGGCCGG
>NZ_CADDZT010000013.1:23890-38150 GCF_902812655.1 Candidatus Frankia meridionalis | reverse complement strand
ATTCGACCGCGGAAACATACCGGGCAGATCATCACTGGCGCCTCCGAGGTCCAGCTGGGCCCGGATCTCCCGGCCGGACCCACCTTCCGGGCCAGACGCACATCTGCACTCTAACCCGGCGCCCCGACGGATTCGCCGGGGCTATCGCCATCCGCCACGGGGCGTAGTCCCGCGGTGGATGGGACCTGCCCCTCGATGGGCAGGTGTTCGAATGCCCGTCCACACGCGCACGACAACCGTTCGTCAAGCCGTTCACCGCACGCACACACCCAGCCGACCTGTCGGGCCGGATTTCCCACGACCAACGCATACGCTCCGACATCGCGGATGACCACGGCGCCGGCCGCCACGAAGCTGTATTCGCCGAGAGTGGTGCCACACACGATCGTGGCATTCGCTCCGATGGTGGCTCCCCGGCGTACCAGGGTGCGGTCGAGGCGGTCGGTGCCCTTCTTCACTTCGGCCCGTGGATTCATGTCGTTGGTAAAGATCATGTTCGGGCCGAGGAAAACATCGTCCTCGACCGTGACAAGATCCCAGATCAGGACCGCGTTCTTGATGGTCACCCGGTCGCCCACCACCGCGCCGGACTCGACGAACGCGTGGTCACAGACATTGCAGTCCCGGCCGAGCCGAGCGCCGGCCATGACGTGCGCGAACGCCCAGATCCTGGTGCCGGCGCCGACCTCGTCGCTCTCGCACAACCCGCGCGGATGAACGAAGACGTCCCTCGGCCCGGTTGCCACCGCGGACGCATCCCTGCCTACGGCGACACTCACCGCAGTGCCCGACGCAGCTCGTCGACGACCCGGGACTGCTGGTCAACAGTGATCTGTGGGAACAAGGGCAGTGACAGGATGCGGTCAGCGGACCGCTCACTCACGGGAAACGCCCCGCGGGCATACCCGAGGTCCGCGAACGCCTCCTGTAGGTGCACCGGGATCGGGTAGTGGATACCCGCGCCGATTCCGGCACCGTGCAGCCGCTCAAGGACGGCGTCGCGGTCCGACACCTCGATGACGTACAGGTGCCAGACATGGGTGTTCCCAGCCAGGACCGTCGGCAGGGTGATCACTCCATCGGCCGCGAGGTCCGCCAGCAGCCCGTCGTAGCGGGCCGCCGCATCGGCACGGGCGGCGTTCCAGCCGGCCAGCCTCGTCAGCTTGGCCCTCAGCACCACGGCCTGAACAGCGTCCAGGCGGGAGTTCACCCCGAGTCGGCTGTGTATGTACTTGCGGTCCGACCCGTGGCTGCCGATCGTGCGCGCCGCGGCCGCGACCTCGGCGGACATGGTCAGGACGGCGCCGGCGTCGCCATAGGCACCAAGGTTCTTGCCCGGATAGAAGCTCGTTCCCGCCGCCGCGCCGAACGTCCCCGCGTGCCGCCCGTGACGGGTGGCACCCTGCACCTGAGCGGCGTCCTCGACGATCGGCACACCGGCCGCGCCGGCAGCCGGCAGCAGTTCCTCGACCGGGGCGACCTGCCCGTACAGATGCACCGGCAGCAGCGCTCTGGTGCGCGGCCCGATCGCCGCGGCAGCGGCCGCGGTGTCGATCAGATAGGTGGCCGGGTCGACGTCGACCAGTACCGGCCGGGCACCTGCGCGGACGACGGCCTCCGCGGTGGCGATGAAGGTGTTGGCCGGCAAGATCACCTCGTCGCAGGCTCCCCTGCCGACGTCCAACGCGCGAAGCGCGATCTCGAGGGCGTCGGTGCCGTTGCCGACGCCCACGCAGTGGCCGGCGCCGAGAAAGGCCGCATACTCCTGCTCGAAGAGGCTGACCGGCTTACCCCCGATGAAGGCACCCGTCGCCATCACATCGGCCAGCTCGGGCTCGATCTCGGCGGCGACCTCCCGATGCTGGGCCGGCAGGTCGACCAGAGGGATGTGGGTCATCATCGTCCTCACGGTTGTCAGAAGCGGTCGCGGAACCGCGGTGGTCGAAACGACGGTGCGACTCGCGCCACGCCGGCGCCCAGCACGCTGCGCACACCCTCATACCCGCATATCCGCGAACCCGCGGGTCGGTTCCGGGTCAGGGCTGCTCGGGACCGGGCACGCCGCGGACGCCGACCAACGGACGCTTCGACCAGGCCGGGGAAACGGCCCGCGCCGGAACGTCCCGCAGTTCCCGCAGCAGCACACGTTCCACAGCCGCGCCCGCGGCGTCCCACGGCAGGTCGGCCACGCTCGCGGCCGCAGCAGCGGCACGTTCGTCCCGTTGTGTCGACGGGGTCGCGGTAACCACGTCGGACAGGGCAGCGGCCAGCTCACCGGGAGCCGGCTGAACATAGCGGACGTACGGATTGTCCAGTACCAGCCGATTGTGCCGGGCATCATTGATGACCGGGATGCAGCCGGCCGCCAGCAGCTCGAACGGAATGAGCGAGAGGTTCGTGACCGACAGACACAGTCCTGCCAGGCACCGGTTGTACAAGGCGTTCAGCTCGGCCGGGGTGATGACACCGTGGCATTCCGCCGGGAAGGGCAGCGCCCCGACATCCTCACCGAACAGGTGGATCGGCACGTCCGGATGACGGGTGTTGAAGTCCTGCAACGCCAGCAGGCCAAGAGCGTAGGCACGTCGTGGCGTGCTCGGCTTGGCATAGAAGACCACTCCGTCACGGACGGGACGGCCGGTGACGGGCTCCATCCGGTAGACGTCCGTGTCGGCGCCGAACTCGAAGTAGTCACACGGCATCCCGTAGTCGGCAGTCAGTTTCTCCGCCAGCCAACGCCCGGCGGTGATGCCGTGGAAGCCGAACCGGAACGTGTTCTCCGCCAGCACGCTTTCGCTGCCCGCCGGGTAGAACAGTGGCTCGAAGTCCTGCACGCAGTAGAACCGGCGGCCCGGTGTCCGCGGATCTGCGACGACATACGCCGACTGCCACGACGTGGCGAACACCGCGTCGCAGGGTTCCATCGTGCCGGTCGCGTCGGCGACCTCCGCGCGGATCTGCGGCCAGTAGCCGCGGAAGCGCTCGGTGTGGGAGCGCATGTCGCCGGCATACCGGTCGTAGAAGTACAGGCGGCAGGTATGACCGGAGCGCTCCAGATGCTCGACCAGTCGCAGCAGGGTGGTATGCCCGCCGGAGCCCGGCGGGGGCGGGGTCATGACCCAGTTGACCACCAGGGGACGGTCCCCCCGGGACGCGGGCACGACCTCCGGAAGATCCGTCCCCGTGATTGTGGGCAGGGCGGAGTCGGCGGAGTCGGCGGCGGCGGAGGCGGTGGAGGCGGCGGAGGCGGGCACCTGCGACCCGACCGGCATTGGCTTGAGCGCGCCCGCCCGCAGTACCTCCTGTGCGCGCACCGGCAGCACGCTCGACGGCTCGTCCACCCGCCTGGAAGCAGCCCGCAGCGCCCGCCCGGCGAGCCCGCGCGTGCCGTCCTCCTGAAGCACCCGGGCGATCTGACCTGCCCGGCGGACGACCTGGTCGCGCGTGGCCTGCCAGTTTTTGGCCGGATCGTTCATGGGCTCCCCCTCACGCAACGCCCGCAACAGCCTCCGATGATGACGGGTCCTCACCATCAGGCACGCACCAGGGTCCCCATGTGCCCGGCCGGGACGCCGCCCGCGAGGCCGGACGTCCGATGCCCTACGGCATCCCGGCATCCCGGCATCCCGACCCGCATCCCGGCCGACGCACTTCCTGCCCACCGCCGCCTGTGACGGATTCTCCCGCGCCGCCAGCCACCCTTATCCGGTCAATGCCGCTCGCGCATTGAGAGCGGGCCGGGAACATTCCACTTCATCGCCGGGTTCTTCGAGGGCCGTCCTTCGATGACCCCAAGGCATACCCCGGACACCGGTAGTTCCGAAGGAGGCATCCGGCGCCTGCCGATGCGTGGTGTATAGTCCCCCCCTGACGCCTGCCATCGGCTCGTGTCGCGCCTGAAGGGGACCACGCGTGCCGACGTGAAAGGTCATGCGGTAATGGGGGGACGAGTGCGTACTGCTATTACGATGGCAAAGCACATTCAATGCGGATTCCTCGCCCGTGGGACTGTTGTCCGGCGAACACTCCGTCCAGGCAGCCGACAAACAACGGAGCCTGCCGAAGCGTTCATCGTCCAAACATCGCACGATCCGTCGGAGGCGTTGTAATGTCGAAACTCCACCCCCGCGCAGAGAAACCCCGGCCGCTGCCCACCGACCGCTTACCACCTCAGGTATCGGTATTCATCTCGTGCTACAATTATGGTCGCTTCCTCGCGGATTCAGTTCATTCGGTATTGTCACAGGGCGGCGTTCGCGTCAACGTAGTGATTATTGATGACGCGTCCACCGATGGAAGCCAGGACATAGCCGCGGCACTGGCCGCGGCCGACCCCCGGGTCTCCCTCATCGCGCATGAACGCAACCATGGCCACCTGGCCACCTTTAATGAGGGGCTCGGCCTGCTCACCGGTACGTACGCCGTCAAACTCGACGCGGATGACATGCTCACTCCGGGATCGCTCTCCCGGGCCGCGGCACTCGCCGAACACCACCCGACGGTCGGTTTCGTCTACGGTTTTCCGGCACAGTTCCGGACGATACCCACACCGCGTGCACGCACCGAAGCCAGGCGCTGGCTGATATGGCGCGGCGATGAATGGATCGCGCGCATGTGCCACCGCGGCCACAACACCATCATGCAACCCGAGGTGCTGATGCGCACCGAAACCCTCCGCCGGGTCGGCGAATACAACACCGACCTGCCGCACAGCCACGACATGGAGTTGTGGCTACGGTTCGCCACGGTTTCGGACATCGGCTGGGTAGGTGGTGCGGACCAGGGCTTCTACCGTATCCATCCGGATAGTATGCAACGGACCGTCAACGCCGGCCTGATGATCGACCTCCAGGGTCGCCGGGACGCTTACGAAAGCGTCCTGACGGGTGCCGGAAAAGAAATTCCGGACGCTGCGGATCTTCTCCGCACGGCCCGTCGTAAACTTGCCTCGGAAGCTCTTGACCACGCCTGCCGTACATTCGACGACGCGGAATTCGCCGATCAGTCCGTGGACGCCTACGTCGATTTCGCCATCGACACCTTTCCGGAGGCACGGCAGACACGGGCGTGGGCTTCCCTCGAGCGGCGGCGGTGGATGGCCGCGGACCCCCCGGCCCGGCGGGCGCTCGCCCGAGCGGCGAGCGAGGCCGCCCGCGACATGGAAGGGCGCATTCGTTGGCGCCGCTGGCGATGGAGCGGTGTATGAATCACGGGCATCGGAAAGACGCGTCCGCCGGGCGGGCGCGGCACGTTCGGCCACCACTGCCCGGCCTGCCGAAGGGCAGCCGGCCACGAGTGACAGTCGTAGTCACCTGTTTCAACTATGGTCGATACCTCCCGATGAGCGTCGGCAGTGCCCTCGACCAGCCCGGCGTGGCTACCGATGTTGTCATCGTGGACGATGCGTCGGATGACGATTCCGCGTCGGTTGCCGTCTCGCTGGCGGCTGCCGACAGTCGGGTCGGCGTGCTTACCCGACGCGCGAACGGCGGGCCCGTCGCGGCATTCAACGACGGCCTTGCCAAGGCTCAGGGTGAATACCTCGTCCGCCTCGACGCCGACGACCTGCTCACTCCCGGTTCGCTTGCTCGATCACTCGCGCTTCTCGAGGCCAATCCGTGGGTTGGCATGGCTTACGGCCGCCCGCTGCACTTCGACGGGGACAGCGAACTGCCGGCCGCGTGTGATCTGGTGCGCGGTTGGACGATCTGGCCCGGCCGGACCTGGCTCGCGCGACGCTGCCGCCGCGGGGACAACTGCATCACCTCGCCGGAGGTGGTGATGCGCACGGAACTGGTGCGACAACACGGCGGTCTGCGAGCGGAGCTCCCGCACACCCATGACATGGAGCTGTGGCTTCGACTGGCCGCGCTTGCCGATGTCGGCCATGTGGACGGTCCCGATCAGGCATGGCACCGCGAGCATCCCGCGAGTCTGTCCGTTCGGGATTTCGCCTCCCAGGTGAGCGACCTTCGTGAACGCCACCACGCGTTCCAGGTTCTGTTCTCCGAAATGGGGTCCCGCATAGACCGGGCCGGGCAATTGGCCGCGGTGGCCAGGCACGCACTGACCCTGGAAGCACTCGACCGGGCCTGCCGTGCGTACGACCGTGGTCATGTCCACGAGGTGCCGGTCGATGAGCTCGCCGCGTTCGCGCTCGAGCTGGAGCCTGCGGCTACCCGACTGCCGCAGTGGAAGGCCCTGGAACTTCGCCGTCGGATCGGGCCGCGTCTCACGCCGGTGTTGCCGCCCTTCGTCGCCCGTGCAGCCACCCGCCGGCTGGCCGACGAGTGGGGCCGGCGACAATGGCTACGGAATGGAGTCTGACTGTGACTACAGGATCATCGGCGACCCTGACGCGTGCGACCTCCGTGTGGACGAGCAGCGTGACCAGGCTTGCCGCTTCAGGATCACGGGTCCGGCTGTTAGAGCCGACCGCCCCGGAGCGTGCCGCGGTTCGGGCTACCGTGGTCATCCCGTGCTACCGCTACGGCCACTTTCTCGAAGCTGCTGTCAGCAGCGCACTCGACCAGCCGGGCGTGAACGTCGATGTGATCATCGTCGATGACGCCTCACCGGATGGAAGCGGAGACCGCGCGGAGGAGATAGCCGGGCGAAACCCCGCTGTCAGCGTCATCCGGCACCCCCGCAATGCCGGGCACATAGCCACCTTCAACGACGGGCTCGCGGCCGCGAGCGGCGACTACGTCGTCGTGCTTTCGGCCGACGACCTTCTGGCCCCCGGTTCGATCAGCCGTGCGACCTCCCTGATGGAAGCCCATCCGAACGTCGGCCTGGTGTACGGAAGGACGCCGAGGTTCACCGGTCAGCCACCACTGCCGACGCGGACCGGTGCCGAGAGCTGGCTGGTGTGGGCCGGTAGGCACTGGCTCGCCCAGCGTTGCCGTGCGGGTCGGAACTGCATCTTCAGCCCCGAAGCGATCATGCGGACATCGGTGTTGAGGCAGATCGGTGGATACGATCCGATCCTGCCGCACACCTCCGATCTGGCGATGTGGCTCCAGGCCGCGACACTGGCGGATGTCGGTTATGTACTCGGTCCGGAGGCCGCCTTCTATCGGGAGCATGGGCAGAACATGCACTCGTCGACGTTCGAGGGAAACCGCGGGTCCGGCATGGTCATCGATCTGCGGGAACGGCGACGCACCTTCGACGAGGTCCTGGCCTGGGCGGACCACCGAGCGCCACTGCCGCCGGACCTGAGGGAACAGGCCCACCGCGCCCTCGCCACCGAGGCCCTTGACCTGGCGAACCGGGCATACTTCTGGGGTGTCCCGGACGGCTGGCCAGTGTCCGAGCTGGTCGACTTCGCCGTCGAGACCTGGCCGGAGATCCGCCGCTCGCCGCGCTGGCGGCTGTTCAGCGTCAAGCACTCCCTCGGTCCGAGATGGTCGCGACACAACCCTCTCTGCCTGCCGCAGAACGTGATGGTTCGTGCGCAGAACCAGATCCGTGAGTGGCGCTGGGAACGAGTCGGGCTCTAACGCGTGCCTCAGGACACCATCTGGCCGCGCTCGGTCGCCGCCCCGGTCCTGCCGTTGTCCAGCCGGCTTCGAGCGGCGCCCACGCGGACGGCGTGGCGGTGAGCGGTTCCGCGAACGACCAGCTTGGCAAACTGGTCCGCAAAGGGGCCTTGTGGACCACGCTCAACGTGGGGCTCACCCGTTTCGGCCAGTTCGGCATCGGGATCGTTGTCGCGCGGATCATCGACCCCAACGCGTTCGGCGTCTTCGCCGTCGCCCTCACAGTACTCAACATCGTGATCAACGTCTCCGAACTCGGGGTCAGCGCGGCGCTGATCCGGGGAGACGCCGAGGACGAACGGCGTATCGCCCCCACCGTGGCCACCATCTCGGTGTTGACCAGCTCCACGCTGAGCCTTCTCATGGTCGCGTTGGCGCCGGATCTGTCGCGACTTCTCGGTGCGGCCGATGCGACCGACGCGGTACGGGTCCTGTCCATCACCGTGTTCCTGGCCGGATTCGGCGCCGTCCCGTCGGCGTTGCTCAAGCGGGACTTCCGTCAGGACCGTCAGTTCGTCGCCGACACAGCGAGCCTGGTGGTGTCGACCGCGCTCATCCTGCCGCTCGCCATGGCCGGCTGGGGGGCCATGGCGCTTGCCTGGTCGAGGGCCGGGGGGCAGGTGGTCGCCGTCCTCATCCTGATCGCCTATTCGACCCGCAGCGTCCGGTTCGGTTTCAAGCGGTCGGAGGCCCGGGACCTGCTCGTGTTCGGCCTTCCGCTGACCGGATCCAACATCGTCGGCTTCCTGTTGATCAATATCGACTACATAGTCATCGGACGGAAACTGGGCGCCGTCCCGCTCGGCCTTTACACCCTGGCGTTCAACATGTCGGGCTGGCCGATGAATGTTTTCAGCTCGGTCGTCCGCAGCGTTGCCCTGCCCGCGTTCGCACGAATACGTGAAGACACCGCGACCCTGCCGAAACGGTTCACAGGCGCGGCAGGAAACGTGGCGGCGGTCACCTTCCCGGTTTGTGCGATCATGGCCGGTCTGGCGACACCGCTGATCGTCGGCGTGTACGGCGAGAAATGGCGACCCGCGGCGGCGGTGCTGGTCTGGCTGGCCGTACTGGGCGCCCTGCGGACCGTGATCGAACTGTGTCTGGACTTCGTGGTCGCTCTGGGCAGGACCCGATGGATCCTGAATCTGCAACTCTTGTGGCTCATCGCCCTCACCCCGGCCATGGTCATCGGAGTGGACGCCGACGGGATCGTCGGCGCCGGGATCGTCCACTCCCTGGTGACCGCCGGAATCGTCCTACCCGCCTGCGTGTGGATGCTCCGCCTCGGCGGCATCACCCCCGCACTGTTCGTGCGCGCACTGGCGACGATCATTATCGCCGCGGTGGGTGCGGGGACGCTTGCGCATCTCGTAGCCGCACGCGTCGCCAACCCATGGCTGGGGTGCGTCGCGGGAGGTCTGGTCGGCGTCGCCGCCTACGCCGCGATGCAACGCAGGCGGACCCGGATCCTCGTCCAGCAGCTTGCGTCCCGCCGGAACCGAAACCGCGTGTCTCTACCAGACCCGGATCGGACCGCAGACCCCGAGGGGGACCCGGCCAGGACGATCAGCACTGTCAACGACTACCCCGGACTGCCGCTCCAAAGAGGAGCCGATGCGATGTCAGTAGGCGTCCTGGTGGACTCCCCACCCACCATGCCGCTCCTGTTGCGGACCTACGTCCCACGAGCGCGGACAGCACCTCCGCCTCCTGTCGTTCCCGCGGGACCGCCAGCTCCCGCGGGACCGCCGACCTCACCGGCACGAGGACGCCGTGCCGGTGGAAGACATCGACGCCGCTGAGACCCCGGCACAGGCCCGAACGGGTTCGAACGCTTCGAACGCGGTTCACGCGGTCAGGGCGTCACGTAGGGCGTCCACCACCGTCCGCTGGTCGTCGTCGGTCAGATGATGGTGCAGCGGCAGGATCACCGAACGACTCGTAAGCCACTCCGTAACAGAAAGATCACCATGCGGGACGTCGGCGTACGGCGGTTCCAGGTGTGCCGCCATGATCCCACGGCGGGCAGAGACACCTCGGGACGCCAGAAACGCGAGGACATCCTCCCGGGAACGTGGCGCATCCTCCGGGAGGATGACCCAGAACGCCTGGTAGTTGGCCTCCCCGTGAGACGGGTCCCGGACCGGGACCAGGCCCGCGATGTCAGCGAGCAGATCGTGGTAGCGGGCCGCCAGGGTTCGCCGCCGGGCCACCATCCGCTCGAGGCGACCCAACTGGACAAGGCCGACCGCGGCCTGCAGGTCGGTCATCCGGTAGTTGAACCCGACCTCCAGGTACTGTTCGAGGACTATCCGGTCGCTGGTGTGCCGGTCGGCGGCGCTGACGCTCATCCCGTGCTCACGCAGCCGGCGTAGCCTGACCGCATCCGCTTCGTCATCCAGGGTGAGCATGCCGCCTTCGCCGGTGGTGAGCAGCTTGCGCGGGTGGAACGACCAGGCCGCGACCCGTGCCCCGGCGCCCACCGGAGAGCCCCGGTAGGTGGAGCCGGCCGCACATGCGGCGTCTTCGACCACGGCGATGCCGAGGGGGTCGCACAGTGCCCGCATGGCCTCGGTGTCCGCGGGCATCCCACCCTGGTGGACGAGAATGACCGCTTTCGTTCGCGGGGTGAGGACCGTTTCCACGGTCTTCGCCGTGAGATTGCCGGTGGCCGCCTCGACATCGGCGAACACCACCTCGCCGCCGACATAGCGCACACAGTTCGCCGTGGCGATGAACGAGAACGACGGGACGACCACCTCGTCCCCCGACCCCACCCCCACCGCGATCATGGCAAGGTGCAGGGCGGTCGTGCACGAACTGGTCGCAACAGCGTGACCGGCACCTACGTGGTCGGCGAACGCCCGCTCGAACGCGGCCACCCGCGGACCCTGCGCAACCCAGCCGCTTGCCAGGGTCTCCGCAACCGCGTCCGCCTCCTCCTGACCGAGCCAGGGCTTCATGACGGGGATCGTCACGAGGCCGCTCCGGCCGCGCCCTCGTCCTGTCCGTCCGGCCCGCAGTGTTGCTCCGCCTGCCACCAGTCGACCAGGCGCCGCAGCCCTTCCGCAAGGTCGATCTCAGCCTTGAAGCCGAGCCTCGACGCAGCGGCGGCGGTGTCGGCGAGTCGCCGGGACACCGGACTCGCGGCCCGGGCCGGGCCGAACTCCAGTCCGAGGTCGGCGCGTCCCATAACCGCCTGGAGAGATTCGGCCAAGGCACGCAGGGACGTCTCGGTACCCGAGGCGACGTTGAACACCTCGTCGGTGACGTCGGCCTCCGCCGCCAACAGGTTCGCCCGCGCGATGTCATCGGTGTAGACGAAGTCCATCGTCTGGGAACCGTCGCCGAGGATCAGCGGAGCCGTGCCGGCGGCGATCCGTTCCATCCAGCGAACCAGCACCTCGGTGTAGACGCCGTGGATGTCCATCCTCGGGCCATACACGTTGAAATAACGCAACGCGACATAGTTGAGCCCGTGCGCCGCGTGGAAGCTGCGCAGCAGACCTTCGTTGAACAACTTCGCGGCGCCGTAGAGGGTGTCGTTGGCGTAGGGATGGTGGTCCTCCCTGGTCGGGAAGTCGACCGCCTGCCCGTACACGGATGCGGACGATGACGCGACCACCTTGCGGACGCCTGCGGCAAGCGCGGCCTCGACCACGTCATAGGTGCCGTCGACAAGGACCTCCAGTGCCAGCCGCGGTTCCTCCACGCACTGGGTGATCCGCAGAGCGGCCAGATGGAAGACGACGTCGATACCAACCATCAGCTCGGCGAGCAGCGTCCGGTCCTGGATGTCCCCTTCCACCAGGCGCACCCGGCCGGAAGCCAGCGCGCCCACGAGATTGGCTCTCCGGCCACGGACGAAGTTGTCGACAACGATGATCTCAGCCGCCCCGGCCGCGACCAGACGATCACAGACCGCCGAACCGATCGTGCCGGCTCCGCCCGTCACCAGACAGCGGGACCCTGCCAGCGGCACTGCTGCCGTCTGCGTGCTTTCCACCTGAAGTTACTTCCCTCCGTCGTTGCAGGGTTGCCGTGAGGATTGCCGTGGGGATTGCCGTGGGAGGCACGGCGATGAAGAGCGAGCCGAACGCGCGAACGGAATCAACGCGCTCCGGGTTCGAGTACCGCCTCAACGATCAACGCGCAGCGGAACCGTGGCGCCGTAGTACTCCAGGCTTCGGGACGCGGCCTCCAGGATGTCGAGCACGCGCAGTCCGGCACGGCCGTCGGTGCGGGCCGCCCGGCCTTCGCTGATGGCGTCCGCCCACTCGGTCATGACCGAGGCAAGTGCCTCACGTTCGAGAAGTGCCGGGGCCACCATGTCACCGCTCCGATAGGAGATCATCCTGTCGTAGCGGGCCTCGTCCCCGAGGTTCTCGGCGGAGCTCAGGTCCACCCCGCGGTCATGGATCGTCAGCCGCTGTGCGGGATTGAGGTCGTCCCAGACCAGCGTCCGCCGGGACCCGCCGACGATCGTGGTACGAACCTTGGTCGGAGACAGCCAGTTGACATGGGCATGAGCGATCGCGCCGCCGGTGAGTGACAGCGTCAGGTAGGCGACGCAGGCTCGGCCCGCACCGATCGGATCGGCGCCCTGCGCGGAGACCGCCTGGGGAACCACACCGGGTGGCAGAATGAAGTCGAGAATCGACAGATCATGCGGGGCGAGGTCCCAGAGCACGTCGACGTCACGCTGGATGAGACCCAGGTTGATGCGCACCGAGTCGACATAGTGAATGTCACCGAGCTCCCCTCCGTGCACGAGCTCACGTATTTTCGTCACTGCCGGCGTATAGCAGTAGGTGTGGTCACACATCAGGACCAGCCCGCGTTCCTCCGCCGCATCGACAAGCTTGGCGCCTTCCGCCGACGATGAGGCCAGGGGTTTCTCCACGAGAAGGTGCTTTCCGGCGTCCAGTGCCCGCAGGGCGACCTCGGCGTGGGTCGCGGCGGGAGTGGCCACGGCGACCGCGGTGACGTCCGCGTCTCCCAGGACGTCATCAAGCGAGGACGTCGTCCGCACCGTGCTGTAGGGACCGACAACCGCGCGGGCCCTTTCAGCATCGAGGTCACACAACCACCGCAGCCGCATCCGGGGCGAAGCCTGGATATTGCGAACCAGGTTCGGACCCCAGTACCCAGCGCCCACCACGGCGACGCCTATTGGCTCCGACATGACTCGCCACCCCCGATGAACGATCACTCCATTGCGGTTGATAGCGATGATTATGCCAACAGCAGGCGACTTGGTGGACAACACCTTCCCAGGCATTGCCACAATAATGGAACTCTTTTTTGACAACGGATGGCAGAGACCCCAATCATCACCCGATCCAAGACCCACTCAGCCCCTAGGAATCCCCGGAGAAATCTCTACTCGAGCCGTCACCGTATGGCGCACGGACCGTCTCCGTACGGCGCACCAGGTCGTTACTGAGGAGAAGCGTGGAAGGCGTTCTGGGTGGCCTCGAGCCCATAACCCACCAGCGACTCGACCGCGTCGGCCACACGGTCCAGCACAAACGGCAGTTCCTTGCGCTCGGGCACCGAAAAGTCCCGCAGGACGAAGTCGGCCGGGTCCATCCGGCCGGGCGGACGGCCGATACCGACCCGCACTCGCAGGTACTCCCGCGATCCCAGCGAAGCTGTGACCGACCGCAGGCCGTTATGGCCGTTGTCGCCGCCCCCGATCTTGAGCCGGACCGTTTCGAAGGGGAGATCCAGCTCGTCGTGGATGACGACAATCCGCCCGACGTCAGCCTTGAAGAACGTCCGGAGGGCCGCCACCGGCGCACCCGAAGTGTTCATGAAGGAGCCAGGCTTGGCGAGCACGGTACGCGCTCCGGCAAGCCTGGATTCCACGACGTCCGCACGTCCCCGATGGGAACGGAAACGGCCCCCGACCCGCTCGGCGAGCAGGTCGAGGACCATGGACCCGACATTGTGACGATTTCCCGCATAGGCGGGGCCTGGATTACCCAGACCGATGACCAGCCACGGACCGGTAGCCAGGCCGTCGGTTTCCGGCGGCGTCATCAGTCCCTCAGCCCCTCAGTCCCTCAGCCCCTCATCAGACCGACGAGTCCGCCTTCTCAGCCGCCGCGGCGCTTGCGGCGGCGCTTGCGGCACCGCCACCGGTTGCCTGCTCGGCCTCGGCAAGTTCGGCATCCATCTGGGCTGCGGTCAACTTTGCCTGTCCCTGGACGACAACCTGCGCGGCGTCCGTCTCCAGCGCCGAGCCCTTGGGGAGGACGAGCTGACCGGCGCTGATGCTCGCGCCGGGCTGGAGACCGGTGATGTCGACCTCGATGGACCCCGGGATTTCGGTCGCATCGGCCTGCAGCGAGATGGTGTTCAACTGCTGGTCGACGAAGGTGTCGCTGTGGGCGTCACCGACCAGCACAACCTGGACCTCGATGGTCACCCGCTCACCCTTACGGATGATGACCAGGTCGATGTGCTCGTAACTGCCCTTGATCGGGTGCCGCTGGACCTCCTTCGGCAGGGCGAGCTGCGTCCCGTCGGACAGTTCCAGCGTGAGCAACACGTTCGTACCGGCGTCGGTCTTGAACGCGTGGAGAAGTTCGTGAGCCTGCAGCGAGATGTGGCGGGGCGGCTGACCGTGGCCGTACAGAACGGCCGGGACCTTGCCGGCCTTGCGGGTACGACGAGCCCCGCCCTTACCGAACTCGGTGCGGGGCTCC
>NZ_CADDZT010000013.1:22076-23540 GCF_902812655.1 Candidatus Frankia meridionalis | reverse complement strand
GCGACGATGCGGACCTCGGACATGGCGGTACTCATCCTCTCCGTGCAACTATTGGGAACCAGCGAAGTGTGCTGGACGTTCCCCTCCGGTGCGGTCTTCCACACTACTTCACGGGTACGGGGTGCTCCCGGCCAGGCCCGGCTCACAGCCACGCCATCACGCCTGGACGAACAGGTCACACCTCGCGGTCACACTTCGCCCCGCCTTGTTCCGGAGCCGTTCCGCAGCCCTTCCGGAGCCCTTCCGCAGCGACCCGTCGGCGACGGAGTCACCTCCGGGGAGCGAACATGATGAGGCCCACGCCGGCCAGACAGACCAGCGCACCGGCAATGTCGTACCGGTCGGGCCGGTAACCGTCGGCAACGACACCCCAGGCGAGAGACCCGGCAACGAACACCCCGCCGTAGGCCGCGAGGACGCGCCCGAAGTGCGGGTCCGGCTGGAGGGTCGCGACAAACCCATAGGCGCACAGCGAAACCAGACCACCGCAGACGAAGGGGACACCCCGGTGCTCCCGGATCCCCTGCCACACCAGCCACGCCCCACCGATCTCCGCGAGCGCGGCGAGGACGAACAGTGCGGCGGTGCGGACGACGACCATGAGGCCTTTCGCGGGAGCGTGTCCGAGAACCGTCTGCCCGGCCCGGTGGGACCGGAGGACCGATCCTGGACCTAAGGTAATTGCCGTGCGTGTTCTCATCGTCGAAGACGAGCTCCGCATGGCGGCGCTGCTCCGGCGCGGCCTCGTCGAGGAAGGCTACGCCGTCGACGTCGTGGGGAACGGCACGGACGCGGTATGGCTCGCCACCGAGGTCGCCTATGATGCCGTCGTACTGGACCTGATGCTTCCGGGCATCGACGGATTCGAGGTCTGCCGGCGGCTGCGGGCAGCGGGGCGTTGGGCGCCGGTACTGATGCTGACCGCCCGCGGTGTGGTGTCCGACCGGGTTCAGGGACTCGACGCCGGGGCTGATGACTACGTCGCCAAACCGTTCAGCTTTGCCGAACTCTCGGCCCGGCTGCGGGCGCTGATCCGCCGTGGCGCGCCCGTGCGGCCGATCGTGCTACGCGTGGGTGACCTGTCGCTGGACCCGGCTGCACGCCGAGCCAGGCGCGGCACCACGGAACTGGACCTCTCCCCCCGGGAGTTCGCGATCCTGGAGTTGTTCATGCGTCATCCGGGCGAGGTACTGACCCGGACACGCATCCTCGAACACGTCTGGGACTTCGCCTACGACGGGATGTCGAATGTTGTCGACCAGTACATCGCCTACCTGCGTCGCAAGATCGACCGTCCGTTCGGGATGGACCAGCTGGAGACGGTCCGCGGGGCCGGCTACCGGTTGCGTGCTCCCGCCGGGTAACACCCTCTGATGCCGCTGCGGCTCCGCCTCGCCATCCTGTTCGGGCTGGGGGCCGCCGGCGTGCTGGCCGTCGCCGGCATCGGCTTCTTCTTCCAGTTAC
>NZ_CADDZT010000013.1:8811-21591 GCF_902812655.1 Candidatus Frankia meridionalis | reverse complement strand
AGTCGCCGGTGGGACAGCCGCCGGTAGGGCAGCCACCCGCCGGTTCCACCGCCGCCGAGCCGGATGACGCCACGCAGATCCTCAACGTCGACGGAACGGTGCTGGCGTTCTCCCACGGCGCCGGCAGCCGGCCGGAGATCAGCGTTCAACAGATCGCAACGGCCCGCACCGCACCCGTCTTCGTCACGAAGTACCTCGCGGGCGAGCGCAGACGGCTGCTCGCAGCCCCGGCCCGGTCCGCCGGAACCACCGTGGTGTGCGTGGTCAGCGTTCGTACCGACATCACCGACAACGCCGAGGACCACGCCCGGGACGTGATCGTCGTGGGCGGACCACCGGCCGTCGGGCTGGCGGGCCTCGGCGCCTGGCTGCTGGCCGGGGCTGCCCTGCGGCCGGTGGAACGAATGCGCCGGCAGGTCGCCGACATCACCGCCCATGATCCAGCCATGGTGCTCGAGGTCCCCGCGACCCGGGACGAGATCGCGGCACTCGCGAAGACGATGAACGGACTGCTGACCAGGTTGCGGCATGCGGTCGCCCGGGAACGTGGGTTCGTCGCGGACGCCGGCCACGAACTGCGTACTCCACTGACGATCCTGAAGGCCGAACTCGAGCTCGCCGGCCGACCGGGGAGGTCGCGCGAGGAACTCGCGGCCGCGGTGGCGAGCGCCGCCACGGAAACCGACAGGCTGGTCCGGCTGACCGAGGACCTTCTCCTGCTGGCCCGTGCGGACGAGGGCGCGGCCATCCTGCGCATGTCCGTGTTCTCTCTCGGAGAGGTACTGGCGGCCACCGCGTACGGAGCGGCGCTGCGCCATGGTGCCGGCCCCGCCTCCGTCACACTCGACGTGCCCGAGGCGCTCGTCGTGATCGCCGACTCGGACCGGATCCGTCAGGTCATGGGCAACCTTCTTGACAACGCGCTGCACCATGCACCGACTGGAACAGCGGTGGAGGTCGCCGCCTGGCGCTCCCGCGACGTGGCGGTCCGACAGCCCGCCGTCGTCATCGAGGTCCGCGATCACGGGCCGGGCTTCCCGCCGGGATTCCTCCCCCATGCCTTCGAACGGTTCCGCCGCGCCGATGTCGCCCGCGACCGGGACGCCGGTGGGGCCGGCCTGGGCCTCGCCATCGTCCGCACCCTCGTAACGGCGCACGGTGGGACGGTGACAGCCACGAACCGGCCGGATGGCGGTGCCGTCGTCCGGGTGCTTCTTCCGTCAGCCAGCAGCGCGACCTGAATGAATACGGCCGTAGGTGGTGCGCAGGGGACGGCCGGAACCACCCCACCGGCACTGCACGATCTCCGCGGCGATCGACACGGCTGTCTCCTCGAAGGTGCGCGCCCCGAGGTCAAGCCCGATGGGCGAGCGCAGCCGGGCGAGCTCGTCGTCGGTGAGCCCGGCCGCACGGAGCCGGTCCAGCCGGTCGGCATGAGTCCGCCGTGACCCCATCGCCCCGACATAGGACGCAGGTGAACGCAACGCGGTCGCAAGCACCGGGATGTCGAACTTCGGGTCGTGGGTCAGCACGCAGATGACCGTGCTGGGTTCCACTCGGGTGCGGGCCAGGAAGCGTTCCGGCCACTCGCACACCACCTCGTCCGCATGCGGGAAACGCCTGCTGGTCGCGAACACGGGACGGGCATCACACACCGTGATGTGATAGCCGAGAAACGAACCCACCCGTGCCACGGCCGCGGCAAAGTCGGTCGCCCCGAAAACAATCATGCGGGGAGGCGGGGCGAAGGCCTGGATGAAGACCGCAACCCCGGCTGGACGCCGCGCGCCGCCCGGCCCGTAGTGACGCACCCCGGTCAGTCCCTGCGCGAGCATCCCCTGCGCGTCGTCCACGACCGCCGTGTCAAGCCCGCCGGCACCGAGCGACCCCGTAACCCGGTCCGACCACACGGCCATCTGCCGTCCGAGATACTGCCGGTCGAGATCCCCGCCACCGATCAGCGTCGCGAGTGCCACCGGCTCGGCCACCGCCAGGGAGGCAAGCACGTCCCCTACCCTCGCGTTACCCGGCCGGATCAGGATGTCGAGCGTCCCGCCGCAGGTCAGGCCGACTCCGAAGGCATCGGCATCGCTGATCCCATAGGTGTGGCGGACCGCCTCGCCCGACCCCAGAACGCCGACGGCGGCCTGGTAGACCGCGCCTTCGACGCATCCACCGGACACACTGCCGATGACGTCACCAGCCGCGTTCACCGCCATGGCCACACCGGGTTGGCATGGGGCGCTTCCCCGTACGCCCACGACCGTGGCCAGCGCGAACAGGCTCCCTTCCGCCTGCCATAGCCGCAGTTGCTCGGCAATTTCGCGCATGGATCGCGGTCAGACGGTCAGACAGCCCGCCGGTCAGGCGTCACCGCCGAAAAGTTCGGTCACGGAACCGTCCTCGAAGACGGCCTTGATCGCGGCAGCGAGCAACGGCGCGATCGACAGCTCGGTGAGCTTGTCGATGCGGGCCTCACTGCGCAGCGGCAGGGTGTTGGTGAGCACGACCTCACTGATGTCGGAGTTCTTCAGGCGGTCGACAGCGGGGCCGGAGAGCACACCGTGGGTGGCCGCGGCAATCACCTCGACGGCACCGTGTTCCCGAAGCGCCTCGGCCGCCTTGGTGATGGTGCCCGCAGTGTCAATCATGTCGTCAACGATGATGCAGGTCCGACCACGCACCTCACCGACCACGTCGAACATCTTCACCTGGTTCGGGACGTCCGGGTCGCGACGCTTGTGGATGATTGCCAGCGGGCAGCCGAGCCGGTCGGTCCAACGCTCGGCGACCCGGACGCGGCCCGCATCCGGCGCCACCACGGTGACGGCCGACGTGTCGAGCTTGCCCTCGATGTACTCGGCAAGCAGCGGGAGCGCGAACAGATGGTCGACCGGGCCGTCGAAGAAGCCCTGGATCTGGGCGGTGTGCAGGTCCACCGACATCAACCGGTGCGCGCCGGCGGTCTTGAACAGGTCCGCGACGAGCCGGGCCGAGATCGGCTCCCGTCCGCGGTGCTTCTTGTCCTGCCGGGCGTAGGGGTAGAACGGCGCGACCACGGTGATGCGCTTCGCGTTCGCGCGCTTCAGCGCGTCCACCATGATGAGTTGTTCCATCAGCCAGGTGTTCACTGGCGCGGAGTGACACTGAAGCACGAAAGCGTCACACCCACGGACGGACTCCTCGAACCGGACGAAGATCTCGCCGTTCGAGAACTCGTAGGCGCTGGTGGGTACCGGCTCGACGTCGAGTTCCCGAGCCACCTCGGCTACCAGCTCAGGGTGAGCGCGGCCACCGAAAAGCATCAGGTTGCGCCGGTTCTCCGTCTGGTAGGCCATCAGTATTTCTCCAACCTCATTCGCTCGGTCACGCCCGGTCCTCGTGAATACGCCGCCGGCCTCTACGTTCGATGCCCGCCGTCGGAAACGCCAGCGATCGCGACCCGGGCGGACCCCGTGTGGTCCAGTTCACCACCCGGCGGGTCGGCGGCTGCCGCGGCCCGCGCCGCCGCGGTACCCGGACGCCGCCGTTGCACCCATCCCTCGATCGTCCGCTGTCGGCCGTCCCGGACGGCCAACGCACCCGGAAGTACATCCTCGGTGACAACCGAACCCGCTCCGGTATACGCACCGTCACCAACATGCACCGGCGCAACCAGCACGGTGTCACTGCCTATCTTGACATCCGCGCCGATCACCGTGCGGTGCTTGGCGACACCGTCGTAGTTCGCGAAGATCGTGCCACACCCGATGTTGCTCCGTGGGCCGATCACCGCATCGCCGACGTAGGACAGGTGAGGCACCTTGGCGTCATCGGCGATCTCCGCCGCCTTCGTCTCCACGAACGCGCCGAGCTTGACCCCCCGCCCGATGCGCGTACCCGGGCGCAGGTGGGTGTAGGGACCGACCGTGGCGTCCGGACCGATCACCGAGCCGGTCGCGGTGGTCCGGCTGACCGTCGCCCCGGCGCCGACCACCGTGTCGGTCAGCGTGCAGTCCGGACCGACCACGGCACCGGAGGCCACCCGGGTCCGGCCGTGCAGGAAGGTGTTCGGCAGCAGCGTCGTGTCCGGCTCCAGCGTCACGTCGGCATCGATCCAGGTGGCGCAAGGATCGACTACTGTGGTGCCCGCCCGCATCGCCGCGGCCACGATCCGGTCCCGCAGAACGCCCCCGGCCGCTGCCAGCTGGACCCGGTCGTTCACCCCGGATGCCTCGGCCGCGTCGTCGAGCGGATGCGCGGCAACCACCTGACGCCGCGCGAACAGCGTCCCGACGACATCGGTCAGGTACTCCTCACCCTGGGCGTTGTCTGTCGTCAGGGATGTCAGCGCAGCCAGCAGCGGACCGGCCGTGAACACGTACACCCCGGTATTGATCTCTCGGACGGCGGCCGTTGCCGGGTCGGCGTCGGCCTGCTCGACGATCGCCCGCACCTGACCCGAAGCCTCACGCACCACCCGCCCGTACCCGAACGGATCGACGACCTCCGCGGTCAGCACGGTCGCCGCCGCCGCCGCGTGCACATGAGCGGCGACCAGGGCGGACAACGTCGCACCGGTCAACAGTGGCGCGTCACCGGGGACGACAACCACCAGCTCGTCCGGGCGAATGCCCTCCACCGCCTGCAACGCGACCCGGACCGCGTGCCCGGTACCGCCCTGCCTGTCCTGCACGATCGGCAACAGCCCGGGGGCACGGCCGTCGATCGCCGCGATCACCTGCTCGCGCCCGTGCCCGACCACCACCAGCTGCCGGTCGGCGCCGAGTGGAGCCACCGCCGCAAGAACGTGCTCGAGGAGGCAGCGACCCGCTATACGGTGCAGCACTTTGGGGGTCACGGACCGCATCCGCTTACCCTCGCCTGCCGCGAGGACGACGACCGCCGCAAGACGTGGTTGGGTCACACGAGCTCCCATGATCGCGGACATCAACTCGGAGTATGTGGAGCATACCGGATTTCGACACACAGGTAAGGCGGACAATTCCGACGGAAGATAAATGGTTCACGTCGACCTCACCCGCCCGCCAAACCCCGGGCTCCGCCGCCACGACTCGAACGTGGACTAGAAGAACCAAAATCTCCTGTGCTGCCAATTACACTACGGCGGACCGAGGGAAAATCGAGGGTAGTGTACCATCACGAACCCGTTCATCCAAAAACGCCACCGCTCATCGTGACAAGTACCGGACCCACGACAACAAGCCCGCGGCATACGGATTGTTTTCGGGGATGTTCCCCGCGACGGGCGCCTCACGTTACCGTCACGAGCTACGGTGACACAACGACAGTCACCGCGACAATGGACGGGATCACGCCATGACCGCAACCGACACGGTGAACCCACCTGCCGCGACCCCTGCGGTGCCTGCTGTACCCGCACAGACCCGCCACACCAGGCCGCCGCGTTCCGCCATCAAGGCACGGGGCGAACAGGTCACCCTCGCGACGATCATTATCGTCCCGCTGGCGGCGGTCGCCGCCGCGATACCCCTGGTGTGGAACCAGTGGATCAGTTGGCGGGACGTGGTCCTCGCGACCGTCATGTACATGATTACCGGCCACGGCATAACGATCGGCTTCCACCGGTACTTCACCCACCGCGGGTTCAAGGCGGCCAGACCGGTCCGCATCGCGCTCGCCGTCGCCGGCAACATGGCGATCGAGGGCCCGGTGATCCGTTGGGTCGCCGACCACCGGCGCCACCACGCCTTCAGCGACAAGGCCGGCGACCCGCACTCGCCGTGGCGGTACGGCACCGGCACCGGCGCGGTGGCCAGAGGTCTGTGGCACGCCCACATCGGGTGGTTGTTCGACATCGAGCAGACCGACCAACGCCGGTACGCCCCGGATCTGCTCGACGACGCCGACATGGTCCGGGTAAGCCGGCTGTTCGGTGTCTGCGTGCTGGTGAGCCTGGCGGCCCCGGCTCTCGTCGGCGGGCTGTGGGGTGGTTCGTTCGAAGCCGCCGTGCAGGCGTTCTTCTGGGCGAGCCTGGTCCGCGTCGCCGTCCTGCACCACGTGACCTGGTCGACGAACAGCATCTGCCACGTCGTCGGTAAGCACCCCTACAAGTCGCGGGACCGCTCCGGCAACGTCTGGCAGCTCGCCTTCCTGTCGATGGGCGAGTCGTGGCACAACCTGCACCACGCCGAGCCGACCCTGGCACGTCACGGAGTCAAGCCCTGGCAGCTGGACTCAAGCGCATATCTGATCAAGCTGATGGAAACGTTGCACCTGGTCCATGACGTCCGCTGGCCCGACCCCGCACGTCTGGCGGCCAAGGAAGCCTGACCACGGGATCGGGCGGGGGCCGGCTCAGGCATCCTCGAGGTCGGTGGCTACGGCCAACCACGCCTCCTCGGTCCGGGACTTCTCGGCGACGAGCTCGCGTAGTTCGGTATCCAGCGCAAGCAGACGCCCGTGGTCGGTAGCCGCCTGCGCGAGCGCCGCGTGCAACGCTGTCTCCCGGCGGCCCAGCCGCTCCAGCGCCCGCTCGAGCCGGGTCAGCTCCTTGCGCGCCACCCGTACCTGCCCAGCTGACAGCGGGTTTGGTGCGCCGCTGGTGTTGTCGGCGCGTGCGTCGGCCGTCCCGGCGCGCGCGTCGGCCGCGTCAGCCGCGTCGACCAGCCCGCGGCGGCGGGACAGGTATTCCTCCACCCCGTTGGGCAGCATGATCAACGAGCCGTCGCCGAGCAGAGCGACGATGGTGTCGCAGGTCCGTTCCAGGAAGTAGCGGTCGTGGCTGACGACGACCATCGTGCCCGGCCACGAATCCAGAAGGTCCTCGAGCGCCGTGAGCGTGTCGGTGTCCAGGTCGTTGGTGGGTTCGTCCAGGAGCAGCACATTCGGGCGTCCCATGAGCAGCCGCAGCAGCTGCAGGCGGCGACGTTCGCCACCGGACAGTTCACCGACACGCGTCCACTGCCGGGCGGACGGCAGACCGAACTGCTCCAGTAGCTGACCCGCGGTCAGCTGCTTTCCGCGACCGACGTCGAGTGTCTGGCCGGCCTCCTGGACGGCTTCCAGCGCCCGAAGCTGCGGGTTCAGCTCGCGGATCTCCTGCGCGAGCATGGCCTGACGCACGCTCTTACCGACCCGGACGGTGCCGGAGCCGGGGTCCGCCTGACCGGTCAGCAGACGCAGGAGCGTCGTCTTACCGCTGCCGTTCACCCCGACGAGGCCCACTCGGTCCCCCGCGCCCAGTCGCCAGGTCAGGTTCTCGAACAGCGTCCGACCGCCGAGGCGCAGCGTCACGTCCTCGACGTCGTAGACGTCCTTGCCGAGCCGGGACGCGGCGAACGTGCGCAGGCCGAGAGCGTCGCGGGCCGGGGGCTCGTCCTCGATCAGGGCGTTGGCCGCGTCTATCCGGAACCGCGGTTTGCTGGTGCGGGCCGGCGGACCACGGCGCAGCCAGGCCAGCTCCTTACGGAGCAGGTTCTGGCGTCGGGACTCGGTGACCTCGGCCCGGCGCGCCCGTTCCGCGCGAGCCAGTACATACGCCGAGTAACCGCCCTCATAGGCGTCCACCCGGCCGTCGACGACCTCCCAGACCCGCTCGCACACCTCATCGAGAAACCACCGGTCGTGAGTGGCGACGAGCAGCCCGCCACGCCACGACACCAGGTGGGACGCGAGCCACGCCACGCCCTCGACGTCCAGGTGGTTGGTGGGCTCGTCCAGTATCAGCAGGTCGAGGTCGTCGACGAGGAGCGCGGCCAGGGCGGTGCGGCGGCGCTCCCCACCGGAGGACTGCCCGACCGTGTCATCGAGCCGGTCGAGCAGCCCGAGCCCGGCGAGCACCGACCGGCGCCGTGGATCAGCGGCCCAGACGTGGTCGGGGACGTCTCCGACCACAACCTGACGGACGGTCATGGTGGGTGAAAGTCGGTCGTCCTGCGCCAGGATGCCGACGCGCAGCGAACCGGCCTGCACGACACGACCCGCGTCCGGAACCGCCTCGCCGGCCAGGAGCTTCAGCAGGGTGCTCTTGCCCGCGCCGTTGCGACCGACGACACCGATCCGCTCACCGGTCCCGACGCCGAGGCTCACCCCGTCCAGCAGGGTGCGGGTACCGAAGGCGGCGACCACCGTCTCCATGGTCACCAGGACGCCGCTCATCCGGTCGTTCCACAGTTCATCCGGACAGGCCCGGATCGATCACGCGGGCGCCCGCGACGGGACCGTGCGCGCGGCGCACCGCCCGGCAGACCCCCATTCCGGCGAGGCTTGCCGCAAGGCTCACGCTCTCGGCGGCGTCGCGCGCCAGAAAAGCGCAGGTCGGCCCGGACCCGCTGACCACGGCGCCGACGGCGCCGAGTTCCATGCCGGTCTCCAGCACCCTGCGCAATGCTGGACGCAACCGCAGCGCGGCCGGCTGCAGGTCGTTGACCAGCGCCTTGCCCAACTCGATCGGGTCACCGGTGCGCAACGCCGCGAGCACCGCGTCGGGCGGGGTGGGCTCGGTGCGCAGCCGCCCTTCCGCCAGGCGGTCGAACTCGGCGTAGACGGACGCGGTGGACAGCCCACCGTCGGCCAGCGCGAACACCCAGTGATATTCGCCCCGCCCGAGCACCGGGCTCAACTGTTCACCGCGACCGGTGCCGAGCGCAGTCCCGCCGGCCAGCGGGAACGGCACGTCGCTGCCGAGCCCGGCGGCGAGCTCCGCAAGGACGGCCCGATCCAGGCCGGTACCCCACAGGGCGTCGAAGGCGACCAGCGACCCGGCCGCGTCGGCACTGCCACCGGCCATCCCTGCCGCGACCGGAATGCCCTTGGCCATGCTCAGGTGCGCCGCGGCCCCGCGCACGCCGGCGCGGGCCGCGAGCACGTAGGCCGCGCGGACGGCCAGGTTGTCAGATCCGGTCGGCACGAGGGAGATCGGTGAGGCCTTCTCCCCGGATGCCGTGTCGCTGGCAGGCGGTGCGGCCGAAGGGTGACCAGCGGCTCCCTCCCCGGTGACCTCCACGGACACGATGGGTTCCACCGCGTCCGGGCCGGCGGCGGCATCCGGGGTGGCCGTCACCGTGATGTCGTCGTAGAGCGATACGGCCTGCAGGATCGTGATGACCGCGTGATAGCCGTCGTCGCGGCGCGCGCCCACGCCGAGATGCAGGTTGACCTTGGCAGGCGTCCGGACAGTCACCCGGTTACCCGACGTGGGCACTGGAGACTGGGCGGGGCCGGCAGCACCGGAAGGGTGCGGATGAGACCGAGGCAGCGGACGCTCCTTCGCTCCTGGCGATCCGGGGACCTGGGCTTCGGCCACACGGAAAACATGATCGCGCGACTTTCGGCCCTCTGGACGTGTTCTGACACCGGGCACCAACGAACCTATCCGGCCGGCCGGACGCGAGTGCTGCGGCCGGCTGCGGGTATGACGATGCATACGAGGCGGTCGGCCGGACCACTCATGATCGATTGTCGCCACGATCGGCTGCCGCTGCGAGAATTCATCCCACCGGGACCCGTCCCACGACTCCAAGGATGTCGGAGGAACGTCATGAGCACGACCACCACCGAGAAGACCGCTCACGCACGGCACGAGACCCAGGAGCATGACGGCGCAGCCGTATCCCGGCGAACATCCACCGAACTCGTGACAGGTCAGGGCAGGACCTCCATCGCGGACTCGGTCGTCCGGAAGATCGCGGGCGTGGCGACCCGGGAGGTCGAAGGCGTGCACAACCTCGGCTCCGGCGGAACCCGCGCGATGGGCTCGCTGAAGCAGCGCATTCCCGGCTCGGGCGGACGCAACGTCGCCCAGGGGGTGGCGGTCGAGGTCGGCGAGCGGCAGACCGCGATCGACCTCGACGTCGTCGTCGAGTACGGCGTGTCCATCGTCGACCTCGCGCAGGCGATCCGCGGCAACGTCGTCAGTTCGGTCGAGGGCATGACCGGCCTGGAGGTCACCGAGGTCAACATCGCCGTCGACGACGTACACATCGCCGAGGACGACGATGAGGAGAAGCAGGCCCGGGTGCAGTAAAGATCATGATTAACTCGGTTGTGTCGACACGGCCGGCCGTCATCGCGGACGCGGTCGCGGGCTGCCCCGCGGTGGCCGCGCTGTCCCCCGGGCCGTCGGGTGATGTGGCCACCCACATCCCCGGACGGCGGGTGGTGGGGGTCCGCACGGCACCGGCCGGTGTCGCCATCCACGTCGTCGCCCGGTTCGGCCCGACCATGGCCGAGATCGCCGGCCAGATCCGGGCCGCGGTCACCGCGGTGGCCCCGGACTGCGGGAAGATCGACATTGTTGTGGATGATCTCGTCGTGGACGGTTCCGCCATCCACGACCCCGTAGCCCCCCGGGTAGCCCCTCGCCGGAACACCGGGTAGCCGTGTCTGTCCGGCCGAAGCCTCCTCGACCCGAACCCCGCAGGACGGACCGTGACGCGGATGCCGCCGCGCTGCGTGCCGAGATACGAAGGTTCGTCCGGGAGAACCATCCGGACCGCGGTGGCGACCCGGAAGCGTTCGCCGCGGGCCTGCGGGCACTACGCCCGGAGCGGTCACCGCGACCCACCGAGGGTGAGGTGACCGTGTACCGCAGGCGTTCAGGTCTGGGGACCATTGCCGACTGGGTACAACGACAATGGGTGCAACGGCACCGGGTTCAACGGCACCGGCAGGGATCACGACTTCCCCCGCGGGTGCGGTAACACACGACGAGGAGGCTTCGATGCGTTCAAGCGCACTCGGTCTCATCACCGGGTTGGTCTCTGGTCTCGCGCTCGCCCTCGGCGGCTTCGGCGAGTTCCTGATTGTTCTGGTCTTCGGCGGAATCGGCCTGCTGATCGGCAAGGTCGTGGACGGCGAGATCGACATCGGCCACTACATCAGTGGCGGTGGACGCCGCGATTCGCGATGAGCACGTCAACCGGCAGCCCGGCAGTGGTCGACGCGGTCACGCGAGGGACGCTGGTCATCGCGAACCGGGTGGTCGAAAAGATCGCCGCGGAGGCGGCGCTGGACGTCGAATCCGTCGGAGGGCTCACCAGCCGACGACTCCCCGGGGGGCGCGTACGGGCCGCCGGCAACGGAAGCCGACCCCGGGCGTCGGCCCGCATCGGCCGGGGCAGCACCCGGATCTCGATGTCGCTGTCCATCCGATATCCTGCCCGAATTGTTGATATATGCGATGATGTGCGAGCACAGGTGATCCGGCAGGTCGCCGATCTGGCCGGTCTGCGGGTCACCCATATCGACATCGACGTATCCGCTTTCGAGATCGGCTCAGGCCCGGACATCCGGGTGCAGTAGCTCACGAAAGGTCACCACTGTGCGCGTGACAAACCGGATTGTCGCGGCGCTGCTCGCGGCGGCCATCGCGGCGGTTGGTGTCATCGCGATCGTCGAGATGGTGAACGCCGCCCTCGACGAGAGCTACAGCATCATCGACTGGCCGTCAGCGGTGGGCGCCATGACGCGCAACGCCTGGTCCGACACCGGCCCGACCGTGCTCGGAGCGGTGCTGAGCGCAGTCGGGGTCGTGCTGCTCCTGCTGGGGCTGCGACGCGGCCGGGTGTCATGGTTCGTGGTGCGGCCGTCATCGGCCGGGACGGCCACGTTCGCCTCCCGCTCGGGTATCAGCCGTTCGTTGCGCGACGCCGCCACCGACGTCGACGGGGTGACCCACGCAACGGTGCGGGTCCGACGGCGCACCGCAAAGGTAAAGGTCGATCTCCGCCCCCGGACAGCGGCGGACGCGCCTACACAGGTGCACCATGAGGTCAGCGAGCGACTCGCGTCCTTCGACCTGGCCACGCCCCCGAAGGTGAAGCTGAAGACGTCGCGTCCCGCGTCCGGCGACGGGAACGTCGTGCCGGAACCGACCGCTTCTCCCGTAGCGCCGCAGACGCCACCCGCGGCAACGCCACCCGCGGCTCCCACCGGGACGGGGTCCGCGACCGCGGAGAACTTCGGCACGTCGACCGGGAGCGGGCGGACGAGTTCGTACCCGGTCGGGCTGGACCTGACCAAGCCTGATACAGCAAACGACCGGGAGGAGCAGAAATGAGCGGAACCGCCGCCCCAGTCGGTCATCCGGTCGGCTATGCGGCGATCGACAGCCCGATCCCCCGACTCGGCTCGCCCACCCGGCCGGACGATGCCGATGCCGATGCCGATGCGGCCGACCGGGCCGCCCCGGCTCCCACGCTCCGACCGCGCAAACGCCCGTTCACCCTCCGGGTGGACCGGGTGAACCGGGCACTGTTCATCCTGCTGGGGCTCGTCTGCCTGGGTAGCGGAGTCGTCGTGCTGCTTGCCGGTCGTGACGTGTTCGGCACGGACGTCTCGAACCGGCCGACCCTCACCCCCCACAACCGGGCCTTTGCCGCCGACCACGCGTGGTTCTGGCCGGTGGTGGGGGTCGCAACGGGCCTGATCGTACTGCTGGCGCTCGCCTGGTTGTGGGCGCAGCGCTCCACCGGGCGGCTGTCCGGGCTGTACGTCGTGAACGACACGTTCGGCCGCGTCCGGGTGGATGCACGGGCTTTCACCATCGCCGTGGAGAACGAACTGACCGGTATGAGAGGCGTACGGCAGGTACACGCCCGCCTCCTCGGCAAGGAAAAACACCCGCTGCTGCGAGTAATCGTGACCATGGATCCGGAAGCGGACATCAACCGCGTCCGCACCGGCATCGAGCAGGTCGCCCTGCCGCACGCGCGGACCGCGCTTGCGCGACCGGACGTCGCAGCCGAGGTTGAACTCGTCCCCAGCCCCGGCCACTCCGACCGCGTCCACTGATCGCTCTTCCCTGCACGATAAGCA
>NZ_CADDZT010000013.1:5161-8567 GCF_902812655.1 Candidatus Frankia meridionalis | reverse complement strand
ATCATGCTTGCCAAGCCGCCGGAGCTGTTCGACCGCGACGCGGAGTGGGCCGACCTCACCACGTTCTCGGGCGACGAGTCGCCGGGCGCGACCCTCGCACTCGTCTACGGACGCCGCAGGCAGGGCAAGACGCTCATCCTCGAACTACTGTGCGAAGCCGTAGGCGGCTTCATGGTCACCGGCGTCGAGCAGTCCGATGCTCAGAACCTCGCGGATCTGTCCGCGGCGTTCACCCGCTTCACCCGTTCGCCCTATCCGGTGACGTTCACCGACTGGGCCCAGGCGATCGACGCACTGCTGCGGCTCGGTGAGGACCGCGACGCCCCACTGCCGGTCGTCCTTGACGAGTTCCCCTATCTGGTGGCCCAGAACAACGCGATCCCATCGTTGCTCCAGAACGCGCTCAGCCCACGGGGACGGGCCCGGCAGCGTTCCCGGACCCGGCTGATCCTGTGCGGCAGCGCGTTGACCTTGATGCGTGGTCTGCTTGCCGCATCCGCTCCACTGCGCGGGCGGGCAACGACCGAACTGATGCTTCATCCCTTCGACTTCCGTGACGCGGCAGGCCTGTGGCGGCTCACGGGTCAGTGGGATATCGCGCTACGCGTGCATGCTCTCGTGGGTGGAACGCCCGCCTACCTCGACTTCTGCGCAGGTGACGCGCCGAAGGACGACGGCGATCTGGATGCCTGGGTCATCCGGCGCCTACTCAACCCGGCGGGTGCGATGTTCCGGGAGGGGCGGGTCCTACTCGCCGAGGAACCTGCTGTCACCAACCCTGCGCCGTACTACGCCGTGCTAGGTGCGATAGCGAACGGGCGTACCCGCCGCGGCCAGATCGCAGGCGAGCTCGGCCGGGACAGCGGCGCTGTTCATCACGCCCTGTCCGTCCTGGTCGACGCGCAACTCGTCGAGACACACGCGGACGCCTTCCACGAACGAAAGACGAGCTTCAACCTCGCGGAGCCGGTGCTGCGCTTCCAGCAGCTCGTGATCCGCCCGCACGAGACACGTCTGTCCCTGCGCCGCGGGGCCGAGGTCTGGCCAGAAATCGCCGACACGGTGTCAGCGAAGATCTACGGACCGCACTTCGAAAACGTTGCCCGCGCCTGGACACTCGCTCACGCGTCGCCGGCCACCCTCGGTGGCCGGGCAGGCAGGGTGCAGCCCGCGGTCCTTCGATGCCCGGACCCGACCTGTGCCTCCCGCGAGCATGAGATCGACACGGTTGCCATCGAGGTCCGCCCGAACGAGCCGAACCGGGTGCTCGCCATCGGGGAGGCAAAATGGCGTGCCACACCTGTCGACGTCGACGAACTCGACCGGATGCGGCACCTGCGGTCGGTACTGCCGGACGCTCTCGACGGGGTACGACTCCTGCTGTTCTCCCGCAGTGGCTTCACCGACCGGCTGGCCGCGCATGCCGCCGGATCACCCGATGTCGAACTGATCGACCTCGACCGGCTCTACACCGGATCCTGACCGGGTGATTGGCGACCTCCTGTTTTCCGACCGGCTGAAGGTGGCGCGCTCATAATTTTTCCGCGCCGCTGGCGGCTCCAGGTGTCTAACAGCCTGCTTTGTGCCCCCGCCCCTGGTGGGGATAGCACGACGATTCGGCCGACGGGGTGGACTGCGACCACGTCGTGATGGCCGGTGTTGCCACGGAGGAGCGGGTTGGCGTGACAGGCGCCGCGTCCGGGCTGGATGCGGATATCGGCTGCACGGTCCGGGCCGTCGTCGGGGTGGCCGAAGGGCCAGCAGCCGGCCTGACTTCACCGAACGAGGTCAGATCTGAGGCCGAGACCGCTGCCGGCGGCATAGGCCCGGACGGGGCCGTGGGCCGGAGTTCACCGTTCATGGACCCCACGTTGGTCACCGACGGCCCTGTCTCATTACCTGAACGGTGATTTCCCAGCACGACAACGCTGCCAAGAACTACACCCAGCGTGCACACAGCGACGCCAGCCCTGATCACCACACTCGTGCCGTGGGCGGCCGACCGCCCATGGCGGTGACGGGGCGGCTGATCCACCGCCACAGCGGTGGGCCACTGGCCAGGCCCCCGGTCGCCGTCCCAGGGCAGCAGGTTTCTTCCGGCCTCGATCGCCGGTGGCTCGGTGCCTGCGGACACGTACACCCCACCTCCGTCCCATCCGATATCCCGATCCGATAGCCCGATCCGATAGCCCCGACCGCCTGGTCGGGATATACATCAGGACACGGGGCAGCGAACACGCATCCAAACGTCCTGTCCGACACGGAGCGCCGCGTGTCGGACAATACTTCGTATCGGACAATACGTCCGGGCCGATCCGGCACCGCGCGTCGGCCCGTCCCCACCAACACCGGCCAACAGAACATCAGAAAAAGAACAATGCCCACTCACCAACAGACCGGCGTCTGTCGCAAGTCTGTTGATCGGCGCGCACGGACTGCCATTTCGCGTTCACAACAGCAAAGGCACAACGATCTCTTGAGTCACGCCGTCAGAAAAACCATCGCCTTGTTCTCGCCGGCGGGCCGAACCCGATAAGGGGCTCCGTCAGCAGACCGGGGGAGCACCGGCGGTGCGGGCGAGCGCGAGACGGGTGAAGGCGGCGACGTCGAGGGTTTCACCACGGGCGGACGGGTCAACGCCCGCGGCCAGGGCCAGGCGGTCGACCTCCGCGGGCGAGCCCGCCCAGCTCGTCAGGGCCGTCCGCAGGGTCTTGCGGCGCTGCGCGAAGGCCGCGTCCACCGCGGCGAAGACGGACCTGCGTAATTCCGGAGGCCCGGGTGGTTCACGCCGGGTGAACGCCACCAGGGACGAGTCGACGTTCGGCTGCGGCCAGAACACCGCCCGCGGCACCGGACCGGCCGGCCGCGCCGCGGCGTACCAGGCGACCTTGACGCTCGGTACGCCGTACACCCGCCCGCCCGGCGGCGAGGTCAGCCGGTCCGCGACCTCGGCCTGCACCATGACCAGCCCGCGCCCGACCGACGGGAAACGCTCGAGGACGCCGAGCAGCAACGGCACGGCCACGTTGTAGGGCAGGTTCGCGGCGAGGACACCCGGCAGATCACCGGGTGACCCGGGGGCATCGGGAGCATCGGACGGGCCGGGGATGTCGGCGGGGGTGAGCCGCAGCCCGTCCGCCGCCACCACCGTCAGCCGGGCGGCGAGGTCCGGGCCGAGCCGGGCCGCGGCGGTGGCGGGCAGGGCCGCGGCAAGCTGGTCGTCCACCTCGACCGCGACCACACGGCCCGCCACGGGCAGCAGGCCGAGGGTCAGCGAACCCAGGCCCGGCCCGATCTCGAGCGCGATGTCCCCGGGCCCCACCTCGGCCAGGCGCACCAGCCTGCGCACGGTGTTCGGATCGACCAGGAAGTTCTGTCCCCGTCGTTTGGTCGGGCGCACGCCGAG
>NZ_CADDZT010000013.1:3891-5092 GCF_902812655.1 Candidatus Frankia meridionalis | reverse complement strand
ACCGGCGGCTACCAGGGTCCGAACATCCGCTCGGACGTGGCGGCGACCGCCGAGGCGAGGGTGTCGACGTCCTCACCCCGAGCGGTGGCGAGCGCCCGCAGCGTGAGAGGCACCAGGTAGGGGCTGTTCGGCCGGCCGCGCCACGGCTCCGGGGTCAGGAACGGCGCATCGGTCTCGACCAGGAGCAGGTCACGAGGTGCGACAGCGGCGGCGTCCCGCAGGCCCTGCGCATTCCTGAACGTCACGTTCCCGGCGAACGACATGGCATAGCCCGCGTCCGAGCAGACCTTCGCTATCGCGGCGTCGCCGGAGAAGGCGTGGAAGACGACCCGCTCCGGCGGGCCTTCCTCAGCGAGGACACGCAGCGTGTCGTCGTGCGCGTCCCGATCGTGGATCATGAGCGTGCGCCGGGTCTGCTTGGCGATCGCGATGTGACGGCGGAAGCTTTCCTGCTGAGCGGCGTGCCGCTCGGGCGGGGTCCGGTAGTAGTCCAGGCCGGTTTCCCCGATCACCCGCACCTTCGGCAGCATCGCAAGCTCGGCGATCTCGGCGTAGGTGTGTTCGTCGACCCCCTCGGCGGCCTCGTTCGGGTGGATCGCGACGGCCGCGTACACGTCCGGATACTCGGCCGCGACCCGTGCCTGCCAACGGCTGGTCTCCAAATCGATACCCACAGTCACCATCCGCCGGATGCCGACAGCCTGCGCGGCGGCGATCGCGTGCGCCACGTCACCGCCCATGATGTCGAGGTGGCAGTGGCTGTCGATCACCTCCACCGACAGCGGCGGCGGAGACTGCGGCGGGTCACCACGCCGTCCGCCATCCCGTGCCATGCGCCGACCACCTGCCCTTCCGTCCCGTTCCCACCACCCGGACCACCAGGAGGCGCATGGTGGAGCTTATGCGGTGCCTTCCGGTACCCCCGGCGCCCACACCGCGCTGACCGACCCGGGACCCGACCGATGGTCGGCGGTCGGCGGTCGGCGGTCGGCGGTCGGCGGTCGGCGGTCGGCGGTCGGCGGTCGGCGGTCGGACTCGCCGTATCAGATCACTTATCCCGGACGACCGGCACCAGCGGAAATCCGCGCCATCCGCCCGGCCGGAGACACCGACGCGTTCGTCTACATGTTGTTTCTATGCCCTCATGATCGGGCTGAGTTTAGCAGGCAACCTGAACCTGCTCGGGGTCCCGTTCCTGATG
>NZ_CADDZT010000013.1:0-3557 GCF_902812655.1 Candidatus Frankia meridionalis | reverse complement strand
ACCCCGTTCAACAAGTACGCGGGCGCGATTCTGGAGTTTCCATGCCCTCATGATCGGGCTGGGTTTAGCAGGTCGACACCGAGGTCCTGAAGCAGTGGTACGTCATCGTTTCTATGCCCTCATGATCGGGCTGGGTTTAGCAGGAGCACCCCTGTCGGCACCCCCGCTGACCTGCGGCGACGAGGGTATCACGGACGGACCTGGGCGTACGCCCCGCCCCGGATACATCCCAGATGCCGACTTTTATGATCGACATGTGCTGTGAGCTGCGGAAACGGGCCGCGGCCGGACCGAGATCGAAAACAGCCGTTCCGGCAAACCCTGTACAGATCTTTCCATACCCCCCGGCGGTATCCCTCAGCGGACGATCCAGAAATCCGAACGCTCCTCGGCCGCCTCCCGCACCTGCGCCCACGCATCCAGCAACGCCTGCGAAGCGAACGCCCGCGCGTACACCGAACCCACCGGCGGCTACCCGCCCCGACCGGACGACAGCTCCACCTCGACCGCACCGAACCCGCACGTCGTCTGCGCACCCACCCCGGCCAGCCCGGCGAACCGCAGCAACGCCCCGAACACCTCCGCCGCCGCGTCCGGTGCGGACCGCAGCAGCCGCAGCTCCGCATCCCCCACGAACCCGACCTGCCGCAACCCCGACGCCACCTCAACCCGCCGGCTCGCCCCCGACACCGCGTCCAGGAACACCGCCCCCACGACAGCCCGCGCGTCATCATCGGCCACCCGCAGAGCAGCGGGAGCGTGCGCGTTCCACCGGACCAGCAACGACCGCACCAGCAACACCGGCTCCGGCAGCGGAAGATCCCGGCCGTTCCGGGAGAAAAACGTCGGCGTCACCATCCGCACCCGTGCCCGCCGGGCCGCTCCCGACCCCGCCAGCGCGGCAAACGAATGCACCTCACCGCCGAACCCGATCACCCGGCGGACGTCCCCACCGAACCGGATCACCGCCGGCGGCCAGCGCGGCGGCAGACCGTCATCCGCCAGCCACCCCAACCGCCACACCGTCCCGGTGCCGTCATCCACGAAGGGGCCGGCCGCGAACGGCTTCACCGCCGCATGGTGATCCCCGGCCGGCGACTCGAACAGACCGGCCGCAGCACCCAGCATCTGCCGCGGCGACGGCACATGCGCCGAGGGCTCCAGTCGCACCGTCAATGCCGCCGGCATCCCCGACCCCCGTCACACCCCCGGATTAAGACACAGCGTAAGCATCCCACGCCACCACGGTTCAACCGAGTACCCGGACCGCGACCGCTCACCCCACCACCAGGCGCTCGGAACCCGAGCCCACTGTTTGTGCCTGGTACCGCTCCTGAATCTTCGGCGTGTCATCTCAACGCATCCACCGAGCTCAGTCGCCTGTCAACGACGTCGACGACTACGCGACGTCGAGCCACGCCCGGAGTGCCTGGCGGATGACGTCGCTGGCGTTCGTATGATCGGCAGCCACCCGCGCGGCAAGCGCCGCCCGCGGTTCCGGATCCAGCCGCACCGGCACCACGTCCGCGGGGGCCGACCCGGGACCCGACCGGTGGCCGGTGGCCGGTGGCCGGTGGCCGGTGGCCGGACCCGCTATATCAGATCACTTATCCCGGACGGCCGGCACCAGCGGAAATCCGCGCCATCCGCCTGGCCGGGGACATCGACGCGACGCAACCGCAAAAATGAAAATCTTTGGAACAGACCTGCCATGCCGACCGAAGCGTAACCAACCAGTCCCCAAAGAACCCGGGGCTATTCATTCTCAGCCCCCCTCAAGCCTTAGAAGCGTCGGCGTAGTTCTTCAGCACTTGCTCGATGCGGCCCACCAGCAAAAAGTCCAGCTCTGTGATTTGCTGGCCGGCACTATAAGTCGTCAAGCTGAAGGTGAGTCGTCCCCAATGAAGCTCCACGTCCGGGTGGTGCTGAAGCTCCTTCGCGACCTCGACTACCTCGCTCAGCACCCGGATCGCCGCATAGTATTCCACGACGAAAGTCTTATGGATTTCCGGCCGGTCGTCCGCCTTCTCCCACCCGTCAAACTCGCTCAGGCGGCGGGTAACATCCTCGGCTGGCAGGGGATCACGCAAGCCCATCCGTTATACCTCCTACAATTGCGCCAGCAGTTCCTTTACCTCGCACCCGGCGGGTTCGTCGTGCCACGGAACGAGTTGGTTCCAGACCGATCCCAGTTCCTGCCGGAGCCGGGCCGAACTTGTCTCCTGGGCAATGGCAACCGCTTGGCCCACGGCAACAACGACTGCATCAGGCTGTCCGGCCTGGGCGCAGGCCAGCGCTTGCCGCGCCCGATACACACCGGTGTCTCGCCGTGCGGCCGGCGGAAGCCCAGAGATAACCTGCTCCCACAAGCTAACCGCTTCCGTCCCAAGACCCAGACGGACATAGCACGTGGCGCGCTGAGCCTCGATGTAACCAGGCGTCCGGCGGCAGGCATTGAACCACGGATAATCGTCATCCACCTTGTGGAGCAGAGCAGCCGCTTTATCCAAAGCGTAATCGGCTCCTCGGCGGTCGCCCATTAGGGCGAACCCGTGGGCGGTTTGTTGCATCGCCTGAACCCTAACCTTGACACAAAGGGCGTTTTCGCCCACGAGCGCCGCGCTCGTCAGGTCCAGCGTGCCGGGACCGTCCAATTCGTCCGTGCAGATCATCGCCTTATTGGTCAGGGCGTGTCGTATAAGCTGCACGTCCCCGACCCGGTGCGCCAATTCAAGGGTCTGGTTAGCCCAATGCGAAGCCGTCCCCAAATCGCCGGCGTCCTGGTATAACCATGTCACCAGGCCCGCGTATGCGGCATTGAGCCGAAGGATGGCCTGGCGACTGTCGCCACGGGCCACATTCAGAAACTGCCGGATAAGCTCTTGTTGCACCAGCACCGACGGAATAACAGTATGCGGTCCAAGGGTTGCTTCAGCCGCGTAGTAGCCGTCAATTTGCGCGGCCAGGTGTGCGAGTACCTCCGGGGCAACTTGCCGGTATGAAGTCAGCGGCATTACCTTGCCGCCAATCAAAAGGCCGGCACCACTACCCGCGAGGAAGGTACGCCGATCAATTGCCACTATTACTACCTCCCCAACGTGGGCGATGACCCGGTAGGGGTCAGATGCCGGGACAGCTCCGCTTTCGCCGTGCTCCAGATTAAGCAAGGGCAGAGCCGCCTGGCTCGCTTGCAACTGACCCGGACGCCGTTGCCGAGGTAGCTTGAACCACAGTAAATCCTCCGGGATGTGCAGCGTCTCCGCCCATTGGATCAGCTTTTTAAGATCAGTTATCGGTGCGCCCGCCTCAATGCGGCTGAGCTGTGTTTGGGTGATCCCCATCCACCGGGCCACCGTCTCCTGAGGCAGGGGAGCGCCGTGGTACGGGTGGGTACGATAGGCCACCACCATCAAGCCCATGTGCCAGGCGTCGAGGGCATCCCGGAGCTGATCCGATGAGTCCCAAAATGCGCGCGGCACCTGTGGGGCTCCCGTCCCCAACTCGGACGCCCGACGCTGGCAGGGTCCGCACAGGCCCACGTGATTGTCCCTAGTGTC
>NZ_CADDZT010000012.1:32021-34439 GCF_902812655.1 Candidatus Frankia meridionalis | reverse complement strand
GCAAGACGCCCACCACACCGGCAGTAGCGACCTCGCCCGCGCTGCTCGCTCACTGTAACTACCGGCCTTCCCGGTCGTCCCGAACGGGCTTTCCATCAGTGAAGTCTAGCCGTAACAATTTGTCGTACAGCCCAGCATGCATACCGATCATGCATGGCACGGCTACTACTCATCGCCGAGTGGCATCAGGGTTCGTGTAGGCCCTGGGGCCGGGGTTGAGTGGCCATCGTTCACGCCGCTGGAACTCCCCCGGCTCCAGGAGCCATCCAAACGAGGCAGGCAGCGGGAGGCGGCTGGATAAGCGGCGCGCGCAAAGAGCTGGATGATCCGCTGTACCACCTGGAGGAACAATGCGAAACGGCGCTCCAGCGGTTTGAAGAATTTGAGGTCAACTTGAGCCATTGCGAAGACGACCTGCCCGCCAATTCCCTTGAGTATGCCGCCATGACTGAACGAGTAGAAAACGCTGCGGAGGAGCTGCGGTGGATCAGGAATCAGATGGGCAAACTGGCCGGACGCGCGAAACAGTCCGCGAGGCAGCCACCCGGAGGGTAAAGCCCTACGCCGTCTTGAACGGTTACGGGGAACAGCTTGCCACCTTCGCCGAGTGGGAAGAAGCCCACGCCTGGGCGCATCTGGCGGCCAGCGAAGGCAGTGCGGTGCTGCCCGTTGAGGTTGAGGAACGTTTGCAGCGTATTACTCGCCGCATCACACGGGAAACCTGCGAACTGATTGCCTGGACGATCTTTACCAAAATTGCCGGCTGCGAACCCCGCGAGGAGCAGCTGCGTATACCTCCTTATGCGCTGGGGTAAATATTCGGGCGACCCGTGGGATCTTGGATCCGATCATACCGCCGACCTGTGCAAACGTCCCGGGGCCCCACGGCATCACCGAATATGTACGCGCCGGGAGACGGTTAACAACGAAGACGAGGTAATGTAGTGACGGAAAATACGGCCCCGTGGAGGCTACCGTGGATCTTGCCAACTTCCAGCGTAGCGCCAACGAGACAAGCCAACTGAGGCTCGGCGGCCCGCAAGGGGCCATCGCCCCCATGCTCGGGCTCGCCAGCGAAACCGGCTCCATCCTCAGTGTTTACAAAAAATACCTCCGGGACGGCATCGACTTGGCCGCCAACCGTGAATTTTTGCGGGAGGAGCTGGGCGACCTGCTGTGGTAAGTCGCAGCCGTGGCAACCGCCTGCGGCCTGGACCTGGAAGACATCGCCAATCACAACCTGCGGCGCACGCGGGACCGCTACCCTGCCAGGAAGTTACCCCATCCTGTTCACGAAATTCCGGTGTTTGATGCCGGATACCCACCACATGAGCGGTTCCCCCGCCGCGTGGTGGTGGCATTTGCGGAGCGACCGTTGCCGTCCGGCCGGTCCGTGGCAACCCGGACACTGGTGGAGGCGGAGCCTAACGCCTTTGCTTCCCCTGAGACCTCGACGGCCGGTGGCAAAGAAATCCCCTCTCTGTCAGAGTTGAGTGAGACACCCTCGTGGGTGTGAGCTGGCTACGGAGGGCGTGATCGGAGATCCTGATGTTCATGGAGCCTGAGTCGCAGGAGGGCCCGGCCGGGTCACCGCCGTCGCGTGACCCGGCGCCGCGCCCGTCGCGGCGGGTGTTCAGCACGGCGTACAAGCTGCGGATCGTCGCGGAGTACGAGAACGCCCCGCACGGTGAGAAAGGCGCGATCCTGCGCCGGGAGGCCGCCCCGGGGCTGACTAGCGGCCGAACCCGCATCAAAGCCAAGTTCACGGCCAGGCCCGAACCACTCGCCCTATTCTTCCCGCCGAAGTGGGGAATTAATGACCGTCTGCCGGCCGGACCAGTCCCGGCGGCCGCGCCAGGGGACGCGCCTGCGGAGTGATCGGCTGGGCGACCAGGATCCCCCGCACCGGACGCGGCAGGAACGGGTCGGCCTCCAGCCGGGCAAGGCCGAAGATGTCAACCGCCCAATCAAGATCGCCTGCCGGACCGTACGCCCGGTTGTGGCACGCAACCGGCACGAGGTGTCGTGACCATGTCTGCGCGTGGCAGGGCGTCGCGGACCCACCACCTGGTAAACACATACCGATGTCCTCACCACTCACCGTCGCGCTGGTGACACCGCTGACCGGCCCGGCAGCCGCGCACGGTCTGGCCGCCCTTCGCGCCGTCACGCTGTGGACGCGCGACGAGCAGCTGCCGCCGCCGTGGGACGAGGTGTGCGTCACCGCCTATGACGCGAACCCGCAGCCCGCCGCGGCCATGCGGGCCGCCGCCGGAGCACACCCGGAAGCGATCTTCGGCCCACACGGACAGCACGCGGCGCTGGCCGCGTGCGGTGCCACCGAGCGGGTCGTGTTCAACATCGGCGCGCCTTCAACCCGGTTCGTCCGCCAGGCCTTCCCGAACGTCATCAACATGG
>NZ_CADDZT010000012.1:26658-31380 GCF_902812655.1 Candidatus Frankia meridionalis | reverse complement strand
TCCGGCTGCGCGGGCGGGTCGATGACACGTCCGTGCTCGCCACCGCGCGCGGACTCGACACATCCACGTTGTTGGGCCGCTTCCGCCTCGACCCGGCCACCGGGCTGCAGGTCGGTCATCAGGGCCATCTGGTGCAGTGGCAGGACGGCGTGGCCGGTACGGTCTGGCCTCCCGCGCGTTCCCCCGGTCGGCCGGCCTATCCACGCTGGCAGGTGAAGACACCTGTCATCCAACGCAGCGGCTGACGGTCAGGACGGACCGGGCGGTCAGGACGGGCCGGGCGCGTTCCCCCCACGGTGGGACCTGGAGCGGTCACCGCCGCTCTTCGCGGCGACGACCGCGTCATAGACCAGGCCGCGCGGCACACCGTGCTTCGCGGTCACCGCCGCGAGGGCCTCCTTTCTCGACATCCCGGCCGCTTCGTGGCCGGCGACCTCGGCAGCGAGCATGACGGCGAAGGCCGCCGCGGCAGGCGTCCCGGCGACCAGCGCCGCCGCGGGTGGCGCCGGGTTCGGCGCACCCGCCACCACCAGGGTGATCTCCCCCTTGACATCCCGGCCATGTGCCCATCCGGCCAGCCCGGCGAGATCGTCCCGGACGATCTCCTCCCACGTCTTGGTCAGTTCCCGGCACAGGACGGCCGTCCGCTGCGCCCCGAAAGCCGAAGTAAGATCGTCAAGTGTCGCGGACAACCGGTGCGGAGCTTCCAGGATGACCAGTGTGCGCCGTTCTCCGGCCAGGTCCCTGAGCCGCGACCGGCGTTCCCCGGACTTGCGTGGCAGGAAACCTTCGAATACCCAGCGGTCGGTGGGCAGCCCGCTGACCGCGAGCGCGACGGTCACCGCGGACGGGCCCGCCACAACGGTTACCGGCACCCCGGCCATCGCGGCGGCGGCTACCACCCGGAACCCCGGATCCGAGACCGCGGGCATTCCGGCGTCCGTGATGAGTGCGACGGTGGCTCCGGCACGTAGCTCGGCGAGCAGGAAGTCCGCACGGGACGCCTCGTTCGCGTCAAAGCAGGAGACGACCCGTCCGGAGATGGTGACGCCGAGGGCAGCGGTCAGCCGGCGCAGGCGGCGGGTGTCCTCGGCTGCGACGATGTCCGCGCGGGCGAGTATCTCGCCAAGACGTGGGCTGGCATCGCGGACATCACCGATCGGCGCACCGCATAGCACCAGAGTCCCGGACACCCACCGAGTCTGCCAGGTCCGACGACCTACATTGATGCGGTGGCCGTGACAACGACGTATCCGACCGTGGACAGCGGCAGCATGCAGGCCCCGGTGGTCGCCGTGGGCGACGACGACCGCCCGACCCTGCGGGAACGGCTGGTTCCGCCAATGCCGACCGACCGGGTCACCGGCTGGCTCGCCTCACTCGCGATTGCCACGGTCGCCGGCATCATGCGGTTCTGGCACCTCACCGAACCGCGCGGAATTTACTTCGACGAGGTCTACTACACCCACGACGCGTACAGCCTGCTCACCCACAGTTATGAACTGACCGATATCAAGAGCGGGTGCAACGGTCCCGGATTCGTCGTGCACCCGCCGCTCGGCAAGTGGCTGATGGCGGCGTCCGAATGGCTCTTCGGTTACACCGACTGCGCCGACGTCCCGCATGGCAACCCCGAACTGGGATGGCGGTTCGCCTCCGCGGTCGCGGGAACACTGGCGGTACTCGTCCTTGCCCGCACCGCCAGGCGGATGTTCCGGTCGACCCTGCTCGGCTGCTTCGCAGGCCTACTGCTCGCCTTCGACGGGCTGGAGTTCGTCCAGAGCCGGATCGGCATCCTTGACATCTTCTTGATGACCGGGCTCGTGCTCGCCCTGGCCTGCCTGGTTCTCGACCGGGACCACGGTCGGGCCCGCCTCGCCTCCAGGCTTGAGAACACCGGTAAGGACATCGACCCACGGGGCCTCCAACCGGGGAACGGCCCGCGGACCGGCGTTCGGCCATGGCGGCTGGCATGCGGGCTGTTCCTCGGCGCATCCATGGGCGTGAAGTGGAGCGCCCTGTACACGATCGTCGGATTCGCCGCGCTCGCGATCGCCTGGGACGTGGGTGCGCGCCGGACCGCCGGCGTCCGCCGTCCGACCCTGGCCGCCCTCCGGCGGGACGGCCCGCAGTGGTTCGCAAGCTTCGTTCCTTTGCCGATCATCGTGTTCTTCGCGACGTGGACAGGCTGGTTCATCACCGACGGCGGCTACAACCGGCACCGGTACCGCGGCGGCACGTGGGCCGCTCTGCACAGCTGGTGGGACTACCAGATGCAGATCTACCAGTTCCACAAGCATCTCAGCGCCTCGCACCCCTACGCCTCAAAACCGCTGAGCTGGCTGCTCCTGGGCCGGCCGGTGGCCTATTTCTACAGTTCGCCCAAGGTCGGGGAGTCCGGGTGCACCGCCCAGGGCGGCTGCTCCCGGGAGATCCTCGCGATCGGCAACCCGGCAATCTGGTGGGTCGGCACGCTGGCCCTGGTCGGCATGCTCGCCCTGTGGGTGAGCCGCCGGGACTGGCGGGCGGCCCTCGTCCTGGTTGGCTTCGGCACGTCGTTCCTGCCGTGGCTCGCGTTCCCCAGCCGGACGATGTTCCTGTTCTACGCCCTGCCGCTGCTGCCGTTCCTCGTCCTCGGGTTGACCGCGCTCGCAGGCGTCGCACTCGGTTCCAGAACCGCCTCGGACACCCGTCGGCTTGTCGGTTCGCTGGCAGCCGGCGTCTACGCGATCGTCGTCGTCCTGCTGTTCGTCTACTTCTATCCGATCATGGCGGCACAGGTGATCCCCACCTCCGCATGGCGGGTCCGCATGTGGTTTCCCAGTTGGATCTGACGATCTGTAGTTGCCCAATAGGGTTAAGCGGCTATTTGGTAGCCGATCGCTCCTTCGTGCGCAGCACGCGGGTCTGCATGCGGACGAGCCGCAGCTGGTGCAGCCCGAACGCCCCCGCCAGTGGCAGACAGACCAGGGTGGGAAGCAGGTAGCGGTAGTCGAACGTGGCGGTCGCGCAGGGGATCACCAGCAGAACCAGACCCATGCCGACGAGCAGCAGGCAGTCGTGACGTAACCGGGCCCGCCCGTAACCAGAAGCAATCATGGATGCCAGCACGCCCAGCAGCGCGCACCCTCCGAGCAGCGGACCCGGGGTGAATCCGAACGACTGGTAGCCACGCAGCAGACCACCGAGAACCGGATCGTAACGGCGGGGCACGACATTGCCGTCGTAGCTGTTCAGCGCATGGTCGATCTGCCAGTGTGGATCGACTCCTCCGGTCGGGAACTGCCAGCTCGCCAGGTACCAGTCACGCGGATAAGCGCGCCGTGACGCCGCGAAGAAGTGCAGGACGTCACCGGCCACCATCCGGCCGTATGCCGCGGGCTGCGCTTCGATCACCTTGAACGCGAAGTCACGAAAAAACGCGGTCGTGTCCGCGTCGAACGTCGCGAAACCGAACCGTGGACTGTTCGGGTCCCAGTCGTAGTAGTTGGGCCCTGGCCGCTCGCCGGGTGGATGCGGCGAGCACAGCGGAATCTCCCGGGGTTTCACCTCGATGCGGGAACAGTCGGCGAACTGGGCGACCCGGCCCCAGAGAAACAATCCGTCCACGTTCTGCAGGGCAAAGTTTCCGTACACGCAGGCGAACCAGGCCGCATAGGCCAGCAACGGCAACGTACAGCCGAGACCGAACGCGACGAGCCGGCGCCCACGGGCGGACCTGGCAAGCAGATACAGGCCGGCGAGGACCGGCAACACCAGCGCCACCGAACGGGTGAGCGTGGCTGCCCCCAGTAGTAAGCCGGCCCCGGCGCACCTGGTCAGAGTGGGGCGGGGGTGCCATAGCAGCACCATGATTGCCGCGGTCAGGAGGACGGAGAACACCGTTTCCGCCATGACCATCTGCTCGATGTTCACCTGGTAGGCGTCCAGCAGCACCGGCGCGGCAGCCGCCGAGGAAAGGCCACGGGACAACCCGCGGCGCAGCGACAGGTAATAGAGCGCGAAACCGAGACCAAGGCCGAGCAGGTGCTGGACTGCTGGTATGACCGCCAGCGACGGAGACCACGTGAGCAGCCGCAGGAATGCCGAATATCCGAACGGGCGGACCGAATCCGGACGTAGTATCCGGGAATACCACATATAGGAATATGAGTCGCCGTAGAACTCCAACGCCGGCCAGTAGGCGAAAAGCGCCGCGAGCCGCAGTATCGTGCCGGTCACGAACAGCACCACGAACAGACGGTGGCGAGCCCGGAGTTCACCGGTGGCATGCCGTGTCGCGCGCCACAACATCCCCCGCGTCCCCCGCGTCCCCCGGTTCACGGGAGAAGGCCACCGGGCCGCCGAAGGGGGTGGTACGGCCACCTCCTCAGGCGGAGCCAGGACGGGGCGGACCAGTTGCTCTGTCACTCGCGGCCCGGCCCCCACCGTGCCACGCCGACCCCCGTCAAACCGACCCCCGCCAAACCGACCTGTGTCGCATCCACCCGTGTCGCATCCACCCGTGCCACACAGAGCAGGGACTGGCCGAACGGCACCCGCATCCGCCGCTCGATGAACCGGGTGGTGGGCATGACGACCCGGTCATAGACCCGCACCAGACGCGGAGCGGCGCTGCGCTGCCCCGCGCAACGAACGGTTGCCCACCAGGCGATCCCACCGAGCAGGTTCACCGGTTGCAGCGACTCGACGCGAAGACCGGCCGTCTGCACCGTCCGCCGC
>NZ_CADDZT010000012.1:25176-26546 GCF_902812655.1 Candidatus Frankia meridionalis | reverse complement strand
GCGGCGGAAATGACCGACCATGCGATCGAACTCGCCGTACAGCGCGGGGTACGCCGGAACCCACAGCACGGCCCGCCCACCGGGCACCAGCAGACGCCCGAGCCGTCGAAGCGTGCCGGCGTCGTCGTCGATGTGTTCCAACACGTTCATCATGATCAATGTGTCGACCGGGGCGATCCCCGTCGCCCCGGCACCCAGGCGGCCGATGTCGAGCGGTATCACGTTGACATCGGCGCGAGCGATAAAGCGATCACGCAATGTCCGCAGGCAGAACGGATCGGTATCGGAGACGGTCAGATGGTCGTAACCGCTCAGCCCCGCGGCGAAATCGCCCAGACCGGACCCGACCTCCAGAATCCGCCGGCCGCAGTGCGGCGAGACGAGATCGAGTTCGAACCGCCGGTAGTTGACCGCACAGGCGCCGCCCAGATGATTCTCCAGCGTCAGCGGTGTCACTTCGCACCCATCCGGGACGGGGGGAGCTCCGCGTCCCGGATGGCCGGGATCGAGGCAGGGGCACGCACACCGGATCCCGGACTCCCCGCTGTGAGCAGATGCAGGAAGAAGGATGCGAAAGCACTCTGCGCGCCCAGCACCATCAAGGTCATGGCCAACAGTGCCGGCCTCAGTTCGTTGAGCGGACCGAGACCGGCGGCGATCCACCGGGCCAGGATGATCGCGTCAATACCAAGACCGATGAGGAACAGCCCGAGCCCGGCCACCAGACCACGCTCGAGGGTGAACCGCAGCTGTACCCAGGCAGAAAGTCTGCGCGGACGCTGCGCCCAGCCGACCGTACGGTGATAGGAGTCGGCGAAGACCCCGAGCAGCACCACCTGCCAACCGAGAATGGCCACCATCGCGAACAGCACGCAGAAGTGCACGTCGAGACGATGAAATCCGACGTCGAGGGATCCGGGTAGCAGCACGAACTGCCCGGTGACACCGAGTGTGAGCAGCACCAGCCCCGGGATGACGAACAGGTGACGGGGTGCGAGTAACAGCATGAAACGCACGTGGCGCCAGCCGTCACGCAGCGAGCGCAGTTTGGACGCGCCCACACGGGGGTGATAGGTGATCGGGACCTCCTCGACCCGCAGGTCGACCCGGGCGGCCGCGATGACCAACTCGGAGGCGAGTTCCATACCTTCGCAGCGCGGTCCCATCCGCTCGTATGCGGCACGGGTGAAAGCGCGCATTCCAGAATGGGCGTCGGATGACGTGAGGCCGAAGAGTCGGTTGAGCATCCCGTTCAGTACCGGATTACCCAGATAACGGTGCGACCGTGGCATCGCGCCGGGCATGATCCTTCCCGAGAATCGGGAGCCGAGAACGTAGTCGGCGCGACCGGCCCGCAGCGGCGCGACGAG
>NZ_CADDZT010000012.1:19920-24845 GCF_902812655.1 Candidatus Frankia meridionalis | reverse complement strand
CCTCGTCGCGGCTCGACCAGGACGCGGGCGCCGGCCGACCGGGCGACCGAGACCGACCCGTCCGTCGAACCGTTGTCGACAACGATCACCTCACCGCCGAGACCCGCCGCGGCGATGCCGACGAACGCCTTGATCACACAGGTCCCGACCGACGCCTCCTCGTTGAGACACGGCATCACCACGGAGATCTCGACGGCACCGGATGGGAGCGGGCTCCGCCCCGGACCGGCCCCATCGGACGGGTCGTATCGGTCGTACGGGTCGGATTCCGGGATCGACCGGGCTGTCAATGCCGCCACGTTCTCTGTCACGTCCCAGTCACCTGAGCCTCTAACCTCGATCGACAATGGATACCATCGGTGACGGTACTAACACTTAAAGAGAAAGAGTGGCAGGAGTAACCCGCGAGTTTCCACCTTAAGTAAGGTTTAAAATACTTTTCGTAAACTCAATGTCCGAAGTCTCAGCAGGTACCGAGAGGCTGCTGGGGGGTACCTGCCAACCCGATGACACGATCAGGGATCGTTGAGGACCAACCGCGGCTTCTCGCCGCCGACGCAGGAGGAAAGGAACGACCATGGCGGACGTGTCGGTGCGCTTCGCGATGACCGATGACAGCGAGATCGTGCTCAACCTGTCGCTCACGCAGGCGATCCGGCTGACCGAAGCCATCGCATCCAAGGTCAGTCAGGCCATGACGGAACAACCGCCCCGGGGCAGCCTCAACGGCAGCTCCTACGGCGGCCCGGCCGTACGCCCGGGTCCCTACTCGACATCCTGACGGATCGTGAAGCCCTCAGGCCTCACGATCCGTCAGCTCCCGGGAACGCTCCTACTGACCAGTCAGTTGGGCGATGAGAGCCCGTAGCAGGTCCAGGTCACGCCGGCGGGTCTCCGCCGGCGAACGGCCGTCGGAGTTCTCCGGCGCCATTGACGCCCGGACCCTACGCAGCTTGTCTCGCAGATGCGAGATCTCGCCCGGGGGCAACAGACCCTCTCGCAGTACCAGGACGACGTGCCCGCCGTGCTGGACGACGTCGACGGGCTGCGTCATGGCCACGGTGACGACCTGGATGCCGATCGGCTCCTCCTGGTCATAGACCATGAACAGCCGGTCTTCCGCAATGATCTCCGCGGTACCGTCGTCCCACAGCACGGTTGCCCGAGCCGATGTCGGCGGCACCCATGCCGCCGCCTCGACCCGCACCCTGTCCTCGCCGGGCCCGGACTCACGACGGGGTGCCAGATGCACCGCCAGGACGGTCCCACGGCGCGACCAGACCCCACCACCGAGATCATCCGCCGGGGACACCCGATCGCCTCTGGCGAACATAACGAGCCCGCCACGTCCGTCTTCCGCCGTGGGTCTCTGCGCGGGCATGGCGTGATCGTAATGTGATATGGACGGCAGCGAACACCGGCACCCGGCCATGGAGTCCGGTACGCGCCCACTTACACGCACCGTCACAGATCCAAGGCGGACTCCGCCGGGGCCATGCATCATCCGACACTTCACCCAGTTGAAGTTCATAGGCTGGTAACGGGACGTACGTTCGCGGAACCGCCGCGGCGGACGACCTATCGGCAGCCCATCCGGAGACCATCCATGCGCGACACCGGCCATCCCCCCGGCACCGGCTATCCCCCGATCGAGGAGCACGCGGTCATCGGCGATCTGCGCACGGTGGCACTCGTCGCGACCGACGGCACCATCGACTGGTACTGCCCCCAGCGCTTCGACGGGCCCTCGGTGTTCGCGAGCCTGCTCGACGCAGACCGCGGCGGGGCCTTCCGCATCCACTGTCCCGGTTCCCGTGCCAAGCAGCTCTACCTGCCGGACTCCAACGTCTTGATGACCCGCTTCCTCGCACCGCAGGCCGTCGGGGAACTCGTCGACTTCATGGTCCCCGTCGACAGCGACGTGACCGAGGCACCACATGTGATCGTCCGCCAGGCCAGGGCCGTACGCGGGCGGGCCGAGTTCTCGCTGCGCTGTCACCCGCGCTTCGACTACGGACGTTCCTCGCATACCGTGACGGTTGTCGACGGCCAGGGAGCGGTGTTCGACTCCCCCGTCGGCACCCTCACCCTGCGTACAGCGGTGCCTCTTGTCGCGGACAGCGGCGGTGTCACGGCAGCATTCGCGCTCGACATGGGCGAAACCGCGGACGTCGTCCTCGAGTGGAACACCCCCATCCGACCGCTGGTGTCAGGCGAGGCGGAGCGGCTGTTCAACCGGACCCTCGCCTACTGGCAGAACTGGCTGCGCCGCAGCCGCTACCACGGACGCTGGCGGGAGATGGTGCACCGCTCCGCGCTCGTCCTCAAGCTGCTGGTCTACCGGCCCACCGGGGCACTGGTCGCCGCGCCCACCACCTCGCTGCCGGAGGAACTCGGCGGCATCCGCAACTGGGACTACCGCTACACCTGGATCCGCGATGCCGCTTTTACCACATACGCCCTGATGACGCTCGGGTTCACCGACGAGGCCGCGGCCTTCATGGACTGGTTGGAGCAGCGCTGTCACGAGGTCCCGGCCGGCAAGGGGCTCCACGTCCTCTACAGCGTGGACGGCAACGCCGACCTCGACGAGATCGTGCTCGACCATCTCAGCGGCTACCGCGACTCGAAGCCGGTGCGCATCGGCAACGGCGCCGCCGGGCAGCTCCAACTCGACATCTACGGCGAGCTCATGGACTCGGTGTACCTCTACAACAAACTCGCCGCGCCCATTTCCTTCCAGCTCTGGGAGGCCCTTTCCCGCCAGCTGGACTGGCTCGCCGGACACTGGGAGGAGCCGGACGAGGGAATCTGGGAGACCCGGGGCGGCCGGCAGCGCTTCACCTACTCGGCACTGATGACCTGGGTGGCATTCGAGCGCGCGTGCCGCATCTCCCGGCAGCGGGGCCTGCCCGGGCCCACCAACAAATGGAAGGAGCACGCCGGTCGCGCGTACAACTTCGTCCAGAACTCGGCATGGGACCCGGCCCGAGGCGCCTACATGGAGCATCCCGGGTCGCCCCGGCTGGATGCGTCCCTGCTGTGCATGCCTCTGGTCAAGTTCTCCGGGCCCACCGACCCGCGTTTCCTGTCGACCCTCGACCGCTTCGGTGAGGAGCTCGTCAGCGACAGCCTGGTACGCCGTTACGCCGCGGACGGAAGCGACGGTCTGGACGGCGACGAAGGTACCTTCAACCTGTGCTCCTTCTGGTACGTCGAGGCGCTCACCCGCGCCGGCCGGGTCAGCGAGGCACGGTTGGTGTTCGAGAAGATGCTGACCTACGCCAACCACGTCGGCCTCTACGCTGAGGAGATCGGGCCGTCCGGTGAGGCACTGGGCAACTTCCCACAGGCGTTCACCCACCTCGCCCTGATCAGCGCCGCGCTGCATCTGGACAGAACCCTCGGCTGATCGCCCGCGCCTGCGGAGGCCCCGGGGACGCCTGAAACTTCATCCGTAGCCGACAGGTTGCTGACGCGTGCCCGATCCACCGGCAGGATAGGTGGGTACAGGACGATGAACGAGGGACGAGGGGCGCGACGATGGCGGGACTTGACGGTTTCCGAGTCGTGGTGGCGACCGGACGCGGGGCCGAAGCCGGGGTGGTGGTCCGCCTGCCAGGCGTTCTCGTCGTCGCGCGCACCGGGCGTCCCGAGACGTACGAGGTGGCCAAGACGCTGCTGGCGCTGTGCGCCGAGGTGGTAGGCGATACCGGGCCGGCGTCGACCACCGGCCGCAGGCTGGTGCGCCGGGTCGCGGGGCTGCTCGCGGACGCCGACCCGGAGGCCGTGCCCGACTTCGCTCTGCTCGCCGGTGTCAACGACCGGCTGGCCGCGCTGATCCACGGTTCGATGGAGGTGGCCGCCCACGGCCCGACCTCGTTGACCCTCTCCGGCGCCGAGTCGGCCACCTGGGTGGACCGCCTGCTGCCCGCCGAGCTCGGCCGCCTCGACGTCGGCCCGGCCGGCACCCTCGGACCTGGTGGCATCGTCGGAGCCGCGGGCAGTCCCGACGACGACGCCTTCCCGCTTGACCTACGGATCGGAGCGGTCCCCGGCATCGGAGCAACGCTGGTGCCCTCCGGCGCGCCCGTACCGCCCATGCCCAAGGGCACCGAGGAGCAGTTCCTGGCCGGCTTTGGTGGGCCTCGCGACCCGATGACCGCAGCCGCACCGATCCCATCCGCGGCCGGTGGCCCATCGACAGGTCCAGCCGCCGACTCCGCGCCCTCGATGTCCTCGATGTCGACGGCACCGCCGGCGTTGGCGCCGTTGAACGGCCAGGACATCGACGACGACGCCCGCCTGCGCGCCGCCGTCCAGCCCACCCAGGCCGCGGACTTCGCCAGCCTCACCGCCGCCGACGAGGACCCGCCGACCGAACTCGCCGGCCGCGGCTCGGCCGCGCACGCGGAGGATACCGAGAGCGAGGCCATCACCGAGCTTCCCGGCCGCGGTTTCGACGTCGCCGACCTGTTCGACGACCAGGATGCTCCGACGATGCTGCCGAACCAGGCCGAAGCACAGGTCGAAGGCATCCTCTGTGCCAACAGTCACTTCAACCACCCGACCGCTCCCTACTGCACCGAGTGCGGGCTGTCGCTGGCCCAGCAGACCGGTCGCAGCGTGTGGGGTCCCCGGCCGACCATCGGGGTGATCGTTTTCGATGACGGGCTGACCGTCAACGTCGACAAGGACCTGGTGATCGGTCGGCAGCCGGACCGTGACGACGCCGTCCGAGCCGGCCGCGCACGTCCGCTGATGGTCGAGGACGGGGAGAGCGCGGTCTCCCGCGTCCACGCGGTCATCACGCTCAGCGGGTGGGACGCTGTCATCGCCGACCAGGGCTCGGCGAACGGCACCTACATCGCCCCGCCCGAGGCGACCGTGTGGACCCCGCTGAACCCGCACGAGCCGGCTCCGCT
>NZ_CADDZT010000012.1:10273-19656 GCF_902812655.1 Candidatus Frankia meridionalis | reverse complement strand
CGGACATTCGTGTTCAACTCTCAGATGCAGGTCTGACACCGTTGGCCGACGAGAGCAGCGAAGTGACCGGCACGGCGGTGACCGGCACGGCGGTCGGGGTGAGGCTGCGCCGCCGGCTCCGCTGGGCGCCGGCGGCGCTGGCCGTGGTCGTCATCCTGCTGGCCGCCGGCGCGGGCCTGCGTGGCCTTGTCAACCGTCCGCCTGCTGAGGGATCCGTGGACGCCGGTTTCGCCCGTGACATGTCCACCCATCACGCCCAGGCCGTCCAGATGGCGATGGTCGAGTTCCGCGGCGGCGCGGACGTGACGCAGCGTGGCGTCGCCCAGGACATCGCGCTCACCCAGCAGCGGGAGATCGGTGTCATGTCCGCATGGCTGACCGGGTGGGGCCTGCCGCAGGTTTCCAGCGACCCGCCGATGCGGTGGATGCGCGATCACGGTCACGGTCACGCCGATCACAGTGACCAGTCCGGCCATGCCGACCACGACGGGTCGGCGTCCGTGACCTCGTCCGTGGCCGGGTCTGCGGCTTCGCCGGTAGCCATGCCCGGCATGGCTACCGACGCAGAGCTCACGCGGCTTTCCGCTGCGCAGGGGCGGGACCTGGACACACTGTTTCTCACCCTCATGATCCGCCACCACCGCGGCGGGATCACGATGGCGCAGGAGGCCGCGGCCCGTGCGCAGGAGCCGCAGGTACGGGCACTGGCCCGGGCGATGGTCATCAACCAGGCGATCGAGATCGACCAGATGCAGGCCGATCTTCGGGCGCTCAGCGCTCCCCCCGCCTGACTCGACGTTCCCCCGCCCGACTCGGCGGCCCGCGGCTGGTTCACGGAGCGATGAGGCCAACCCTCGCGGGCCCACCCGCTCCGGGCACGACGGACCACGGTCAAGACGGGTGACACACTGATCACACCGTGCCTACGGATCACGTTCAGGATTTCCTAACGTTGCCCGTGCAACATCCGTCCTGTGCCAGTCGTCGGTGCAGACGTACCGGGCGCGGACACAGGATCTGATTACAAGGAGTAATTCATGACAGCCGACGCCACCCAGGAGACGAACCAGCCGAGTCCGTCCGGGAGGGAACGCCCCCGGTGGCTGAAGGGTGCGATCATCGGCGGGATCGTGGTGGTCGCGCTCCTGGTCGGGGGGCCGTTCGTTTACATCAACTTCATCGAAGGTGATCCGCCGGCCAAGCTGTCGGTCAACTCACAGTCCACCCAGGCTGCCTCCGACACCGCTGGAACCACGGCCGTATCCGCTGACGGCGCCTGGGCGGTCGGAACCGGTTCACAGGCCGGCTACCGCGTCAAGGAGGTCCTCTTCGGGCAGGCCACCACCGCCGTCGGTCGGACCTCGGGCGTCACCGGGAAGATGGTCGTCTCAGGTACGACCGTCGAGTCCGCAAACTTCACCGTGGACATGACAACCGTCGCGAGTGACCAGTCGCAACGGGACGGCCAGTTCCACGGCCGGATCATGGAGACGTCCAAGTACCCGACAGCCACCTTCACGCTGACCAAGCCGATCGACCTCGGGTCGGTGCCCGCGGCCGGGGTGACAAAGACCTACCAGGCGACCGGTGACCTCACTCTGCACGGCGTCACCAAGACCGTCACGATTTCCCTCGACACCCAGCGGTCCGGCGTGCAAATCAAGATCAGCGGACAGATCCCGATCGTGTTCGCCGACTACAACGTCAGCAACCCGAGCTTCGGCGGGATCAAGACCGAGGATAACGGGACCATGGAAGTTCTGCTCGTCTTCACCAAATCCTGACCTCTGCACCAGGCCCCGGCCTCGCTCTAAGAGCGCCAAAAAATCCAAAGCCAGCACAACAAGCGCCTGACACTACAGGTGGGTTCACATGACCTTCGCAGCGGTACCAGCACCGAAACCACAGCTGACCGGTCGCGCGGCGCTGGTCACCGGAGCGTCCAGCGGCATCGGGCGGGCCATCGCGCTGCGCCTGGCCGCGGCCGGCGCCTCGGTCGTCGCGACCGGCCGGGACCGGGGCGCGCTGGACGCGGTCCGGAAGGATGCCGGCAGCGCCGCGGCTCATCTGCACGTCCACCCGGCTGACATCACCGACTCCGACGGACGCGCCGACCTTGCCGCGACCGTCCGGCAGCGACTCGGCAGCCTGTCGATCCTGGTCCACTCGGCCGGTACCCACCATCGGGCACCCATGGCGGACGCGGACATCAGCGATCTCGACCATCAGTACGCGGTGAACGTCCGCGCACCCTACGCCCTCACCCAGCTCCTACTACCGGATCTTGTACGGTCCCGCGGGGACATCGTCTTCGTCAACTCGACCCAGGGCCGTTCCGCCGGCCCCGGGATCGGCCAGTATGCGGCCACCAAGCATGCGCTGCGTGCGATCGCCGACAGCCTGCGCGGCGAGGTCGCGGACGCCGGTGTCCGCGTGTGCACCCTGATGCCCGGCCGGACGGCAACCCCCATGCAGCAACGGGTTTTCCGATCCGAGGGCCGGGCCTGGCCTTCCGACACACTCATGGCGCCGCAGGACGTGGCCGAGATGGTGACAGCGGTGCTGATGCTGCCGGCCCGCACCACCGTCGCCGAGATCGTGATGCTTCCGACCCGCCGGCCCTGATCCGCCCGTGGGCTCTCTGGTTTCAGTCCCGGTCCGCCCGCCACAGCCGAGCAGGTAACTCCACTCGTCTGAACTACACTCAACTGTAGTTCAGACGAGTGGAGCTTCTGATGACGTCGAGCGGGTTCGTCGGCCGGTCCGCGGAGCTGGCGCAACTTGATGCGCTGCTCGGGACGGTACGCACTGGACGGCGTGATCTTCCGGGTGTGGCGGTGCTGCTGCGGGGCCGGCGCCGTGTCGGCAAGTCACGGCTGGTCCAGGTGTTCTGTGAACGGGCCGGGGTGCCATCGGTGTTCTTCCAGGCCACGCAGGGAGCCAAGCCTGCGGCCGAACGGACGGTCTTCGCCGCGTCCGTTGTCGATTCGGAGCTGCCGAGCCGGGACCTGTTCACCGACGGCATGGTGTTGCCGACGTGGATATCGTTGTTCCGGCAGCTCGCTGCCGCGCTGCCCGATGACACCGCAAGCATCGTGGTGATCGACGAGCTACCCTGGCTGATCGAATCCGATCCGGCGCTGGAAGGCGTACTGCAGACAGCCTGGGACACAATGCTGGCACGCAAGCCGGTCCTGTTTGTGCTCATTGGTTCGGATCTGGCCATGATGGAACGTCTTGACGATTATCGGCGCCCATTCCACCAACGTGGCACGGTAATGGTGCTGCCCGCGTTGAATCCCGCCGAGGTCGGCTCCATGATCGGTCTGAGGGCGGCCGATGCGATCGATGCCCACCTTGTCACCGGCGGCCTGCCACTGATCTGTCAGGAGTGGAACCCCGGGCAGTCGCTCGAAGAATTTCTGGCCACCTCGTTGGCCAATCCGACCTCGGCACTGCTGGTTTCCGGGGAACGCTCGCTGGCCGCGGAATTCCCCGCCCAGTTGCAGGCCCGTACCGTGCTCGCCGCGATCGGTAATGGCGAACGCACCTGGAGCGGCGTCCGCGCCAGAACATCAAGCGGGATCGCGCCGATCGCAGCCAGTTCCCTGACCAACGCATTGCGTCTCCTGGAAACCAAACGTGTGATCTCCACCGACACGCCGTTGTCGACCAAGCCCTCCGAGAAGGACCGCCGCTACCGCATCGCCGACCCTTACCTGAGGTTTTACCTGGCTTTTCTGCAGGCAGGCCTGCCTCTCGTCGAACGTGGACGTACCGACCTGCTGCTGCGCAGAGTCCAGCGATCCTGGACGGCCTGGCGCGGTCGCGCCGTTGAGCCGTTGATCCGCAAGGCTCTGCTGCGAATCGCCCCGGAACTCGGTTGGCCGGAGGTAGAAGCGGTCGGCGGATGGTGGAACCGCCAGAACAATCCCGAAATAGACATCGTCGGTGCCGACCGCGACGGTGCCGCCACCCGGATCCTGTTCGCCGGGAGCATCAAATGGCACGTCGTGAAACCTTTCGACCATCACGACCATGCCGCTCTGATCCGCGATACCGCGGCAGTGCCCGGGGTTGACCGGGCAACCGCACTGCTCGCCGTGAGCCGCAGCGGTGTCACCCCGGATCTGCCGCTGCGATCGGTCGGCCCGGACGATCTCATCACGGCCTGGTAGTCATGACATCGTGGCCAGGCTGAATCGGAATTAAACTCATTGTCCCTACAGCCCCATGTTGAGAGCCACAGGTGCCGGCCGCATCGAAACTCGCAGTAAGGCGGATCGGAACGCCGGTAGGCGGCCAGCCGTAGCGCTACGATGTTCGGGGTCTGGTTGCAATTGGCCGTTCCGCCTGGAGTCTCGTTTTCCCTTATCTACCTGTGGAGGCTTCTGATGTTCGCGATGCGGCTGGCTACGAACGCCGATGTGCCCGCGGTCGCGGCTATAATTCGTAGCCGTTGCGTCTGGTTGGAGGAACGCGGTTTGCCGAGTTGGCGGGACAGCGCGGACGATGTGGCGGCGCAGGCGGAGAACACCGACGGCACGATGTGGGTACTGGAGGAGGATGGTGACCGGATCGTGGGCTGTACGATGGTGCAGGAGGAGACCCCGCCTTGGGGCTGGACGCCGACGGAACTGGCCGAGTCCGCGTACTACCTGTATACGTCGGTGACCGATCCGAAGTTCCAGGAGTTCAAGCCGGAGACACTGATGGCCTGGTGGGCGGTGGACCGGGCGGCATCCACAAACAAAAGGTGGCTGCTGTACAGCGGGGGCTATGACGTCGGATTCCGTTGCCGCTACAGGAACGCCGCTGCGGCGAGGTGAAAGTCGATGACTTCGAGGAGTTGCGCGTCGTTGTGTTCATGGTAGTGGCCGTCGCGGACATACAGCACGGCCTGGCGCAGGGCGTCGGGGTCGACCAAGTCGGTGTCGAACAGGGCGGAGCCCTCGCGCAGCATCCGGGTGAACAGGGGTTGGGCGTGAGTGGTGAGCGTGTGCTGGACGACCTCGGCGAAGGACTCGCGTTCGACCGGGTGGGTGACGTCGTCATTCAGGCCGAGCGCGTGCAAGTTGGCGGCGTTGGAGCTGTTTGAGCTCGCGCCAGTGCATGGGCAGCCATTCCCCGAGCTGGATCATGCCGGGGTGGGTGAACGGATGCAGGGACCAGATCCCGGCGCGGAGCAGGACGGGTGCGGTGGTCTCCAGGGACAAGTGCAGCACGTAAACGCTCCACCTCCCGGTCACACATTGGGAGGCCATCACCACCATCAGCTGCCTTACCGACGCTACCCACATCGCCGATCTGATCAAGCAAGCGGCAGTGCAGCTCCTCAACCCGCCGATACGACTCCACGCCGGAACGATCATCGTGCCCCATACCCAAGCAATCCACGTCCCATGGGAGATCTGAACCCTTCTGCGGCTGCGGTATGCGAGTCATGAGATGCGGTAGTGCGACCAGCGTTCCGCCGCCGTCGCCATACGGGCTGTCCACGGATTCGGGTCAACCTGGACGATCTCTGCCCAGAGCTTGGCGTTAGCCTCGGCGAAGGCATTGACCGCATCTTGGGGTGCTGTATTCCAGGAGGGGATCCGCGCGGCCCATGCTTCGGCGCTCTCGGCACTGTGGTCGCCGGCTGCCATCAGCCAGATAACCCAGCAGCCCGGGTCGATCCAGCCCGTGCCCTTGGTAGACCATGCCCAATCGACCAGGTGCGTCCGATCTGCGACCAGGACATTCTCGGGATTGTAATCCGTATGGAGAAGGTAATCGCCCGCAAACGCCGAGGGGTCATCGACGTAGGCTGACCATCTTTGCTCGGCTCTTTTCAGCGGAAGGTCCGGGCACGGCATTTTCTGAAGCCGTCGGAGGCTTTCGGAAATCTTCACAAGGTCTTCGGAGTCTGGCGAGTAGTCGGCGCGACGACCATGGACATACTCGAATCCAAGAAGGTTCCACCGGGCGGTCTCGGCATGCCAGAGGAGGCCAGGAGCTACTTCGCGAACGTACGGGTTGACGGCCGCTTCCACATGCTGTGTCCAGACACGGGGATGGTCGGTACCAAGCCCCTTCACAAAGACTTTTCCCGTGGTAGTCTGGACGACTGCGGCGATCTGTGAATTAAAACCATCCTGCGCCGTCTCTGCTTTTAGAATCACACCACTGTGTATCTCGACAGCCTTCCGGACATCATCGTCCACGTCGTCCCACTCGATTTTTGTCGTCACCATATGATCATCCTAGCGTGACTATCGACATGCAGGAGGGCGCCCCGACCGCAAGGCGTGCTTCGGAAGCGCCCTCCGTGTGGGTCTACCGATACGGGTTATCGTCCCCGCAACCGGGCTGAGACTCCGCGGTGATCGTCTCCAGATCGTCGAAGAAGAAAATCTCTTCGCGGGTTCAAATGGTCGTAGCGACGCTCCGATAGGATGATCTCGGCAACGTCGACAGACTGGATGGTGGATGGCCCTGCGCGAGCTGTTGAAAATCGAGGAGCGGGAAATCATCTCCCGGTCACCGAGGTCGCCCGGAACATCAGCGTCCACGAGATGACGTTGGGAAAATGGGTGAAGAAAGCCAAGGACGCCGCGAGGGTCGGGCCGGAATCTCGCTCAGGCGCCCACCGGGACGAGCTCGGCGAGCAGGGCGCGGACCCGGGCGTCGATGTCGTCACGGATCGGTCGGACCTGGTCGGGGGCTTTGCCCGCGGGGTCGTCGAGGTCCCAGACAAGGTAGCGCTTGCCGGGGTGGACGGGGCAGGCGTCACCGCAGCCCATGGTGATGACAACGTCGGCGGCGCGGACCGCATCGTCGGTGAGCGGCTTGGGGAACTCCTTGGACAGGTCGATGCCGATCTCTTCCATGACCGCCCGGACGGCTGGGTTGATCTCGGCTGCGGGGGCGGAGCCGGCCGAGCGGACGGATACCCGACCGGCGCCATGGTGGTCCAGGAGCGCGGCGGCCATCTGGGAACGGCCGGCGTTGTGGACGCAGACAAACAGCACCTCGGGAATGGTGGACACAGACGCTCCTTCAGCCAACGGACGTGGACGTGGACGTGGACCGGCGGTGCCCGTTCGCCTCGCCGGCAACGGCGTGGCCTACCACGACGTCGGCGGCGGCCGCCGGGCTCAGTCCGGGGTAGAACAGGCCGATCGCCCCGACCCCGACCAGACCCCCGACGAGCTGGGCTGCGATGAAACCCGGGGCCGATGCGGGGGCGATCCCGGCGAAACTGTTCGAGAACATCCGGCCGATGGTGATCGCCGGGTTCGCGAAGCTGGTGGAGCTGGTGAACCAGTACGCCGCACCGATGTAGGCACCGACCGCCGCCGGGGCGCGGTCGCCCCGGCCGGACCGGGCCAGGGCGAAGATGACCAGCAACAGGCCGGCGGTCGCCACCACCTCGGACAGCAGGTGTGGCCCGGACGCGCGGTGATGGGTCGAGATCGAGACCGCCGCCCGGTCGAACATCAGGTTGGCGAGTACCGCCCCGGCCATGCAGCCGGCGACCTGTGCCGGCAGGTAGGCGGCGGCATCCCGCCAGGACAACCCGCCGAACACCGCGTCCACGGCGGAGACGACGGGGTTGAAGTGGGCGCCGGAGACCGGCCCGACCATCAGGATGATCGCGAACAGGCCGGCGGCCGTCACCGCCGCGTTCTCCGCCAGCTGTAGGCCCACATCGGTGCTGAGCTGCTGGGCGGCGATCCCCGAGCCGATCACCAGGGCGGCCAGCAGCATGCTGCCGACCGCTTCCGCCGCGAGCCGCCGCGCCAGCGGCGGTATCCGCCCTGCGGTCACCGGGCGGCGGATGTGGTGAGGGTCAGCAGCTCCGGCGTCCCCGCCCCGACGGCGGTGGCCTCCGGCCCACAGCCCGCGGGCCCGCAGGCGCACGCCGACCCGGGCACGTCGGGGTCAACGGCCCGCGGTTCGGTGGCCCGCGGTTCGGTGGCCCGCGGTTCGGTGGCCACGCCCTGCTCGGCATCGCCGAGGACGGTGTAGACCTCCCATGGCGCCCCGTCCGGGTCATCCACCCACACCTTGTCCTGCACCGCGTAACAGCAGGTCGTGGCCTGTTCGGTCGCGGTCGCCAGCCCCTGCTCGGCCAGCCACGCGGTCGCCGCGTGCACCTGCTCGGTGGACTCGACCTCGACGCCGAGGTGGTTGAGCGCACCGGCCACACCCGACCCGCGAGCCTGCGGATTTTCGATCAGGACCAGCTTCAGCGGCGGAACGTCAACGGCGAAGTTCGCATACCCCGGACGCCGCTTCGCCGGCTCCACCCCGAACAGCTTCGAGTAGAAATCCACCGCCGCGTCCACATCCGAGACGTTCAATGCCAACTGCACCCGGGCCATCGTGATCACCATCAAGACATCGACCGCCGTCTATCTACCGATGGCGCCGAGCATCACCCCGGACATAGACGGCTGTCAATAGGTGCGGCATGCTGGATCCATGACCGCCCCCACCAGCGCCCGCTCCGCGGAGTCAGGGGGGTCCGGGGAGGATGCGTCCCCGAGCGCGGACGGGGCGTGCTGCACCCCGCTCACCCGTGAGCCTCTCTCCGCCGAAGCCGCCGTCCAGCTCGCCGGACTACTCAAAGCCATCGCCGACCCGACCCGCCTTCGACTGCTCTCACTGATCTACGCCCACGAGGGCGGCGAGGCGTGCGTCTGCGAACTGACCGAACCGCTCGAACTCACCCAGCCCACGATCAGCCACCACCTCAAGGTGCTCGTCGACGCCGGCCTGCTCATCCGTGAGAAACGAGGCGTGTGGGCCTATTACCAGGCTGTTCCCGCCAAACTGACCGCACTCGGCAATCTGATCACACCCATGGGCATCGGTGGCGCCACCTTGTCGATCCAGCAACGGATGGCCGCAATACCGTAAGCGTGGCGTACGGTGACATCGAGATCGGATCGGTTCCGGGGGGTGCAGTCGTGCCGGGAACGACACCGCCGCCCGTGTCAGGCAATGTCATGGCTCCGCTGCGGCCTGAGGACCCTCGCCAACTTGGGCCCTACCGCATCGCGGGCCGCCTCGGGCAGGGCGGAATGGGTGCGGTCTTCCTCGCCTCCCGCCAGGACGGCCAGTGGGTAGCGATCAAAGTGATCCGCCCGGAACTCGCCGAGCACCCCGAGTTCCGCGCCCGGTTCCGCCGCGAGGCCGACAGCGCACGCAAGGTGAAACGGTTCGCCACCGCCGCCGTCCTTGACGCCGACCCCGACGGCCCCCAGCCCTACCTGGTCACCGAATTCGTCGAGGGACCGACGCTTTCCAAACTGGTCAACGCCCGCGGCCCGCTGCGCCCGGCCGACCTGGAACATCTCGCCCTGAGCGTCGCGACCGCACTGAGCGCCATCCAC
>NZ_CADDZT010000012.1:7628-9696 GCF_902812655.1 Candidatus Frankia meridionalis | reverse complement strand
CCCAAGGTGATCGACTTCGGACTGGCCCGGTCGTCGAACGTTCTCACCAATATCAGCCATGTCGGCGCACAGCCGATCGGCACGCCCGGATACATGGCACCCGAACAGATCCTCGACGAGCCCGTCACCCCGGCCGTGGACGTGTTCGCCTGGGGCAGCATCGTCATCTACGCCGGGACCGGCCGCTCGGCGTGGGGCGACGGGCCGACCGAAGCGGTCCTCTACCGGATCATCCACGATGAGCCACGTCTCGACGGCATCCCCGACGACCTGCGTGAACTGGTCGCACAGGCCATGTGTAAGGATCCCGCGCAGCGTCCGAGCGCCGACTCGCTGCGCGCCGTCCTGATGGGCAGCGCGGACGCCACGAACCCGGCCACCGCGACACCGGCCCGGTCGACGGGTTCGAAGAGTTCCAGGAGCCCGAAACGTTCCGCAAGTTCCAAAGGCCCGGCGGGAACCGGCCGGTCGCCTCGGCGCCCCCTGCTCACCCGGACCCCACCTGCCGATGACGGCAGCGGCGACAACGGCGGCACCATCGGGCTCGCCCCGTCAGATCCGCGGGTGTCGCCACCGGTCTCGCCATATCCGCTGGTATCGCCGGCGCCATCCGTGTCACCGCCATCCTCGACGGCACGGTGGCCGGCTCCCGGCCCGGCCGTCCGACCCCGCACCCGGCAACCCGACACGCCGTCCCCGGCTCGGGCGGCAGGCCGTCACCGCCGCAGGCTTGTCCTGCTGGGTGGCCTCGTGGCTGCTGTCGCGACCGCGTCCGTGCTAGCCCTCACCGTCCTGCCCGGCAGGGATGGCGCAAGCGATGCAAACCGGGCCGCGGTCTCCCGACAGGTCGCCGCGCGGGCAGATGCGAACCGGCCGGGTGATCCGACGCTCGCCGGCCGGCTTGCCGTTGCCGCGTTCCGGATCTCGCCCACACCCGAGGCGCGCCGCGCCATGCTCTCCTCCTTTGTCACCTCATCGGTGGTGCTCCTGCCGCAGCGTGGCGCGAAAGTGCTCGACGCCGCCTGGGACGCCCGCGGGCGGACCCTCGCCGAGGTCGATGCCGACGGGCGGCTCAGGCTCTGGGATCTGACCGACCGCCGCAAGCCGACTCTGTCGTCCGAAATCAGCCCGGCTGCCACCGGGCAGGCCACCGGTGTCACGCTCGGTGCTGACGGTCGTCTGTTCGCGGTCGGTGCCGCGGACACGTCCGCCCGGATGTGGGAGGTCGCCGCCCCCGGCGGGGCCGGGCAGCTGAGCCAACTGAACGGCCACATCAGCCCGGTCGTCCGGCTCGCGCTCGACGAATCCGGGAAGCTGCTGGTCACGGCAGGCGCGGACGGGACGGTCGGGCTCTGGGACGTCGGCGATCCGCACCGTCCCGCGCTGCTGACCTTCCTGCCGAACCGGGGCGGGCTGGTCGCCGACCTCGCGCTGCGTCCGGACGGCCGGCTGCTGGCCACCGCGGCCCTCAACGAGACCGTGCGGCTGTGGGATCTGACGGACCGGCGACAACCACGCCAGGTCGCGACCATGACCGGCCATGTGGGCGCGGTCGTGACGGTGGCCTTCAGCCAGGACGGACGGCTTGCCGTGACCGGCGGCGACGATCACACGCTGCGGCTGTGGGACCTGTCCGATCCGGCCAGACCGCTGGCCGCGGGCGTCCTCACCGCGCACGACGACCGGGTGACCGGTGCCGGGTTCGGAGCGGACGGCCTGCTGGTGTCGGCGGACGCAGGCGGAACCGTCATGGTGTGGGACGCCGGCGCACCACTTACCGCACAGCCCATCCAGCCCATCCAGCTCATCCGGTTCCCAGCCGCGAACCCCACATCCGCGAACCCCACCTCCGCGGGCAACGCGGTGAGCCGTCTCGTCGTGTCGGGCGAGGGGCACGCGTTCGCGGTAGGTGGGGAGGACGGCGGTCTACGGGTGCTGTCGACCGATCCGGGGACGCTTGCCGGGATCGCCTGTGCGGATCCGCGCTTCCGGCTCAGCCCGCAGGAATGGTCGCGGTGGGTGCCTCGGCTGTCCTACTCCGACCCCTGCCCGGGATGATTCACCGCCC
>NZ_CADDZT010000012.1:0-7461 GCF_902812655.1 Candidatus Frankia meridionalis | reverse complement strand
CGACCTGGCGCCGGACGATGCTGACGGTGTGAGTGAACGAGAGCCGGTCGGGCAAGCTTGCTCTACCCCGGGTTCTCCCGGCCGGGCAAGGGGCGCCGCTCCCACCTTCACCGATCGTGGCTGTGTGCTCCTTGACCGGTGGGGAGGTTCCGGGGTAGGCCTTCGGGTGTCCGGCCGGCGGAGGCGATCAGCGGACCCGCGCACCTCCCCCTCACCTCCAGACGCAGGGCCGGGGACGGGGGGCGGAGCCCCAGTTCTGGTCCGTTAACCCGTAGTGACCTGCGTCACAAACCTTTATCGCTTGGGGAACCCGTAGCGCTTGACGGGCGAGGGATGCGGCTGATCACCCACGATCTTTGATCTACTGTGCTTCGCGCTGCTCGGCCTGCTTCGGCCGGTGCCTCGTTATCCATGTCTCGACGTCGGCCACGCGCCACGCGCGGATATGGCGGACGGTCTGCGCGGGCGGGGGGAAGTCCGAGCGGTGGGTGAGCTGGCGGGCGCGCTCGCTGGTGATTTTGAGCCGGGCGGCAATGTCGCCAGTGGTCCACAGCTGATCCTCGGACATGCCGGTAATGGTATTGCCCAACCCAAACCGCGCCTCTACTCTTGGGGGTGGCCAACCACAAAGGTTGGCGCGGCGGTCCGGAGTGGTGCTGCAACACGACTCCGGACCTTGATCACAACACCTGCGTAGACAGGAGCGGTGACCCATGCCCATCATCCCGCCGTCCGGCGATAGCCCATGGCGTGACCCGTACGAACCTCGGCGTTTCGTGACGGTCCGGCACAACGTCCGGGAGGTTTACGAGCTGACGGTTTCCCCGGGTGCGGACCTGCACGACCTGGTGGACGCAACGGCCACGCTGCCCAGCATCGTCTACACCGATCATCGGCCGGTCACTCCAGCGGACCCTGCGGTGGTCCTGACGTTCCGGGCGATGCCCACCGGGCCGGACGGTGTGCCGGTGCGACCGTCCCCGCGCGGGGCGTCGCCTGCCTCGGGCTGGGTGCCGGCGATCGATCCGGCTGTGGCGGGTGTCCCGCCGACCGAGTATGAGCGGGCGTTTCGGGCGATCCTTGCCACCGACGCGTTCCGGGTGCACGGGCCGTCCCTCGTGTACGGGTTGGCGTACTGCGACCCTGAGGCGGTCATCGCTGCCGCCGGTGGGATCGTGGCCCGATGGGCTCGGCGGGCGTAGAGCCGGATACCTCAGGGCGAACGGCCGGTGACCCACGAACGGGTCACCGGCCGTTCGCGTTACGAGTGTGATCTTTTCACGGACCTCTGTCTGAGCTGATCTCCTCCGTCGGTCGGGCAGGCTGCGCCCTACCCCGGGTTCTCCCTGCCGGGCAAGGGGCGCCGGGTCAACACGCACCGATCGTCACCCGTGCGACCCTTGAGCGGTGGGGAGGTTCCGGGGTAGCCCTCCGGGTGTCCGGCCGGCGGAGGCGATCAGCGGACCCGCGCACCTCCCCCTCTCCTCCGGAGAGAGGGCCGGGGTCGGGGGCGGAGCCCACGGGAAAACCCCGCAACGACCGGCAGCCGCCAGACAGGCTCCGGAGAGGGACTTTGACGCGAGAAGGACAACCAGGATCGCGCGGATCGTCCGCAGCAAAGGCGGATACGGTTATAAGGACGGTCACAGGCAGACGGCGGGAGACGCGACACGCCGACGCGCCGGGCGGGTGGCGGGGCGACGCTCCGAGCCCCTAGGCTCGGCGCGCGGCGCACCGTCGGGGTCTGCCCGTTGCGCGGCGTGCGTGGCGTGGACCATGCGGCGGCCGAAGGCCGCCCTTGAAACCGTGGAGAAAGTTTGCGACGATCTTCGGCTGACACCCGGCCGACACCCGGCCGACACTTCGGCTGGTGCGCGTGGTCAAGGTCGGGTAACTCCCGCTGGCCAGATGATTCGTACCGCATGGCCGTGGGAGCGGGCGTACTCGACGACATCGGCCGTTCCGCCTGGGCCTCTGCTGGGCTGCCCATCCCAGACAGCGATGAGCTGGTCAGATTGATCTACGAGTACGCGGCTCGCGTGCATGTGCGCTTGGGACTCGGATTCTTGATAGCTCAGCTGGCGGATTTCCTCTGCCCGGCTATATAGGCGGTCGTAGATCGGATGATGTTCTGGAGATAGGTTGTCGCGGTATGTCCGTGCGGGCACTATAACGATCAGCCGTCCTCCGAGGTCCAGGACAGCTTCGGCGAATAGGGTGTCCGCTCCGTCCGCAAGGCAGCTGATTCCGATGAGGTTAGAATTACTTACCTGATGGAGGTACGTGCGGATTTCTCGGTCGACATATGATTCTATTTCCGAAGTTAGGCCACGGTGGCCGGTGATTCCGACGCGAGTCATCGATTTCCTCTCAGATGTCGAGTGGATCCAGTTCGCGAAGTCGGATATCGAGTTGTTGAACTGGCGCGATGTGTGGTTGCGCGGGCAATCGCTGACGGGTCCTCCAAGCTGCGCGCATAACTCGCTGCGAAGTCTTGGTTGATGCGGCTTCGAGAGCAGCGAGAGCTATTGTGGCACTTTGGTCGTATTCTCTTCTCATCGCGTACGCATCGGCATGTGCCAATAGGTTGAGGGCGTGCTGCGCGCTGTGAGCTTGTACTCTTGTCGCGAGTGGTGCCGAGTTCAACGCTGCGACGGGGTCGCGAAGATCGACTGCGGCTGCGAGTCGGTAGCCTGCTAGTTTTTCGTCACTGAACCGCATGATCCATGGCCAGGGTGGGCTGTCGTCCTGACTGATCCGCATCGCGGCTTCTTGAGCCATGTCAAGATAGCGCCATGTTTGCGTCGCCTGCTGTGCGATCGCGTAAGTCGTGGCAGCTGTCGAGTACAACCAAGCGTTGATGGTGTCGTTGGCGTGTGGGCGAAGAGATTCTAGGGCTTGGTCTACGAGGTCCAATGCGCGCTGGGGATTGCCGGATTTGGCGATGAAGACGGCAGTGCTGCCGAGCATGTAGGCCGGAAGAGTCGGGTGCTGGGACTGACGGGCCATGCGGACCGCGGCATGGTAATAGCGTTGCGCCGAGCCGATCTCCCACATGTCCCACGCGAGCCATGCCAGGAATCCGAATCCCTCACTGAGTGCCTCGGCTGAAAGTTGCTTTGCTGCCGGGTCACGCGTATTCTTTCCCACTGCACTGAGGAGACGTAGGTGTTCGACTACGATTCCGGCGAGGTCGCGGGCGGGTAGTGAGCCTTCGCGGCGGCGTTGCGCTGTGACTACCGATCGCAATACTGATATCTTTGAAACTGGATCGGCGTCGAGCGCGGACAGGTATGACTCAAGGTGAGTGAGGGCGGTGAGGGCCGCCGCCCCTTGAGTGAGTAGCTCTCTACGTAGCATGGCCGACCACTCGTCTAGGAGATCCAGGTCAGCCGGGAGGTTCCCGGCTGACCTGGTCGTTGAACCTAGCTTCCGGTACACATGATCATCAACTCTCCAACCTGCGGAAAGGCTTGTGCCGGGCGGGCTGAGGGCCGCTGAGGGGATGGTCCCATCCGCTGGTCGACTGCGTGTGCGACGCGGGCGGCGAAAGCCCAAGGCGGTGTCGGTGGGCGTCCGCAGGATGCTTCGGAGCGCAGTTCGGTAGTCCGCCTGCGGCCAGTGGATAGCCCCTCGTTCCAGCTTTCCGATGTAATGATCGTCTACCGCAGTTGTGCGGCCAGTGGCACGGAAGACTGCTTCGTTGACGAGGTCTGCCAGCTCGACGCGGGACAGCGGCTGACCGGGCGCGTGCGGTGACTCGATGCGTTCCCGAGCGCCTCGTAGTTGGTGGTTCGGCTCGGTCACGGCCCCTGCCTTCGCGTGGTGCTCATGGGCTGATCATCTCATGGAACGGTGAGGCTCCTCATTCTCGGCGCGCTGGTCGTTTCCCGGCGGGGCGGCCATCCCGGGCATCCGCCCCCCAATCAGCCCCTCAATGCTCCCCTCTAACCGTCCTGGATTAGACGCGGAGCGTTGCGCCACGATGGGATGGCGGCTCCAGTCGAGCTGACATCAGGTCCTCGGCTGGCGCTGCACCTGCGGCGGGCGCGGTGTACCTCGGATCCGATGGCCGGGGCCACGCGTGCTAGACGGCTTCGGGTGGAGCTAGATCGTGTCGGGCCACACACCCTGTCCGCTGCTCTGCCCGGGGCTGTCGCTTTGCAATCGTGATCAGAGGAGGTTGGGTGTCTGACGGAATGGGGGGACCGTTGGGCCGGACGATGCCGATGACATCGCCGTCCCTCCGCGCCCCTCCTCGGACTGTAGTGCATCATCGCCGGGTCACTTGATGTGCCGGCCGGACACACCGATGGAAGGAAAAGAGTCATGAAGAGAATTGCGGCCATGGCTTGGCGGGCGCTACGCGGTTCGGTGCAGTGGCGTGTGCTCTGGCTGTGGCATGCAACATTCATGGTCGGTGTGAGCGGAATTGTGAAGGATGACGAGGGTCGCGTGTTGGTCCTTCGTCATCGCTTGTGGCCAGAGGATCGACAGTGGGGACTTCCGACCGGGTATGCGAAGCGGTCGGAGACCTTCGAGAATACGGTTGTCCGGGAAGTCCTGGAGGAAACAGGGCTGAGGGTCCGCGTTCGTGATCTGGTTAATCTGAAAAGCGGGTATCGCCTGCGAGTAGAGGTTGCCTACACGGCAGACCTCATCGGAGGAGATATCAAAATCGCCTCGTTTGAAGTCCTGGAGGCACAGTGGTTCGCAATGGACCGCCTTCCGGAAGGTCTGCTGGAGTCACACCGAACCCTGATACAGAAGACACGCTGACCTGGCCGATTCAGAGGTCGTTGACGCCGACATTCCTGGGTCCGAACGAACATGTTTCGGGCGACTTGGAATCCCGTGCGGAAGCGATGCAGCGGCTTGCATTCGCCAGGGCATCCGTAACCTTCACTGGCCATCACCCCAACCTTAGTTTCTCGCTTCTGCATTGGGTTGTCGATGGCTGGCGCGACCGCCGGTTACAGGAGATCTTTTACGCGGGTGTAGCGGATCTCTCCCAGCGTTTCAGGGGCTTCGGTTTACTCGGCACCCTTCCCGTCGATCGGGTATGGGTTGGAATTCGTTCCACCGACGCTTCTTCCTTTGGTGGTTTCCACTATCCCCAGCAGGGGTACCGGCACGTCCAGCTGGGTGCAGTGGTGACCAGATATGGCCACCTGGCCGCGCCTGACCACGAGCAAACGACACTAACGGCGCTCGACTTGCTGCGCACATACGCGCACGACTGCCTACACTACGGCAGCTTCCGCGTGTATACGCTGCATAACGACACGCTGACTCGCATTCGCTACGGTCTGAACCGGCGGGACCCGAACGGAGCATCCTACTCAGCCTGCGACCGGCCGGGTTCACGGACGACCCGCAATCTGGGAATTGTGACGGAAGGCGCTGTTGACCGTGAAGCCCGTGCCGTCGTCCGCCAAGTCGCGGCGAAGTACAACCTGGAAGCTGGGCACACCCCGTTCGATGGCTTGGCGTTCCGCGATGCCACAGGCCAGCTCTCGGGCACTGACCGAAGCAGCCTCGCATCACTGACGGAACCTGCCGGCGCCGAAAATCGTAGTCTATACCTGGCCGCTATGGCCTCCTACGAACGAGTGGTGAATTTTCGCTACGAAACTTTTCTGACCGAAATCGGCGGCGGCGACCAACAAGACTTACACGATGCAATCATCAGAGGAACAATAAGCGGCGATCATGCCGAGGTATATGCCTGGCTGGAGGACCGTTACGGCCCGAATGCATTCGAGCAGCTTTTTCGCGCCGATGCAAAGTAGGGCGCTATTGCCGGAAATTATGATCTGCGTGTCAGGGAGTCCAGTGGCTGTCGACTATTTCCGAGATGATCGATTCGAAGATGACGCTGGAGAGGGTGAGGAGTGGTGGTGGGATGACGACGACGGGTATGAGTACTGGCCTCGTGCAGATGGTAAACGTGCGGGATGTGATCACTCCGTCGGGGGTGTGGGCGCTCGTAGTGCCGGGGTTCAAGTGGTGGCCCCGTTTACGGATCTTCCGACGCTGGCCCGATACGCCTGGAAGCGGGGGATTCCGACTGCGGGGTACCGGGCGCTGCCGTTTCTGGGCCTGGGAATGAGCGCGACCCTGTGACCGGCCTTAGTCTGCATCCGGGACTGGAGCGGTGGTGAGCGGGGCGGGGGCGGCAACGGCGGCGGGCTGGGAGTTCGATGCCGGGCAGCTTCCTGAGTTCCTGCCTCGGCCGTGTGACGGTCTGATCCTCGGTCTCCTGCCTGAGCCGTTGGAGGCGGACAGCGAGGCCCAGCAGATGTTGCTGTCGGATCACATGCAGGTGGACGAGGACGTCATGGTGGGGGCAAGCATCGGGATTGCGCAGCTTGCTCCTGTGGGGCTGGTGGTGCTGCATCGCCGGTTCACCGCGCTGATGGCGTCGCGGGTGGCCTGGGCGGTGGGGATCCGGCTGCGGCGGCAGAGACTTACCACGGGTGACTTGTCCCGGGTCGTGATGGCGGGGTCGAAGCCAAATCCGGACGTGATCCCGGATGGGGTGACGGTCACGATGCATCGGGTGCGCGTGCGTGATCACAAGGTGGTCTCGCTGATCGAGGTGTGGGAGGTGCACTTTCTCGCACTGGTCCTGGCGGCGAGAGAAGACTCCGCGCTGCTGTAGGCGGTGGCCGTGTCGAGCTGGCGGCCCTGAACGTGTCCGACCCTTTCCCCCTTGGCCGGCGGGTTCGGGGCCGCCGTTGGCGTGTTCGTGACCTGTGTTGATAAACGGTTCATGGAGACGCGACTACCGGTCGAATGCTCGTGGGCGTGGGCGGCGCCTAGTGCATGCTGCATCGGGCCGCTGCGGCACGGCTTCCCGTAAGTAACGCAATGTGGTGCAGGACGATCTATATCGAACAAGCGTGAAGTCATAGAGATGTGACCCCCGGTAACAAGTTCAGCTCAGGCGGCGCCGTCTTCCTCGGTCATGGGGAGGGTTCGGCGCCGTTCGTGTCGGTCGCGGATGCGTTGGTAGAGCTCGATGGCGAGGTTGAGGAGTAGGTGTCCCTCGTGGGTGGGCCGGCGGAAGGTCTCGGGTTGGATGCCGTAGAGGTCGGCGGCCTGGGCGCGGCGCTGCTCGGGGGTCAGGCGGCGGGTGCGGGGCCATAGGCAGAGCATGAGGCCGATGGCTTCATGGTCGGTGGGATCGAGGGCGGCGACGGCGGCGGTCAGGATGCGGTGGGTGGAGATCGCTCGGTCGTGGATTGATCGTCGGGGCATGCCGGGTTCGGTGTCGAACAATGGCTGGCCGAGATCGCCGCCCGCGCCCGGGATGACGATCCAGGCACCTGGCCGTGGCCAGGAAATGAGCTCCCTTCCGCATGTTTGTCGCAGTAAAGGTGCCGGCGATGCCAGGCAAGGACAACACCGACACCGACGACAGCGACCACAGCGACCACAGCTGGGGTGGGCGGGTGG
>NZ_CADDZT010000011.1:62109-64015 GCF_902812655.1 Candidatus Frankia meridionalis | reverse complement strand
ATAGAAAATTGGCGACGCGCGATTGGCCGGTATGATCATCGATACCGTCAACACCAACCTGATCGAGGTCTGACCAAAGTGCCAGAAACGGCATGGGACCCATCGCCCCTGCGGGAAACGGGTCCAATCATGAAACGACCAGGTCAGAAGCGCATCTCGCCGTTCTCGACGCCATCAACGAATGCAGCCCACTCGGCACGGGAGAACGACAGTACGTGCCCGTTCGGGTCCTTCGAGTCACGGACGACCACTCCGCCGTCGAAGGTGCCGGCTTCCACGCACATACCCCCGGCGCCGTTGGAGAAGCTGGAGATCTGCCAGTCGACGACGGCGGCGGGGTCGAAGTCGATCAGGTTGGGCTTGTGGGTGCGATTGCGCTTCTCGTGCATGGTTGATTCTTTCTGTGAGTTGGGTGAAGCGATCCGAGTACAGGCGGGCTCGGACCGGCGGGATAGAGGCCGACTTCAGCCGACCGCCACAGGCTTTAGTGATGCGCTAACGGCCTTGGGAAGAGACGAGATCCGTTGGGTCGGTGTTCGCGCCGCATAGCACCACCGCAATCTTCTCGCCGGCTTTCGGGATGTATGCGCCGTTCAATAGAGCGGCGAGAGCGGTTGCGGCGCCGTGTTCCACGGCGAGTCGTCGATGGTCCCACAGGGCGTGACGGGCGTGGATGATGGCCTCATCCGGGACAAGGACCGAGTGGACTGCGGCGCGCCCTGCCCATTCCAGTGCCATGGCAGAGGTGCGCCGCGCGCCGAGAGCGTCGGCAGCGATCGAATTGACGGGCACGTCGACAAGCTGCCCGGATTCGATTGCGGCGTTCAGTGCCCGGCAATTCACCGGTTCTACGGCGACGACGTGGATCCCGTAGTGGTCGGCTGCGACGGTGACGCCGGTGAACAGGCCGCCACCGCCAACCGCGACCACGATCGTGTCCAGCGCGTCGGGTATCGCTGTCAGGATTTCCGGTACGAGCGTGCCGGCTCCCGCTGCGACCAGGGGATTGTCATAAGCGTGGGACTCGATCGCCCCGGTGGTGGCGGCATGGCTGTGGGCGGCGTCCAAGGCGTCTGCGTACTCATCCCCGACCTGGCGAACGTCGGCGTCGTAGGCGCGGAGCTTGGCGACCTTTACGGGCGGGGCGGTCTCGGGTAGGAAGACCGTGGCAGTCACGCCATGGCGCTTTGCGGCCCAAGCGCAGGCGAGCCCGGCGTTACCGCCAGAGGCGATGACCACCCCGGAGTCGGGCATCGTGCAGGCTTCCAGATGCGCGGCGACGAAGTTCGCCGCCCCCCGAGCCTTGAACGATCCGGTGTATTGCATGAACTCCAGGACGAGCCAAAGATCAGCGTCGCAGACTGTCCCCGGGTCGGCGCGGGTGACGGTGACGGAACGGACATGTCCGGCGATGCGATCGCAGGCTGTCTTGACGTCACCGTAGGTGGGGATGGTCACGGTACGGGCTCCAATTATGCCGTCAGGACCAGAAGATTAGGTTTCCGGTCACAGTCAGTCCAAGGAAGAACGCGAACGCTACCCGCCGCTGGCCCGGGTTCACGGCTACCGCGTGTAGGTTTGCCGAGTTGAATAGCAGCGCGTCACCCGCCGATGAGCGGAGGCTCACCTGTTGGCATCCCTGGACGATCGCGGGAGTGTAGCCGTAGCCTGTGCGGTGGGTCTCGTCCTTGGGTTGCCAGCGGCGACGCCAGATCGTGGCCTCCCCGCCGGATTCAGGTCCGGCAACCCACAGGTTGAATGCCAACTGCGCGATCACCTGCTGGTCGAACAGCCCGTCGGGGTACTCGCGAACTACCTCGTCGAAATGCACGAGCACCCCGGCGTTGATCTCTCGGAGGGTGCCGCCGAACACCGGGCGTCCACCGATCGTGGCCGGGGCGATCGC
>NZ_CADDZT010000011.1:60220-61968 GCF_902812655.1 Candidatus Frankia meridionalis | reverse complement strand
CGGTGCCCGCTGCGAGGGCGGCTATGTGGCGGTCGGTGTAGGCGTCCGCGACAATGAGCGCGAACAGCGGGTCAACGCGGAGCGCTGGCATCGGCCTTCCTCTGGTGTCGGTGGTGCACGCGCCGGCCCGTACTCCACCGCTCCCCAAGGACGCCCAGGGGCGGGCACGCCGGACCGGCGCGCGTTTGTGGCGGGGCTCCCCGGGCGGGCGGCACGGATTGTCCGGGGAACCCCGGTCTCAGGTCTCCGACCTGGGGTAGATCGGAAAGACGATGGGCACGACGCGGCCGTCGATACCGTGGCTCTTGGCGTGGTGGTCCGCGGCGGAGACAGTTGGGAACGGTAAGCGGACTTCTGTGGGCTTCTCGTCCCGTCCGTAGACCACCAGACCGTACAGCGCAGTGTCCGGCGGGATGTCGGAATGGGTGGCAGTGTGGACGGGCCGTGGCAGGTAGCGGGCGCTGGCCGTCCCGCTTGGCCGCTTCGCTGGCACAGCATCTCCGTTCACGTCTTCTTAGCCCTCGGGTCGCCGAGGGAGACCTGGGCTGGAACGACCCGGTAGGAGTCCAACTGGTGGAAACGGGCGTGCTGTATCCGGGGAAGACGTCGGGGTAGGGGTTTGCCGGATGACGAGGTCATGGCCCGGTCCATCCCGCATCTTCAGCGTGAGGCAGGTTGAAGCGGACCGGGGCGACCATGTATCGGCCCGGACAATGTGCGGCGCCGTAGGTTCTCGCCGCGGAGATACTTTCGAACATAAGAACGATTTCAGTGAGCTGTCCAGCTCCCCCCGATGGCGGTTCCGCCAGAATGCCAACGGCGTAGAGCGTCGACTGCACTCTGGTCACCTCTCGTCCGGTCACGTTCTGACGAATTAGACGATCTATCATCGGCGCGTCGGGTTCCATCCCAGCCCCGTATACGTGACCCGTCTATTACGATCCGCACCAATAGATGTGATCGAAGAGGGGACGCAGATGCCACGCGAGCGCAGGGACCCTCCGCCCGACCTCTGGCAGCGCCCGGATATGACCATCGCGCTTGCGGAACGTGACTTTGGGACTACTTTCCAGATCTACCGGCGGTGGACCGGTATCACGCAGCAGGATCTCACCGAGATGATCGGTGGGATAGCGCAACCTCGGATCAGTGCGATCGAGCGTGGCCGGGAACAGGTGATGAGCCTCGACCTGATCCAAAGGATTGCCACTGGCCTGAGCATTCCCGGACATCTGCTCGGGCTCGCTCCCGAGGTGATGGACGAAACGTCCAGCGCGATACACGATGATGACGTGCAACGACGGGAGTTTCACCGGCTCGCCGCGAGCGTGCTCACTGGAGCCGCGCTGGACTGGCCGGATGCCACATGGACGGTGGCTGCCTCGCCTCCTGGCGCGGTTGACGCGCTGGTCCGGATCGGCGACAGTGACGTCGCGAGATATCGAAAGCACCTAGAGTGGCTGTACGAGCTGGATAACACCTACGGTGGTGGCGCTGCATACCGGCTGACCGTCACGGCGGTACAGCAGATGCGCCGCGCGCTCGACGCCAGCTACTCTCCGACCACCGGCGATGCCCTTACCCAAGTGCTTGGTGAGGCCACCGAGCACGCCGGCTGGCTCGCGTACGACGCCGGCCGCCAAGACGACGCCCGCTACTGGTGGCTCGAAGCCCTCGCTGCTGCGCAGACCGTGAATGACGATGATGTCTCGACCGTGGCATTCGCCAGCATGTCACTTGCCGCGTCC
>NZ_CADDZT010000011.1:58690-59919 GCF_902812655.1 Candidatus Frankia meridionalis | reverse complement strand
ACAGTTGGGACGCCTCGTGACGTCATCAACCTCGCCCGCGCGGCGCAGCGCTGCGCGGCAACCCGCAACACCCCCCGCCTCCGCTCTCTCCTGCTCGCCCGTGAAGCCGTCGGCCACGCAGCTCAAGGCGAGCACAAGACCACGTGGTCGGCGTTTACCCAGGCTGACAACCTCGTCGGCACCGACACGGATGCGGATCCGTATTGGCTGGAGTTCTGGGGAGAAGCAGATCTTGCCTGTCACAGGATGAAGGCTGCCGAGATCCTCGGCGACCTTGACGCCGCGATACAGGCAGCCCGGGAAGCAGTCGCCGCAGTGAATCCCCGATTCGCGCGTAACCATGCCGCCTACCTCGCCGGCCACGGCCGCGTCCTCGCGGTGGCCGGGCACCTGGACGAAGCGATGGAGATCACCGGTCAGGCGATTCTCCGCACTGCCGGCGTGGACTCGGCTCGGATCCGCAGCGAGATCGGGCGGGCCGTCGACATCTTGGCCAAGCGGGACGCCGGGCCGACAGTTCGCGGGTTCGTGGAGTGGGCTCGCGCATATCCCCTCGCAGGTGCGACCGCGTGACCACCCCGTGGACGCTGACCGTCCATGCTGGCGGGCAGGACCCGGGGCGGTTACGTGAGCTGATCGAGCCGGTGTACGCCGAGGTCTACGCCGAGGCGCCGTACTGCGAGGGTCCAGACGACGTAGCCGAGTTCGCTGCCGATTGGCCACGACGGGTTGGGGCTCCCGGGTTCCGCGCAGTTACTACGGCTGTCGACGGTAGGCCGGTCGGGATGACGTTCGGCCATCCACTCTCCGCGGAAACTGGCTGGTGGGAAGGCCTCGTCAAACCAGCGCCGGATGAGCTGACCGCCGAGGACGGCCATCGTTCGTTTGCGGTGATCGAGTTGGCCGTGCTAGCCAGCCACCGCAGGCGCGGTCTGGGCCGTGCGCTGCATGACGGGCTTCTTGCCGGCCGGGATGAACAACGGGTGGTCCTTCTTGTCCGCCCCGAGCCGGAAGCAGCTCCTGCGCACGCCGCGTATGCGTCATGGGGATATCGAACGATCGGACGCCTCCGCCCCTGGGCTGACGCGCCGATGTACCTTGCGCTTGTTCGGGCTCTTGTTGCCGGGCGCTGAACAGGATTGCTCCTGACATCTGCGGCTACGAGTCGTCGGCGCGTTATGGCATATGATGATCTCAGGTGGCGCCGTCTTGTTCGTGCATGGGGAGGG
>NZ_CADDZT010000011.1:51224-58078 GCF_902812655.1 Candidatus Frankia meridionalis | reverse complement strand
GGCACTACGTCCTGACCGGCCCCACACCGTTGGTCAACTGACCGGCGAGACCCACGTTGTTCGCCGTGGTCTCGTCATTGCGCGGCACCGAGTGGGCCTTGAACGCGATGTCCTGACCGTGACTCAGATAGAACTTGACGAACGCGGCCGTGGCGGGCTTACGTAGCGCATCCTTGCTCACGTACAGGTACAGCGGTTTGCACAGTGGGAGGTAGGTGCCGGTCCCGGCGGACACCACCGAGGGCGGGACGCATCCGATGCCGTTGTCCAGTGCCACTCCGCGGATCCTGTTGCCGTACGTCTCGAACGTCGGGAAGTCGAGGAAGCCCAGAGCGTCCCTGTTCTGCGCGACGTTCTGCGCGACCCCTTCCAGTTCCACCGCCTGGTAGCCGCGGACGTTGTCGCTGGCGCCGTTCACGTCGTGGTTGAAAACCTGGGCGTGAACAGACGTCGGCGGCGGTCCGAAGAACGCGACCGGCTCATTCGGGAAGCTCGGGTCGATCTGGTTCCAGTTGGTGATCGTCGAACCCTTCTTCCAGATGTTCGTGAGCTGGCTGAGCGTGAGGCACTGTGCCCAGGTGTTCTGCGGGTTGACGACGACCGGCACCGTGTTGTGGGCGATCTCGAACTCGGCGATCCGGTCGGCACAGCCAGGATCACCCTTGAAACCGCCGTTGAACGCGTAGGACGCGCCAGCTATGTCGATCTCACCTCGGCACAGCCGGGTGAACCCGTCGTCGGTCGAGGTCGATTCGACGCGAACCGACACGCCACCCTGCTGTTGACGGAAGAGCGAGTAGGCGGTTTCGGTGATCGGCGAGACCTCGCTCGACCCGGAAGCGAGGATGATGTTCTCCGTGCGGACGGACGGTCCGGCAACGGCGTCCGTCGACGTTCGACTCGGACCAGGTGCCGGCGCCGATACGGCGATGGAAGCGGACGTGGAGGAGGACCCACCGCCGGCGAACGCCACGACCCCGGCTGTCGTGGACACGGCGAGGACGACTACCGCGGCGGCCACCGCGACGATGCTCCGGCGGGTGCTGACGATGCCGGCAAGTGCACGCCGCCTCGTCCGGCCCTCGGCGCCGGGCGGTTCGACCGGTGTGACAGGGACTGGATCCGGCGCTGAAACCGGCACCGCGGCTGTTCCGGCACCGGCGGGCACTCTCGGAACGCTCAGGTCAGGCGGCATGCTCAGCGCCGGCGGAACACTCAGCGCCGGCGGCGCAATGATCACCGTCTGGAGCGGTGGGGCAATCTGGCGTACGCCTTCGGCGGCGATCAGCGCCGCGCCGAGCGCGATGTCACCGGGCGAGCCGATCTCCTGCCTTTCGATGTCGGGAAACGCCTCGGCGAGCGTCCGGCCGACCAACGGGATCCGGGCCGAGCCGCCGAGCAGCAGGAGCGCCGACAGGTCGGCGGGAATAGCCGGAACCGAACGCAACGTACGCTCAAATACCCGGACGGTGTCGTCCACCGTCGGTCGGATGAGCGCCTCGAACTCCTCCCGGGTGAGACGGACGAATTCCGGTGCTCCGGCCAGGCCATCCACCGGCAGGTCGACCGGTATGTCGACCATGTCCTCCTCGGAGAGAATCTCCTTCGCTTGGGCGCATTCCTGCCGCTGGCGGCGCAGCGCCGCAGCCGTCTCGGGGTTGGCCCGGTCAAGACCGGTGGCGACGTCACCGAGCACACGCAGCACATGGGCGAGCACGATCTCGTCAAAATCCGCACCCCCGGCGTGGGTGATCCCACCAGAGGTACCTGCGAGCCGGAAACCGTCGGGCATCGCGGCCAGTACCGAGGCCTCGAAGGAACCCGCACCCAGGTCGTAGATGCCGACGAACGCACCTGGGGTCACCCCGCTACGACGGGAGAGAAGTGCACCGACCGCGTCCGCGGACGAGCAGACCGTGATCGAGACATCGGTGTCGACCTGGCCGACAGCATCGATGAGCAGGTCCCGCCGATAGTCCGACCAGGTGGTCGGACAGGCCACCGCGATATGGTCGGGCAACGCCTTGCGCATCCTGGTGGCCGTGGCGATGGCCCAGCTCAGCAGGCGCGAAACCAGCGCCTCGGGGGTGTAGGCGGCCTCACCGAGAAGAATGGGCGTCGGGTCGCCCAGACGTCGCGGGAATCCCCGCACGGCCCGGCCGGGATCGGTGGCCGCGCGGCGTTCGGCGGCCCGGCCCACCTGGATTTCGCCGCCGGGCGAGGCGTAGAGGACGGTCGGAATGTCGGCCCCACCGCCCAGGGCCAGGACCTGCGGCCAGCCGCCGTCGACCACGGCAACGACCGTGCTGGCCGAGCCGAGATCAATGCCTAACTGATATCCCATCGTGCCCCCGAACATCAACCAGGACGTTGATCAGATATCGGATCGATTCATCGATCAACATGGTTCGCCCGGAGTATAGACGCCTCGACAATCATTCGAGGTCAATACTTTGGAACCGGCCTTGCCGATCGCACGAACCTCGAAAGATCGCTTCGATGGAAGGTCTCAGGACGGCCGATGGTTGCAAGCGTCCGCCGCGACAACCGCACCGCGTCCGCGGCCACCCGCGGATCCCCGCGGACTGGTGTCAGGTGGCAGACAAGCCCTAAACCGCTCCGGTCAGTTCGAAGCCGGCCTCGGTGACGGCGTCCCGAAGGAGCGCCTCGTCGAGAAGCTGCTCGCTGGTGACGGTCATGGCACCCGCGGCGACGTCGACCTCGACCTCCCGGACGCCGGGCAGTGCCGACACCTCCGTCGTCACCGCCTGGGAGCAGTGCCCACAGTTCATCCCCGTCACCCCGTAGGTCGCGGTGACCGTTGAAGTGTTCACGTAGCGCAGCCTCCACACGTCGTACCTGACGACAACCAGGACCAGGCAATCACGACCGGACGAGACGAGCGATCGCGGCCGACGCCTCGCGGACCTTTTCATCGGCGCCGGGCCCACCTTCCGCCACGGCATGCGCGACACAGTGCCCGAGATGGTCCTCCAGCAGACCCAGCGCTACTGACTGTAGCGCTCGGGTCGCCGCCGAGACCTGGGTAAGGATATCGATGCAGTACTTGTCCTCGACGACCATCCGCTGCAGCCCGCGGACCTGCCCCTCCACCCGGCGGAGCCTGGCAAGGTAGTCATCCTTGTTGCCCGCATATCCGTTCACCTCACGCACCTCCGACCGACCCGTCACCAACCCTACCCCCCTAGGGTAATACTGGGGGGTAACCGGAGAGTCGACACCACGACGGCACAGTCAGGAAGGGATGGCACAGTCAGGAAGGGGCGGCCCTACCCGCACCGCCCGCCCGGGAGAACGGCTGTAGCCGCGCCACGAGCCCGCGTACCTCGGCCGCGGCCGCGGCGATCGTCTCCTCGGGCACGCTCGGCGACGTCCCCTCCAGCAACACCTCCAGGGCGGACAACCGCTCGGCGACCTCGGTCATCAGGTCGAAGTCCCGGACCCTCGCCCGGGCAAGCTCCGCGACCCGCTCGTTCTTCTCGAACAGTTCGACGAACACGGTGACCTTCGCACGCAGCAGCCACGGGTCGAAGGGCTTGGCGATGTAGTCGACCGCGCCGACCGCGTAGCCGCGGAAGGCATGGTGGGGTTCCCGGTCGATCGCGGTGAGAAAGATGATCGGCGTGTCCCGGGTCCGGCCGCGCTGCTTGATCCGGTGCGCGGTTTCGAAGCCGTCCATCCCCGGCATCTGGACATCGAGCAGGATCACCGCAAAGTCGTCCACGAGAAGGCGCTTGAGCGCCTCCTCGCCTGACGATGCCGTGACCAGGTCCTGGTCGAGGGAGGCGAGGATGGCCTCGAGCGCCATGAGGTTGTCGGGCCGATCATCCACCAGAAGGATCTTGCTGCGCGGGCGCTCCGAACCATGGGCGTCCTCGGCGTCTCCGGCGTCCACGAGACCACCATTGCGCTCGGTCACCCGCCCCCCTCCTCCTTCACCATGCGTAACCACTGCCGTGCCATGTGGTCGACTAGGGACCGTAACCGTACAAACGTCTACCACAACGCCGCCAGGTCCCTTCCCACGAAGTATCACCGCATCAGCCTTACACCTCTGCACGGCCCGGTTCGACGCACCCCCGTGGACAAACGCCCCCGGACGCGTTCTCGCCGACCGCCCACCCGTGGGTGCCGCCGGCCCACCACTCCTGCGCGTGCAACTACACGTGCAACCGCATCGTGCCCAACAGATGGTCAAGATCAACAGGTTTGGTCACGTAGTCGGTAGCGCCCGCATCGAAACTCTTCTCCTGGTCACCCGGCATCGCCTTGGCCGTCAGCACCACGATCGGCAGAGCTGCGAACGCTGGCATCTGCCGGATCGCCGACGTTGTCTCGTTACCGTCCAGCCCCGGCAGCATCACGTCCATCAGGACAAGGTCGATCGACGAACCATCCTCCTGCAGCAGCCGGATCGCATCGTGGCCGTTGTCCGCGTACAGCACGCGCATGCCGTGCATTTCCAGCGCGCTGGTCAACGCGAACACGTTGCGGACGTCGTCGTCCACGACGAGCACGGTCGAACCGACCAGCGGGTCGGATTCGTCCAGCGCCGCCAAGGGCTGGTGAGTGGTGAGTTCCACGGGCAGCTCGGTCAGGAAGGGCGTTCCTCCCCCGTCCGACATCGTGGCACGACGAAACCCGCCGCGTACCCTCGGTCGCACGGCCGACTGCCCCACGGCGGCACCCCCTGTCACACCAGGCCGGTCCGCACCCGGCGCCGATCTCCCGGACAGCCCGGCGAGTCTCCGCCGCTCCACCGCCCCGGGAACCCCGGAGAGCATGATGATCTCGTCGGTCTCCCCGGGGTTGGCGGCCGGCAGTACCTCCGATGGCATCACCGACGGCACATACAGGGTGAAGGTGCTGCCCCGGCCTGTCGCGCTCGCAACACCGATTCCCCCCCCGAGCAGCCTCGCGATCTCCTTGCTGATGGACAGCCCGAGTCCGGTACCGCCGTAACGGCGTGACGTCGTCCCGTCCGCCTGTTGGAACGCCTCGAAAATCATGAGGAGTTTGTCGGCCGCCACGCCGATACCGGTGTCTGAAACGCTGAACGCCAGCACCACGGGTGCGGCGGACAGGCTCGGCGTGGTGAAGGCGACGTCCGCGGGGGCAACCGTCACATCCAGACGCACCTCGCCGGAGTCGGTGAACTTCACCGCGTTGGACAGCAGGTTCTTCAGCACCTGCTGAATACGCTGCTCGTCGGTGACGAACTCCTCGGGGACGTCGTTCGCGACCGTCACCTCGAACGACAGTCCCTTTTCTTCGGCCATCGGGCCGAATACCTGCGCAACCGTGTCGCACAGGGTCGTGGTACGGACGGTGATGGCTTCGACATCCATCTTGCCGGCCTCGACCTTTGACAGGTCGAGAATGTCGTTGATGAGGCCGAGCAGTTCCGAACCGGCCGAGTGGATGGTCTCGGCGAAATCGATCTGCTTGGCGGTGAGGTTCGACTCGGAGTTGTCGGCCAGCAGCTTCGCAAGCAGGAGCAGACTGTTGAGCGGGGTGCGGAGCTCGTGGCTCATGTTCGCCAGGAACTCCGACTTGTACTGGGACGACAGCGCAAGCTGTTCAGCCTTCTCCTCGAGGCCGATACGGGCCATCTCGATTTCCCGGTTCTTCTCCTCCAGGAGCGCGGCCTTCTCCTCCAGCTCGTTGTTGGTGCGCTGGAGTTCCACCGACTGCGAGCGCAGTTCCTGGGTGAGGCGCTGGGACTGGGCGAGCAGTTCCTCGGTCCGCGCGTTCGCCATGATTGTGTTCAGGACGACACCGATCGTTCCGACGAGCTGGTCGACCAGATTCAGATGCAGCTCGGAGAACGGCGTGAAGGACGCGAGCTCGATCACGCCGAGTACCTGTTCCTCGAACAGCACCGGAACAACCACGAGATCACTCGGTGGCGCGTCCCCGAGGCCACTGCGGATGTGTAGATAGCCGGCGGGGACCTGCTCGACCCGGATGCGCTTCTTCTCCACCGCGGACTGGCCGACAAGACCCTCGCCGAACAGGAACGTCCCGTCGGAACGCCTGCGCGGTGCCGAACCATAACCTGCGACGTGCCGCAGTTTGTCACCCTCGATGAAGTCGAGCAGGTAGACCGTACCGAGTTGGGCACCGACCGCCGGTGTCATCTCACTGATAATCATCTGGCATACCGCGTACAAATCACGCTGGCCCTGCATCTTGCTGCCGATGCGTGCGATATTCGACTTCAACCAGTCCTGCTGGGCATTCTTGTCGGTCGTCTCCCGCAGGTTGGCGATCATCTGGTTGATGTTGTCCTTGAGCTCCGCGACCTCGCCCTCGGCCTCCACCGTGATCGAACGAGTGAGATCACCTCGGGTAACCGCGGTCGACACCTCCGCGATCGCCCGGAGCTGGGTGGTCAGCGTGGACGCGAGCTGGTTGACGTTGTCGGTAAGCGCCTTCCAGGTCCCGTCCACTCCCGCAACGGTCGCCTGGCCACCGAGCTTGCCCTCGGTACCGACCTCCTTGGCGACGCGGGTGACCTCGGCGGCGAACGACGACAGCTGATCCACCATCGTGTTCACGGTGTCCTTCAGCTCGGCGATCTCGCCCTGCGCGTTCACCGTGATCTTCTGGGACAGGTCACCCCGGGCCACCGCCGTCGTCACCAACGCGATGTTGCGGACCTGACTGGTCAGGTTCCCCGCCATCGAGTTCACCGACTCGGTCAGATCCCGCCACACCCCGGACACGCCCCGCACATGCGCCTGCCCGCCCAGGTTGCCCTCGGTACCGACCTCCTTGGCGACGCGGGTGACCTCGTCCGCGAACGACGACAACTGATCCACCATCGTGTT
>NZ_CADDZT010000011.1:49500-51077 GCF_902812655.1 Candidatus Frankia meridionalis | reverse complement strand
GATGGTGTGCGCGAGGCCCGCGACCTCACCGCGCGCATCCACGGTGATCTGGCGGGTGAGGTCACCGCGGGCTACCGCTGCCGCGACCTCGGCAATGCTGCGGACCTGCGTGGTGAGGTTTCCGGCCATGACGTTCACCGAGTCGGTGAGGTCCCGCCACACCCCGGACACGCCCTTCACCGTGGCCTGCCCGCCCAGGTTGCCCTCGGTACCGACCTCCTTGGCGACGCGGGTGACCTCGTCGGCGAACGACGACAGCTGATCCACCATCGTGTTCACGGTCGACTTCAGCTCGTGGATCTCACCGCGCGCGTCCACGGTGATCTTCTGGGACAGGTCGCCCTGGGCCACCGCGGTGGTGACCTGGGCGATGTTGCGGACCTGACTGGTCAGGTTCCCCGCCATCGAGTTCACCGACTCGGTCAGGTCCCGCCACACCCCGGACACGCCCTTGACCCGCGCCTGCCCACCCAGGTTGCCCTCGGTACCGACCTCGCGCGCGACGCGGGTGACCTCGTCCGCGAACGACGACAACTGGCCCACCATCGTGTTCACGGTCGTACCGATCCGCAGGAACTCACCCCGCACCGGTTGGCCGGCGATCTCGAGCGCCATATGCTGCGAAAGATCACCCTCCGCGACCGCCTCAATCACACGCGCGACCTCGTGCGTCGGGCGGGCGAGGTCATCGATGAGCGAGTTGACCGCATGGTTCGAGCGCGTCCAGCCGCCCTCGTACCCGAGGTCGGCCATCCGCTCGGTCAGCCGACCATCCCGCCGGATCACCTTGCTGACCCGTTCCAGCTCGAGGCAGTGCTGCTCCTGAACGCCGGCGAGCTCGTCAAAACGTTCGGCCAGCAACGCACCGCGACCGGTCCGTTCCCCCAGTCGTACCGAGAAGTCACCGAGACACAACGCGGTCAGGGCATCCAGCAAATCCTCGATGAGATGGTCGTCCACAGACGCGGATTCCGACACCATCGTCATGGTGGAGCCCTCCAAACCCGCATCCGCGGGAATCTCTCGCATGTGGCCGACTATCGGAACCGATCAGCGGCCGTTAATCAAGGTTCCGGCCGTGCTCGCCGTCAGTATCCGCCAGGACCCACTCGACGGATATCGGCGGACCCGTCCTCAGAGTGCCGGACAGGCCGTCCCAGAGTCGGCGCCCCATGGCCAATCCCTCAGAGCTGGACAGCACAGGAGACACTGACCGGCATGATTCCCGTGCTCGGAGACGAGGGACTCCGCCGCACCCTGACGCTTCCTCCGGCCACCGACTCTCCCCGGTCGGCCCGTCGGTTCGTCGTCGACACCCTCCATGGCATCCTCCACCCGGACCTTGTCGACACCGTCCTGCTGCTGGTGACCGAACTCGTGACCAACGTGGTCGTCCACGCCGGCACGGACACGACGGTCGAGATCCGGCACGACGCCGGCGGCCTGCTCGTCGGTGTCAGCGACCGCCACCCCGTGCCGCTGGGCGGTTTACCGGCAGCCAATCCGGCTCGGACGAACAACCCACCGGCCACCTACGGCATGAAGACCGTGGACGGTCCGGAGCTGCTCGCCGACCT
>NZ_CADDZT010000011.1:47485-49156 GCF_902812655.1 Candidatus Frankia meridionalis | reverse complement strand
CCCGGCGCGACTACTCTCACCGGGTCTCGCGTCCGTGCTGTCGGCCGAGGACGAGGTCCGTGAACTGCTCGCACAGCTCGTCGACGCCCTGCCGTCATCGGGCGGTGGCCTGGTACGGCGGCCGGGTCGGGGCAAGAACGGCACACCGGACGTGGTCGCGGCCCTCGGCTCGACCGGAACCGAGCGGGATGCCCACCGGGTCCCGTTGGACTCCCGGGACGGGATCGTCGGGGAGCTGCTGCTGTGGTCACCGGACCTGCCCGCGTCCAGTGGGAAAGGCCCCGCCGGGATCGACCCTGCTGACCCCGGCAACGACGACCTCAACGACGACCTCAAGGAACGGATCCGGCTGGTTGCCCGTTGGATGGCTCTGGCCCTCGGTGGCGCCCACCTCCGGCGGGTGGAGGAACGACGTATCGGCATGTTGTCGTTCCTTGCCGAAGCATCCGACCTGCTCGCCGGCAGCCTCGACACCGATCGCAGCCTGGCGCTGCTCGCCCGCCTGCCGGTGCCTCGGCTGGCCCAGTGGTGCGCGGTCTACCTGCTGCGCGAGGACGGCGCGATAAGGATCGCCGCCGTCGGTCATGTCGACGAGGCCAAGGCCAGCGACCTGTCGGACTGGGCCGACGACCCGGCCGGGCCGATGCTGGCCCAGGTACGAGCGGCACTTACCGAGACCGTACGGGTCGTCACCATCAACGGCTCGCCCACCGTGATCGCCGCGATGCGGGCCCGGCGCCGGGTGTTGGGTGTGGTGACCCTCGGCCGCGCTGTGGGCAACAGCTTCGAAGCCGACGAGATCGACCTGCTTTCCGACCTGGCCCGCCGCGCCGCGTTCGCTGTCGACAACGCACGCCTGTTTCGCCAGCAGGTGGAGGTTGCCGGCGCGCTCCAGGCCGGGTTGCTGCCACCCGAACTGCCGGACATCGACGGGATCGAGCTCGGTTCGTCCTACCGCGCCGCCCGGGCCGGGCTGGATGTCGGCGGTGACTTCTTCGACCTCGTCCCGAACCCGGACGGCGGATGGACGATCATCATCGGAGACGTCTGCGGCAAGGGTGCGGAGGCCGCCAACGTCACCGGGGTCGCGCGGGCCGTGCTACGGCTGCTGGCGGGCCAGCGCAACAACCTTCCCGACATCATGATGGATCTCAACCGTGCACTGCGGGACTCCGGCCACGGAAACTCCACAGGTCAGGGACGGTTCTGCACCCTCGCCGCGGCCGAGCTGCGGCCCCCGGGCGAACCGTGGCCCGGTCAGCGGGAAGCCGGCCGCACGGCGGACAGGGTGGTCTCGATCTGCATGGCGGGGCATCCGCTGCCGGTGGTCGCACGGGCCGATGGACGGGCCGTCTTCGTCGCGCAGCCAGGAACGCTGCTCGGGGTTCTCGACGACGATGACGCCGCCTTCCCCGAAGTGCGGGTTTCGCTCGGGGCCGGCGACGCGCTCGTCCTCTACACCGACGGCGTGGTCGAGGCCCGCCGCGGCCGGGAGCTGTTCGGTGACGAACGACTGTTGGAGACCGTTCGCGGCTGCGCGGGAATGTCCGCCCAGGGAATCGCGGACCGGGTCCGGGCGGCTGCCGAACGGTTCGCGGGCGGGCGGCTGCGTGATGATGTCGCCGTCCTGGTAGCCCGCGTACCGGGATGACGCTGCGCGACCACGACCGG
>NZ_CADDZT010000011.1:46496-46936 GCF_902812655.1 Candidatus Frankia meridionalis | reverse complement strand
CCCGGTCGTCATCCCCCGGATGACTGCAAAAGGCCCGGAAGTGCTTGGAATGGCCCGTCTATGGGTAGACCGGCGGGGATGTAACCGGCCGGACCTGGTGATCAATGAATGTAAACGGGGTGTAAGCGGACATGGTGACCTATGCATCGTCGTTCCGTCCCTCGGCCACCCACACGCTGGTCGAACTGCCCTACGTACCCAGCGCCGTTCCGCAGGCCCGCCGGGTACTCAGGCAGCAGCTCGCTGCCACGAATCTGCCCGATAAGATCATCGGAACGGCGGAACTACTGGTCAGCGAGCTGGTGACGAATGCCGTCAAGTACGGCAAGCCGCCCATCTGGCTACTGATCGAGCTGCGTCCCGGGCTGGTCCACGCCTCGGTCTCGGACACCTCCGTCGCGCTTCCCCACCGGCAGTGCCTCGACCTGGGCAGCGAGGGC
>NZ_CADDZT010000011.1:39283-46318 GCF_902812655.1 Candidatus Frankia meridionalis | reverse complement strand
AGGAGTCCGGGCAACTGCGGCCGGGCGCGACGATCGTCGAACCGACCAGCGGCAACACCGGTGTGGGTCTGGCGATCGTGGCCGCCATCCGCGGCTACCGCTGCGTGTTCACCATGCCCGACAAGATCAGCGAGGAGAAGCGCGCGGTACTGCGGGCCTACGGCGCCGAGGTACTGGTCTGCCCGACCGCGGTCGCGCCGGACGACCCCCGCTCCTACTATTCGGTCGCCCGCCACGCCGTCGCCGAGACGCCCGGCGCGTGGAGCCCGGACCAGTACTCCAACCCGCACAACCCCGCGGCGCATCACGCCACCACCGGTCCGGAGATCTGGGAGGCCACCGACGGCCGCGTCACCCACTTCGTCGCGGGCATCGGCACCGGCGGGACGATCAGCGGAACCGGCCGGTACCTCAAGGAGGTCAGCTCCGGACAGGTACAGATCGTCGGCGCGGACCCGGAGGGGTCGGTGTACTCCGGCGGCAGTGGCCGGCCCTACCTTGTCGAGGGGGTCGGTGAGGACATCTGGCCCGCGACCTACGACAAGACAGTGGTCGACCGGGTGGAAGCGGTCAGCGACCGTGACTCGTTCCTGATGACCCGGGAGCTGGCCCGCCGCGAGGGCGTGCTGGTCGGCGGCTCATGCGGACTCGCGGTCGTCGCGGCACTGCGGGTGGCCCGGGAACTCGACGCGGACGGCTGCGTCGTGGTGCTGCTGGCGGACTCCGGCCGCGGCTACCTTTCGAAGATCTTCAATGACGAATGGATGTACGACTACGGCTTTCTCGACCCGCCGTCGGACGAGCCGACGGTCGCCGAGGTGCTGGGCCGCAAGGCGGCCGACACCACCGGGCCACCCGAGTTGGTGCACGTACATCCCGACGAGACCGTGGGCGCGGCCATCTCCTACCTTCGCGAGTACAACGTGTCCCAGATGCCGGTGGTCAGGCAGGAACCGCCGCTACGCTCCGCGGAAGTGGCCGGCTCCGTCATCGAACGGGAACTGCTGGGCGCGGTTTTCGCCGACCGTGCCGCGATCGACGCCCCGGTGGCCTCCCACATGTCCCCGCCGCTGCCGACGGTGGGTGCCGGCGAGCCGGTGTCGGTGCTGGTTGCCGTCCTCGGCGACGCACCTGCCGCGGTCGTCCTGGAGGACGGCAACCCGGTCGGCATCCTGACCCGCTCCGACCTGCTCGGCTTCCTGGCCACCCCGTGACCCGGCAGAACAGCGCCGACCAGCGGAACGCGGCCGGTGAATGGGCCGGCGCGGGGTTCGAGACGGTCGCGATCCACGCGGGGCAGGAACCGGACGCGGCCACCGGCGCGGTGGTCGTCCCCATTCACCCGTCGTCGACGTTCGCCCAGGACGCTGTCGGCGTTCCCCGCGGCGCCTACGAGTACGCCCGGTCAGCCAATCCGACCCGCACCGCGCTGGAGACCTGCCTCGCGGCGCTGGAGGCGGGCACGGTGGGCCTCGCGTTCGCCTCCGGGCTTGCCGCCGAGGACGCCGTGCTGCGGACGGTCCTGCGGCCGGGCGATCACGTGGTGATCCCATCGGACGCCTACGGCGGCACCTACCGCCTGTTCGCGCGGGTATTCGCCGAGTGGGGTGTCGAATACACCCCGGCACCACTTGATGACCTTGAAGCTGTGCGGGCGGCGCTGCGGCCCGGTACCACCAGGCTGCTGTGGTGCGAGACGCCCACGAACCCGTTGCTCGGTGTCGCCGACGTCGAGGCCCTGGCCGGGCTCATCCACTCCGTCGGCGGCCTGCTCGCGGTCGACAACACGTTCGCCACGCCCTACCTGCAACGGCCCCTGGCCCTCGGCGCGGACGTGTCGGTCCACTCGACCACGAAGTACCTCGGCGGGCACAGCGACGTCGTCGGCGGGGCCGTGGTCGTGGTCGATCCGGCCCTCGGGGAGCGGCTGCGGTTCATCCAGAACGCCACCGGAGCGGTTGCCGGGCCGTTCGACGCCTGGCTGGTGCTGCGGGGGGCGAAGACGCTCGCGGTGCGGATGGACCGGCACTGCGCGAACGCCCGCCGTATCGCCGCGTTGCTCACGACGCATCCCGCGGTGGCCGCCGTGTACTACCCGGGCCTGCCGGGCGACCGGGGTCATGCGGTCGCGGCGAAGCAGATGCGCGACTTCGGCGGCATGGTGTCGTTCACCCTGCGCGGCGGCGAGGAGGCGGCGGTCGAGGTGTGCCGGCGGACGCGGGTGTTCACCCTTGCCGAGTCCCTCGGTGGCGTCGAGTCACTGATCGAGCATCCGGGGCGGATGACGCACGCCTCGGCCGCGGGCTCACCGCTGGAGGTGCCCGCGGACCTCGTCCGGCTGTCGGTCGGCATCGAGTCCGCCGAGGACCTCGTCGACGACCTCACCCAAGCCCTCGCCGCATTGAACTGAGCGGGGTATCCCGTAGCCGTCTCGCGTCGGTGCGGGTGGATTCGGTTTGTGGAAGAGGCGCCGAACCCGGCCGTCATATCGGCGACCTCGCCCCTATCGTCTAATTTAGATCACCTATAAAGTGATTTCGGGAGGTGACGATGAGACGGACCGCTGGGACCGACGCACCGGCCGGGGGCATCGAACAGGGGGTGCTGTTCGGTTTCAACGCCCGCGGCGAGAAAGAAGAAATCCAGCGGTTGGACAACCTCGGAATCGACTCGTTATGGGCGAGCGGTCATATCGCGGCGCCGCTGCCCACCCCGGAGGCGCTGGTGACCCTGGGGCTGCTGGCAGCGCTCACCGACCGGCCTCGGATCGGGACCGCCGTGCTGCTCCTCCCGCTGTATCCGCCGGCGATCGTGGCGAAACAGGTAGCGGCGATCGACCGGGTGAGCGGCGGCCGGGTGACTCTCGGGGTCGGTGTCGGTGGGGAGTATCCGCAGGAGTTCGACGCCTGCGGGGTGCCGGTCGCCGGCCGGGGCCACCGGGTCGACGAACAGATTCGGGTCCTGCGGGATCTGTGGACCGGCGAGAAGGTCGACGGGGCCGGTCCGCACTACCCGTTCCGCGGAATTCGGATCTCGCCGTCCCCCGCCCAGCCCGGCGGTCCGCCGATAGCGATCGCAGGGACGAAAGCACCGGCGATGCGACGGGCCGCGACTCTCGGCAACGGGTGGATGCCCTACCTGCTGTCCGCCGACCGGTACGCGCAAACAGTGCGGACGGTTCGCGAGCAGGCCGCCGCGATCGGGCGCGACCTCGACGGCTTCGAGTGGTTCCAGTTCCTTTTCGTCAGCGTTGCCGACCGGACCGAGGACGCCTACGAGGAAATGGCGCGAATGTTCGGCTCGGTGTGGTCGCGAGACCTGCGCGGGCTGGTCGAACGGGTGACGGCGGCGGGCACGCCGGAACAGGTGGCCACGCGGGTGCAGGCCTATGTGGATGCGGGCGCCCGCCATGTGATCTTCCAACCGGCCGGTGACGACGTCACCGCGTCCCTGCGGAACGCCGAGCGCGTCGCGCGCGAGGTACTGCCGCTGGTGACCGCGCCGAAGCGAGTGGAGGCGACGTCAGATGCTGATCGGTGACGTGTTGTCGCTGGGAGCCGCGAACTGGCCGGAGCGGGTGGCCTTGGTCGCAGGGAAGGAACGCCGGACGTTCGCGCAGCTGCAGGCGGACTGCTTACGTCTGGCGAACGGACTCTCGCGGCTGGCGTCCCCGGGAGACCGAGTCGCCATCCTCGCCCGCAACGTGCCCGCCTATGTCGAAGCCCTCTACGGTGTGCCGACCGCCGGCATGGTGCTCACCCTGCTCAACTACCGGCTCCACCCCAAGGAGTGGACCGGCATCATGGCCGCGGCCGGTGCCCGGGTACTCATCGTCGACCGGGAGTTCGTCGACGACATCCGGCCCGTGCTTACCGAGGTACCGACATTGGAGCACCCGCTCGTGATCGGCGGTGCGTCCGACGGGTACGGCACGCCCTACGAGGAGCTCGTCGCCTCGGCATCGCCACAGCAACCACCCGTCGACATCTCGGACGGCGACACGGCCTGGCTCGTCTACACGAGCGGGACGACCGGATTCCCCAAGGGAGCAATGATCACCCACCGGGGCATCGTGAACGCGGCTGTGACGATGATGCTTGCAGTCCGACCGACGGATCGCGACCGGATGCTGATGACCTTTCCGATGTGCCACACGGCTGCCTTCCAGATGCCGACATACCACCTGTGCGGGATACCCACCGTCCTGATGCGGTCCTTCGATGCCGGGACGTTCCTGGAGCTGGTCGAGGAACACCGCATCACGCTCACCTCCCTCGCGCCGACCATGGCGGCCTTCGTTCTGCAACATCCGGCCATCGACCGCCACGACCTGTCCTCGGTGCGCAGTCTCGGATACGGCGGAATGCCGATGCCGGTCGCCACGGCCCGCGCTCTGATGGACCGGCTGGGGACGGTTCTCGTGACCGGCTTCGGCCAGACCGAGTCCACCGGATGGGTGACCGCCCTGACCCCGGATGACCATGCACGGGCCCTGGCGGGCGAGGAGCGGCTGCTGGAGTCGTGCGGACGGGCACTGCCGCTGACCGCCGTCGCCGTCATGGACGAACGGATGCGGCGGTGCCCTCCCGGCGTCCCGGGTGAACTGGTCATCCGTGGCGACCTGGTGATCAAGGGATACTGGAATGACAGGGACGCCACCGCCGCCGCCTTCGCCGGCGGGTGGCTGCACACCGGCGACGTGGCCACGATGGACGACGAAGGATACGTATACCTCGTCGATCGGATCAAGGACATGATTGTTTCTGGTGGCCAGAACGTGTACTCCAGCCAGGTGGAGCAGGTCCTCCACCAGCATGAGGCCGTGCTGGAAGCCGCCGTCATCGGCGTGCCCGACCCGGTCTGGGGTGAGACCGTGGTTGCCGTTGTCGTCCCCCGTGCCGGAATGCGAATCGATCCCGACGACATCGTCGCGACCTGCGGGACGCGGCTTGCCGGGTACAAACGTCCCCGGCAGGTCCACGTTGTCGACGAACTTCCCAAGAACATCACCGGCAAGGTCCTCAAACGTGAGCTCCGCGCCCGCTTCGCGTCCGAAACGGCCCCCTGACTCACCAGTCTCCGGTCAATCGCAGCTCTCCGGTCGATTGCGCGGCTGGTCTTCCTACGGGGCGGACGGGGAAGCCGGCGCCTCGGAAAGGCCGATCCGAGTGTGCAATGCCCGCAACGGCCGCGGCGCCCACCAGTTGGCATTGCCGGCCAGCCGCATGAATGCCGGGACCAGCACCCCTCGGATCACGGTGGCGTCCACGACGATCGCCAGCGCCGTACCGATACCGAGCATCTGCAGGAACGTGACCGACGACGTCGCGAATGCCACGAAGGTCACCGCGAGCAGCGCCGCGGCAGTGGTGACGATCCGCCCGGTGCGGGCCAGGCCGGTCGCGACGGCGTCGGCGTTCGGCACGCCGCGGTCGTACTCCTCCTTGATCCGGGAAAGCAGGAACACCTCGTAGTCCATGGACAGGCCGAACGCGATGCAGAACAGCAGCACCAGCATGGACGTGTTGAGCGGCCCCGGCAGGAAGCCCAGCACCCCGGACAGATGCCCGTCCTGGAAGATCCACACAGCGGCTCCGAAAACGGCGGTGAGCGACAGTACGTTGAGCACCAGCGCCTTCAGCGGCAGTACGACGCTGCCGGTGAACAGAAACAGCAGGACGAACGTGGCCAGTGCGATCAGCCCGATGGCCATCGGCAGCTTCGCGGCGATGGTTTTCTTACCGTCGACGAGCACGGCCGACGGCCCGCCGACGAGCACGGACGTTCCCGCCGGCACGGCGGTCGCCCGGACAGCGCGGGCGAGGTTCTGCCCGGCGTCGGAGAAGGGGTCGACCGATGGGATCACCTCAAGGTAGGTCAGGGCCCCGACGGAGAACCTCGCGTCGGCCGGTCCGGCGGGCGCTGTCTGCCGACCGGCCGCGTAGATACCCGCGGCGCTGTTCACCCGGGCCACGTGCGGCAGCGCGGACAGCTCGCCCGCGTACGCGGGGAGCCCGGAGGTGGCTGTCGGACCGTTCACGACGACGGTTGTGGCTGCGGCGACGTCGGAGGAGAAGTCCTCCCGGATGACATCGCCGACCTGCCGACTCGACGCGGTGTCGCGCAGCACCCGGTCGTCCGGGGTGCCGAACGAGACGTGCAGGAAGGGGAATCCGAGCGTCAGCAGCACGGCGATGGCCGGCACCGCCGCGAGCACCGGCCGACGCATCACACGGGTCGCGACCGCGCGCCAGACGGCCGATTCGGACGCCTGGCCCGGCCCGGACCGTGACCGGCCGACCTTGAGCGCGTTGACCCGCGGGCCGAGCAGCATGAGCAGTGCCGGTAGTGACACGACCGCCGTGACCATCGCGAAGGCGGTCACCGCGATACCGGCGTAGGCCATCGACTTCAGGAAGTACGGGGGGAAGACGAGCATGACCGCGAGGGCCACGATCACGGTGGCGCCGCTGAAGATGATCGTCCGACCGGCGGTACGCATGGTGGTCGTGACCGCGTCGGCGCGGTGGTGACCGGCCGCGAGTTCCTCGCGATACCGGTTGACCACCAGCAGGGAGTAGTCGATACCCAGGCCCAGCGCGAGAGCGGTGGTGAGGTTGACCGCGAAGATCGAGACATCGGTGAGGCTGCCCAGAATGGACAGGATGGCAAGCCCACCGAAAATGCCGACGACACCGACGACGAGCGGCAGTAGCGCGGCGACGACGCCACCGAAGGCGATGACGAGCAGCACCATGGTGACCGGGATAGCCAGCGACTCGGCCACGGCGAGGTCGGAGGTGACCTGACTGTTGATGTCCTTGCTGGTGGCCGCCTGGCCGCCTGGCGTCACGGTAACCAGGCCACCGCCGCCCGTTGCCTTCTCGTACCGGGTCACGAGTTCCTTGGCCCGGTCGTTATCCGCCACATGGGCCACGACCAGGGCATGCCTGGCGTCCACGGACCGCAGCGCCACGCCACCGCCGTCCCAGTAGGACACCACCCCGTCCACCCCCCGCTCGGCCGCCAGCCGCC
>NZ_CADDZT010000011.1:37719-38959 GCF_902812655.1 Candidatus Frankia meridionalis | reverse complement strand
GGCGGCGGCCACGGCAGGGTCGTCGACCGTTCCCACGCCGGCGGTGACCAGGAGCACCAGGTTGCGCTGCCCGCCGAAACGCGCCTTCACCACCTGCGCGGCCCGGGTGGAGTCCGACCGTGGATCGTCGAATCCGCCGGTGAGTAACTTGCCGAACGCCCCTACACCGACCACGGCTGCCGCGGCCACGACCAGCAGGGTTACCAGCAGGACGAGTCTGGGACGATGCGTGACCATACGCACGGGGCTTGCGGACACCCGGACCTCCAGAGAGTTGTCATCGCTCCAGAGAACAGTGTTCGCATACACCGGCCACCGTCAAGACATATCGCCCAGAAAGTTGACGCCGTTCACTGACTGGACCAGCATGGCTGGGGTGACCACGCCGGCATCGAGACGCGAGCGCCTCCGGCTCGCGACCATCGATGAGATCAAACAGACCGCCCGTGACCAGCTCAACGAGCACGGCGCGGCCGGGGTGTCACTGCGAGCGGTGGCCCGGACGATGGGCCTGACGCCATCCGCGCTCTACCGGTACTTCGCAAGCCGTGACGAACTGATCGCGGCGCTCATAGCCGACGGGTTCGGATCCCTGGCCGACGCACTGGAGGACGCCTTCGCGCTGGCGCCCTCCGACGACCATTCCCGACGCTGGCTGAGCGTCACCCGCACATACCGTCAGTGGTCGCACGAGCACGTCACCGAGTACATGCTGCTCTTCGGAACGCTGGTACCCGACTGCACACCTCCCTGCGACGAACCATGCCCCAACACGGACCGGGCGGTCGCGGTGCTGTTCCGCTGCATGACCGAAGCGATCACCGCCGGCCTGCTCGACCCGTCGCATTTCGCGGTGGAGCTGACCCCGGCCCTGCGTGACAAGGTCGAGGCATGGCGCGAGAAGACCAACAACCCGATCTCTCCGGAGGGGCTCGCCGCCTGCCTGATCGTGTGGACGCAACTGCACGGGTTCCTGTCCCTGGAGCTGTTCGGCCACCTCCCACCGGTGATGGGTGACGCGAGCGCGCTGTTCGACCAGCAGATGCTCGACGTCCTGGTTCGCTGTGGCTACCAGGGCCCCGTGGACTTCATGACCGGCCAGGAGTCGGAGGAAAAATCCGGCTAGCCATTTTCGATCAGTGCGAATGACGTCATTCTGACAAGGTGTCAGGACAGTGGTGGCAGACACGGGCCGTCCTCAGCCGTGCGACGCTGGCGGCCGTCGCACTCCCGGCCGCGG
>NZ_CADDZT010000011.1:30828-37371 GCF_902812655.1 Candidatus Frankia meridionalis | reverse complement strand
CGCCGTCGACGCCACGGTCCCCACCATCGGCGCGACCATGCCGAACCTCACCGGCCGCTCCGTGAAGGTCGCCCGCAGTGTGTTCGGCGACAATGCGAGCATCACGCTCCATGACGCCACTGGCAAGGAGCGGGTGGCGATCGTCGAGAGCAACTGGAAGATCTGCTCGACCTCACCGGCCGCCGGCAGGCCGTACTCCCTCGGCAACCCGGTCACCCTCAATATCGTCAAGTTCGAGGAAGCCTGCCCCTGACATCCGCCGCCCCCGGATACCGGCCAGGCCGGCGGGCCACCCGAGCGAGATCGACCGGAACGCCTTTTCCGTTTCGCCCGACGGGGCGAGGTGGGATGCTTCGCGGATGGATTCCGTCGGAGTGCCTGCCCGGGGTCCTCTGCGGCTGACCGGCATCGCGCTGCCGGTCGTCGGGCGGGCCCGGCTGTACGTATGCGGGATCACTCCCTACGACGTCACGCACCTCGGTCACGCCTCGACCTACCTGTGGACGGACCTTGTCGTCCGGGTCTGGCGCTCGATCGGCGTCACGGTCGAGGTGGCACGCAACATCACCGATGTGGACGACGCGATGTTCGCCGAGGCCCGCCGGGTCGGGATGCCCTACGACCAGGTCGCCGCGATCTCGCGGTTCGCCTTCGACCGGACCATGGCGGCGCTCGGCGTCCGCCCACCCGACCACGAACCGACCGCCCGCGCATCCGTCACGCATGTCATCGAGCTCGGGCAGGCCCTGCTGGCCGCCGGACACGCCTACCTGCGTGACGGCACCGTCTACGCACGCACCGCCGATGCCGCCGCACGGGTGGGGCTCAGCCCGGACGAGGCCGTCAAACTCGCCGCCGAGTTCAACGACGACCCGGACGACCCCGGGCGCGACGATCCGCTCGACGTGGCCGTCTGGCGGGCCGGCGGTGCCGACGTCCACGGCACGGCCGGACCTGGACAGACCCGGGTGAGCTGGCCGAGCCCGTGGGGTCCCGGGCGTCCCGGCTGGCACGCCGAGTGCGCGGCCATGGTGCTGAACACGTTCGGGTCCAGCGTCGACCTGCATGCCGGCGGCGAGGACCTGTGCTTCCCCCATCACGCGGTGGAGACGCTGCTCGCCGAACAGGCAACCGGGGTGGCACCGTTTGCCCGCGCCTGGCTACAGGTGGGGGTGGTACGCGTCGGCGGACTGCGGATGTCGAAGTCGCTGCGGAACCTCACGCTGGTCGACGACCTGCTGGAGCGTCACAGCCCGGCGGCTGTCCGCCTGCTGTGCCTGGGGCGACGCTGGCAGGACGCCTGGGACTACGACGAGGCCGCCTTCGACCAGGTCGAGGCCACTGTGGACCAGCTCTACACAGCGGCCGGACGCACGGGTTCGACCGCGGACCAGGCGCTTGCCGTCGCCGCGGTCGACGCGGCGCTGTCGGACGACCTGGACGTGCCGCGGGCGCTGGCGCTGGCGCTGGACTCGGGCGGCGCGGCGGCCCGGCGCCTCATCGACGTCGTCGGCCTGGCCTGACTCCCGTCCGCCCGGGGCCACGAAACACCGAACGCAGGCGTCCCCCAGGGCCTGGCTGAGCGTCGTCGAATCGTGGCCGTTATTTCGGCGAAACATGCTCGGGACGCCTCGTCACTCCCTACGCTGGTGGGTGATCCGTTCGACGGTTCAACCACTCAGGCGGGGTGAGGACATGACCGACGGAACTTCGACCGGCCAGGCAGCAGACATCTCCGGAGCGGCCCGACAGCATCTGGTGACGTTTTCCAGGAAATGCAGCTGCGGCTGCCCACAGCTTTTCGTCGACCACGAGGCCCCGGCCGAGCGCCGGGTCGTCCTGGTGGACGACTTCGGCCAGCAGGTGCAGATGAGCGTCGACCAGCTGCACGCAATGATCGACCAGGTCCGCTCCGGTAGGTTGGAGCGCGTCCTCGACTCGGCGCTGGCGGTCGCACCCGGGATCTGACCCGGGCACGCCAGACCTATCCGGGCGCGCCGGCCCTGGCCGACGCGGCGTCGGAGTCGGCCGGGTGCACGTGTGCGGGGGTCGCGCCGGACTCGGTGTACTCCTCGACGGGCGGGCAGGTGCAGAACAGGTTGCGGTCACCGTAGGCGCCGTCGATCCGACCCACCGGTGGCCAGTACTTCGACTCCCGCAGGGAGGGCACGGGGTAGGCCGCCGCGGACCGTGAATACGGGTGGGTCCACTCGTCCACCAGCAGCATGGCCGCCGTGTGCGGGGCGTTGCGCAGCGGATTGTCGTGCACCGGCCAGGCGCCCTTGCCCACCAGGTCCGCCTCCCGCCTGATCGAGATCATCGCCTCGCAGAACCGGTCGATCTCGCCGAGGTCCTCGCTCTCGGTCGGCTCGACCATCAGCGTCCCGGGTACCGGGAACGACATGGTCGGCGCGTGGAAACCGTAGTCGACAAGCCTCTTGGCCACGTCCTCCGCGGTCACCCCGGTCCGCTTCGTCAACGGGCGCAGATCGAGGATGCACTCGTGCGCGACGAGTCCATCACGACCGGTATAGAGAACCGGGTAGTGGGACGAGAGCCGGCGGGCAATGTGGTTGGCGTTGAGGACCGCCACCGACGTGGCCTGGCGCAGGCCGTCCGCACCCATCAGCCGGATGTACGCCCAGGGAATCATCAGGATGCCCGCCGACCCCCACGGCGCCCCCGAGATCGGGCCGATCCCGGTGGGCGGACCCACCTCCGGCCGCAGCGGGTGGTTGGGCAGGTAGGGCACGAGCCGCTCAACCACAGCGACCGGACCGACCCCCGGGCCACCGCCGCCGTGCGGGATGCAGAACGTCTTGTGCAGGTTCAGGTGGCTCACGTCCGCGCCGAACGCCCCGGGCCGCGCGAGCCCCACCAGTGCGTTCAGGTTCGCGCCGTCCACGTAGACCAGGCCGCCGCAGGAATGCACCAGGTCACACGCCTTACCGATGCCCTCCTCGTAGACACCATGCGTCGACGGGTAGGTCACCATGAGCACGGCGAGCCGGTCGGAATACGCCGAGGCCTTCGCCGCCAGATCAGCGAGATCGACGTTTCCGTCGGCGTCACAGGTCACCACGACGACCTGCATCCCGGCCATCACCGCGCTCGCCGCGTTCGTTCCGTGCGCGGACGACGGGATCAGGCAGACATCGCGGTCCGGCGCCCCCGGCGGCACATGATCACGATGGTAGGCGCGGATCGCCAGCAGCCCGGCAAGCTCGCCCTGGCTCCCCGCGTTCGGCTGCACCGACACGGCCGCGTACCCGGTAATGGCTGCGAGCCACGCCTCAAGGTCACGGATCAGCTCCAGATAGCCGGCGGCCTGGTCGAGCGGCGCGAACGGGTGGATCTCCGAAAAGTCCGGCCAGGTCACGGCCGCCATCTCGGTGGTCGCGTTCAGCTTCATGGTGCAGGAACCAAGCGGGATCATGCCCCGGTCCAGCGCGATGTCCTTGTCGGCAAGACGGCGCAGATAGCGCAGCATCGCCGTCTCGGAACGGTGCGCATGAAACACCGGATGGTCGAGGTAGCCGCTGGTCCGCGACAGCTCCGCCGGAATCGCCGAGCCCATACCGATCATGCCGATGCTGCTGCCGCCGCCGCTGCCGGTACCACCGACACCGGCACCGGTTCCTGTTCCGGTGGCATCCGCCCGTGCTCGCGTCAACACCCCCGGCAACGGCAACGCTCGGACGCCGAACGCCGCCCACACGGCGTGCAGGTCTGCGTCCAGTGTCGTCTCGTTACAGGAGACACCGACATGGTCGACGTCGACCAGACGCAGGTTCAGCCCGCCCGCCAGCGCCGCCGCAACCGCCTCGGCCGCACCACCCGGCACCCGCGCGAGCACCGTGTCGAAGAAGTGGTCATGGACGACTTCGACGCCGCCGGCACGCAGCCCGGCGGCGAGGCGGACCGCGTGGTCGTGCACCCGCTCCGCGATCGCGGCGAGGCCCTCCGGACCGTGGTAGACCGCGTACATCGACGCCAGCACCGCCGGCAGCACCTGCGCGGTACAGATGTTGCTGGTCGCCTTCTCCCGTCGGATGTGCTGTTCACGGGTCTGCAGGCTCAGCCGGTAGGCGCGGTGGCCGTCGGCGTCCACGGAAACGCCGACGAGCCGTCCCGGCAGCGACCGCTGCAGGCCGTCCCGGACAGCGATGAAACCCGCGTGCGGACCGCCGAAGCCCAGGCTCAGACCGAACCGCTGGGTGCTGCCGACCGCGATGTCGGCGCCGAGCTCACCGGGCGAAACCAGCAGCGTGAGAGCCAGCGGATCGACCGCGACCGCGACGATGATCCCACTTTCGTGGGCCTGCGCGATCACGGTTCGCAGGTCCCGCACACCACCGCCCGCGCCCGGATAGGCCAGCAGGACACCGAACGCCGAGTCCGCGAGGTTCTCCGGGATACCGGCCGACAGGTCCGCGGCGACCACCACGTCGATCCCGAGCGCCTCGGCACGGGTGCGGATCACGGCTGTCGTCTGCGGCAGCGTGTCCGCATCGACGACGAACGTGGACGCCCGTCCCCGAGCCGCCCGACGTGCCAGCTGCATGGCCTCGGCAGCGGCGGTCGACTCGTCCAGCAACGAAGCCCCCGCCACCGCCAGACCGGTCAGATCTGCGATCATGGTCTGGAAGTTGAGCAGTGCTTCCAGCCGTCCCTGGGAGATCTCCGGCTGATACGGCGTGTAGGCGGTGTACCAGGCCGGGTTCTCCAGGACGTTGCGTTGGATCACCCCTGGCATCACCGCCGGGTGGTACCCCAGACCGATCATCGACGGCACGGGACGGTTACGGCTGCCCAGCCGTCGCAGTTCCGCGAGCACCTCCGGTTCGCTCACCACGGGCGGCAGGTCGAGCGCGGTGTCACGGATCGCAGCCGGAACCGCGGCCCCGGTAAGCGCGTCCAGGCTGGCATAACCAAGCCCGTCGAGCATCCGCTGACGCTGACCGGCATCCGGGCCGACGTGCCGGTCGACGAAGGTCGCCAGCTCACCGGTCACCATCGCCGTCGACGCCGTCGACGCCGGCCCGGCGGGACTTTCGGACGACGGCGGGACGGGCGACGGCGGGACGGGCGACGGCGGGACCGGCCGGGGCGTGGCAGGCTGCATGCCAACCGTGGAAGTCCCGTTACCGCTGCTGGTCCGGCCGGTCCTGTCCGCGGGCGGTTCGGGGTTCATGTGCACGGTCGAAGCGCTCCAGAGGTCGGGCAACTCGGCATGCGCGCCGGTCGCGACGGACCTCCCCCTCTGTCCATCTGCCTGAGAGTTTCACCCGTAGTCACCGGCCCACGGGCCGGCACTCCGGGCTTTCACCGTCGGCGGGACGCCGAGGGCGTCCACTTTCCAGAGCTGCCTGACCCGGCGGTTTCTCCAGCCTGAGAGTTTATGGGGAGATCTTGCTCCTTCGGCGCCACGGTCTGGTGTGCCGTGGACTCTCCCGCCCGGGCGTGAGCGGCATCGATGTGCAGTTGTGTACCTGTTCTGATCCTAGGGTTCCCGATGGCCGGCCGCCAAACTCCACGCAGAGCGACACACAGGACCAGACCCTGGCGGCCCCCCCGCCCGCGCCACCATCGGGTGGAGACAGCGCTACCGGGCGGGGCGGCGGTTCAGCTCGGCGACGGTCGGGACGAGGTCACCGATAGTGGCGAAGTCCACCGCCACGAACGTCGGCAGCCGTCCCTGCGCGCTCTGGCACGCCCTGACCTGGTCGAGCAGGGATGCACGCCGGTTCACCACAGCCGCGTCCGCCCGGCTGCTCGCCGTCCGGGTGATCCAGTGGTTGATCAGCATCATCGACGGTTTGCGCCCGCCGCGGCCGAGCAGGCAGGTGAAGCCGTCGGGCGAGGACACATCGAAGGACGTGTCGCCGGCATACCGGAAGAACTGCCGGTAGAAGCTACCCGGGACGTCGGCGCTCTCCGCGAAGACGACCAGGCGCCGGTTCCTCTCGACCATTGAACCGAGCGTCGGCCAGTCGCCGCCGACATCCCTGGGCGGAGTCAGCACATAACGACCCAAACCCGCCCGGTTGAAGGCGTCCATCACCTCGGCCGCGGGAGCACCGTCCTGGATCACCAGGGTGACCACCTCGGTGGGGTTCGCGGCAAGCCAGGCGCGCAGCCGGGTCAGCTCGACCTCCAGGTTCAACGCGCCGAGCTGGCAGATGTCGTGGCACAGCCACAGCCCCGGACGCGCCGAGCGAGCACCGCGCGTGAACGGCTCGAAGACGGCGCGCTGGTCCGGCGGGAGGTTGTTCAGGAACGCGTCGACCTCCTCCGGCTGCGTCCAGTGGTGGACGTCTATCAGCAACGCGCGGATACCCGCGTTCAGCTGGCCGATCATGTCCGGGTCCTGCGCCGCGCCGAGAAACCGGGCGTCGCTGGCCGCCATCGAGTTGTGCGTGGCCGCGTACACCACGTCGTTGTACCTGTGGTCGCAGAGCTGGTCCGAGCCGTTGCAGTACCGGACGGCCGGGGTAACCGGCAGGGGCACGACGGCCCAGAACAGCGCGGTGATCGCCGCCG
>NZ_CADDZT010000011.1:27471-30312 GCF_902812655.1 Candidatus Frankia meridionalis | reverse complement strand
GACCGTCGACCGGACGAGCATCCGCACCACCGAGGTGACCACGACGATGGCGGCAGCCGCGATCAGTGGGATCACCGCGAACGTGAGCCAGTTGTCCTCGACCCGGCCGACCAGCCCGCGGGAGATGTCGTGAAGCATCGCGCGCACGCTCACCGGCAACGACGACGAGGGGCCGGTCAGGGCCTCGAGCGGGTCGCCGATCAGGCTCGCGACCATTCCCCCGACCGCGAGGGCCGAAAGGCCGGCCGCGGCAAGCCCCGCCACGACCAGCCGCGGCCCAGACCCTCCACGCCGGCGGATGACGACGAATCCGGTGGCGAGCGCCGCGAGCATCAGACCCGACAGCCCGCCCGCGGCGAGCAGCACACCCGACGAGCCGAATTCATGGACGGCGTGTACCGCGGACGTACCCGGGGAGTCGGGAAGCCCCCGCAGGGCCGGCCCCAGATCGATGGCCGTACCACCGCCGACCCGACGCCGTAGGTCCGCGATGGAAGTCTCGTCACCCTCGAAGACCAGCGGACCCGCGACGGCCAGCGCCGAGGAGAGATCGCCGGCGCGCATGAGCGTCACCAGTTGCTGGTGCACGGCGCGACGCTCGGGCCCGTCCAGCCCATGTGCCCGGTCGAGAACGACGTCGGCGACCTGGTCGGCCTGAACGGGCGAGAGCCGCACCGCGCCGATCGACGGCACGGATGTCGGCGGGTGTCCCTTCGACAGCTGCTCGAGCGCGTCGAGGAGTCCGACGGTGAACCGGCTGACGTCGTCCACCGGGTAAGTGGTCGCACCGGCCACCTCACCGGCGAGGTAGGTACTGGCGAGCTGGGAGACGTTGGCCAGCACCGGCCGCAGGTCGATGCGCAGGTAGAGAGTGTCGCCGCTGCCGCTCAGGTAGGCCGCGGTCCGATCCGCCAGGCTCGCCGCCACCCCTTTGAGTGACGACGGAGGGATGACCACCCGCAGGTTCGCGGTCAGCACCGACTGATCGACGGGTAGGCCGGCGAAGAGCTGGTCGGAGACTTCGACGATCTGCGGGTCGGGCAGTACCTCGCTGTAGAAGCGCTCGTACACGTTGGCGTCGGACAGCACCTGCTGGTAGTAGCCGGGCTGCTGCACGGTGCTGTAGACGGTGAGCAGGGCGACCATCACCGGCCAGCACAGCGCCGCGACCGCGACAACCGCTATCCGCAGCAGCCAGTCCCCCCTGCGGCGTGGCCGCTCGGCCTGGACGGTCGTGGTGCTCGCCGGCAGGCCGGTGCCCGCACGAGGTGCGCCGGCGTTCGGGACGGGGCCGCGCCGACCCGACTGGACGCGAGCGTCACTCATCGCGTCCTCCCGGTCGTCCGGCTGCACTACTTCCCCGACCTGATCACCTCGCTTCACGGCAACGAGCGCCGGCCATATCTTCCATGGTGCGTGATCGAACGGTCCGCGATGGCCGAAAGACGCCGGACGAGCGAACCCGAAACCTGCAGAAAACCTTCTCTTCCGTGACATTCACGCGAAACGACCTGGGGCGCCCGGCTTCGACAAGCTCGCGGTCAAGGCCGCTGGAGCGACCCACCCAACCTCTCGATCTCGTCGCCGCGTAGCGTGCAACATCGTCGCCGCGATCTCGGCGGCATTCCGGTCACAAGAGGCAAGCAGTTGCTCACCTTCGATTGTCGGCACCGCGGACAACGCGCGCCGGCCAGCCGGGTCGGGCGTCCAAGCGATGAGGCCACGGCGCTCCAGCGTGATCGCCCGACACACCGCCGACGGGCATCGACGATCATGCGGCACCAGACCGGTTGGTTAGTCTGCGCTGGTCATGGTTGCAGGTCACACCGGTGCCGATGGCACCGACCCCGGGATGCAGGTGCCACCCGACCTGTCCGGACGCGAGCGGGGACGGCTCGCCGCGGTCGGCCGGCTCCTGCGTGGACGCCTCCGCCTCGGCGCCGTGGTGCTGCGCGGCATGAAACCGACACCGTCCCTACTGCTGCGAGCTGCCCGGTCCGCCGTGGCAAGCGGGCTCGCGCTCGGGCTGTCCCTGGAGTTCCTGCCCGGCATCGATATCCATGGGTTCGGCGCCCTGATGCGGGTGGTCGTCACCCTCGCGCTGGTCGGCGCTGCGCTGCGGCCGGTTCTCGTCGCCCTGGCGGTTGCCCTCGGCGGCGTCGCCGTCCTGTTCATCGGCCTGTTCGCGCAGGCCCTCGTCATCTACGTGGCGCTGCGCATCGAACCGGACGTGAGCTTGCGCGGGTTCGGCGCGGCCATCGGGGTCGCGTGGGCCACCGCGGTGATCGCCGCGGTTGTCGGCTGGCTCGCCGACGCAGGCAGCGACGAGACGTTCATCGGCGAGGTCATGCGGCAGGTCGCCCGCTACAGCAGCGGCGGCGGCAGCCCGTTCGACGGACCCGGTGTCGTCATCGTGCAGATCGACGGACTGTCCGCGCCGCTACTGCGGTGGGCGGTCACCGCCGGGAACCTGCCCACGCTGAGCCGGTGGGTCCGCTCGGGCTCACACCGCTTCGTCGAGTGGCACACCGGCATGCCGTCGACGACCCCCACCAGCCAGGCCGGCATCCTGCACGGCGTGTCCGGCCACATCCCCGCGTTCCGCTGGTACGAGAAGGACACCGGCCGTCTCATCGTGACCAACCGCCCACGGGACGCCGGCGAGGTCGAACGGCGGTTCAGCGACGGACGCGGCCTGCTCGCCGACGGCGGGGTCAGCATCAGCAACGTCTTCTCCGGGGACGCGCCGCACAGCCTGCTCACCGTCAGCCAGGCCGGGCTGCCCGGCCGCCGGGCCCGCGGGTATGCATCGTTCGCGGCCAGCCCGCAGGGATTCGCCCG
>NZ_CADDZT010000011.1:25670-27226 GCF_902812655.1 Candidatus Frankia meridionalis | reverse complement strand
ATCCCTGGTCCTCACCATCGGCGAAATGATCAAAGAGGTTCACCAGGCCCGAAAACAGCGCCGCGACAAGATCTTTCCCCGCGTTCGCCGTGGCGGCTCCTACATCGCGCTGCGCGGGCTGACCAACGTCCTGCTGCGGGATCTCAACGTCACCCTCATCGCGGAACAGATGGCACGCGGGACACCCGTGGTGTTCTGCGACTTCGTGGACTATGACGAGGTCGCCCACCATGCCGGGCCGAACCGTCGGGAGTCCCTGCAGACCCTGGAGGGTGTCGACCGGGTGCTCGCGATGCTGGAACGGGTGGCCGCCAGCGTCGAACGCCCGTACGAGCTGGTCGTCCTGTCCGATCACGGGCAGAGCCAGGGTGCGACGTTCCGCCAACGCTACGGGCGGTCCTTCGAGGACACCGTCCGTGCCCTGCTGATACCCGACGCCGCCACGACAGCCACGACAGCCACGACAGCCACGACAGCCACGACCGGCACCGCGCCAACCGCCGTCCCAACCGCCGCACCAACCTCGACCGGCACAGCCGAGGACTGGGGCCCGGTGAACACCCTGCTCACCGAGGTCACCGGCGGCGGTACCGGCACCGGACCGGGCCGGCGCATACTGCGGCGCCGCGCCGACGACGGGCAGGTGGTGTTCGGCCCGTCCCGCCTTGAGGTCGTCCTCGACCCACAACGACCGGACCTCGTCGTCGTCGCGTCCGGAAACCTTGCCATGATCTACCTGCCGCAGGTGGCGGGACGCGCCGATCTCGAACAGATGGCGTTCCTGCACCCGGCGCTCGTCCAAGGCCTGGTCAACCATCCCGGTGTCGGATTCGCGGTGGTGCGCTGCCCGGGCCACGGTCCAGTCGCGTTCGGCGCCCAGGGGCGGATGTTCCTAGAAACCGGCATGGTCGAGGGTGACAACCCGCTGCTCGGCTACGGCTCGCGGGCCGCCGCGGACCTGCTCCGCCACCAGCGGATGAACCATGTGGGCGACATCGTCGTGGTGAGCCGGCTGGACCCGGGCACCCGCGAGGTCGCCGCGTTCGAGGAACTGGTCGGCAGCCACGGCGGGATCGGCGGGGACCAGACCCGCGCGGTGCTCCTGCACCCCGCCGCCTGGCCGGCCCCTGTCAGCTCGATCGAGAGCCCGGCCGAGATCCATCACCAGCTCGTCCGCTGGCTGGAACATCTCGGGCTGCGGCGTGACCCCCTGCCCACGGCCCGCATTGCCGGCGACCGTGAGACCACCGGCCGCGCCGACACCGACACCGACACTGTTGAAGAAGGCGCATCCGCCCGGCGGTGATGTTCCGTTTACCGCTGATCCGCGGCAGTGGTCGGGATGGCAGTACCCCGGCCGTCGTCGGAGGACGGGCCGCCCGCGTCCGGCACGGCCAGGGACTGTCCGTGGGCAAGCACCTGCACCCGAACCGCGAGGTTGGCCTCGTCCGCAAGACGGGCGAACTCACGTCCCGGTTCGTGGAATCGGTCAGGTCGGACACGGTCGAAACCGATCGGCCAGAAGGTCCCGTAGTGGATGGGCACGGCCACGGCCG
>NZ_CADDZT010000011.1:22180-25584 GCF_902812655.1 Candidatus Frankia meridionalis | reverse complement strand
GGTCGGCCCGGTCCCGGTCGACGCAGTACGGGTCGGCCCGGTCCCGGTCGGCAACGTTCGCCGCGCCGCCTCGACCGCCCCGGCCGGGTCGAGATGGCCGGGGCCGAGGTTCGGTCCCCAGCCGCCGACCGGGACCAGCGCCAGATCGATGCCGAGCGGGGCGAGGTCGGCCATGGCGTCGTACAAGGCGGTGTCCCCGGCGAACCATGCCGTGCGGGTACCAGTGATCACGAAACCGAGCGCCGGGCCTCGGTGGCGTGACCAGGGTCCACGGGATCCGTCATGCCGCGCGGAAACGGCCAGCACGTCAAGACCTCCGGCCCCACCGCCGGCCCCACCGCCGATCCCGCTGTCCCCGGCTGGAACCCGGATGCGGTCGCCCGGCACCATCTCTACGCAGCGTTCGGCGAGCTCCGGGTGCCGGCCGCGCAGCAGGGCGGCGGCTCCACGCGGGACAAGCAGCGGTGCGGTCGGCGGCAACAGTCGCAACGACGGGATGTCGAGGTGGTCGGCGTGCAGATGCGAGACGACCGCCGCATCGACCTGGGCCGCATCCCTCGCCGGGCGCATGCCGGCCCGTCGGCGCAGGTGCGCGACCCGCATCCCGAGAACGGGGTCGGTCAGCAGCCGGATGCCGGAGTCCTCGATCAGCACAGTGCTGTGCCCCCACCATGTGACATCCATCCCGCCAGTGTGCCCGCCGGCCGTCAGGAACGAGGATCATCGGCGACCGGGGGTGGCACGGGAGTGCCGGGAAACCGCGGACCGGCGATGTAGAACACTCCCTGGCCGACGGTTTTCACCGATCCGACGGCGAGCAGTCCGTCGTCGCGCAGCTCACTGAGCACCCTCGACGCCTGTATCGACCGGAGACCGAAGCAGTCGATGAGATCACCGGCCCGCACCGAACCCTGTTCGACGACCAGTTCGACCACGAATGGCTTGACCTCCTTCGGGAGGACATCGAAATAGGGCAGACGCGCGGCGAGCAGCTCACGCGCACGGTTACCGAGACGGAAGCCTCCGCCACCCACCTTAACCGGGGTAATCAGCACAGAATTACCGTCGATACTTTCGTGTCGGGCACGCGTCAGCGCCTCGGACGCTTCCTCAGGCGTCTTCTGCAATAGCGGGGCAAGAGTTCCCGCATCCACCCGAGGATGATCCGACAGCCAATAAATGATCAGTACGATGTCCACGTCAGCGCGGGCGTCGTCACTCAGCAGTGAGGTCAGGTCGGTGACCGGCTCCACCGGACTACCACCTATGAGTACACAACGGACAGCGTCGACGGTCTGCGTGATCACCGGAGGTCGGTGCCCGAGCAGAATCATTTCCCGGTACATGCGGTCCACACCGATCGCTTCACGTTCGGCGAGCCGCAGACTCCGCATGACGTTCGCAAGGTGTGGGTTCGTCGGCCGGGAAGTCGTGGTCAGGACATTTGACGTGTCGACACCGTGCGGGAAACGCCCCGGGGATGTGACCACAAGCTGGTCGCCCAGGTGTTCAATGGTGATCGGTTCCGGCCGGGTCCAGTCCCGGTGCATGATTGCGTTGACAAGCGCCTCCCGTGCCGCCGGACGGGGAATCGCCTCGCCGATGCCACGCGCCCCCAGCCGTACCGCGTGAACACGCTGGTTCGCCAGCCTGATGGAAATTTCGACTTCGTTGAACTCCACCAGGAGAGAACGGCCTGGTTCATCCACGCGGACCTGGGCATCAGCCCCCGGCCGGACCCGTCGGATGTAGTCGAGATGCGATCGGCCCCTGTCCGTCACCGTGAACAGCAACGCACCGGCACGGGTCAATGTGCCGGTAATCGGGTCAAGGACACCGAGAGCACGCAACAGATCCTCATCCGACCGGGATGCCAGGGCGACCCGACCCGGTTCCTCGGTGGCCCGCAACACCTGCCGGGCCACCAGAAGGGCCGCGAAATCGACATCTGCGAACCGCATCGTGGTCGGCTCGGCCGACCAGTCGATGTAACGACTGACCAGCGCCGCATGATCCACCCCGAGCATCTCCACGCAGTGTGCGCCAACCCGGTGTTTATACCGGCCGCCGGACACCTTGTGTGCCGTGAGACCCGAGCTGACGACGATGACCAACAGGCGTTCCCCGCCATCCGAGAAGATTGTTTCGATATCGACGGCAAGGTGCGGATCGGTGAGCTCCCAGATGCGGTGCCGCAACCATTCAGGATCCAGACTGGTGCCGACGAACGCGGCCGGACCACCCGCCCTGTCGTCGACACCGACGATCACAACTCCACCGTGGGCGTTCGCGAAACAGCAGGCAGCTTCAGCAAGATCACGAGCGGTCGGTTCGTGTCGGGTGGCGCCGGCCGTCAGCAAGCCGCCCACCACACGCCGGGACTGATCTTCCTTGAAGTCCAGGGTCCCGGTTTCGACGTCGGCCGCACGAACGCCCCCATGGACGGTTACGAGCGCCCTGGAGGCCTCCTCACGCCTGGGGTCATGCCAGACCGAAGTCACGATACGATCACCCCGAGAAGATCTAGTTGATAGTTCACCTCCAGGAAGTATACGGTCCACGGCCGGGTGGCGCTTGATCGGCATATTCACTGTCGGACCAGGACCATCAGGACCACGCGGTGGTCGGACGTGGCTGCGTCACCCCGTCCACAACCATCGCGTCGACCCGTTCGTCGAAGAAGCAGATCAGAGCCTCGATCTTCAGGCATTCCGGGATCGGGGTCGGGTAGCTCCACGCGATATCGACCGGTCTACCGTCCACCGTCACCGACCAGTACCGGGCGACCCCCTTGTACGGGCAGCGCGACGTGGTCGGGCTCGGTGTCAGCAGGTCCATGCGCACGTCCGACCGGGGCAGGTAGTAGCGGGTCGGCAGGCCGGTCTCGAACAGGTAGAGCACACGGCTGGAGTCGGCGACCGTGACACCGCCGAAGGTCACCCGTACGCGTCGCGGGCACGGCTCCACCCGTACCCGGTAGCCGTCGTCGTCCGGTTGCGTATCCGGTTGCCGTACCGTCCGCGGACCGGTCGTCTGGGACATCGCGTTTCCCCTCCCCTTCCGCATCATCGTCCACGGCGCTTACGGACGCGACACGGTGTGCGGGTCGGCGAGGTCGCGCACGAGCGCGGGCGCGAGCTCGGCGAGCTGGTCGAGCCCGAGACGGTCGCCGCCGGCGGTGGGCAGCGGCTGGATGCAGACGTGGTCGGCACCGGCGTCGAGATGCTCACGGACTCGGGCCTGGATGGCATCGACGTCCCCCCAGGCCACGATCGCGTCAGCCAGCCGGTCGCTGCCTCCCCCGGCGAAGTCGTCGTCACCGAATCCGAAGTCGCGCAGGTTGTTCACGTAGTTCGGCAGTGTCAGGTAGGGAACCACGAAGCGGCGCGCCACGGCGCGGGCGC
>NZ_CADDZT010000011.1:17830-21935 GCF_902812655.1 Candidatus Frankia meridionalis | reverse complement strand
GGGCGAAGGCCTCCTTGTTCTGCGCCTCACCGAACCAGAGAGCCCCGAAGCCGAGGTTCTCGATCGTGGCGACCGCTTCTCGCTCGATGGCTGCCGGTCTGCTACCCAACGCCATCGTCCACACACCGATACGGCCGATACGGTCACGTATCGCGGTCACCGTATCGACGTGGACCGCATCGACCGGCTGGGTACGGGCCTCGGTTGTCACACATCCTCCTGATATTCGGCAGTGATATCCGGTGGCTGCGGAGCCCGCCCGGGTGACGGGCCCCCTATGCCGCCAGAGCTCCGGAGGCCCCGGTTTCCGCAGCTCATCACGTCGAGCGGCGGATCATCCATGGTTTCTGTTGAAAATACGGCGCTTTCTCTTGGTCAAGCCACCGCCGGCCCATGTCCGCAAGGTGGACCGGCCACAGGGCCCTCGGGTCGGTCTTCTGTAGCTTTCCGCGCGTGACAGTGACGGCATCCGGGAGCATGGGTGCGTGATGCCGGTGCGGGTACCAAGATGGCTGCGCCACGGAGCCACACTGATAGTGCTGCTGCTTGTCATCGAGTATGCGGTGTTCCCACAACTCGCGGGTGCACGCAAGGCGTTCGAAACGCTGTCCGGAGTGGAACCGGCCTACCTCGTTGTCGGGCTGCTGCTGGAGGCCGCGTCCCTTCTGGCGTACTCGATGCTGACCCGCAGCGTGCTCTCCCGCGAGGGTAGGCCGTCGCTGTGGGCGCTGACGCGTATCGACCTGACGTCACTGGGTGTCAGCCACATGCTCCCCGGCGGTGCGGCTACCGCGAGCGCGCTGCGCTACCGGTTGCAGCGCGGTGCGGGGATCAGCGCGTCCGAGGCGGTGTCCGCCGCCGCGATCCAGGGCGCCGGATCGGCTGTCGTCCTGAACGTGCTGCTGTGGATCGGTCTGCTGATCTCCATTCCGACCCGCGGTGGCAATCCGATCTACGGAGTCGCGGCTGCGGCCGGAACCCTGCTGATCGCCGCCGTGTTCGTCGGGGTGGTACTACTCACCCGCGGCAGCGAGCGGACCGTTCACATCGTCCGCGCCATCGCCCGCCGCATCCCGGCGGTGCCACCAGACAGTGCCGAACGACTCGTGCGCACCCTTGCCGATCGCCTCCGGGTCCTCGGCGCGGACCGGCCACTGCTTGTCAGGGCAACGCTGTGGGCTGCCGCGAACTGGTTGCTCGATGCCGCGTCGCTGTGGGTGTTCCTCCATGCCTACGGCCACGCCATGGCCCTGGACGGCCTGCTGGTCGCCTACGGGATCGCCAACGTCCTCGCCGCCATTCCGATCACCCCCGGCGGGCTCGGGATCATCGAGGGGGTACTGGTCCCGACACTCGTCGGGTTCAGCACGACCCGGGCCGTCGCGCTGCTCGGGGTGGTGACCTGGCGGCTCGCGAACTTCTGGCTTCCGATCCCGGTCTCGGCGCTGGCCTACCTGTCGCTGCGGACCGGACCGCTGCTGCACCGCAGGCTGCCGCCCCAGCGCCCATGGACGGACCCGGAAAAGATCAATCGAGAGCCGGCAGCCTGACCTGGCCATGTCCGGTCACGACGCTCGGTCCGGTCACGACGCTCACCGAAAACATAGCTGACAGAAATAGAATCATCGCTCATAGTGTTTGCGGGTGGCCACCGCCGGTCGCCGTGCAGACTCACCCATCGAAGGAGGCCAACCATGGCGCTCACCTGGCCCCTGCAGAAAAGCGGCAGCAGCAACGAGCCGGTACAGACCGTCCAGTACCTACTACGTGCGCACGGATACACCGTGGGCATCGACGGCTTCTTCGGACCACGGACCGAGGCCGCGGTCCGCGCCTTCCAGTCCGCCCAGTCCGCCCAGTCCGCCCAGTCCCTCACGGTCGACGGGACCGTGGGCGACCAGACCTGGCCGGCGCTCATCATCACCGTCCGCCACGGGGACAGGAGCGAAAAGGGCGATGCGGTACGAGCCGTCCAGGACCAGGCGAACTTCCGCACCGGGGACGCCGCCCACCCCTTCCCCGTGGACGGGATCTTCGGTTCGCGGACCGACAACTGGGTCCGGGCGTTCCAGCAGGGCGTCGGGATCACCGTCGACGGGATCGTCGGGCCCGTCACCTGGAACCACCTCGTGAAGGAGAAGCTGAACACTTGAGCGGCCCCGGCGGTGTTCCGGGACGGCCGGCGTCGGTGGTGGACTCGCCGACGCCGGCCCGATGCCCGAGACAATTTGAGTGAACAAACACGCCACTCTCATACCGAACGAATAATTATCGTGCCGCCGTTGGTCCACCTTCTGTTGATTTATTTTCTGTTCCACAGACAGTCGTCACCCGCGTAGTCCTTGGGGACGTGACGCTCGTCGTGCTCGACAAGGTACACGCACTTCGGCGTGTCGGTCGAATTTCGGATGTTGTCGACACGCAGTACTGTCAATTTTTTGCCCTCGGCTATCCGGGATACCCGAAAACTCACCCGACCGGTGACACCTTCGTAATCAATCTCCCGGATTTTCGCCGCGACGGCGCTCGGATTCGGTATGAAGGGGACTTTAAGATCCTGGTAGCCACCGGATGAAGCGGCCTTCAGAAGAAGCCCGACCGTGTCGTAGTCCAGGCCGACCCGCTCGCCCGGCCACCGCATTCCGGACAGTTGCCCGAGCTGTCCGTACAACTTGGTGAGGTCCGCGCAGAAGGTCTGGACTATCGCCCCGCCGAAATCCTGACCGCCAGTATACTTTCCCTGGAAGCACCCCTGGCCCGCGAGGACGACCGGGCTGCCCTTGGAGACGTAGTCGACGGTCACGTTCGCGGGTATCGGAGCGTCAGCGGACTGTTCGCTGAACGATATGAATCTCGATACCGAGTCGACGCCCACCACCGGCGTGGTGTTCGTCCGGTCCGGGCACTGGCCGAACATGAAGTTCAGGAACTTTCCGAAATCCTCATGGCGACCCGAATACAAGATCAGATCTCCGGGCTGCCGATCCCCGGATTTTCCACCGCCACACGCGGTGAGACCGTCCTGATCCGCGACGAAATCCCCGGTCCAGGGCCGGTCGATAAAAGCGATACCGACGTTCGACAACTCGGTATTCAGATCGGTCACGAGCGTCGACACATACGCGTCCTGCGAGTCGCTCGGATGGTAGACCCTTATCCTCCGCACATTCCGATACCGGGCGTAGGCGGCGACAAGGTGGGCCTCGACCCGGTTCGGTGGAACCATCTGGAAGTACAGTGGCGAATAATTCTCAAGGCCGTCACCCGACAGCGTCGTCCCTATCACAGGCACACCGATGTTACCCAGTTTCGCGATGGCCTTCTCAGTCTCGACGATGCTGCGGTCCAGCCCGATAACAGCGAGTGCGCTCTTATCTTCGTGGAAGAGTCGAACCAGTTGGTTGTCGACGACCCGATCGGCCTCCTTCATTTTTGCGCCACCATTGGCAACAATAACTCTCAGACGCGGTTCCGTGGTCATCGAGGACGGGGCGCACGTTCCATTCAGCCTGGGCTGGCCGTTATGGTTCACCTGCTGGAGCAGGATCCCTTCGAGCTCCTCGCTCTGTGCCTCACTCCAGTCGCCGCCGTCCGCCGGTGTGGTCAGACCCGCGAAGTAGACCAGGGTGACAAACGGACGCCCGTCGGACCCGGCAAGCCACTCCGCGCACCGGTTCTGCGCGAAAATCGCCCGCTGGTCACGCAGGAGCCTGGCATCCTGCCCGAACGTCCGGCTCGCGCTGTCGCTGTATCCGACACACTCACCATTGATCATTTCGGTGGACACCCCGCCGCCGGGTACCGACCGCGGGCACTCCCCGGTCGGGTTCCTGCCGAACGGGTTCACCCACGCCACCGATGCGGCAACGGCGAGAATCACGACCAACGACAGCAGAACCCCGGAACGCGCCAGCACAGGACCGCGCGGCGGTCTGAACGACGGTGGCACCCGATTGCGCGGCGCACCGACCGGCTCGGCCACGGCGTTCAGCCCCACACCCGTGCCGGGAGAATCGGTGGTCTCGCAGCTGGCCACCACCACCAGGGGATCGCGCATACCGGTCTCGGCACGGACAGCATTGATGAGTCGCAGCAGCCTGGCGCC
>NZ_CADDZT010000011.1:15911-17266 GCF_902812655.1 Candidatus Frankia meridionalis | reverse complement strand
GGCGCCAGGCACGGGGCCGCCACGGCCGGCGCCGGTATGCCCTGCGCAGATCCTCCAGAAAGGCGTGCACGAGCAGCTTGTCGATGACATCGGGGTCCGGGTGTGCGGCAAGGCGCACGGCAAAGCCCAGAAAATCGTTGCGGTCGTGGGGCCGCAGATAATGCTGGCGGGTGAACCAGCGGGTCTGACTACCCAGACCCGGCAGGCGCCCGCCGACCCACAACCAGAACCGCGCGACCGGCCAGAGCGCGGAACAGAGAGTAAAGACCGACCTTGTGAAAGGATCCGGCGCGATGCCGGCCGCGGCGTCGAAAAGCGGTACGACGACACCGTCGTCAGCGCGTGCCCTAAGCCGCGTTACCAGCTGCTTGCGCGGGTCGGTGTTTCCCAGGTCCTGCGTGGTCAACCATTCCGCGAGCAGATAGTGGTGAAAACGCAGGTGTCCGACACCGAAAGACGAGTTGGAAAGCTTCGCGCACAACTCGTGGAGTAGCGGCAGTCGGGTCGGCCTCTCCGGATCGGTGTAGTCGACCGACGCGTCCACCAGTACGTGCGGTGCCCTGGCCGGAGCAGGCGCGAGCAGGCGGTCCAGGAGATCGGGCAACGGGCTTGCGGCAGAATCCTCACGGGTCAGACAGACAATCGGTGATGCCTGGACGGGACGCCTGCGGCGGATCATCAGAACGCCGATCAACTCGAGCCGGGCGGCCGTCCCGTCAGGAACAGGAACGGGATTGTCCTCAGGCACGGCAGAGCCCCCCACTCGGTCACCAGGAACGTGACGCGTACAAGTCGACCGACCCATCGGCGTTTCGGTCACTCCGCGCCACGAAGTAAGACGAATATAGCGGCTCGTGGATTCCTGCGGACCTGGAGGCTCCCCCGGCATCCGTGTCGCCGCGCTCGGATGCTCGCCGAGCGAATCCGAAACGCTATTTCTGACCGGGGGACCTGTCGGTCAGCGCGCCCCGCGGAACACCGCCCGGCCCGGCCCGGGAACAACACACATCCAGCACATCTCGGCCCGGCTCACCCAGGCCCGGCTCACCCAGGCCCAGCTCGCCCGGGTCGTGGAGCCGTGAGCCGGTGCCAACGGATACCCGACCGTCCCACCGCGCCCGCAAGATCTACGCGTCGACATGTTGTGGTGCGGCGCATCGCGATATATCGTGAGCGTACGCGATACGACGAAAGGATCGATCAAGATGAACGCACAGGCATTTTCCGGATCATGGGCCTCCGGGCCATGGTCGTGGGGACGCGGCAGGCACGGCGAGGACCGGTTCGAGCACATCCGGATGACGGCAACCGAAGGTCGCGGCCGGCGGCGGCACGGTGGCCCAGGCGCGGTCCCG
>NZ_CADDZT010000011.1:13464-15886 GCF_902812655.1 Candidatus Frankia meridionalis | reverse complement strand
TTTCGGTCCGGGTGGCCCAGGTTTCCCAGGCGGTCGCGGTCGTGGACGCGGCGCGAAGGTCAGGCGGGGTGACGTCCGTACGGCGATCCTCGCTCTGCTCGCCGAGGCCCCGATGCACGGCTACCAGATGATCAGTGAACTTGCCGAACGCAGCGGTGGCGCGTGGCGACCGAGTCCCGGTTCGGTCTACCCGGTCCTGCAGTTGCTCGCGGATGAGGGGCTCGTCCACGCCGAGGAGAGCGGCGGCAAGCGGGTGTTCCACCTGACCGATGCCGGACGCGCGTACACCGACGCCCGCGCGGGCGAGCCCAAGCCGTGGGAGACCGCGGCGGCTGCCGCCGACGACGGCCTCACCGATCTGCGGTCGTTGGCCTTCGGGGTGGGCGCAGCCGTTATGCAGGTCGCCCATGCGGGCAGTGACGCCCAGGTCAGAGCCGCACAGAAGATCCTTACGGAGACCAGACGGGCGCTTTACCGCATTCTCGCCGAGGACGAGCAGGACGAAACGGATCAGCCGGACGAGCCCACCACCGACAGTCCGGCGGAGTAGCTCCCAGTACTGAGGTTGAACTTGCGATAGCGGTGGGTTGTTACGGTTCATGACCCCGCCCAGCTACAGACTCACTGTCGGCCGCGAAACACCAACCAGGGCCGTGATCTCCTTCTTCTGTCGGTTCTCCGGCCACCACAATATGATCCGGACTCGCGTCGCCACCGTCGCCGGCACATCCTGGCTGCTGTCAGTCAAAGGGGTTGAGCCAGGAGCCGACCGTGCGTGCGCCGTGGGCCACGGCCGTCGCACCCGCGTCAACGGCCTTCCCAGCAAGATCCGGAGCATGCGACACGACTCCGGTGATGTCGTCCCAGTGGTCGTAGACCTCGGCACCGACCCAGGCGGCACCGGTCACCACCGTCGCACCCACGGTCACTGGATTCGGGCAGACCATCATGGCCGTGAAGCTCGCGTTGAAGCCGGTCTCGGCCAGGTCTGCGACGTAACCGGCACCGTTGGCCCGGTAGGCGTCGATCGGGTTACCTTGCGAGGCCACGTTGAGGACCGACAGGCCAGTCGCGGCCACTCCCCCGGCCGGACCGCACATGCCAGGTTCTTGCGGCGTCCAAGAATCGAACCCTCCATCACGGGCCCCCCGAGATGATGAAATAGCTGAAGTTTCTCCGGGGGAAAGGACTCATGCTGTGCGGAAACTGGGTTCCGGCTATGTGCTGCACGAACCGATCGGACGGGGTGCGTTCGGCCAGGTCTGGCGTGGGTCGACCGTGGACGGCGACCGTCCGGTAGCCGTGAAGGTGCTGCGCGGTGAACTCGCCGACGACCCTGAAGTGGTCGCCAGATTCGTGCAGGAACGGTCTGTGCTGCTCGGCTTCGACGATCCGCATCTCGTCACCGTCCGCGATCTCGTCGTCGAAGGAGACACCCTCGCGATCGTCATGGACCTCGTCAACGGCGTGGACCTGCGGGTGTATCTGCGAGAACGAGGAATGCTGGCGACAGCGCCGGCGGTCGGGCTGGTCTGCCATGTGCTGCGTGCACTGACCGTCGTACACGCAGCCGGCGTCGTTCACCGTGACCTCAAACCCGCAAACGTGCTCGTCGATGTCACCGACCCGGACGACCCACAAGCCCGCCTCACCGACTTCGGTGTGGCCAGGCTGGCCCACGGCCCGTCCCTGACCCGACTCACCGGCATGATCGGGACGCCCTTGTACATGGCCCCGGAACTCGCCCACCGCGAGCACGCACAACCTCCCGCCGACGTCTACAGCGCGGGAATCATGCTGTATGAACTACTCACCGGTGAACCGCCGTTTTCCGCACCACATCCGGTCGGGTTGCTCCGCGCGCATATGGAGGACGCGCCGCAGCCCATTGCGGGGCTGCCGCCCGGGTTGTGGGATGTCATCGCCCGGATGCTCGCGAAGGCACCGGCGGACCGTCCCACGGCGAGCGCGGCCGAGCGGGAGCTGACCCTGCTCGCGATGTCCGGGTTCGAACCGGACGGGGACGCGACCACGCTGCTGCGCGGGGACGTCACTGTCGTGACACCAAGGCGGGCGAGCGTCGCCGCCACGCCCGACGCCGTACTGCCGGTCGAGAGCCCGGTACCGGCCGGAAGCCCGATACCGATCAAGAATTCGGCCACCATGCCGGAGCCGGACGATCCCGGCCCCGTGGAGCTGAACGAGGCCCCGACTGCTCTGGCCAGCGCGCAGTTGCCCGCGGCGGCGATGTCACCGTCCTCGTATCCGCAGCCGTTCGCCCCGCAACCGGACGGTCCGCAGCCGTTCGCCCCGCAACCGGACGGTTCGCAGCGACTTGGTGACACCGTCGACCGGAACCGTCCAGGCAGGCACGGACGGGCTCGCACCACGATCATTGCCGGAGCGGCCGCGGTCGTGCTGC
>NZ_CADDZT010000011.1:4273-12916 GCF_902812655.1 Candidatus Frankia meridionalis | reverse complement strand
CACCGACCCACGACATGCCGAACGGCTTCGCGGGCTCATGGTCCGGGACGGTGAGCCAGTCCGGCTCACCGGACTACACGGTGAAGCTTTCGCTGGCCAACGGCAATATCGGACAGAACGTCGGACGGGCGTCCTATCCGGAACTCGGCTGTGTGGCCGACCTCTATCTCACCGACGTGGCGGGTTCGACGATCCGCGTACAGGGCCAACTCGTCGTCAACTCCTACAACAACTGTGTCGCGGCAACCCTTGACCTTGGGCTGCGGTCAAGTTCCTCCATGAACTACCTGGCCCAGGTACCGGGTATGTCGGGCAGCGCCAGCGCGGTCCTCTACCGCTGAACGCCGATGAGCACCCTCAAATCAGTCATCCTGCCGGCGGTGGAGCATCTCGGCGAGCTTGTGGAGCTTCCCCGGCACCTGTGTGGCCACGGCTACTGCGCGGTAGCCCACGTGCCACACTGTTCGAAACGACATCCATATACTCATCATTAAGCGATCATCACGGCATGGGTCGTCGAGACATCTGAATCCGCGCCCACCGGGCACCACCGGAGTTCGGTGCCGTTCGAAATACCTCAGTGCCGCGCGGACACGCTCCAGTGCCGCGCAGAAACGCAGAGGGGATCCCATGACGACGGATGATCGGCAGCCGAACGCCTCCAGCGGTGCCGGCAGCACGGCCACCCCGACGGTTCGCGATATCCAATGAATCTGGAGTCGTACGTGTTCGCCGAGCCGCCGGCGCAGCCGCTGGTGGCGCTACGCGTCGAGCGCCGGGGCCCGGTCGTCCAGGTCACGCTGGTCGGCCCGGGTAAGGGCAACGCCATGGGGCCGGACTTCTGGCGCGAGGTCCCGCGAACGTTCACCGCGCTGGACACCGACGACAGCGTTCGGGCCGTGGTTGTCACCGGTTCCGGCGACAACTTCTGCTTCGGACTGGACCTGCGGACGATGTTCGAGGAGATCGGCTTCACGGACGCCGGGGACATCGGCCTCGCCCGGGCCCGCACCCACTTCATGCACAGGATCCGTGCCATGCAGGGCGCGCTGGACGCGGTCGCGCGCAGCCGCAAGGCGGTTGTCGCCGCGGTCAGCGGCTGGTGCGTCGGTGGTGGGGTCGACCTGCTGGCCGCGTGCGACGTCCGGTACGCGAGCGTGGACGCGATGTTCAGCGTCCGGGAGGTGCGGGTCGCCATGGTCGCCGACATGGGCAGCCTGCAACGCCTTCCCGCGATCATCGGTGACGGCCACCTTCGGGAACTCGCCCTGACAGGCAAGGACATCGACGCGGCCCGCGCCGAGCGGATCGGCCTCGTCAACGACGTGCTGCCCGACCCCGCCGCCGTGCTCGCCGCCGCCCACACCTTCGCCGACGAGGTCGCGGCCAACCCACCGCTGGTCGTCCAGGGCGTCAAGGACGTCCTGGACGCCACCCGCGCGGCTCGGACCGAGGCCGGACTGCGCTATGTGGCGACGTGGAACGCCGCGTTCCTACCGTCCCACGATCTCACCGAGGCGATGACCGCGTTCGGTGAACGCCGCCCCCCACGGTTCACCGGCCGGTAACCGGGCCACGGGTCATGCCCGGCCCGCCGAAGGCTGCGGGCAAAGACCCGCACGGACGCCCCGGATGCCGCTTTCCAGATGAGCGGTGATGGTTCGTCCGGAAAGAACCGCATAGGGTGGTGAATGCACATAGGGAACAGGGGAGCACTCGACGTGATCACCGGTCGTGAAGATCTCGCGACACCTTTGGAGCGTGGGCCGAAGCTCACCGAACTCGTGGCGACCCGCCTTCGTCGCCTCATCATCACCGGGGAACTACGGACCGGGGACTTTCTGCCGCCCGAGGCAGAGCTCATGTCGCAGTTCGGGGTGTCCCGACCGACGCTGCGCGAGGCGTTACGGGTCCTGGAATCCGAGATGCTCATTCTTCCACGGAGAGGCACCCACACAGGTCCGCGGGTGTGCGCACCAACGGTTGACCAATCGGCCCGTTACACCGCGTTCCTGTTACAGCACCGGGGAGTGCGGCTGAGTGACGTACACCAGGCCCGGAACCTGATCGAGCCGCCGCTGGCCCGCCGCGTTGCCGAACAGGGCGACCCGGACGTCCTGGACATGCTCACGATCGCACTGGACGATGAGGAGTCGGTCCTGCCGGACCCGGCTGCCTTTGGCACGGCGACGGCACGATTCCACCTGGCGATCGCGGACAGCGCCCAGATCGAGTCACTCGCCGTCACATTACGCCAGTACTACTGGATGATCGAGACGCACACCGGCAACGCCGGATGCGCCGCTCGGACAACCGACCCGGCCGCCAGGCCCAAGGCGGAACCCAAGCCCGGCCCCGGGAACTGGCGCACCCACCACGACCATGTACACCTGGTTGCCCTGCTGACCGCCGGGGATCCCGACCCGGTCGAGCACTGGTGGCGCATGCACCTGGAGTCCGCGTGCGCCGCCGCAAGCATCGATGCCGGTGACGCACCCGTCCTCAACGTCTTCGACTAGATGGATCCAGGGCTGGACATCCAGGGCTGGACGGATCCAGGGCTACGGGATGCGCTCGACCACCGCGGTAAGGCCCTGGCCTCCACCGATGCACATCGTCTCCAGGCCATAGCGGACGCCTCGACGGTGCATCTCGTTCAGCAGCGTCGCCAGGATGCGCACACCCGTAGCGCCGACCGGATGCCCGAGCGAGATGCCCGATCCGTTAACGTTCAGCCGGTCGAAGTCGGCCGGAGCCAACGACCACGCGCGCGTCACCGCCAGCACCTGCGCGGCAAACGCCTCGTTCAGCTCAATCAGGTCGATGTCGGCGAGCTTGAGACCGGCCCGCTCCAACGCCCGTTCGGTAGCCGGCACCGGGCCGATGCCCATGGTCCGCGGCGGTACCCCGGCAACCGCCCACGAGACGATCCGCCCCAGCGGACGCAGCCCGAGCTGTTCGGCACGCTCAGGATGGGTGACCAGGCAGACGGCGGCAGCGTCGTTCTGGCCACTGGCATTCCCCGCGGTGACCGTTGCCTCCGGGTCGCTGCGTCCCATCACCGGTCGCAGCGCGGCGAGGCGTTCCAGGCTCGAGTCGGCCCGGGGGTGCTCGTCCCGGTCGATGAGCACTGTCCCCTTCTTGCGGTTGGTGACCGTCACCGGCACGATCTCCTGGTCGAAGTAACCGGCCTGCTGGGCCGCCACCGCCCGCTGGTGCGACCGCAGTGCCAGCTCATCCTGTTCGGCTCGGGAGATGCCGTACTCGCGGCGGAGGTTCTCGGCGGTCTCAAGCATCCCGCCGGGCACCGGGTAGTTCTTCCCACCGGCGGTGACACGGCCGCGGGCGAGACGGTCCACCAGGCTGATGCTCGGCTTCTTCGTTCCCCACCGGACGTCGGTCGAATAGAACTCGGCCTGGCTCATGCTCTCGACGCCGCCGGCGAGCACCAGCTCCGCCACGCCCGTCTGTACCTGCATGGCTGCGAGCAGCACGGCCTGCAGGCCGGAGCCGCACCTGCGGTCGAGCTGCAGGCCCGGGACCTCGATCGGCAGGCCGGCGTCCAGCGCCGCCACCCGTCCGATCGCCGGAGCCTCACCGTTCGGATAGCACTGGCCGAACACGACGTCGTCGATGGCGTCCGCTGACACACCGGTCCGTTCCACCAGGGCACGGATCACGGTGGCGGCAAGCTCCGTCGCGGGGACGTCGGTGAAGACACCCCCGAATCCGCCGACCGGTGTACGTAGCGGCGAACAGATCACGGCGTCACGCATGCGTCATGCTCCTCACAGTCAGCGGGGCACAGTCGGTTCGATAGTCGCAGTCAGGTGGGCGGGGTGCGGCCGGTCGGGCACGGTCAGCGGGCCCCGGCCGGCCGGGCACGAACCGCCCCATGCCTGGATCATCGCTGCTCAAGTGGGCTGGCGCACGGAATCACGCCGGGATGGTTGACTTACGCAACGGTCAGCCCATCGTGTATATCATCGATACGATCGTATTGATGCACCGCCGGTCGGCGCACCGGAGCACTACGCCAGTTGAGATCGTCAGTTGAGATCGTCAGTTGAGATCCTGAACCCTGCGGAGGTGGCGGTATGGACGCGGCGGACTTCTCCGAGATCCTGACGACCGTACGGACGTTCGTGCGCGAGCGCGTCGTACCGGTCGAGAACGAGATCGACGAGAAGGACGAGGTGCCCGCCGACATCCGGGACGCCACCAAGGAGATGGGCCTGTGGGGCTTCGCGATCCCGGAGGAGCACGGCGGTCTCGGGCTGTCCATGAGCGAGGAGGCACGGCTCGTCTTCGAGCTCGGGTACACCACGCCCGCACTGCGGTCGATGTTCGGCACGAACAACGGCATCGCCGGCCATGTGATCATCGAGGGCGGCACGGAGGAACAGAAGCAGCACTGGCTGCCCCGCCTCGCCTCCGGTGAGGTGACGGCGTCCTTCGGGCTCACCGAAGCGGACGCTGGATCCGATCCGTCCACCCTGACCACCAGCGCCTATCGGGACGGCGACGAGTGGGTGATCAGCGGCGCGAAGCGCTACATCACCAACGCCCCGATCGCCGACGCGATCTTCGTCTTCGCCCGGACGAACCCCGACGTCCCGGCGACCCGCGGCATCTCCAACTTCATCGTGCCGAAGGGCACCCCGGGGCTCACCATCGGGCCGCGTGACCACAAGATGGGGCAGGCCGGCGCGTGGAGTTCGGACGTGTACCTCGACGAGGTCCGCGTCCCGCACACGCACCTTGTCGGCGGGGATGCCGGCGAGGGTTACGGCTTCGCGACCGCCATGCGCTGCCTGGCCCACGGCCGCATCCATATATCCGCGCTGTGCGTCGGGCTTGCGCAACGCCTGGTGGACGAGTCGGTGTCCTTCGCGGCGCAGCGCCAGCAGGGCGGCCGACCGATCGGGGAGTACCAGCTCGTCCAGGGCATGATCGCAGACTCGGTGACGGACCTGTACGCCGGCCGAGCGCTGGTGGTGGAGACAGCGCGAGCCTTCGACGCCGGCACCGACACCAAGGTCGGACCATCCGCGGCGAAGTACTTCTGCAGCGAGATGGTCGGCCGGGTCGCCGACCGGGCCGTCCAGATCCACGGTGGCGCCGGCTACATCAGGGGCGTGCCGGTCGAGCGCTTCTACCGGGACGCGCGGCTCTTCCGGCTCTACGAAGGCACCTCGCAGATTCAGCAGCTCATCATCGCCCGACACCTGCTCCGGGCGGCGAGCGGCTGAACGGCCGAGCGGCCGAGCGGCTGAACGGCCGAGCGGCCGCCAACACGGTGGCGCTGTTTCCGACAGCCATCCCCGTTTTCTACAGCCATCCCCGTCGGCGCAGGAGAAGGTACAACCCGCCCGCGCACCCGAGAAGAACAATCAGACTGACGACAAAACCCCATTCCGCGCCGAATCCCGGATACGGAACGTTCTGGCCGTAGAATCCGGTGATAGCGGTTGGTACCGCTATCACCGCGGCCCATCCGGTCAGTTTCTTCATGACGACGTTGAGCCGGTTACCCTGAATGGTCAGGTTGGTCTCCAGGATCGTGGTGACGAGATCGCGCAGACTCTCCGTCCATTCGGTTACGCGCAGCACATGGTCGTAGACGTCCTGGAAGTACGAGGCCATTCCCTCGCCGACAAGCCGTAGATCACGGCGCAGCAGGGTGTTGACGACCTCCCGCATCGGCAGCACCTCGCGCCGCAGCAGAACAAGGCTCTTGCGGAGCTCGAAACTACGCCGTTGCACAAGGGCATCGTGCGGCGTGTCATCGAAAAGCAGGTCCTCCAGCTCCTCGATCGCGGCATCCAGGGACAGCACCGCATCGAAATAGCCGTCGACCAGGTAGTCGATCAGGCCGTGTAGAAGGAATGCGATCCCGTGACCGGCGAGGTCGTCGTTGTCGTCCCAACGGCGGACCACCGCGGCCACGTCGAAATGCTCGTCGCCGCGAACGGTAACCAACGCCCGCGGCGTGACAAACGCGGAAACCTCGTGCGTGGCGAGCCGTCCGGTGCGGACGTCGAGCTCTACGGCATAGGCATTCAGAAAAATGTGGTCGCGATAACGGTCGAGTTTCGGCCGTTCACCGGGACTGACCGCATCCTCCACCGCCAGCGGATCGAGTTTCAGCTCGTCGGAGATGACATGGAGGTCGGCGCGCTCGGGTGCGCACAGGTCGAGCCACACGACCGTGTCCGGCTGCTCGAGATAGTCACTGACCATCGAGATCGGGAAGCCGGAAGCTATGATCATGCCTCCCTGGTACACCCGTGTGTGCGGCGGGCACGACCCGATGGCGCTGTCGGGATGCGCCCCGACGTCGACCGCGCACCCGGCTGCGCCACCGGCCCGGCTGAAGATTTCACCGGAGGATTCACCGGATACCGCATCCCGTTCGCTCATCACTTCGTAGTCTCCACCCCAGTTGGGCCACGCCGACACCCATTCCGACATCCGCACCTGGCGCGCCGGTGGACACCGCACGATCATGGTCGAAAGACAGGAAGGTGGGAACATGGTTGCAGTCGCGGCAGTAGGGGACCTGCACGTCGAAGCGGGAGCAGGGCCGAGACTGCGTCCGCTCTTCCAACGGGCGGCGAACGACGCGGACGTACTACTGCTCGCCGGAGATCTCACCGACCGCGGCCGGCTCGCCCAGGCGGAGGCCGTGTGCGAGGTGTTCGGGGGGCTCGACCTGCCGGTCGTCGCGGTCCTCGGCAACCACGACCACGACCACGATGAGCAGACCAGGATCACCGAGATGCTCACCGATGTGGGGGTCACCGTCCTCGACGGGTCGGTAGCGACCGTGGTCGCCGCAGGGACGACGATCGGGATCGCCGGTGGCAAGGGATTCGCCGGTGGCTTTGCCGGGCGCAGCGCGGAGATCTTCGGCGAGAACGAGATGAAGGCCTTCGCCCGCCACGGGCAACGGACCGCCGAGCTGCTCGGCACTGCCATCAACAGCCTCGACACCGAGTGGAGGATCGCGCTCACGCACTATGCCCCCGTTCCCGACACCCTTGACGGGGAACCACTCGAGCTTTATCCGTTCCTCGGTAACCATCACCTGGCCGCTGCCATCGACTCGTCGGCCGTACCGGTCACGCTGGCCGTTCACGGTCATGCCCACTACGGCCGCGAGTGTGGGGTCACCCCCGGTGGCACGCTGGTGCGCAACGTCGCCGCGCCGGTGATCGCGGCTCCCTACGCGGTCTACCGGCTGTCCGCCGACCCCGGCACGACCGCCGTCCGGCTGCTCTGACCACCCGGTCGGACAGCCAACGTATCGGGATGCGAGCCGTTCATCCACCGGACCGGCACGCGGGTCCGGCGTACTCTGACGGAACGGCCACCGTCTGGTCACGGCAACCACCGTGTCGTCCGGCCAACGACGATCAACAGAAAAATGATCAGCAGGCAGGTCGGAAGGCGGTACGGACGGTATGCCGATGATGTGTGCGGTCACCTTTTCCCCGCGTGGGCGGCTCTATTACGCCGACCCGGGGCCGCATTCGCCGAAGGTCGGTGACAAGGTTCTCATCCCGACCGATGCCGGGCCCGAGGTCGCCGAATGCATGTGGGCTCCGCAGTGGGTCAGCGACGACATAGGTGGTCTGCCGGTCCTCGCCGGGATGGCGCAGCAGGCCGACATCGAACGGTACGCGGTCTCCCGGCGTCGCCGGGCGACCGCGCGGGTCGCCGCCAAGCGGCTGATCCGCGAACACGAGTTGCCCATGAAGGTCGTCGGGGTCGACTACGTCCAAGCCGACAACATGTTCACCATCTACTTCACTGCCGATCATCGGGTCGACTTCCGAGCGCTCGTACGCGATCTCGCCCGGACTCTGGGCGCCCGGATCGACCTGCGTCAGCTCTCCGCCCGCGACAGCGCGCGAATCCAGGGCGGGATCGGTTCCTGCGGGCGCGACCTGTGCTGCGCCACGTTTCTCACCGACTTCGAACCGGTCAGTATCCGGATGGCCAAAGACCAGGACCTTCCGCTGAATCCCATGAAGATCAGCGGTGCCTGCGGCCGGCTGATGTGCTGCCTTCGGTACGAGCATCCGCTCTACGAGCAGTTCAAGGCCGAGACTCCGGCGGTGGGAGCACGGGTGAGCACCCCCGACGGAGACGGACGGGTCGTCTCCCACGACGTACCACGCGACCAGGTCGTCGTCAGGCTGGACGCCGGCGGCGGACGATGCGCGTGCAGTCGGGCGAGTGTCTGCGGGTCACGCAAGGAATACGATGCGACCCACTCCGGTCCTGGCCCGGCCATCGGTGAATCGGGCCGGACCACCGGCCGGTCCGAGCATGCCTCCGACCCGGATGACAGCACGGTCGCAACAGGCATGGCCCGTCCGGGAACGTCCGCTCTGGACCGAGCGGCACCGCAGACAGCGGCACCGGATAACGCCCGGGCCCGCCGGCGTCTGCGGCGCCAGACATCCCGCGACCAGGGCGCGACCCTGACGCATCCTCGTGAGGAGGATACGTCGGAGCCGGACCCTGGCGGTCAGGACCCTGACGGTCAGGGGTCGAAGCGGTAGCCCATACCACGCAAGGTGGTGACAAGCCGACGTTGCGGTGGGCGTCCCTCGACCTTGGTACGGACCCGGC
>NZ_CADDZT010000011.1:2011-3972 GCF_902812655.1 Candidatus Frankia meridionalis | reverse complement strand
GCCGGGTCCTGGAAGCGCGTACCCCAGACCTGCTCCAGCAGCTCCTCGCGGCTGAAAACACGGCGCGGGTGGCGGGCCAGGAAGGCGAGCAGCTCGTATTCACGCGCGGTGAGGTCAATGCGCTCACCCCCAACCGCAACCTCGCGGGCACGCAGGTCTATGGAGACATCTCCATAGACCAGCGGGTCGTTTCCGTCGCCGGTGCGCTGCGGCGGCGGCTCCACCGGACGGCGGCGCAGCCGGGCACGGACCCGCGCGACGAGTTCCCGCAGGGAGTACGGCTTGACCACGTAGTCGTCGGCCCCGAGCTCCAGGCCGACGACACGGTCGACCTCCTCGGCCCGACCGGTCAACATGATCACAGGTACTTCGCTGGTTTGCCGCAGCCGACTCAGGACGGCGAATCCATCCATCCGCGGCATCGCGACATCGAGCACCACAAGATCGATTTCAGTGGTCTGGAAGAGCTTGAGCGCGGCCTCACCGTCCGCCGCCTCCAGGACCCGATACCCGAACCGTTCAAGGCTTCGAGCAAGCGCAACTCGAGAAGCTTCGTCATCCTCGGCGACGAGCAGGGAAGCCCCCCGCGTTGCTGTTGCAGTTGCGTCCCCGGTCATGGTCGAAACCCTACGCACGCTCTCCGGAACCGCTGCGAGCGGGGTAGCGGGACGGGTCAGGATCGGCGATTCCGATACGCATCGGTAATGGAAAAATTACTCGCCGTCAATTAATAGACATCGGAGACACATGGGAGCGCGAGCGGGAACCTATCCTGTAGATCTTGGCGATGACGCCCTCGGGGGCCGATCACGACCCGGGCGTCCCATACCCCACCGGCCCGCCCGTCACCGACCCGAGAAGCCCTCGTCGGTCTGGCATACTCGGGAGCGGCCCAGGTTCTTCGGAGCCGGTCAGCCAGACGCCGGAGTAGCTCAGTGGCAGAGCAATCGCCTCGTAAGCGATAGGTCGCGGGTTCAATCCCCGCCTCCGGCTCAGACCCCCTCACCGCAGAATGATCAAATCGATAGGGATCATGGTCGCGGCAGCAAATCATTGAAGATCCACTACCGCAACCACGATCAGCCATCGACACCCCCGCCGGCACCGGGACCGCCGGCCGACGCCGGGCCTCAGCCGTGCGTCACGCGGACCTGACCTCCGGCTCGGATGGTTGCGCAACGTCCAGGTCGGAGCCGTCACCGAGCTTGCTCTCGGTGGCGAGCGCGTCCTGTTCACGCTGGATCGAGGCAAGGATCTCCCGCTCCGCGTCGGAACGACCGACCCAGGACGCACCTTCCACCGACTTGCCCGGCTCCAGGTCCTTGTAGACCTCGAAGAAGTGCTGGATTTCCAGCCGGTCGAACTCGGGAAGGTGCCTGATGTCACGCAGGTGTTCCTGACGGACGTCCGCGACCGGCACGCACAACACCTTGTCGTCCGGGCCCTTCTCATCGCTCATCTGGAACATGCCGATCGTCCGGCAACGCACCAGACAACCCGGGAACGTCGGCTCCTCCAGCAGGACGAGCGCATCCAGAGGATCACCGTCCCGGCCGAGCGTACCCTCGATGAACCCGTAGTCCGAGGGGTAGTGGGTGGACGTGAACAGCATCCGGTCGAGCCGGATCCGCCCGGTGTGGTGATCCATTTCGTACTTGTTGCGCTGCCCCTTCGGGATCTCAATGGTCACATCGAACTCGAGGTCCACACCTTCCCCTGTCATGTCGGTGGGCGCGTCCCGTCCGGACCGCCCGCTTGTTGTGTCCTTGTTACCAGTGTCGGAGCCCATGGATGCCACCTGGAAGATTCCTCGGGTACCCGCAGGTGACGTCCCACCTGCGGTCGAGTAGACCCACGGTGAAGCCTGCCGACCTGGATCGGCCACCGGGTCTCTCGCCCATGGCCTTCCCCCGCCGGTGCGATACGACCCAGGTCCCCCCACGGTCACGCCGCCGCCGGCC
>NZ_CADDZT010000011.1:0-1849 GCF_902812655.1 Candidatus Frankia meridionalis | reverse complement strand
GCGGGCGATCCGACGCTCACCGCCGCGACCGGTCCGGCGGGCTATCCGTCCCTCGCCCGTCTGACGGACCTGGCCGCCCAGGTACGCAAGGCCGGGATCACCCGGGTTGACCGACTGATCGGGGACGGGACGCTGTTCACCGGACCGTCCACAGCCGAAGGATGGCGCGACAGCTACGTCACGGATGGCAACGTCACGCCGGTCTCCGCGCTTGAGGTCGATGGCGGGCGTCCCGCGCCGGGCGCGACCGGGCCGCGGACGTCCAATCCGACCGCGGCTGCCACGAACGCCTTCTCGATGGCGCTGCGTCAGGCCGGGGTCCAGGTTGGCTCGGCCGGAACAGGCGCCATGCCCGCCGGGGTCGCCACCGGCGTGTCCACCGACGCCCGACAGGTCGCCGCGGTCCACAGCCCACCGATCCCGCTGTTGGTCGAGCGGATGCTCACCTACTCCGACAACGACCTGGCCGAAAACCTGGGCCGGTTGGTGGCTCGTGCCCGCGGTCTGCCGGCATCTTTCGCCGGCGCCACCCAGGCGGTGCTCGGCGTCCTGCGGGAACTGGGCGTGTCGACCACCGGGGCGACCCTGGCGGACACCAGCGGCCTGTCGACGTCCGACCAGATCGCTCCGGCGACCCTGGTGGCGGTTCTCCGGACCGCCGTGATGCCCGGGCACCCCGCGTTGCGAACGCTGATCACGGGACTTCCGGTAGCCGGCTTCTCGGGGACGTTGGGCGACCGCTACGGCTCGCCCGACACCCGCGCCGGTGCCGGCGATGTGCGGGCGAAGACAGGCAGCCTGCGGACCGTCACAAGCCTCGCAGGTCAGCTCGTGGACGCCGACGGTCGGCTCCTGCTGTTCGGGCTGTTCGCCCCGGTCGAGGAGAGCAGCTCCGCACGCAACGCCCTCGACCAGGTGACCGTGACGCTCGCCTCGTGCGGATGCTGATCTCGGTCGAGATCAGCTGAAAGCAGTCGGCGCGCTGGCGATAAAGCCTGTCATCCGTCGGGGGCGGGACATAGGCTGGCGGATGTGGACGCTGAGCTAGTCGACTGGGACCTCGCAGTAGCCACGGCCCGGCGGCTTGTCCGACCCGGTCCGCCCCTGGCCCGCGCCGAGGCGGACGTGGTGGTGACGGAGCTACGACGGCTGGCCGTGGAGGCGGAGGACCACGTCCAGGCCTACACCCGGCTGGATCCGGCCGGTCCGGCCACGCCGATCGCCGTGGTCGACCGTCCCGAGTGGGTCCGGTCGAATGTCGCGGGTCTACGGGTGGTGACCGTCCCGCTGCTGGACAAACTCGCCGACCGCGACCGGGGCAAGCTGTCGACCGCCGTCGGGCGCAGGGTGACCGGCGTCCAGCTCGGCACCGCGCTGTCCTACCTCGCCGGAAAGGTCCTGGGGCAGTACGAGGTCTTTCTGCCGCCCGAGGAAACCGGCCCGACCGACCCCGCCGACCCCGCCGACCCCGCCGGGACCGCCGGGACCGCGGCCACGGTCCCGGGTTCCGCGGGGCTGTCGCTCGAGGGGGCTCCGGCGTTCGAGAAGGCTCCGCTCGCCGGCGGTTCCACCGACGCCGGGTTGGCCACCCGTCCGGTGGGACGACTCAGCCTGGTCGCGCCGAACATCGCCCAGGCCGAGCAGGCCCTGGCGGTCAACCCGCGTGACTTCCGGCTGTGGGTCTGCCTGCACGAGCAGACCCACCGCATCCAGTTCACCGCCGTCCCGTGGCTTCGGACGCATCTGGAAGGCGAGATCGGGGCGTTCATCGAGGCGACCGACCTCGACCCGGACGTGCTTGCCGAACGGGTGAAGTCGGCCGTCGCGGCCGTGCGCGGCGCCGTGCTCG
>NZ_CADDZT010000010.1:252692-263604 GCF_902812655.1 Candidatus Frankia meridionalis | reverse complement strand
GGGCATGCCGCGTTCCGACGGGGTGATCCGGCGCCCGCTGCTGGACATCCGCAGGTCGGTGACGCACCGTGCCTGCCTCGCCGAGGGGCTGACCGCGTGGGACGACCCCACGAACGCCGACGAGGCGTTCGCCCGGGCCCGAGTCCGCCACCGTGCCCTGCCCATCCTTGAGGATGCTCTCGGGCCGGGCATCGCCGAGGCCCTTGCCCGCACCGCGGACCTCCTTCGAGCGGACACCGACGCGCTCGACATGGACGCGACCGCTGCCTACGACCGGTTGGCCTACGACCGGCTCACGAAGCCACCTGGCGGACCGCAGGGCGGGCCGGAAACCGTGCCGCAGAGCGGTGTGGACCACTCCCCCGAGCCACCCGTCCGGATCGATCTGGACCTCGATGGTCTCGCCGGTCTCAGTAGGGCGCTTCGCGGGCGGGTGCTGCGGCGGGCGGCGCTGGCGGCCGGTAGTGCGCCGACCGGCCTGCGGGCCGATCATGTCCAGGCCATGGACGAACTGGTGACCAGGTGGCGCGGGCAGAAACCGGTCCCGCTGCCGTCGGGCGTCATGGCGGTGCGTGCGGATGGCAGGATCTCGGTGTTCCAGGCCGCCGGGTCGCAGGCCGCGGGCCGGGGGGATGCGTCCCGTCGACCGCGGTCGGGCAGACCCGGGCCGGGGATCCCGTCAAGCACCCCCACGCGCGCCGCCGCCGGTGGCGGACCGCGTGGACACTCCAGGGAGGCTCAGGTGTCCGTTGTGCGAACGGTGTCCAATGAGAGGGTGTCCAGCGACACGGTGTCGGACGAGAGGACGTCCGGGTCCGAGATCCCCGAGCGGCCCGACGCGCATCCCGACATCGACGAGGTCCTCGTCAGCACCAACGACATCGCCACGAAGATCGGCGAGCTCGCGGCCCGGGTGGATGCCGACTACGCCGGGCGCGAGGTGCTGCTCCTCGGTGTGCTCAAGGGTGCGGTGATGGTGATGGCCGACCTGTCCCGAGCACTGACAGTGCCGGTGACCATGGAGTTCATGGCGGTGTCGTCGTACGGCTCGTCAACGTCCTCCTCGGGTGTGGTGCGCATCCTGAAGGATCTGGACCGCTCCATCGAGGGCCGGGACGTCCTCGTGGTCGAGGACATCATCGACTCCGGCCTGACGCTGTCCTGGCTGCTGCGGTACCTGCGGTCACGTGGACCCGCGTCCCTGGAGGTGCTCGCGCTGCTACGCAAGCCGGAGGCGCTGGCCGTCGACATCGACGTCCGCTATCTCGGTTTCGACATCCCGAGCGCCTTCGTCGTCGGGTACGGCCTCGACTACGCCGAGCGTTACCGCACCCTGCCCTTCGTCGGGACGCTGACCGAGGACGCGATCGAGCGCGGGGCCCGGTAGCGGCACGGGGATCGCCGGTTGCGGATCACTCGATCTTTCGCCCATTCGGGGCACTGAGGTGGAACAGGACGCTTCAGTCGCCCGTTGCTCGGATGTGAGCGCGGTATAGCGCGCGCACCGGCGGTACCCTCGGCACAAGGGAATCCCGATCGAGGGCAGCACACACGTCAGGAGGGTGGAGCGCGCGTGTCCAGCGCTCCAGGCAGATGACTCCAAGAAGAATCTTCCGTGGCTGGGTGCCTCTGCTGCTCCTGGCCCTGTTCGTGATCATTCTCACGACGGGGGTGTTGTCGGGTTCAAGCGAGTACTCCAAGCGTGACCTGAACTTCGTCCAGCAACAGATCGACTCCGGACAGGTCGCCTCCGCCACCATCCAGGACTCGAAGCAACGCATCGAACTCAAGATGAAGGACGGCTCGAAGTACGAGTCGTCCTATGTCACCGACCAGGCGACGACGCTCGCCAACCAGCTCCACACGAAGAACGTTGCCTATGACGTCAAGGTCGATCAGGGCAACCTCTTCCTGTCGCTGCTGCTCAACCTGCTCCCGGTGCTGCTCGTCGTACTCCTGCTGTTCTTCTTCATGAACCAGATGCAGGGCGGCGGCAACCGGGTGATGAACTTCGGCAAGTCCAAGGCCAAGCTCGTCAACAAGGACACGCCGAAGACCACGTTCACCGACGTCGCCGGGGCCGACGAGGCCATCGAGGAGCTTCAGGAGATCAAGGAGTTCCTGGAGAACCCCGGTAAGTTCCAGGCGATGGGGGCAAAGATCCCCAAAGGTGTACTGCTGTACGGACCACCGGGCACCGGCAAGACCCTGCTCGCCCGCGCGGTCGCCGGCGAGGCCGGTGTGCCGTTCTACTCGATCTCCGGTTCGGACTTCGTCGAGATGTTCGTCGGTGTCGGCGCAAGCCGCGTCCGGGACCTGTTCGAGCAGGCCAAGGCCAACGCACCCGCGATCATCTTCGTGGACGAGATCGACGCGGTGGGTCGCCACCGCGGAGCCGGTCTCGGCGGTGGCCACGACGAACGCGAGCAGACCCTCAACCAGCTCCTGGTCGAGATGGACGGGTTCGACGTCAAGGGCGGCGTGATTCTCATCGCCGCCACGAACCGGCCCGACATCCTGGACCCGGCGTTGCTGCGCCCGGGGCGGTTCGACCGACAGATCGTCGTCGACCGGCCCGACCTGCTCGGCCGCGAGGCGATCCTGAAGGTCCATGCCAAGGGCAAGCCGATCGAGGCGGACGTCGACATGCTGGTCATCGCGCGCCGGACCCCCGGGTTCACCGGCGCGGACCTCGCGAACGTCCTCAACGAGGCCGCACTGCTCACCGCCCGGTCGGACCTGAAGTTCATCTCCTCGGCCCTGCTGGAGGAGTCGATCGACCGGGTGATGGCCGGTCCGGAGCGCAAGAACCGCGTGATGAGCGACAAGGAGAAAAAGCGGATCGCCTATCACGAGGGCGGACACGCGCTGGTCGGGCATGCGCTGCCGAACAGCGATCCCGTCCACAAGATCACGATTTTGCCGCGTGGGCGAGCGCTCGGTTACACCATGCAACTACCCCTCGAGGACCGTTACCTGCAGACCCGGTCGGAGATGCTGGACCAGCTAGCGGTGTGCCTGGGCGGGCGGACCGCCGAGGAGCTCGTGTTCCACGAGCCGACCACGGGCGCCAGCGACGACATCGACAAGGCCACGAAGATCTCACGGGCAATGGTCACCCAGTTCGGGATGAGCGACAGGCTCGGGGCGCTGAAGTTCGGCGGCGAGAGCAGCGAGGTGTTCCTCGGGCGTGACATGGGACACCAGCGTGACTACTCCGAGGTGGTCGCCGCGGAGATCGACGCGGAGGTCCGCCAACTGATCGAGTCGGCGCACGACGAGGCGTGGGAGATCCTCGTCCAGTACCGGGATGTTCTCGACAATCTCGTCCTACGCCTCATGGACGTCGAGACCCTCGGCAAGGACGAGGTCCTGGAAATCTTCGCGACCGTGCAGAAACGGCCCAGCCGCGGCTCGTACACGGGTGTCGGCAAGCGCCTCCCGTCCGACCGGCCGCCGGTGATGACCCCGGCCGAACTGGGCCTACGTAAGCCCGGCGACGTTACCGACCTGGTCGGTGGCACCACCGCGGGTCAGGCTGTCCGGGAGAACGGCAACGGGAACGGCTCCCCGGCGGCAACCGGGAATGGCGTTGGGTCCGGTCAGGTTTCATCCGACGACTCCTCCAGGACGCCGCAGGAGGACGCAGGTACCGGCCCGACACCGACAGACCCGACGTCACCCGCACCGCGGATCTCCAATCCGTGGGCGCCACCGACGTTGCCGAACGACGACGACAGGGGACGCCGTTGACGACCGACTACGGTCTCGCAGCCACCGGGTACACGCCGTCGGCTCCTGCGGATGCCGATGGCGGCGTCGGCGTCGGCGTCGGCGATGACGGCGTCGGCGATGACGGCGTCGGCGATGACGGCGTCGCCGGCGCCGAACGGCGTGGGCCGGACCTCGGGCCACGGGCGGTCCGTCCGTTCGACCATGAGCGGGTCGCTCGTGCCATCCGCGAGCTGCTGATCGGTATCGGTGAGGACCCCGACCGGGAAGGCCTGCGCAAGACCCCCGAGCGGGTTGCGCGCGCCTACCAGGAGGCGGTGGAGGGCCTCGGGCGGGATCCGTCCGAGGTGCTGACCACCGTCTTCGACGAGGGCCACGAGGAGATGGTGCTGGTTCGCGACATCGACTTCACGTCGCTGTGCGAACACCACCTGGTCGTGTTCGCAGGGAAGGCCCATGTCGCCTACATCCCCAACGAAAATGGCCAGATCACCGGGTTGTCGAAGCTCGCACGGCTGGTCGACCTGTACTCGCGACGGCCTCAGGTGCAGGAACGGCTGACCACGCAGATCGCCGACGCCCTGGAACAGGCGCTGTCGCCCAGAGGGGTCATGGTGGTACTCGAGGCCGAGCATCTGTGCATGTCCATGCGGGGTGTGCGCAAACCAGGTGCGCGCACGGTCACCTCGGCGGTGCGCGGGCAGTTCCTCAGTACCGCGACCCGTAATGAGGGCATGTCGCTGATCCTCAGCAACCGCTGGGGATGACCTGCGGTCGTTCTCAGTCCCGTCAGTCCTGCATCGACACGTGGGTTTTCGCGGCGCAGATTCTCGAACGCGCCGACCGACAGCACATCGCACTCGGCATCCTCGGCGACGACGATCCGGCTGGAACGTAACCCACCGTCAACAAGGGCAAGCTCGCCAAAGGCGGTTCCGGCCGGCACGGTGTTGAGTCGGAACCATCGTGGGGCCTTCCCTGCCCGTGCCTCGACGTTGACCAGACCGCGGGTCACGAAATAGATGGAGTCCGCCGGGTCACCCTCATCGAAGATCACAAATCCGCGCGGGTAGGTCCGGCTCTCAGTGAGCGTTCTGACGACCGTGACCTCGTCACGGCTCAGTCCGGCGAGCAGTTCCTGCGCTCCGAACGGGACCCGGACGGTGGGCGGCAAGGTGGTGAGGTCCGCCCGCATCAGCCCGGCCACCGCCGGCAGCTGGCGCGGGTCGGCGAACAGGGTCGTGATCCCGCGCTCCGCAAGCTCCGCCAACAGCACCGCGAGCAGACTGATCGCCGCCTCGTCGATCACACCGATCCGGCGCAGGTCGAACACGATCCAGGAAACACCCTCAAGCTGGTTGCATACCGTACGCACGACCCTCTCCGTGCTCGAGAAATCGAGATCGCCCTGCAGCTCGTGAACGACGATCGTCGCACCCGACTGGTCCAGCACCACACGGTCACGTTTCGGTCGGATGCGTTTGGAGCTGACGGTGTCACCGCGGTAGGTGTTACGTACCGGATGCGCGGCCTGACCGCCCGATCGCAGCAGATGCAACGCGAACCGGTCGGACATCTCCCGGCAGGCGAGGACACTGCGGACGCTGTTGCCCTTGTCGTCGAGCGGCGGGCTGTACAGACCGATACCCAGATGACCCGGAAGCACCGCGCAGACACCACCGGCCACCCCACTTTTGGCCGGCAGACCGACCTGTAACATCCACTTGCCGGCATGGTCGTACATGCCGCAGGTTCCCATCACCGCAAGAACGGTCCCTACCTGGGCCTCGGACAGGACCCGCTGTCCGGGTCAGTGGGTTGACCCCGCCAAGCGCCAGTGTCGCCGCCATGACGGCCGGTGCCAGGCTCGAGCGTGATGGCGTTGAAGGCGTCCCCGGTGGGTTCGACGCCGACGCGGCCGATGACGTCGTCCAACCCGCGGTCACGCAGGGCGAGAGCATAGACGAACGGCTTGGAGACCGACTGAATCGTGAACGGCACCCGACTGTCACCCACGGTGTAGCTGTGACCGTCCATGGTTGTCATGGCGATACCGAAGGCGTCCGGATCGGCGTGGGCCAGCTCCGGGATGTAACTGGCAACGGTCCCATCGCGGCTATGGCGGAACCGACCGTGGATCTCGCCGAGCAACCGTTCGATCGGACCACCCCGTGGTGTCCCGTCACCGGAGTGAGCGGGGCCGTGGTCTGACGGAGTCGAGGAGCTGGTCATGACCGGCTATGCGGCATGGACGACGATCCCGGCGACCGGATACTCGACGCGCGTCTGGCTCTCCCTTCGGGCCGGCCTGCCGGAAAACACTCCCGACGTCCTCCGGATGCGGCCGAGAGCGAGCCCATCATGCCATCTAGATCATGCACCGTTGACGTTCCGCGGATAACGTCAGGGGCGCACGCGAACCCAGAAATGATCTAAAGGCGGCAGGCCTGGATCGACGAGACGATGATGCCCCGGGCGCCGATCTCCCACAGGTCATCCATCACCCGGTTCAACTCGGTGTGCAGCACCATGGTACGCACCGCCACCCAGTCCTCACGTTGCAGCGGCGATATGGTCGGCGATTCATAGCCGGGGGTTATCTCGCACGCCTTCTGAAGCACCGTGTTCGGAACGTCATAGTCCATCATGACATAACGCCTGGCGACCAGAACGCCCTGAATCCGGCGCAGAAGCCGCTCATGGGCCGGCGCGGGATCCAGCCCCTTCTTCGCGATGACAACCGCTTCGGAGCGCAACACCGGATCGCCCAGCAGCACCAGCCCATGGGCGCGCAGAGTACGTCCGGTCTCCACCACGTCCGCCACCGCGTCCGCCACCCCGAGCCGGACGGCCGTCTCCACCGCGCCGTCCAGCTTGACTATGTGCGCGTCGATCCCGCGCGCAGCAAGGTCGGCGGCGACCAGGCCGGGGAACGAGGTGGCGATCCGCATCCCCGCCAGGCCACCGGTGTCATTCAGAGTGCCTTCGGGCACGGCATAACGAAAGGTCGAGAATCCGAACCCGAGCGGTAGCAACTCGTCGGCGGCGACACCGCTGTCGATCAGCAGATCACGGCCGGTGATACCGATGTCGAGACGACCCGCCCCGACGTAGACGGCGATGTCACGGGGCCGGAGGAAGAAGAACTCGATGTCGTTCTCGGTATCGGTGATGACGAGCTCCGCCGATTCCCGATGCGCCTGGTAACCGGCGTCGACGAGCAACTGACCGGATGCCGTGGCAAGCGCCCCCTTGTTGGGCACCGCAAGTCGAAGCATCATCGCCCCCGTGTCACAGCTTGACACCGAATGCACACAGAATAGCTGTCATCACAACTTCGAGTATACGTCCTCGGGGGTGAGACCCGTCGAAATCATGACCAGCTGACTCCAGTACAACAGTTGCGACAGCTCCTCGGCGACGCGTTCCCGGCCTTCGTGCTCGGCCGCCATCCAGGTTTCCGCCGCTTCCTCGACCAGTTTCTTCCCGACATGGTGGATACCCTGGTCAAGAGCGGTTACAGTACCCGATCCCGGGGTCCGCTCACGCCATTTCGTACTCAGTTCCACGAAAAGTTCATCAAACGTCTTCATCATCGTTCGCCCCGCGTCCTCCCTGCATCCTCACCAGTACCAACCAGGTTTCCTGCGGGCCGCCAGCGACGCGTGAAGAACAATGCTTGCGCCGCGTTCGACCGCTCGACGTTCGACCGCTCGACGTTCGACCGCTCGACGCACCGGACGCCGGAAGACCGCCTTTCCCCGCCCAGGACGCCGCCCGGTCACGCGCATGCTACCGGTCGTCGTGCCGCCGGCAACGCCAGGAGATCAGCAGAACGGCCGCGCGTCCGCTGCTCCCCGAACCCGACAGGACCAACCTTTCCGATCATCGACCGCACGGCCATCCCCGCTGGTTTACTGAACTGCTGTGTTCCGTCCCGCGCTTGTCGCCACCGACCTTGACGGGACGCTGATCCGGACGGACGGCACGGTCTCGGACCGCACCCGGGCCGCGCTGCGGCGGGCCGAGGGTGCCGGATCCCTCGTGGTGTTCGTCACCGGCCGCCCGACCCGGGTGATGGCGGACGTCGTGACCCAGACCGGCGCTTCGGGCCTCGCGATCTGCGCGAACGGTGCACTCGTCTACGACCTGGACAGCCATACCACCGTCAGACATCACACCCTGGACACGGCGACCGCGCTGCGCCTGATCGTCGAGATCCGGGCGGCGGTGCCGGACGTCTGCTTCGCGGTGGAGAGCGGTGTGCGGTTCGGACGGGAGCCGGCCTTCACCACGATGTGGCCTGATCCCCACGAAGTCATCGGTCACATGGCCGAACTGCTCGTGGCAATGCCGGCGACAAAGCTGCTGGTCCGGCGGGAACCACACGGCAGCGACCTTGCCGACGCCCATGCCACGATCATGCGGATCGCCGGGTCGGCCGCCATGGTCACCACATCAAGTTATGATCTTGTGGAGATCGCCAGGGCGGGTGTCTCCAAGGGCGTCGCGCTGGCGGAGATCGCGGCCTACTACGGCCTGGCCGCGCAGAACGCGATCGCCTTCGGCGACATGCCGAACGACCTGCCGATGTTCGCCTGGGCCGGGCATGCCGTCGCGGTCGCCAACGCCCACCCGGACGTGCTGGCCGCCGCCGACGAGATCACCGCCTCGAACGATGCCGACGGAGTGGCCCACGTCCTCGAACGCCTCTTCCCCTTCCCCTGACCGGACGCTCCGAAAGGCAGATCATTTCCGCGAAGGCCAGGATGGGGCTATGGCCACATCTGCCACGACCAGCTCCGCGGGAGGCGCCCGTGTCGGCGGCACCCACGGCGACCCAGGGCACCCGGGCTCGGGCACGTCCGGCCCGCCACACCACGATGTGGACGCCGAGTTCCTGGCGCTGCCCCGCGCCGCGCTCGCGGACGCCGTGCTGCAGACCGCCCGCGACCTCGGCGCCACCCATGCCGACATCCGCATCGAGCGGACCCGCGACGCGTCCCTGTCCTTCCGGGACGGCGGTCTGGAAAGCCGCGGCGACGACGAGTCGGTCGGCTTCGCCGTGCGGGTCGTCCACGACGGGACGTGGGGGTTTGCCGCTGGCGTGGACCTCACGGTCGACGAGGCCGTGCGGGTGACCCGCGAGGCGATCGAGATCGCGCGGGTGGCCCGTCCGCTGAACAGCGAACCGGTGGAGCTGGCCGGCGAGCCGGTGCACACGGACGCGGTGTGGGTGTCGGCCTATGCGGTCGACCCATTCACCGTCGAGGCGAGCGAGAAGATCGAGCGCGTCGGTGGGTTGTGCCGCGCCCTGCTGGCCGCCTCGGACGTCGACCACGTCGACGGCAGGCTCGGCCAGGTGATGGAGAACAAGTTCTACGCGGACCTCGCCGGGACGACCACCACCCAGCAGCGGGTCCGGGTGATCTGTCAGATCGAGGCGACCCGCGTGGAGCGTGCCGTCGGCGGGTTCGAGACCATGCGCACGATCTCGCCCCCGGTCGGCCGTGGCTGGGAGTGGCTGGTCTCGGGTCCGGCCGCGGGCTGCTGGGACTGGGACGCCGAGATCGAGCTGATCCCATCCCTGCTGGCGGAGAAGGCCAAGGCATCCTCGGTGGAACCGGGCCGCTACGACCTGGTGATCGACCCGTCGAACCTGTGGCTGACCATCCACGAGTCGGTCGGGCACGCCACCGAACTCGACCGGGCGCTGGGTTATGAAGCCGCCTACGCCGGGACGTCGTTCGCGACCCTCGACAGGATCGGTACGCTGCGCTACGGCTCCGCGGCCATGCACGTCACCGGAGACCGCACCGCCCCGCACGGTCTCGCGACGATCGGTTACGACGACGAGGGTGTGCAGGCCGGACGGTGGGACATCGTCCGCGGCGGCACCCTGGTCGGCTACCAGCTCGACCGCCGGATGGCCGCGCAGAACGCGGCCGCGCTGGGAGTGGCCCGTTCCAACGGCTGCGCGTTCGCGGACTCCCCCGGCCATGTCCCGATCCAACGGATGGCTAACGTGTCCTTGCAGCCGGCGCCGGGTGGGCCGACCACCGAGGAGCTGATCTCCCGGGTGGAGCGTGGGATCTACGTGGTCGGTGACAAGAGCTGGTCGATCGACATGCAGCGGTACAACTTCCAGTTCACCGGCCAGCGGTTCTACGAGATCCGGGGCGGCCGGATCGTCGGGCAGTTGCGTGACGTCGCCTACCAGGCGACCACCACCGACTTCTGGGGGTTGTTGGACGCCGTCGGCGGTGAGTCGACCTACGTCCTCGGCGGGGCCTTCAACTGTGGCAAGGGCCAGCCGGGCCAGGTCGCCGCGGTCAGCCACGGCTGCCCGTCCGCACTGTTCCGGGACATCAACATTCTCAACACCCAGCGAGAGGCAGGCCGGTGAGCGTGCAGTCCCACGAAATCGTCGAACGGGCGCTGGCAGCGTCGGAGGCCGACGGATGTGTGGTGATCGCCGGTGAGTCGAGCGCGGTGAACCTGCGCTGGGCCAACAACACCCTCACCACCAACGGCGCGACCCGCGACCGGTCCGTCACCGTGATCAGCGTGGTGGGAAAGGCCTTCGGGGTGCGCTCGGCCAGTAGCGTCACGGACGGCGACGACCTGGAGAAACTGCTGCGACTGTCCGAGGCCGATGCCCGCGAGGCCGAGGACGCCGAGGACTACGCCGAACTGCTCGGCCCCGGTGCCGACATCGGCGAATCGCACTCGTACGGCGAGACCGCGGTTGCCGCCGCCGAAGCCGTGGCGGAGGCGACCTTCACAGACCCCGCGCAACGCACCGGCACCGGCGTCTTCGCCGACTTCGCCCGCGATCTCGGCGACGCGTTCGGCGCGGCGCGCGCGGACGGACGCCGCCTGTTCGGTTTCGCCCATCACGAACTGACCACGACCTGGCTCGGCACGTCCGCGGGGCTTCGGCTGCGGCACAGCCAGCCGACCGGCACGGTGGAGTGGAACGCCAAGACCGCCACGCCGGCAGCCTCGGTATGGCACGGCCAGTCCACCCACGACTTCACCGACGTGTCCGTCCCCGACACGGACGCGCTGCTGCGCCGGCGCCTCGCCTGGAGCGGGCGGTCGGTGGAGTTGCCCGCCGGCCGCTACGAGACGCTGTTGCCACCGTCCGCCGTGGCCGACCTGCTGACCTACGCCTACT
>NZ_CADDZT010000010.1:247396-252343 GCF_902812655.1 Candidatus Frankia meridionalis | reverse complement strand
CCTCGGCGGCGTCCAGTGTGTTCGACAACGGGCTGCCACTGCGACGCACCGACTGGATCAGGGATGGCAAGCTGGCCGCGCTCGTCCAGACCCGCACCTCGGCACGTAACACCGGCTCGGCCGTGACGCCCATCATCGACAACCTGACCCTCGACGGCGGCGGCACCGCATCCCTCGACGAGATGATCGCCCAGACGTCACGCGGGCTGTTGCTGACCTGCCTGTGGTACATCCGCGAGGTCGACCCGCAGATCCTCCTGCTGACCGGGCTCACCCGCGACGGCGTCTACCTGGTCGAGAACGGCGAGGTCGTGGGTGCGGTCAACAACTTCCGCTTCAACGAGAGTCCGGTGGACCTGCTGGGCCGGCTCACCGAGGTCGGGGCCACGGCCCGGACGCTGCCGCGCGAGTGGGCGGACTGGTTCACCCTCGCGCGGATGCCGGCCGTTCGCGTCCCCGACTTCAACATGAGCTCGGTGAGCCCCGCCAGCTGACCGCGGCAGGCCCGCGATTACAGATAGGCGCCGCGACCGAACTGCTCCCCCGTCTGGGAACCGCTCGGCAGGGCACGTCGGCGCATCTCCTCCAGCTGCGCACGCGCAGCCATCTGCTGGGCGAACAGCGCCGTCTGGATGCCGTGGAAGAGTCCTTCCAGCCAGCCGACGAGCTGGGCCTGGGCGATCCGCAGCTCGGCGTCGCTCGGGGTCTGCGTCTCGTCGAACGGGAGGGTGAGCCGGCCCAGTTCGTCGGACAGCTCCGGGGCGAGCCCGTCAGAGAGCTCCCTGATCGAGTTGCGGTGGATCTCGCGGAGGCGGACTCTGCTCGCGTCGTCCAGGGGAGCCGCCCGCACCTCCTCAAGGAGCTGTTTGATCATGGTGCCGATCCGCATCACCTTGTCCGGCTGGGAGACCATCCCCGAGAGCGTGTTCAGCTGGTCGCCCTCGTCGTCCCCGGTGAGAGACGCGTCCGAGCCGTCACCGACCTCACCATGCACGACCCGCGGGCGAGTACTCGACGGATCGGCGTCCACAGCACCATCCGGTCCAACGATCACGACCCGCGGGTCCGCTTGATCTGCCATGTGCCCATCCTGCCCGGTCGACCGGACGGGTGCTCAGACGGGATGGGAATATCATTCGACCCGGTTACTGTCGGCGACGAACAGTCCGGACGGTCAGGCGTTCACCGCAAGCACGACCTTGCCCACATGTCCAAGATCCTCGATGTGGCGGTGCGCCTCGGCGACCTTCTCGATCGGCACCACCCGGTCGATGACCGGCCGGATCGCCCCGGCCTCGACCGCCGGCCACAGCTGCTCGCGGACGCCCGCGACGATCGCGGTCTTCTGCGCGTCCGGCCGGGCCCGCAACGACGCCGCATGGACGACACCACGCTTTGTGAGCAGTGCTCCGAGGTTCAGCTCGCCCTTGCGTCCGCTCTGAAGCCCGATGACGACGATCCGGCCCTCGACGGCCAGCGCGTCGACGTTACGAGCCAGGTAGGACCCGCCCATGTTGTCGAGGATCACGTCCGCCCCACGGCCGTCGGTGGCCTCCCGCACCCGGGCAACGAAATCCTCCTCCCGGTAGGAGATGGCAAGATCGGCACCGAGCTCGCGGACCCGCGCCAGCTTCGCGGGGCTGCCCGCGGTGGTCACGATCATCACCGACCCCCGCAGCGCCCGCACCGCCTGGATCGCGAACGTTCCGATCCCGGACGCCCCGCCATGCACGAGGAACACCTCGCCGTCGCCCAGGCCGGCCAGCCCGAACACCGTCGAGTAAACGGTGGCCGCCACCTCCGGCAGACCGGCCGCGTCGACCAGTGAGACGCCGGCCGGCACCGGCAGTACGTGGGACGCGGGCACGTTGACCCTGGCCGCGTAGCCGCCGCCGGACAGCAGCGCGCAGACCTCGTCCCCGGGCCGCCAGGCGGTGACGGCGTCTCCGACCTCGGCGATCCTGCCGGAACACTCCAGCCCGAGCACATCCGAAGCCCCCGGCGGGGGTGGGTAGAAGCCCTGGCGTTGCAGTAGATCGGCACGGTTCACCGCGGAGGCGACCACGTCGATGGCGACCTCATCCGGGCCGGGGGAGGCAAGGTCGTCCACCTCGGCCCACGACATGACCTCGGGACCACCGGACGACGTCACTGTCACAGCGCGCACGCGGTCACGTTATACGGAAAGGAGATACCGGAAGTAGCGGTGCGCGAACCGCGACACGCGGTCCACGGAGCCGGCGTTCTCACGCAGTCATCGGTTCAGTTTCACGAATGGCTCAGGTCACCGGGACACAGTGACCACATGGACGACACACAACCCCAGGACAGGTCGGTCGCCACGCTCCCACCGCCGTTCACCCGCATCGCAAGGCCGAACCAGCAGGCCGGTCCCGGCCAACCGGTGACCGCGGCTCGCACGCCCACCGCGAACGCGCAGGTCACGCGAACGCCCGCCGCCGACCCGTGGTGGGCGGCCGGCTGGCAGTTGAGCGCCGCCGTTCCCGAGGCACCGGCGCGACCGGCCGAGGCCTGCGACCGAGCCCCCTCCTGGGAGCGGTGGCCCGACCCGTCCACAGATTCCCGCTCCCCCTCGGGTGCGGCATCGCCCTTCATGTCCCCGCCGGCGGACTTCCCGCCTGCGCACACGGCGGTCGGGCCCGCCGTCCCACTGCCGAGACGCCGGCGCCTGGCACTCGCTCTGGCAGCGCTCAGCCTGGCCGCGTCCGCGGTCGGCGCCGCGGTCGGCGCCGCCGTGACGACCGCTTCCCACCGGTCCACGGCCGCGAGCACCGCGACGGCAACGTCCGCCGGGTCGGGGTCGTCCGCCACGAACACCGTGCCGAACACGGTCGCAGCGGCGGCAGCGAGGATCGAGCCCAGTGTGGTGACTCTGGAGGTTGTCGGGTCGGGCGGGTCGGCGGTCGGATCGGGGGTTGTGATCCGCGGCGATGGTTACATCCTGACGAACAATCATGTCATCGCAAGCGGTGGCACGGTCACCGTCAGGATGCAGGACGGTACCCGCTACGTCGGGACGGTCATCGGACAGAACGCCACCGCCGACCTCGCGATCGTCAGAATCGCCGCGACGGGGCTCATCCCCGCGACGTTCGCGGACTCCGCCGGCGTCGGCGTAGGCGATCAGGTCGTTGCGGTGGGCAGCCCGCTCGGGTTGTCCGAGACCGTCACGTCCGGCGTGGTCTCCGCCGTGGACCGGCAGATCGACATCAGCGCCCGCGAGGCCGGGACGACCGGTTCTGTCAGCTACCGGGCAATCCAGACCGACGCCGCGCTCAACCCGGGGAACTCCGGAGGCGCCCTGGTCAACTCGGCCGGGGAGCTGATCGGCATCACCTCGTCCATCGCGACGACGGACGGTTCCACGAGCGCCTTCCCCGGCCGGCAGCAGACCACATCCGGCAGCATCGGCGTCGGCTTCGCGATCCCCAGCAACCAGGCCCGTCAGGTCGCCGAGCAGATCATCGCCGCGACGAACGGATAGCCGCGGACGCATCGGGCGTGTTAAGCCCTACGGGGAAGAAATGTCAGGCCCGGCATATCCCTGAAGCTGGCCCGACCAGCCGTCGAGGGGCGTCCTCCAGGAGGAGACGCGTCACAGGTGCGTCGGCAGCAGCTCCTCTGACGGCGGGGGATTTCCGTGCTCGAGGTACGCCTGCCTGCCTCGGGCGCGGGCGGCCAGCGCCGCCATGATCCGGCGACTGAGACGAGGTGGGAGGTGCGACGGGAAATCCTCGGCGGCCACGAACTCCCAACCGGTCAGCTCCTCGGCCTGCACGGAGATTCGCGCTGTCCAGACCGGGGACAGGACCCCTGTCGTCGAAGAAGAGGACACCTGCGGCGACGCGGGGCGTGGCTATCGGAGGCGGCAACTCACCCATACCCGACTCACCCATACCGGTAGACCACCGGGCTCCGATCGGAGCGAATCGTCCGGCGCGTAACCTCCAAAATCCTATCCTCCTGGTTGTAGCACCGCCGCCTGGTTGTAGCACCGCCGCCAGACGAGGAGCACGTGCTGATCGGGAACTAGACCGAGGCGCGCCCGCTCGTCGTCCAGGGACGCTCTCTCGCTGACCGTGTCCTCCCACCTGAGCAGATGTCCTGCCTCAGTCATCCGGAAGTACATCCCACCAGGGCCGGTATCCATCTCTCCCAGACCGACGATCAGACGTAGCGACGATCTGTCAGATCGGGCGCGCTACGCCGGTTCAGGTTCGGGCTGCGGCTCCCCGGGCCCGGCCGGATCGGGTTCGGTGTACGGGGACGGCTCGTGCGGAGCCGGCGGAAGATCCGGGGTGCCGGGGAGCAGCGGGCCCGGGTCGTCCGGGATCGGGATCTCCGGATCGAGCGGGGACGGACCGGGCTGGTGGGAACGAACAGCTTCTTGCGGCGCGGGCATAGGCGCGGGCGTACCCTGACGGGCCCCCTCCGGAAACATCACCGTCGAAGCTCGGCGGGAGGACGCCGACAGGCCTCCCGCCGTCCTGTTTTTCCCGTCCCGTGATGGGATGACCGAATTGTGTCGACCCGGCGGAGACCGCGCCCTCCCGCTCGGACATACTTCGAGTGCAGCGCCAACAGTGCCATCGGGCGAGACCCACCGGGTGGCGTATCGGCCATCTGACGAGCCGCGGGGAGCACGCCGGTTGGAACGGGACGGGTACGCTGATCGTGATGATTCCATCACGGATCGCGACTCTGCGCGCAAGGTCGACTCTGCGCGCAAGGTCGACTCTGCGCGCAAGGTCGAATCTGCGCGCAAGGTCGAAGCCGATGGCCCCTTCCTTCACGGTCAGGGTCCGGCCGCCGAATTCAACGCGTTCTTCGAACAACACCACCGCCAGCTCGCACGGCTCGCCTACCTGCTGACCAATGACCGTGATGCGGCGGACGACGTCACAGCCGACGCGTTCACCGCCGCCT
>NZ_CADDZT010000010.1:241281-246820 GCF_902812655.1 Candidatus Frankia meridionalis | reverse complement strand
CCGCCAGGCCGACAACCCGCTCGCGTACCTGCGACGTACCGTCGCGAACATGGCGACCAGCCGCATCCGAAGGATCATGCGCGAACGGCGTGGCCTCGGCGTGCTCGGCAACATGGCCGAAACCTGCAGTATCGACACGGATGTGCCGGCGGTAGTGGATGTCCGTGCGGCACTGATGGCGCTTCCGGCACGCAAGCGCGAATGCGTGGTGCTGCGTTACGCGTTCGACCTCTCGGAGGACGAGACCGCTCGCACTCTGGGGATTTCGGTCGGTACGGTCAAGAGCCAGACCTCGAAGGGGGCCGGGGCGCTCGAGCGCCTGCTCCTCGCGGGCACGGCCGACATCGACCATACGGCGCCCGCGGTGACGCCGCCCGCACCGGCTACACCAGCTAGATCGAGGACGAATTCCGGGGAGACCAGACGAAAGAGTGTTGCGCGCCCAAGACGGGAGGTTGATCCGCGGGCGCGACTGCGGGGCGGCGAGGCAACATGACCGGACCTTGTCGTAATCGCGGCCACAGCCGTCGCCGTCGCCCTGCGGAGCGTCCCCGCAGGGAGCCCGAGTCATGGCTACCCTCTGCGCTCACGAACGCGTCGTCCACCCACGAACCGGACACCGCCCGGATCCGTGAACGTATCGATGGGCCGACCACCCCCGCCCGGATGTCGGACTCCCGGCGCCCAGGCGCCCACGGCCGACCACGCAACCCGAACCCGCTGGTCAGCACCGGACGGTCCAGGCCGTCACAGGAACGTTCGTCCCGGCTCCGCCACCGACCCACCGTGCTCGCTTTCGGTGCCGCCACCGGGGCGGTCTGCGTCGCGGCCGTCACGGTTGTCGGCTTTTGGATGGTATCGCCGGACGCCGACAACCGACCCATCACGGTCGCGGCAGCTCCGCTGCCGTCAACGAGCACCTTGAGCAGCTCCCCGACCCCGACGTCCATGCCAACACCGTCGACATCACCCTCGCCCACAGGCTGGTCGGGACCGACCGACCCGGCTTCGGCCGCATCCGGCCCGGCGACCACCGCAACGCCCGGGACCCGCACCCAGACGCCGACCACCGGTCAGTGGCAGCTTCGGCTGAGCATGAGCGCCATTCCCGCCGGCCGGGTCGTACTTCCACAGCAGGCGACCAGGGACTGGGTGCTCTACGGTCGTGGCACGGACGGAACCCTGCCCGAGCAGGCGCGAGCGAACACGCGAAGCACGTACATCGGTCAGCTTGACGTGACGGGGGGCAACCCGACCGTCGTGACCGGGATGAACGGCCGTTTCGACTGGAACGGAGGCAGGCCGCAGGCGACCGGGAAGGACTACATCGAGCGGATCGCGGTGCAGACCCCCGGCGAGCTACGGCTGACCATCCCGCCAACCGGGATCTCCGGCCATCTGGACCTGTATCTCGGTACTCTCGGCGTTCGTGGCCAGGTCCGCGTGGACGTCGGTGGGAAGACCGCCGCGGCCATGACACTCCAGCCGCCCCAACCAGGCCGCTGGGTGGACGCAGTCGTACGGATCAGCTTCCAGGGAACCCTCAACCAGGGCAGCCTGACGATCCGCATGTCGACCTCGGACGGAGCCGGACAGCCCGGCTCCAACGGCCAGCAGGGCGGCGCCGGGTCATCGGGGCAGCTCTCGCTCGCCGCGGCCGTCCTGTCCGATGGCTTCTGATCGGCACGCAGTCCGAAGAAATGTTCCGAAGGCGGCAACCACCCCGGGCTTCGAAGCGACTGGACATGTGAACGTACGGATCGTCATCCGCCCTGGGGCCTCCCGTGGCGCAGAAATCCATGATGACACCGTTCGGACGTTCCGGCCCGCTCGTTCCCCGCTAACCCCCCCCAGCCGGGGCGGGCGGGCCGCACTACATCTTCTTCTCTCCTCGCCCTGCACATCCGTCCGACATGGACCGGATGTAGCGTCACAGACGTGCGTCGAGTCCTCTTCTCACCTTCGTGGCTGCTGCGACACGCACTCGCCCTGTTCATGATTGCCCTTTTTGCCCGACTCGGATGGTGGCAGTGGGAGAAGGGGCAGTCCAGCCGCGGCACTCTGCAGAACCTCTTCTATGGTGTGGAGTGGCCGGTCTTCGCCGGGGCGGTGGTCTTCGGGTGGTGGCAGATGCTCCGTGAGGAGCTGCATCCGAGCCCGGCGAAAGAAGCCGTGCCGCGAGACACACCCCCGGAGATCAGACCGTTCGACGCTGTCGAGCGATCCGACGGGGAGAGGCCCGGCCGGCTTCAACTCGCCGGCAGCGATGCGAGTACCGGCAGCGATGCGAGTACCGGCAGCGATCCGAGCGATGACCACCTGACGGACAAGGAGGACGAGGAGGAGTTGGCCTCGTACAACCGCTATCTAGCCTCGCTCCACGAACGCGACGCACGCTCCAGGCCCGGTGCCCGGTGAGCGCGCCAGCCGAAGGAGACACCTCACCGTCCGTCCGTGGGCCGATCAGGAAGCCGACAGCGGCCAGGGCAGAGAATGCCGGGTCGGGCCGAAGCAGCGAACGGGCGATTCGTGGCGCGTTGCTGCGGTTCCAGGTGGTCGCCTACGTGGTCGGCGTCGGTCTGATCACACTGGTACTGGTCGGGGTGCCGCTGAAGTACCTCGCGGACATCCCGGTGGTCGCCGAAACCGTCGGCCCGTTGCATGGGTTCCTGTTCATGGTCTACATCGCCCTGACGTTCGACCTGGCGTCACGTTGCCGGTTCAGCCCGATTCGTACGGTTCTGGTGATGCTGGCCGGCACGATCCCGTTCCTGTCGTTCGTCGCGGAACGGAAGGTGACCCGTCAGGTGCGCGGGCCGGAGGGGATCGCCCGGGGGGACTGACCGACCGGGCCGACCGGGCCGACTCTACGATCACGTATCTCGGGACACTGGCCGCGAGCCCGCCGTCGATCCCCATGATCGTGCTGTCCGGAGGTCTCTGGGCCGACGCAACGGCCGTGAGGCGCCCGGGCCGGGCTGGAAACCCGGCGTCCGGGAAGCCGGTTGGCTGTGCCCCGATGTCTGTTGTCATCGAACGGCCACGTTCTCGGTGTCGTTCTCGTGACTGTGTCCCATGAATCCAGGGATGTTCATCACAAATCGTTGTTTCGGGTGAGATCGAGCTTGATTGCCGAACCACCTTCGTCCCCGGATATGTGGAGCACCGTTACTTTACGATCACCAGGTGCGCGCATAATCTCTCTTCTTTATGGCACGCGACCGACTTGGCGAACGCTGGCGGATCATGCCGATGCGCGGCACCCAAAGCAGGATGACCGTCCGATGGGAGTTTACGAAAGATCATGGAAACATCAACCGTTGTTGATCCATTGAGAATTTCGGTGATCGGAACCGGCTATCTCGGGGCAACACACGCGGTGTGCATGGCCGAGCTGGGTTTCGAAGTCATCGGTGTCGATGTCGATGTCGACAAGATCGAACGTCTTGGCGCCGGAGAGGTGCCCTTCTTCGAACCGGGCCTGGAGGAGCTTCTCCGCAAGAACCTGGAGTCGGGCCGGCTGTCATTCACAACGTCACTCGCCGACGCCGCCGGCATGGCGGATGTGCACTTCGTCTGCGTCGGAACACCCCAGCATCCCGACTCGAACGCGGCGGACATGCGGTACGTCGACGCCGCGATCAGCGGACTGATCGCCGGCGGACTCCGCCCGGACTCTCTCGTCGTGGGAAAGTCCACGGTTCCCACCGGGACCGCCGCGCGCCTCGCCGACCGGCTGGCCGCCGACGCGCCCGGAGTCGAACTGGCGTGGAACCCGGAGTTCCTGCGGGAAGGCTTCGCTGTCGACGACACCCTGCGTCCCGACCGGCTCGTGTTCGGAGTCGGCGCCGACAGCACGGCCGAAGCGACCCTGCGCCGTGTCTACGCGTCCGTGATCGACGCCGGAACTCCCGTCGTCGTTGTCGACTACCCGACCGCCGAGCTGGTCAAGGTCGCCGCTAACTCCTTCCTCGCCACCAAGATTTCCTTCATCAACGCCATGGCCGAAGTCTGCGAGGCCACCGGCGCCGATGTCACCCACCTGGCCAAGGCCATCTCCTACGACGCCCGTATCGGAGGCCGCTTCCTAAACGCTGGCCTCGGCTTCGGCGGCGGCTGCCTACCCAAAGACATCCGTGCCTTCCAGGCACGCGCGACCGAACTCGGCGTCGGCAAGGCCCTGGCCTTCCTGGCCGAGGTGGACGCCATCAACATCCGTCGGCGCACCCACACCGTCGCACTCACCACCAGGCTCCTGGGGGGTACCACCGCCGGTAGGAAGGTCGCGATACTGGGCGGGGCCTTCAAACCCAACTCCGACGACATCAGGGACTCCCCGGCTCTCGCCGTGGCTGACGCGCTTCACCGGGCCGGCGCTGCCGTCGCCGTCTACGACCCGGCCGCCATCCCCAACGCCCGGCGTCTCTACCCCCATCTCACCTACGCCGACAACGCCGTCGATGCCGCAAGCGGCGCGCACATCGTCCTGCACCTCACCGAATGGACGGAGTTTCGCGAACTCGACCCGGCCGCACTCAACCAGGTCGTCTCGACCCGCATCATCGTCGATGGCCGCAACACACTCAACCCCGCCCGGTGGCGTACCGCCGGGTGGTCCTACCACGCACTCGGTCGGCCATAGACAGCGTCCGTTGCCGGCCGGCGACATCGCAGGGGTTCACCACACCACGATAACGATCTTATTTCAGTGGCGCTGACCGGCGTGCCATACCTGAATCGGTATGGTGCTCCGGGCCGGCGTCGTGCCGGGTAGGCAGACCGCAAGACACTCACCCGAACCGAGACGGCGTATCCGGGCCAGCCGCAGCGTAGGACGAAGATGACCCGTTGTCATCGGCGCGCCAGCGGCAAGCAACTGTGCCGGTTCCGTACCGAACGCAAAGATCCGCCCGTCGGACCAGGTCAGCAGCTCCTCCGCTTCGTCGCCGGTACGCGCACACACAAGCCGCTGACGCTCCGGTTCCCAGACCAGCGCGATCCAGGCCCCGCCCATTGGGCCAAGGCAACGTTCCTGGTCCCTGCGGTAGGCGGCGGCGAGCAGGCAGGCATCCGTGGACCCGGCGCCGGCAAGAGCCGCAGGCGAACCAGCCGGCTCGCCTGCCCGCGACACCAATACCGGTCCAGGCCGCCGAAGACGTCCGCCGAGCACGACGACAAGCCCTCCGGCATCCACCGCTATCGGCGGGATCGGGTCGTGTGATCTCATGGCTCCCGTCATCACCCCGAAGGGCCCGTCGAGATGCACGCCCCGAGCGGCCGGCAGGCCCACCGAGGACGACGCGAGCATCGCAGTCAGGGTCGAACGCCGCGCCGCGCCGCCGTCCAGGCGCACCAATCCGCAGACCGTCATGTGCTCTCCCCCTGTGATCGGCAAATCCCGGACGTCCAGCCGCCCCGACGCACGATCTCCCGGCCCACGGCCGTCCCCGGGCGGACCAGTGCCGGCAGGACTCCCCGCGTGCCGCACCGAATGGCATCCAGGCCGCAAAATAGCAGCATGCTGCGCGCGCGTCGCCCC
>NZ_CADDZT010000010.1:239319-240944 GCF_902812655.1 Candidatus Frankia meridionalis | reverse complement strand
GGCGACGCATCCGGCGACAGCCGAAACCAACCGGCAATTACCGATCGGAGTGCGGACAGGTTTCGCGAACGATCCCGTCGGAACAACGCGAGTGCGACGCGCTGGCACGGCACACCGAAAAACCGTGCGATTCGGCTGCGTGACGAACCCGGCTGCCGGCCCGCGATCCTACCGCGCACCAGATGAAACCGCGTACCGGTCGAACACACCACGCACCGAACAACTAAATCCAGCGATGGACGCGATAGAAACTCCTTCAGCTGCACGTGAGGATTCCAGGATCCAGGAGGTGTCGTGTTCCCGGCCAGCCTGTCGCGCATCACAACGACCCGAAACAAGAAGCTCCGCGACAAAACAATCCGAGTCGCCGTTTTCGGAACGGACATCGTCCGGAGCATGGCCCTGAAATTCGGTCTGATGGTCGCATTTTCTGCGGTGGTGTCATCGGCGGTGGTGTGGTCGAGTTCGCCCGTCCTCGCCCAGACACCGCCCGCAACGCCGGTCGCGACGCCGGTCGCCGAGGCGCACTGGTACGTCGTGCCCACGCCGGCGAACGGCTGCCAGCTGAACCTGCGGTCCGGCCCGTCGACCGGGTATTCGATCATTGGTCACCTGAACAACTGCACGACTGGCACATGGTGCTGGTACCAGGTGTCCAGCTGTGGCCGGACAACTGTCGATGAGGTGATCGGCGGGCGCTACACCTGCTTCGAGGGACACCAGCGGGCCGCCTCGTCGAATCGCTGGACGGTGGTGGCGCTGACCAGCACGAAGTGGGCCTATGTGGCATCGCGCTGCGGGTGGGCCCTCCACCTGTGACGGCCTCCGGCGGCACGGGCAGTGCATATAACGAACACGTCCGTTCACTATATGTGAACATATTGCCACAACGATGACTACTTTAAGCTTATTGTAAGCTACCGCAAGTGATATAACGGACAGCGACAATGGCGTCACATCCGAGGAACCCGATGACCACTACCATCCACGCGCTCGGCAGCAGCAACGCGGAGAACCTTTCGGTCGTCCACCAGCATTTCCAGGCCTCCTACAGCCTGGGATTTGTCGGATTATCCTATTTACTCGCTGGTTTCGGTTCATTCGCGGCACTGACGAGCGCGACACACATCCGCTCATCAAAGGGTGGCAGGCGGCTGTGCTGGGTGACAGTCACCGCGGTAGCACTCGGCGGCGGAGCGATCTGGTCGATGCACTTCGTCGGTATGCTCGCTTACCACATCGAACCGGATATCACCTTCGCCCTGCCCGAGACACTCCTCTCCCTGGGTATCTCCGTCGTGGGCACCGGTATCGGGCTTGGTCTCGTCGGACGCAATCCTTTCGACAGGACCCGACTGGTCGCCGCCGGGACGTTCACCGGTTGCACGATCACGGCTATGCACTACACGGGGATGGCCGCAATGCGTACCGCCGGTACGATCAGCTATCGGATGCCGGTAGTCATGCTGTCCGTCCTCGTTGCCGTGGTCGCGGCGACCACGGCGTTCTGGATCTCCTTCAATGTGAACGGTCTTCGGCGCCTTCCGAACGCATCCGGGATGATGGCACTGGCCGTGTGCGGGATGCACTACACCGCTATGACGGCAACTCAGGTCACACCCGAA
>NZ_CADDZT010000010.1:235036-239273 GCF_902812655.1 Candidatus Frankia meridionalis | reverse complement strand
CGTCGATCCCTTCTCGCTCGGCATTCTGACTGCCTTCACGTCATTCATTATGTTAATTTTCATCGTCTTCGCCGCTCTCGGTGGAGTGGCCGACCCGGAGTTCACCATCCGGAGGATCGCTCCGAAACCCGGGCAGCACCGGTCCGGCGCCTCCGCCGACAGCCCGACCGACGTTTTCGGCCAGATTATATCCATAAACCGCCCATTCAAGGATAAACAGCCGCAAAACCTGGCCGACCAGATCGTCTTTGGGGGTGTTCCCAGGCAAAGGACGCTCCCGAGCGAACCCGCGGAGGCCGACAAGCCGCTGTCAGGCCGACCAGGCCGATCAGGCCGACCAGCGATCTGACGATCAGCGCTTCAGCGCCCGACCGGACCAACCGGACCAACCGGACTGCCCTGGCTGGCAGACCGCCAGATGGGTGTCGAAGCCATTCACGTCCGGCCAGGTGTCATGACAGATCCGGCAGTGCGTGGTTTCCGGCTCGTTCCACCGGGCATTGCATCCACCGCACGACGCGGTCGTGGGTACCTCACGCCCCCTGGCCGGCTGGCCGGCGTTGCGGATCGGCAACGGCAGCATCGGCTGGGTACGCCGGGAGGTGCGGCTGGTCGGGGTTTGGCGTCGGGTCGGCACCCGGTCATCCTGTCGCAGAAGGTGACAACCGTCGCGCAACCATTTCCTACGGGCGCGGCAACGAGACTCAACACGTCCCGCCCATGACGTCCTCAAACGGAGGATTACATACAGCGACCATGCGGCCTCCGCAAGCCTGCCGCTGGTGGTTGCGGCTGGTAGTTGCGGCTGGGACCCGCTTCGGTTCCGGTGGTATGGGTGACCGCCCCCCTCCCCGCACGGAGCAGCCGATGACCCACCAGCCCGACGATGGACGTCCTGGGCGATGCCAACCCAAGGCGGGACCCGTGCCCCTACACCAACTTCATCCGGACGTTGCCGGCGCGACAGCCCACCCGCTATTGCTCTGCTGGTACTCTGACTTTCGGTTGCGGTTGCGTTCCTACGCCTGCTCCGGGCGTCGGGCCTCGTCAGTAGATCCTCCGGCAGCACCGGCGGGGGGGTGCTAGCGGCCCGGCACACGCGCTAGCGGGTGTTGACTTGCATGGTGATGGGAATATCAGAATGACTCAGGGCACTGTGAAGTGGTTCAACGCGGAGAAGGGCTTTGGATTCATCAGCCCGGACGGCGGCAGCCCGGACGTGTTCGTCCACTTCTCCGCAATCGCGACGAGCGGCTACAAGTCTCTGGAAGAGAACCAGCGGGTCGAGTTCGACACGACCCAGGGTCAGAAGGGCCCGCAGGCGGAGAACGTCCGCCCGCTCTGACCATCAGTAGCCATACCGGTCGGTGCCGTCGCCTCCGTCGTGACAGACGGGGCGCCGGGATCCGACCGGTATGGTGCTATTCTCACTTGATGGTTACAGAAAGTAACAGTACGAGCCCCGCCGCCGACCAGGGTGCGGGGCTCGTACTGCTTTCCTGAGGCACCTCAGGAAGATCTGCGGCTGTGATCGCGGCCAATGGCTCAACGCGGCAGTGCCTGCGGCGTCCCTACCCCACCAGCTTCACGCTGCAGAAGGATGTCGCCGCACACGCCAGGCGACCGTCAGAGGTCACGAGGGTGAGGTCACGTGCCTCCGCGAGTGCGACATAGGCGGCGTCGTAGGCGCTGATTCCCGCCCTGAGCTGCCACATTCTCGGTAGCAGTACATCGACGGGGACATGATCCACCCCAAGGTGCGGAAGACGTTCGACGGCGCGGCGCGCCTGTTCTTCGCTGATCTTCTTCCCGAGAGTGAGTCCCCGCATCACGGAGAACACCTCCACCTGCCAGTGTTCGGGCGCCGCCCACTCGGTGTCCCGCCCCAGCACCGCTCGCGCCCGGCGCCCCCGGGCGTCGGCATAGATGAGCATGTTCGCCAGGACGGAGGCGTCAACAACGATCACGCCACACCGTCGGCCCCCGCTGAAGGATGCGAGCCTACGTCGCCTCGTCCGGCCCGAGCCGACTCCAGTACCTCTGCCGCATCGGGGGCATCCGTACCGGCCCCGCCCTCATCCATCAGCTCGCGGTCGATCGTAACCAGGATCTGCTGGTTACGGCCGAACTGCGCCTGACGGGTGAGTACACCCAGGAGGAATGCCTGGAGAGACTGACCGCGCTGCCGGGCGTACTGACTCAGCTCGTCCCGTACATCCTTAGGCACGTCCCGAATTGTCAAGGTCACGGTCATGACTACAATATGTAGTCACTATGAAGTCTCCGTCAAGTCACAACGCCATGGGCGATCCTGCGAGGATTCGAGGCCACCCTCGTATTGTTGATCATATTGCTTGGGCTGTATGCTCGGATATATGAAGACGATGATCGATCTAGACGACGCAGCGCTGGAGTTGGCCGCCAAGGAGCTGGGTACCACGACGAAGAAGGACACTGTCAACGCTGCGCTCGAGTTCGTGGCCAGCCGCCGCCGCCGTATCGAACAGCTGCTCGATGACCCGTACGCCCTCGGCGTCGGTCCGGACATCACCGATCCGGAGATCATGCAACGGGCCCGTCGGTGACCGTCCCGGTCGGTCCCGGTCAGCTCTACCTGATCGACACGTCTGCGCATGCACGGATCGGCCACCCCGCGGTCCGCAACGTCATCGCCGGGCTCATCGCCGACCGGGCCGCGGCTACCTGCGTGACTGTCGACCTGGAGGCTGGCTACTCCGGCCGTGATCTCACCGACGTCCGCACGATCGCCGAGCGTCGCAGAAGTCTCTATGTGACGTTGCCGATCAGCGAGGTCATTGCCGACCGAGCGCGCGATGTCCAGATCCGCATGGCCGTCCGAGGCCACCACCGCGCCGCTGGAGTGATCGACCTGCTTACCGCCGCAGTGGCCGAGCACCACGGCGCGGTAGTCCTGCATTACGACGCCGACTTCGAACACATCGCAGCCACGACCGGGCAGGCGCACGCGTGGATCGCTCCACGTAGCACCATCACCTGACCCTCTCGCGGTGGCTGACGGACCTGTCAGATCCTGTCAGGACCTGACAGGACCTGTCGAGTGCGGAAGAGCCGTACTGCACGGGGCCCGCCGGTTGACAGGTGGCGATGATGACGCCGGTGCCGGTCATCGTGGTGCCGGTGAGTCATAGCATCCGGATACTCCTTGCCCCGAGGTTCTGCGGGGCGGCGCGTCTCAGCCGGCCGCCGGCTCGAGGACAGCCGTGACGACGCTTGGCTCGGGCTGCGGCAGGCGCCTGGCGCGACGGCTGGGCAGGGCGAGGGCGCCGACGGCGCCGAGCCAGCACACACCGGCGGCGACCAGGCAGGCGACGTGCAGGCCGCTCATGAATGACGCGTTGACGTCGGTGACGAGCTGGTGGCGCAGCGACGGTACGGCGTGGGTGGCTGCCGCGATCGCCGCGCCGACGGAGTCGCGGGCGGCGCTGGCAACATCGTGCGGCAGCGCATCGACGCTCGTACCGGCGAGGTGGTGGACGTAGATCGAGGTGAAGACGCTACCGATGACGGCGACACCGAGCGTGCCGCCGGCCTCCCGGGTGGCGTCGTTGACGGCGGAGCCGACACCGGCCTTCGCCGCCGGCAGCACGCTGAGGATCGACTCGGTGGCCGGAGCGGTGGTCAGGCCGAGACCGAGGCCCATGACGACCATCTGCCCAGCGATCTCCAGGTAGGGCTCGTAGGTCGTGGACACGGCGATCCAGGCGAACGCCGCACCGAACAGCAGCAACCCGGCGACGACGATGACGCGGGTGCCGAGTCGACCGACCAGTTGCGCGCCGAGAACCGACCCGACCGCGATGGTCAACGCCACCGGCAGGATCCGCACGCCGGTCGAGACGGTGCCGTAGCCGCGGATGAACTGGAAGTACTGGGTGATCAGGAAGATGAACCCGAAGAGTGCGAAGAACGCGACGGTCACCGCGCCGCTGGCAGCCGAGAAGGCCGGCGTACGGAACAGGCTGACGTCGAGCATCGGGTTGGGCTGGCGCCGCTCGATCGTGACGAACGCGGCGGCGATGATCGCGGTGGCGGCGAATCCGGCGATCGTCCACGGCGACGTCCAGCCGCGGCCTGGCGCTTCGATGATCGTGTAGACGAGCAGCCCGATGCCGGCTGACGAGGTGACCAGTCCGGGCAGGTCGAGCCGGGCCGCGCCCGGGTCCCGGGACTCGGGCACGAGCACGAAGGCGAGGGC
>NZ_CADDZT010000010.1:231857-234781 GCF_902812655.1 Candidatus Frankia meridionalis | reverse complement strand
ACGAGCGCGAGGAACACACCGCCCCACCAGACGTGGGCAAGGATCAGTCCGCCGGTGACCGGACCAACAGCGACCCCGAGGCCGGTGACCGCGCCCCAGACGCCGATCGCCTTGGCGCGCTCGGCGCGGTCGGTGTAGGCGTTAGTGATGATCGACAGTGTCGTCGGGTAGATGAGCGCGGCGAACGCGCCCATGACGAAGCGCACCACGACCAGTCCGCCTGCCCCGGTGCACAGCGCACCGATCCCGCTGGCGACCGCGAAGCCCGTGAGCCCGCCGAGCAGCACCGGGCGGCGGCCGAACCGGTCACCGATCGACCCGGCGGTGAGCACCAGCGCGGCGAAGGCCAGGTTGTATCCGTCGACGATCCACTGGAGGTCACGGATGGTCGCGCCGAGCTGGCGGGCCAGGTCGGGCAGGGCGACGTTGACGATCGTGGTGTCGAGGTTGATCGCAAACACGGCGAGGCAGACGGTCGCGAGGACCGCGAGCCGGCGGCGGGAGCTCATAGGAGGCATCGGGCCACGTCTCCTGAAGTTGACAGCGACAACATTGACAATGTTGACACGGGAAGTGGACACTGTCAACATGTTGGCCGCTACGTCCTCGCGTCCTTACCACCACGGCCGGCTACGGGAGGCGCTTATCGACGCCGGTGTCGCGTTGGCCCGGGCCGGAGGCCCCGAAGCAGTGGTGCTGCGGGCGGCGACCCGCGCCGCAGGCGTCTCGAACAACGCGGCATACCGGCATTTCGCCGACCGGGACGAGTTGCTGCGCACCGTCTGCGAACAGTGCATGAGCCGGCTAGCGCTGATCATGGAGGAGCGGATCGCCGCCCTACCCACCGACCCCGACCCGGTGGCGGGCGCCTGGACTCGCTTCGGTGTGCTCGGACGGGCCTACGTGGAGTTCGCCACCACCGAACCCGGCTGGTTCCGGACGGCGTTCGCCGTGCCGCGCACCATGCACACCTTCGCCCCGTGCGAAGGAACGGGCGCCAGCGGGCTCGGCCCCTACGAACTGCTCGGCGCCCGGCTCGACGAGCTAGTCGAGGTCGGCGCGATCCCGCCCGAACGCCGCCCCGAGGCCGAGTATTCGGCCTGGTCAGCTGTGCACGGCTTGTCGACGCTGCTCAACGACGGGCCGCTGCGCGACCTCCCCGCCGCCGAACGTGAGCGCGCCCTGCGGACCGTCCTCGGCCTCGTCGCCCGCGGACTGTGACCCGGCCCCGTCACCGTTGCTAGGGACGCGCCCATGACCACTCACAGATCCGTAGTTTGCTCGCGATCATCCGTGGACGTCCGCTTGGGTTCGCCGAGTCCGGCGAGCTGGGGTCGGATGTCCGTGGACGCTTGCTGATGTACGTGGTTGTCCGTCGGCTCGGCTTTCAGTTTGCCTGTCAAGGCTGGACCGGACGACTAGCACGATCGAGTGAACTCGACCGACGGTGCGAGGCAAGCCTGACAGTCTGGGGCTGGTGACCGGCCCTTCGGCGGAGACTGGCTCTTGTCCCCTCTGCGGGCTTGGGTGGATCTGCCATCAGGGCCGGAACTTTTCGATCTGAGTGTTCGAGATCAGGTCGCCAAGCGAGTTAGCGGTAAAAACCTTGCCGTGGGTCGCTAGCAACAGGTCCTTGAGATCCTGGCGACGAACCCCGAACCCACGTCCATCGATGCAGGCAACTACCTGAAACGTCGGCTTGCTTTCGGCGAGCCGCTGATCCCTCATGCTTGCCAGGCGAAGAATACGTGAAATCTTGTCTCGCGCGGTGCCATCGTCGCCAGTGATCTTGGCTTCAATGATGACTGTCGGGGCGAGCTCATCGGGGATGAAGAAGTCTGGAGCCTGGTCGAACCCGGGAACACGCTCGGCCCGCTTGGTTTTGCGAAAAGGAATTCGCGACGAGGAGAGCTGCTCTTCGATGGCGGACTCCATGACGTCGCCAACCAGCTCCGAGACCGAGTCGCGATGACTGGCGAATGGCCGACCGAGGAAACGCTCATAGAGCAAGACCGCGTACGGAACGTGTTGCTGAGCGACGTAGCGAATGCTGTCGAGGCCCTCCTTGGTGTCGATCTTCTCAAGTCGATGGATCAAGCCATCGGGAGCTTCATCCGCACCGCCAAGGATCGCCGTGCATGCGCTCCTAAGTAGAAGTGTTGTGCGCTCGATTGTCATCGCAGTCTTGCCTGTAGAGGTGGTGAAAAAATCGTGGTTTCGCTTCACTTTGCCGTCGAGCCCGCGACCCCAGTTACTCGGCAGCCTGACGCCGGTTTCCTCGAACGTCAGGTCTTCCCACTCCGGTGGCGACACGCCAAGAACGCAGCGGATGACCACGAGCGCCAGTGCGTTTTCCTGTAGAGCCGTCCAGCACTGGTCGACGCTGATGCTATTGAAGCCATCGGTTGCGTGCCTCAGGGCTTCGTAGCCAGCGAGGAACTCAAGGTAAGTTACGAACGATGGTCCACGAGGCAACAGCATGAACTGACTGGTCAGATCCGAGAACGTCACGGTTACCATCTCGTCGAGCTGGGCCAGAAGTTCGTCGTTCGTCAGCTGATACGGGCGCGTCTCACTCATCCGACAACCACAACAACTCGCCGCGTCGCGGCAGTCACAAGATCAGCCATGTGGGCCGTGACGGTGGCGATGCGATCAACTGTCGGCACAGTCTTGTCCCAGCCATGGATGAGGTCTCGAACCGTCTGGCCGGCGATGTGTCCAGCCTGCAGGCAAGCGATGTCGCCGAGAGTGCATTTGTAGTTGGCTTTGAGCATCGAGGCCACATCCTGCTCGACCAGCTCGCGCACGTCCTCGCTTCGGTGCGGCGGTTCGTTTCTGTCCACGAACTTCATCGGTCGGCAAACGAATACCGAATCGAGAATCGACGAGCTTGTCCCAGCGATATGAAGTGATGCCGCCAT
>NZ_CADDZT010000010.1:229271-231366 GCF_902812655.1 Candidatus Frankia meridionalis | reverse complement strand
TGCAACTCAGACCGGCGTCAAGTAGGCTAACTACTAGAGGCGCATAGGCCGACACCTGATTGTGGTGGTAAGTGAAGACGAGTGGAGCTTCATCCTTGAGCGCGTAGCTCATCCGCTGGAACACCGCGCTGATCCCGGCCGTGAACTCGACCAAGCCGCGGCCCAGTGTGTCGTTGCCGGTCAGTTCATGTTCGGTACGGGTCGAAGATCGTTCAAAGGCTGGGATCTCACCCTCCAGGAGGGCTCGTAGCCAGATGAAGCAGAAGTCCATCAGCTCGGCATACTGCACGTTGTCGAAGTACGGCGGGTCAGTAAACACGCCATCTAGTGATCGCCTGGCCAGCGGCACGTCTTGAGAAGGCGCGCAGTCCAACCAGGCTTCAGACGGCTCGGGGTTGCGAGCGACCAGCTTGCCTTCGGCGCTTTCCCCCACGATCGGGATGAGTCGCTTGCGCTTGTCATCATGCGACGTCTCGAATGGATGTTGCGCGTAGTCCTTGGCCTTGCGAAACTTCTCAATGAAGTGAACGAACGATCCGGACCCAACCCTGGGGATGCCGGGCAAGTTGTTTTCGCAAGCGATCAAGCCAACAGGGAAGCCGTGAACAGCAAAGATGTCCTGACATTTTAGTGCGTAGGTGTCGTAACGGCAGAGCAAGTTCTGGTAGCGCAGGAAGTCGCTGAATACGGTGGCCAGGGCATGGCGATTGCGTTGGTCCGGTACGTCTCGGATTAGGCGAAGCAGCGTACTCAATCCGATCAACTGACGGTCGTTGAACATGTCCCGGTACTTGTAGTAGCCCCAACGCAGCAGTCGAGTGGTCTCGTCCCCTTCGGGGATCTCGTCACTCGGGATGTCCCGATCATCGGCTTCGAGCCTAGCTTCTGCGGTCCGCACGCGCTCATGGTCGGCATCGTCGGGCGTCTTGAACTGGCGACCCTTGAGGCTCTTGTAGCAAGTCGCGCACTGGTACTCGATGGCGAAGAGTCTGTGCTCGGGCGGCGTAGCCAGCTGGGAAACGCAAGCGAAGGTGGTGTCGCAGACCAGACACGTGGCCTTGCCTCGGCTTACATTGCCGCGGAGCGAGATCGAGCAGTCCGGGCAGTGCGGGTCTTTGGTGGGTTCGAGCTCTTGCAGTCGGTCGCAGGTCGGACAATGGAAAACCTCACGAGGGTGGCGAACTGCCTCGGCCACCCGGTAGCCGGGGAACAGCGAAACCGTCGAGGCGCAGTTCGGGCAAGCACAGATCTTCACCCAAAGGAAGTACTTGACCGCTGCATCGCCGTCGCAGTGTTCACAGCGCGTCCGGTAGAGGTCACCGACCTCGTCTAGGAGCGCCAGCCGGACCTTCTCGCCCACGGCCGCAAACTCGTCCAGATCGATCTCTTCAACGGCTTGTCGGACGAGCCAATAGGCCATCGGGTTGACGTCTCGACCCATCACGCCGGCCCCGAGCCGGAGGGCTTCAAAGATCGTCGTGCCACCTCCCATGAACGGGTCCGCGATAACCGCGTCGATGTCGTGAGACTCCCAGAAGTCCTCGCTCAGGGGCTTGGAGCCGAACTCGCTGAGCAGCAGATTACGAAAGAGTGTTCCCGGGCGTCGGGCGAACCACTTGTGGATCGAAATGATCGGCCGGTAGCTCTGCTGGACCTGCTTCTCACGGAGCGCCAGGCGGGCTGTGAAGCCCGCGTCGAAGCGCGTTTCGAGCGCAAACGGTGTCCGCTGGCCGTCCTGCTTCGGCAAGGAACGCTCTTCTCATCTCGGTGGGGAAGCCTGGCCTCAAGACGCTACCTGGGAGGTCCGACACCTCTCATCAGGCGAGATCGACCCGCCGCTCCACCACCTTAAAGGTGACTTTTCTCCCTGGCCCAGATCTTTCATGGGTCGGGAGTGGCGGAGCCCTGACCCCTGACTGCCCGTCTTGATGTTGAGTTGTGGCTCGTACCTCGAACCCGCATTCGAACGTTGACCCTTCTGCAGGGTACGGCTTCGCGGTCTTGACTCGGTCGGCGGGATCTCCCGACCGCTGGTCGGTTTCTTCGCGTGCATGTACTACGCGGGGATGCGGCCGGCGGAGGTGAACACGCTCCG
>NZ_CADDZT010000010.1:226789-229010 GCF_902812655.1 Candidatus Frankia meridionalis | reverse complement strand
ATCTTGGGCATGCGAGGATCATGCCGTTCACCTGCACATTCTCCCGCATCGGACCACTATGTGATCCTTCATCCCCATATATTCCCCACGGGCTCACCGGGGCCTCGCCGACCCCCTGTCCGATGGTCACCATTGCTACGGACGCGCCCATGACCATTTGATCCGTAGTACTCAGCGATACGTCCATGGATGTCCACCGACGTCCATCGGTGCAGGTCACAGCCTCGGGACTGTCCACCGATGTCCACGGACGTCCACCCCCGTTGCAGTACAACTGCAGTACAGTGCCGTTCTCGTCCGCAGTGACGGAATATACGGAAGTGTCCGATCCACCATCAAGACGGCGTGGCGCGTAGCGCTCGCCGCCGCCGTGCGTATGCCGATCATGTCCGCTACAGCCGACAGGGCGGTGAGCGTCCAGCAGGTCGGCGGCAGCCCGGCCTGGTGACGGGCCGTGTTGCTGATCCGGGGGGCATTCGGCGTACTGTGGATCGTATGCGTCGGGTGGTTCACGTGCCTTACACCGTCGAGCAGGACGAGACCGGCTGGTTTTGCGCACATGCTGCTCTCCCGGGCGGCGGGGCCAATGGAGAGGGTCGGACTCGGAGCGAGGCGATCGAAGACCTGCGTGCAGCGTTGGAAGGCTGGTTCGCCGAGTTCGGCGCGCCGGACGCGCTGGCGGTGACGGTCGGCGTGGCCTGATGCCGCCGGTCCCCGCGCTGCGTGGCGCTGATGTGGTCAAGGCGCTGGAAAAGGCCGGTTTCACCGTGGCGCGGATCCACGGCAGCCACCACATCATGAAGCATGAGGACGGACGCCGGACGACTGTCCCGGTTCACGGGGGCCGTGATATTCGGCCCGGTACGTTGCGGGCTGTTCTCCGGAATGCGGGCCTTACCGTCGATGACCTGCACGGCCTGCTGTAAGCGGCGATCATGAGATATGTCACGGGAGACTGAGCCCCGAACCTACGGATTATGAGCTGTCGTGTACTTCGTTCACTTATGTCCGTCAACGTCCGTCGGTACAGATCACGGGCTTGATCCTTTCCGTGGATGTACACCGACATCCGTAGTTGTCGGCCGGCTTGGCTGCCACCCTGGTTGCCACGTCAGGGCAGACGAACCATGTAGTCCGTAGTTTGCTCCGGGTCATCCGTGGAGGTCCGCTGGCGTCCGTGCTGTCCGCTGCCTTCGCCTCGACGTCCGCCGGTGTCCGTGCTCGTCTGCCGGCTCGGCTGTCAGTTTGGCTGTCAGGTCGGGCAGACCGCCGGGTATCGCCTCGGTGGTATCGATCTTCGATGGCAAGCTGACCCGCACCGCAGGCGCGCTCGGCGCGCCGAGGAGCGGAAGCGGCGCGGCAGAACTCTTCCGCGCCGGATCGCCATGTGCACGCCTGTGTCAGGAAGTGTTAAGACCAAATCGGCGTCTACGGCCGGCCAGGGCTACCGAAGCGCTCGTCGATGGCTTGTTTCAACAAAACGATGATCTCGTCGGATCGGTTCGTGACGGCCTCCGCATCCTGGTAGAAGGGCCTCACGGCTGGCTCGTACGGAACTACGCGCGCGAGAGCTTCACGCGCCTCGCTGCATCGCCTGGTATGGGTGTCCACAGCATTTTTTGCGATCTCCGCAAGAAGGTTTTGATACTGGCTGTCGGATAACGCCGGTGGTCGAGCAAAACTGCGGAGGTAGGACTTGCTGGCGTCTGCCACCGAAACCGCCGTAACGGCGCTTGTGAAGAGATCTTCCATGAAGGTCTTCCTGCGCGCTCGAACGTTGAGCCAGTACGTCAACGCTGCGCCGAGCAACACCGAGAGAAGAGGCACCACCGCAGCGATCACGATTGATGCGACAGTCACTGCCGAATCATGCCATGAGGTGCATATGGGCATCGTCGTGCGGTCGGTGACGTCCGATTGTTCGAATGCGTGGAATACTGCGGTGGCGGGCTGGCGACGCGTCCGGCGAGCATGGCGCGCCAGCGCCACGCGCAGCCGTCGCGCGGCGCGGGCCGCGCCGCGGTCTTGACGTCAACCCGCTCGCCCGGATCCAGTGGACCGCGCCGAAGGTCGGCGAGACGGTGGATCGCCGGGTGGTCGTGAACCCCGCTCAGGCGCGGGCACTGCTCGACTCGGTCGGCGGGATCTCCCGACCGCTGGTCGGTTTCTTCGCGTGCATGTACTACGCGGGGATGCGGCCGGCGGAGGTGAACACGTTAGG
>NZ_CADDZT010000010.1:200930-226457 GCF_902812655.1 Candidatus Frankia meridionalis | reverse complement strand
GCCGCCATCGGCCACTAGGCGAGCCCTCCCGACCTGCGGCGTCAGCCCGGTTGGCCCTGATCGTCGATCTGGCCGTTCCGTGCCTGTTCCGCGTGGCTGTCGTCCCCGTCGCAGGGCAGCCGGTCGCCTCCGAGTATTGCAGGATCGGTCGCGGGTGTGCCGAGGGCCTGTTCGATCGAGGAGTTCGCCATGATCTCCTGCCCGTGGCCGTGCCCGTGGGCGGTCATGCACACCGGCGCGTCGCACCCTGCCCATCGACACAGTGCGCATACACCCGCAGCAGAACATCGAGACCGAGGCCGGATACAACGGCCGCTAATTCCTTACAGATGGTCGTGGATGAGGGTGGGCTGACCGCAACCCGCAAGCTGCTGTGCGCGGGAAGACCTACGACAATCCGTCACAGAGCAAGTACCTGATGGAGCCCTCGCTCAACGTCGGCCATCAACCAGGACGGGATCTCGCCGATCCGCCTATCAAGATCGCTACGATCGAGGGTCGCGATCTGGGTGACGTTGACTACCGAATCCTCCGACAGACTTGTCACCGTGGCCGGCAGGAACACGTTGCCCGGCATCGCCGCGAGTCGCAGGTTCGTCGTCACCGCGGCCACGACGATCGTCCTCAGCCGACTGCGGTTGTAGGAATCGGCCTGTATAACCACGACCGGCTGACGCAGTGCCGGCGCCGATCCACGCGGCTCACCGAGGTCAGCCCACCACAGATCCCCTCTTTTGATCACTGTAGATCAGAAAAATCCGGTCGCTCGCTGTCCTGCTGTGCGGCGAGCGTTCGCGCGGTCGCATGCCGGACGAACATCGAGGTGTCATTCGACGGGTCCGGGTCCAGCCGATCAAGCGCCTCATCGATCGCTTCCGTCAGGTTCTGGTCGTCAAGCTCGTCTGCCCACCGCTGAGCCGCTTTTGTAAAAAACTCACTGCGCGACATGCCAAGCCGCTCGGCGTGATACCTGACTCGCTCGAACGACGAGTCCGGGATCGAGATAGCTGTCTTCATGCAGCGAGTATAACCCGGTACTACCGCCGACGGCCGCCAGTTCGACGACGTACGCAAGGACGTCAGGGAAGTCGGGACCCGAACAGGATCGACGATGTTCCGGCTGCGAGTCCGAGCAGGAGGCTCAGCCCGACGAACCAGCTGGTGATCTCGCGGTGTTCGGCGCGGTAGCCGATCGAGCTTCCAAGATCGTGGTAGACGGAGGTCAGTTCGTCACCCGAGGTCGCTCCGTGGAAGGTCCCGCCGGTACCACTGGCGATCACACGCAGCGCATCCTTGTTCACCGGCACCGGGATCTGCTGGCCACCCACATCCAGGGTGCCCTCCGGGGTGCCGTAGGCGATCGTGTGGACCGGCACGCTCGCGTCCCGGGCAGCGAAGACGGCATCGGTGTTCGGACGGCCGCGGGTCGTCTCGCCGTCGGACATCAACACGATCGCCGCGGGGGGTGCGCTCTGACCGTTGTCGCCCAACTGGACGTTGATCGTATCGATCGCCTGGAGAGACGCGAAGATCCCTTCACCGATGGCGGTCGCCGGTCCCAGTTGAAGGGCGCGGATCGCGGCCCGCATCGCTTCCCGGTCGGTGCTGGGCGGGACCACGACCGCGGCAGTACCGGAGAACGACACCAGACCAAGATTGATCTTTGCAGGTAGCTGGTCCACGAACGCGACCGCGCTGTCCTCGGCCGCCGCCAGCCGGTTGGGCTTCACGTCGGTGGCGGCCATCGAGTTCGACACGTCGATCGCCATCATGACCGTGGCGCGTTCCTTCGGCACCTTGTGCGTACTTGCCGGTCGGGCCAGCGCGATCACCGTCGCCACCAGCGCGAACAGCATCAGCGCCGCCGGCACGTGCCGCCGCCACCACTGCGGACGGCGTGGCATCACGCTGGCCAGCAGGGCAGCGCTGGACAGCCGCGCGGCATAGACCCCCCGACGCCGGGCGAACACCATGTACAGCACAAGCAACGCGGCGACCGCAAGCAGCAGCCACAGCCAGTGGCCGGCAAGGAAACTCACCGAAGCATCTCCCCTTCCCGTCGGGACAATCGAAACCCTCAGGGCCAAAACCCTGACCGGGCCGAATGACCGATGCGTAACCCCGACGGCGGCTGGGGCGGGCGGACGGTCCGCCTGCCTTCAGTGTCGCAGCCGAAGCGGGTTCTCACGGCCCGATGCGCGACAGGCCCGATCCTGACGCCCGGGGCGGACGTCGAGACGACGGCACCGGCTGGGCGTTCCCGCTCGGTCGTGTCGGAACCGGCCCTCGCCGGTGGAACAGCCGTCTCGAATTGCCTGAGTCAGCCTTGCGCTTCAGTCCATCCGCATCGCTGTATCCGTAGGGCTCAGGCCACGGCCGACATCGCACTCCCGCCCACCACGCGGTTCAAGGAGCCGCGGGTCAAAGAGCTCAGGCCCCCGAGCCGAAGGCGGATCGGCCGGCACGTTCACGTTCCGACGCCTTCATCCGGGCTTCGTACACATGCCGCTGGCCACCCGCCAAGGTGTCCCGGACCATCCGCTCGGATTCGATGAACGTTCGGTAGTACCCGTCGTCGTACTCCTCCACGACCTGGAAGGTCCACCGACCGTCAAGGACGTTGCGTCCGAACAGGTCCTCGCGTACCCGGTCTGCGATCTCGCCGTAGCCGGCCTTCGCCAGTTCGTCCAGCGCCGACCCGAGCATGAGATCGGCGCGACCGGACATCTGGTGGAACGCGTACAGATGTCCTCGTGCCCGCTCCACCCACTCCAGCGCCTCGCTGATCTTGCCGACCGCGTGGACGGTGTCGGTGTCGAGCTCCGGGGCGGTCCGGTCCACCGTCCGGTCGGTGACCCGCCCGTCGGTACGGCCGGTTGCCTGCGGCGCCGACACCGCTGGCGGCACCGGTGTCGGGTTGTTCATCCTCACCCCTGCGCAATGCCCCACCCGAGCCGCTGCGACACCGCCGATTCCCATCCGGATCGCCCCGGTCACCGATGGCCCCGGTCACCGATGGCCCGGTCGCGGGGCGGATAGTAGCCTGGCGTATATGTCCGCTCTTGGTCAAACGGCCGAGTCGCCCATCCTCGCCCGCGGTATCCACAGATACCTCACGGCGCACAGTTCCCCACCGGACGACCTCCTCGTCGATCTCGCCGAGGAGACACGACGCAAGCTCGGCGACGTCTCCGTCATGCAGATCGGTGCCGAACTCGGAACCCTGCTGACCATCCTCGCCTCCAGCATCGGCGCACGCCGGGCGATCGAAGTCGGCACCTTCACCGGATACTCCTCGGTGTGTATAGCCCGCGGGTTGCCCGCGGACGGGCATCTACTCTGCTGCGACGTGAGCGAGGAGTGGACCTCGATCGCGCGTGGCTACTGGAAACGCGCCGGGCTGGACGACCGCATCGAACTACGGATCGGCCCGGCCGCGCGGACGATCGCCGCGCTACCCGTGGAGCCCGTCCACGACCTCGCCTTCATCGACGCGGACAAGACCTCCTACCAGACCTACTACGACCTGCTGGTACCCCGGATGCGCGCGGGCGGGCTGATTCTCGTCGACAACGCGCTGCAGCAGGGCAACGTCCTACAGGACGACAGCCGGAACGCGAACATCCAGGCCATCCAGGCGTTCAACAACGCTTTGGCCTCGGACGACCGGGTCCAGGTCGTCCTGCTCGCGGTGTCGGACGGACTGACGATCGCACGCAAACTCTGAACGCAAACTCTGAACGCGAACTCTGAACGCGAACTCTGAACGCGAACTCTGAACGCGAACTGTCCGTGCGGGACAGGCAGCCGACCGGTCGCGGGGCATCACGATCGACGCCCCGCGGCCCAACCGGGTCATCACTTCACCGCAGGAAGTCCCGGACCCGGGCGACCTCACGTTCGAGGAGCTCAAGAAAGTCATCGACCTCGTATTCGCTGTACCCGTCGGCGAGCCAGGTCGTGTCGAACGTGGCCGTGCTGATGTCCTCGGGTGTGAGACCCACGGCGGACGGGCCGGGCACCGGCCGCCGGCCGTCCTCGACGGATCGCACCACCGCGTGCAGCCGATCCAACTCGCAGGCCACCCCGGCGAGGAACTCGTCAACCTGGGCGGCGTTGTAACCGAGACGCAGCCGCGTCCCCGTGAAGGACTTCGCCGTCACCTCGGACCCTGTGACACCCGGATGGTAGGTACCGCAACCACCGGTCTCCACCACACCTGAGATGGCCGCATCCGACAGTGCCGCATCCGACAGTGCCCCATCCGGAACCGCCGTACCCGATATGACGGATACGAACCGTTGAAGGTTGGTGAACTCCCGCTCGACGACGCCGAGGAAATCGTCGACCTCCCGTTCGCAGTACCCACTGAGGAACCTCGTCGGGTTGAAGGTCGTCGACCTGATCTCCCCGGGAGTCACCCTCAGAACGAGTTCACCCGCATCCGGCTTCCGCCCGCTCTCCACAGCGCGGATGAGCACGTGCAGCCTGTGCAGCTCGGCGGCGGCCCGGTCGAGGAAGGCATCAACACCGATCATGGTGTAACCGGTGCGCAGGCGCGTTGCGCTGAACTCCTTCATGCTCAGGTCGCGGGACGTCACGATCGGACGGTAACGAATGCGATGGTTGGCACCCTGCTCCCCGCCAGGCGGTGGTATCGGCGGCTTCGACGGGGTCACGCGCCTCGGTGATGAGAACTGACCCGCGTTGGACTGCCCTGCCTCGCTCCGCCCCGGCCCGGGTTGGCGGGGCACGGCCCCCGGCGGCACCCGCGAACCGCCGGGCGCGGGCCTGGACGCGCGGCCGGGGGCGTCCAGCAGCTTGTGGAGGCGTCCGACGAGATCCGCGGTCCAGTACTCGACCGGCGCCACCGCGAAGGGCTCGCCGTACAGGTCCGGCCAGTCATCAGGCACCCGCTGGGCGACCTCCCGCGCCAGCGGGTCGTTTGCGCCGCGGTATGCCAGGTCAAGATCATCTGCCCAGCGAATCGGCAGGACGAGGTTTCCACGGGCCAGATGCCGCTCCCGGTCGAGGAAGCATTCCAGCTCGTGCCGGCACTGGGCGCTCCGGAAGAAGGCCGGGGTCATGACCGCGATGAGGATGGCCGTGGTGTCCGAGGGATTCACGATCCGGTCGTTCCACAGTCGACCCCAGCCGATCTCCCTGCGATCGCGGAAGACCCGGAAGTCATGGTGGCCCGTATGCGACCGGATTTCGCTTTCGATCGCCGCTCCCAGCGCATTGATCGACCCACCGTGACGCGCGTGGTCCTCGTCCGCATAGCTGATAAAGGCAATCGGCGCCACGCCATCCCGGCCGACCGGGACCCTCTGCGCAGCCACCCGCGGAAACACGCTCATAAGGGACCTTTTCACCGTTCCTGATCATATGGCAGGTAGCAGGAAAGGGCGATGTGACCTGAAGAATGACATCGCCAGCCACACAAAAACATATATATTTTTTGTCGGATTCGGCCAAAAGCGGCCCGATTACGGGGACGGACACGTCGGATCGTGAAACGATCTGATGGGCACGTCTTCGGCGCCGCCGGAGGCCAGATTATGAACCCGAAAAGCAGGATGGAGCATTCATGGCGACCGGGGGAACGCGAGACGTCGGCGGCCTGCTCCTCGCCGCCGGTGCCGGCCGCCGCTTCGGCGGTCCGAAGGCCCTGGCCATGCTGGACGGCGAGCCACTGGTCGAACGGACCGTACGGTTGCTCGTCGAAGGCGGCTGTGCGCCGGTGTTCGTGGTCCTCGGAGCGCGGGCTGCGGACGTGATCCGCCGCGCGGACCTGTCCGGGGCTCGGGTCGTCCTCGCGGCGGACTGGGCCGAGGGCATGGGCGCGTCGCTTCGCCGCGGGCTCGCGGCGCTTGCCGGCACTGACCTCGACGCGGCGGTGGTCGGGCTCGCGGACCAGCCGCTGATCGGAGCGGAGGCGGTACGCCGGCTTCGCACGGCCCACGCCCGCGGTGCGGTCGCGGCGGTAGCCGGCTACCGCGGGCAGCCACGAAACCCGGTCCTGCTGGGACGCGCGATCTGGGCGGAGGTAGCTGCGCACGCCCACGGTGACGTCGGCGCCCGCGTCTGGCTGCGGAACAACGCGGATCGGGTCGTCACGGTGCCATGCGACGGCACCGGCTCCCCCGACGACATCGACACCCCCGACGACCTGGCGCGGATGTCAGAGACAACCGTGTGTCGGACACTCCCTCCGTCAGGTATCGCCTGAGACGACCGCGGACGACGACGCGGACGACGACACTGGCCGGTCCGGCCGCCGGTGGAGCTGGAACAGCCGGTGGCGGATGCGCCATCCGTCCGGTGTGCGGACAACCGCGTCGGTGTACTGCCCGGAGCCGGTGCGCCGGTCGAGCAGAATGCCGATCACGCGGCTGTGCAGCACCGGTTCGCCATCGTCCTCGGTGACGTAGATGTTGGTGATGTGGTGGGCGAGAGGATGATCCGAACCGTCCATGAACCGCCGGATGGCATCGAGCCCCTCAAGGCGCGGGCCACCGACGTCGCAGAGATCGAACACCGCGTCCACCGCGAAGACGTGCGCGAGCCCCGGCCAGTCCCGGGCGTCGATGAGATCTCCGTAGCGCCCCGCGATCTCGTGCAGCGCCACCCTGTCCGCGGTCTCGATGCCTACCACGCCGCCCCGTCCCACCCGTCGATCACGACAATCCGGGCCGTTCAGCCGGGATACCGCCCGCAGGGTACTGGACTCCGATCGCGTCCCGCACCTGTCTCACGTCCCGTACCCGTCCGATGGTCAGCCGTCCGGCGGTCAGCCGACCACGATTCCTGGCGGGTCCAGCCCGGCCAGCAGCTCGCCGCCCTGCTCACGAGCGATCATGCGAGCCGAGCCCAGCAGCGAGTCGAGGAGGTATCCCCGACGTACCAGGCGGTGCAGAGGAAACTCCTCGGACAGCCCCATGCCTCCACAGACCTGCATCGCGTGGCGGACGACGTCGGCGTGTGCCCATCCGGCAACAGCCTTCGCCGTCGCGGCGGCCCACGGTGTGCCGTCGACCCAGGCGGACGCGGTCAGTGCCGTGGCGCCCACGACCGCGGCATGGCCTTCGGCAAGCCGGTGTCGCACGGACTGGTAGGAGCCGATCGCCCGACCGAACTGCTTGCGGGAGCGGACATGGTCACCGGCCACGATGAGCGCACGCCTACTCACACCGAGGATCTCCGAGGCGAGCGCGCGGCGGGCTGCGGCGACCGCGTCCTCCCATCCGGGCGGGCTTTCCCCGACCCCGACCCCGACCCCGACCCCGCCGTCGCCATGGATCGCGGCATCGATCAGGGTGTCGGCATCGATCGCAGCGTCGACGAGCAGCCACCCGGCGTCCGGGTCGAGCCCGCCAAGCGGCCGGGTGGAAAGCCCACCGGTGCGCACGACCGCCACGGCATCACCCAAGGGCACCACGGCGGTCTCGTCCGTCAACGCCGACAGCACGATGCCACGCAGGCGTATCCGTCCGCCGTCTCGTAGGGCGGCGGGGCCGGTGCCGTCGGCCGGGTGCGGCCAGATCACCCGGCTGGTGACCGACCCCAGGCCCAGCGTGCCGACTGCGACACCGTCGAGCGCGGCGGTGGTGGTGAGCGTGTCGCCCTGCTCCTCGAACAGCGCGGTGGTGGCGGCCGGCTCGTCCTCGGCAAGCACCTCCGCCCAGCCCAGGTCGGCGAGCGCCGCCGCGATGTCAGCCGGCGGGGTGGTCAGCAGCTGCCGTAGCGAACCACGCAGCAGGCCGAGTGTCTCCTCGTCCATCATCAGCCCTTCCGCTCGCGGCCGTCTTCGGCCGGCAGGTGCAGCACCCGGTCGGCGAGGATCGTGCGTTGCACCTCGCCGGAGCCGCCGTAGACGCTGGCCGCCCGGGTGTACCACCAGTCCGAGCGCCAACCCTCCGCCGCCGGGTCGGTCTCGAACGCTGGGAACAGCAGCTGGCGTGCCGTGTCCAAGGTGGTCTGCTCGGCCGTCGCGAGCAGCACCTTGTCGGCCGAGGCCTCCGGTCCGACCATCTCGCCCGCGGCAAGTCGGCGCACGGTCGCGGCGGAGCGCGCACGCAGGGCGCAGACCGTCTGGTACGCCCGTCCCAGTGCCTCCGCCGACGCGGTGTCCGTCGCCTTGACCTGGGCGGCAAGCTCACGGATGCGCCCGCGCAACCAGACGTGCCGCATCCAGGCGTACATGCCGCGTTCGAACTGCAGCAGGAACATCGCGACGCCCCAGCCGGCGTTCTCCGCCCCGATCAGCCGATCGGCGGGTACGCGCACGTCGTCGAAGAAGCACTCCGCCATCTCGTCCAGGCCGCTGGCATAGGTCAGCGGCCGTATCGTCACGCCCGGGATGTCGGTGTCGATGAGCAGTGCGCTGATACCCCGGTGCCGGCTGTCCGGCGTGCCTGTACGCACCAACGTGAACAGGCGGTCCGCCAGATATCCGTTGCTGGTCCAGATCTTCTGCCCGCTGACCACGTAGTCGTCGCCGTCACGGACGGCGCGGGTGCGCAGCGAGGCCAGGTCGCTACCCGCCTCCGGCTCGGAGAAACCCTGAGCCCATATTTCACGGCCGGAGACGAAGTCCGCCAACAGCTTTCTGGCGATCTCGGGGGCGAAGCGGATCGTGGCGTCGCCGAGGACCTCCGCGACGTAGTCGGTCTCAGGCAGCAGCAGACCCTGCCCGCCGAGCTCGTCGTACAACACGGCGCGGTGCAGCGGCCCGCCTCCGAGGCCACCGGCATCCCGCGGCCAACCCCAACGTTTCCAGTCGGCGTCCCACAGTTCACGGGCCAGCTGCCGACCCAGGGTGACGAGTTCGGCGTGGGTCGCCGCATGTGTGCTGCGATAGGGCGCCAGCGCGGACTGTCGTTCGATCAGCCAACTACGTAAACCGGCACGGTAGTCCTCGGTCGACAGGTCCTCGGCGGTCAGCATGGCGCTCATCCCTCGGATGTCCCAGGCGTCAGGGGCATGTCAGACCACCTCGCCGATATGGATCGAAACTGTCAGCTATGGGCGGAAGAGTAGCCCGGTTGACCGGCTCGGGGCAGTATCTCCCTATTGATCAACAACCGAGCGTGCCCATCCGTTCGGCCATCGGGAACGAATACCCGAATGCGGGGACCGGCAGCCGGGCCGGTCCCCGCGTCATCCCGAGGGGAACTCATGAGCACGAGGACACCGACCAGAACAAAAGCAGCCGCCCTGACCATGGGCATGCTGGCCGTGGCAGGGACGGTGGCCGGCTGCGGGAAGAGCGGGGCCGCCGTCAAACCACTACCCGCTGTGGAGACGTTCCAGCCCGGCACCTGCCGGGACCTGGCCTCCGGGCTCGTCGACACGCTAAGGATCACCCGCAGGGGCGATCACGGACCGGGCGGGGTCAGATCCGTCGCCACCGACCTGATTCCCCCGCAGGACCGGCTCTACGAGCAGATCTCCCACGCCGGCGAATACGCCCCCGACGTCGAACGGGTCACCACCGCGATCGGCTTCCTGCGCCTGCGGGTGGACAGCGGCAGTTACGACCAGAGGTTGCTGACCGAAGTCACGACGGCCACCGAAGCGCTGGTCAGACGCTGCACCCCCACCGGCTGACACCGGTGGGGAGGTTCGACTTCGATCGGGTCCGGTGGATCAGCCCGTTCCGGTAGATCAGCCCGTTCCAGTGGATCAGTCCGTTCCGGCTGGCGGTTCACATCCGGCTCACACAACCGGGGCGCAGGCTTCCTACAGGCCGGACCACCCCGAGGCAGGCCACCGCAGAGAGGCAGGAACCCCCGATGACGCTCACCTCCGTCCCACCCTCGTCCTCCGACTCCGCCCCGATGGGTGTGGGCGCCGTCCCCGGACCGTCCGGCGGCCTGCTTGCCGCGTCCCGACTGCTGCGCGCAGACCCGCTCGCGGGCCTCACCCGGCTGCGCCGAACCTATGGACCCATCGTGCGGATCTCGTCCCGCCCGGTCTCGGCGTTCCTCGTCGCGGACCCCGCGGCCATCGGCGATGCCCTCGTCGGGTCCAACCGGACGTACGCGAAGGGCGCCGTCCGGCACTGGCCCGGATCACGCCGGACGGTTGTCCAACCCCTCTCTCTGCTGCTCGGGCAGGGACTGCTGACCAGCGCGGGCGAGACACACCGGCGGCAACGCAGGCTCATGCAACCGCTGTTCCACCGTCAGCGCATCGCCGGGTACGGCGAGACGTTCGTCGACATCGCGCAGGAGACCGTGGACGGATGGCGGGACGGCCAACGCCTCGACATCCATGCCGAGATGACCGAGATGACGCTGGCGATCGTCGCTCGCACCCTGTTCGACGTCGACCTCGACAGCAACGTCGTCGACGTGGTCCGGACCGCCATCGCCGAGAACATGGTGGCTGCCCGGCGGGTCCAGCTACCTGGCTTCGAGACCCTGGAAAGACTTCCGCTGCCCGCGGCCCGGCGCCGGCGCGCCGCCCGCGACGCGCTCGACCGGGTCATCCACGATCTGATCGCACACCGCCGCACGGCCGGGGCGGACGGCACGGACCTGCTGTCGCTGCTGCTGTCCGCACGTGACGCCGACACCGGCGCGGGAATGGACGACATGCAGGTCCGCGACGAGGCGCTGACGATCCTGCTCGCCGGGCACGAGACCACCGCTAACGCGCTGAGCTGGACCTTCCACCTCCTCGGCCGTCATCCCGAGGTGGCGGCCCAGCTGCACGCCGAACTCGACACCGTCCTCGCGGACCGGCGTCCGAGCGTTGACGACCTGGCACGTCTGCCTTACACCGACGCGGTGTTCACCGAGTCGATGCGGCTCTACCCACCGGTGTGGATGATGGGCCGCCATCTCGTCGAGGACCGGGTGGTCGGCGGCTATCAGCTGCCCGCCGGCTCAACCCTGCTGCTCAGCCAGTGGGTCGTTCACCACGACGAGATGTGGTGGCCGGAGCCGGAGCGTTTCAACCCGGACCGCTGGATAGGCGACCACCGCAACCCGCAACGGCCCCGGTACGCCTACTTCCCGTTCGGCGGCGGGCCGCGGCAGTGCATCGGCAACAGCTTTGCCCAGGCCGAAGGAGTACTCTGCCTTGCCACGATCGCCCGGCGTTGGACGTTCGAACCGACCGAGGACGTCGAGATCATCCCCGAACCACTGGTGACGCTGCGGCCCCGCAACGGCCTGCCGATGACCATACGTAGCCGTGCCTGACGCATTCCCACCTCGACGTTCGGCAACGGCACACTGACGTACGTGGGACACGACACATCCGGTCTCGTCCTGGTCGTCGAGGACGAGCGTCATATCGCCGATCTCATCCGGATGTACCTGGTCCGGGAGGGGTTCGGGATGCATCTGTGCGCCGACGGCACGGACGGTCTGGCCGCAGCCCGGTCCCTGGCACCGGTTGCGATCATTCTCGACATCCGGCTGCCCGGAATGGACGGACTCGACATCGTCCGGATGTTGCGGGCCGAGGGGAACTGGACGCCGGTGCTGTTCGTGACGGCTCGGGACGACGAGGTCGACCGGATCCTGGGCCTGGAGCTGGGCGCGGACGACTACATCACCAAGCCCTTCTCCCCGCGGGAGCTCGTTGCCCGGCTGCGAACCGTGCTGCGCCGCACGGCCGGAACACTGGATGCATCGGAAAAACTGCAGGTCGGAGCCGTGATAATGGACCTCGGCCGCCGCCGCGTCCTGGCCGACGGCCGCGATGTGGTCCTGACCGCGACGGAGTTCGACCTGCTGTCCACGTTGCTGCGTCGACCGGGCCTCGTCCACTCCCGTGAACGGCTGTTGTCGCAGGTGTGGGGTTATGCGGCGGCTGCGGGCACCCGTACCGTCGACGTCCACGTCGCCCAGGTCCGGGCGAAACTCGGTGATGCAAGCCCGATCCGGACGGTGCGTGGTGTCGGCTACACCGCCGACGCCTGACCGGCGGCCTCCGTCCCGCCGATCAGGGCTGGCGTTTCGGGCCGCCCTGCTGACCACGACCATCGCCGCCCTCACGGCCGTCCTCACCGGAGCGATCTTTCTGAAGTTACTCGGCGGAGCAGCCGACGAACAGGCACGTCGAGCGCTGGGACGACAGGCCGACCTCGTCGCTCAGCTCTATGAGCGGCAGGCGAGGACCGTCGAGTTCAGGCCTGGCGTGGTCCGGATGCTCGCGGCCCAGCAGATCACGGTGGTGCGCCTCGACGGCTCGGGGACGGTGACCTCCGCCTGGGGACCCCAGGGCGCCAGGCGGGCGGTGTTACCGGCGGAGATTCTGGCGGAGATTCTGGCGAGGTCGGCGGCCGGAGACCCGGTCGGCAAGGCCACCACGGTCACAGGACGTCGGGTGAACCTCGCCGCACGGCCGTTGCCGGCCGGGGGTGCGGTGGTGCTCGTCCAGCCTGCGTCCCAGGGCAGGGAGCTCACCGTGCCGGTGTCACGCCGACTCGCGGTCGCGCTCCTCGTCGGCCTCGCATCCGCGTCGGCGGCGGGCCTGCTGCTCGCTCGCCGGCTCGCATATCCACTGCGCGCGATGGCAACCGCCGCCCTCGCACTGGCAGCCGGCCACCGCGACGTCCGGGTAGCGGTGGCCGGGACGTCCGAGCTGGCCGAGGTGGGTGAGGCCCTCAACCGACTCGCCACCGCACTGGTGACCAGCGAGGAACGGCAGCGCGAGTTCCTGCTGTCGATCTCCCACGAGCTGCGCACACCGCTGACCGCCATCCGCGGCTTCGCCGAGGCCCTCGCCGATGGGGTCACCGCACCCGACGAGGTGCCGGCGAGCGGGCGGGTGATACTCGCCGAAGCGCTGCGGTTGGACCGGCTGGTCCGCGACCTTCTGGACCTGGCCCGCCTGGGCGCGGACGATTTCCACGTCGACCTGACCCCGGTCGACCTGACCGCCGTCGTGAGAGCCGCCGCGCAGGTGTGGGAGAAACGCTGCTCCGCCGAAGGCGTCCGGCTTCAGGCGGAGCTTCCGGTCGGGCCGGTCGTCGCCGTCACTGACGCGGCCCGGTGCCGCCAGATCCTCGACGGGCTGGCCGAGAACGCGCTGCGCGTCGTACCGAGTGGAGCCCCGATCGTGTTCGCGCTCCGGGAGGAAGGCGCGATCACCGCGCTCGAGGTCCGCGACGGAGGACCCGGCCTCACCCCCGGGGACTGTGCGGTCGCGTTCGAACGGTCCGCGCTCTACGAGCGTTACCGCGGCATCCGCCCCGTCTCCACCGGCCTCGGCCTCGCTCTGGTCGCCGGGCTCACGGCACGACTCGGCGGCCGTGCCGAGGCCGGTACCGCGCCTGAGGGCGGGGCGGCGTTCACCATCCGGCTGCCCACCGCCGGAGGCCCCAAAGATCAGGACCTGCAGCTCAGCAGGCCGGCACAAGCACCCGGACCGCCGAACGGGTCTGGCCGTCGACGCGGGCCACGACCCTGACCGTGTCCCCGACCTTCACCGCCGAAACATCCACCTTGTCCCTGCCGTGGTGTACAACCGCAGCCGCCATGGTCCGCGTCACGATCCACCCTGAGGAACCACCATGTGCCTTCGGCCAGAGCAACGTCAGAATCGGGTAAGGGCACCCGGCGGAAAGACATTCGATCAGTGATCGTCGGGCTTTTCCGGCCCATCGGACGTCCCGGGCTGGTCAGGCCGGCCGGCCATGCCGCTGAACACGCCGAGCCCTCCGAACGCCCTGGCCAGGTCACTCGGGATGATCCAGACCTTGTTCGCGTCGCCCGCCGCGATGCGCGGCAGGGTCTGCAGGTACTGGTAGGCGAGAAGCTTCTGATCGGGGTTGCCGTCATGAATCGCCCGGAACACCGTGGCGATGGCCTGGGACTCCCCCTCCGCGGAAAGAATCTTCGCTTCCTTCTCGCCCTCGGCCCGCAGGATCGCGGCCTGTTTCGCACCCTCGGCCCGCAGGATCTCACTCTGCTTGATACCCTCGGCCGACAGAATCGCTGCCCGACGGTCCCGCTCGGCGCGCATCTGCTTCTCCATCGAGTCCTGGATCGACGGCGGTGGATCAATAGCTTTGAGCTCCACCCGGTTCACCCGGATGCCCCACTTACCGGTCGCCTCGTCGAGCACACCACGCAACCGGGTATTGATCTCATCGCGGGAGGTCAGGGTCTGCTCAAGGTTCAGACTGCCGATCACATTGCGCAAAGTGGTGACGGTGAGCTGTTCGATCGCCCGGATGACATCAGCGATCTCATAGGTGGACGCACGTGGATCGGTGACCTGGAAATAGATCACCGTGTCGATGCCGACGACAAGATTGTCCTCGGTGATCACCGGTTGGGGTGGAAAAGTCACCACCTGCTCACGCATATCGACACGCTCGCGGATCCGGTCCACCGCGGGAATAACAAGGGCGACCCCCGGAGTGAGGGTCCGGTGGTAGCGACCCAGCCGCTCGACCACGACCGCACGGGCCTGCGGGACGACCCGCACCGATCGGGCGAGGAACACCACCAGCACCAGCACGACAACGGCAGCTGCGATCATCCCGGCCATCAGAACAGACCTGCCGTCATCCGTGAGGCCTCCATGTTCGTTCTCATCGCGGGGATGCCTCCCGCTCCGGTCCCGTGCTGGTCGCGTCCTCCTGGTCCCATGCAGTCACAGCTTCGGACTACAGCTCGGCGGGGTGGACCACGGCCGTCGCACCGTCGATGCGCAGCACTCGGACGCTCGTGCCCGGTTCGAGGGTCTGGCCCGCGAACGTCACACGAGCCGACCACACCTCACCACGAATCTTGACGCGGCCGTCACCACCGTCGACCGCTTCCACGACAATGCCGGTTGCGCCGATCAGTGCGTCCATGCCCGTAGCGATCTCGGGTGACTGATGCAGGTGGCGGCGTGCGACGGGCCGCAGCCCGAGCAGGAGCGCGGCCGAGACCACGGTGAACGCCACGAGCTGGGCGATAATGCCACCCCCGACCCCGGCGACGATCGATGCGGCAAGAGCCGCGAGCGCCGCCATCCCGAGAATGAGTGCCAGCGTCAGCATTTCGCCCACGCCGAGAGCCCCGGCGATCACCAACCACCACAGCCACTCCGGCATACCAGCATCGTAGGCACCTCGGGATCCAGTGTGAATATGGAAACCTCCCATCAGGCACACCCGACCGGTGGACACACGGCGGATGGCACACCAGAACGAACAGATGGCCTACTCCGTCCACGAAACACAGGATGGCATGCCGTGTCGGATATGTCAGGCGTTCATCGGAATCCCACCCACGTCGGATGGAAGACTCCGTATACAGGCCCACACAGCCATTAATATCATTACCGGGACGGATGGTGAGTGTCACCGGCGGACGGGTGTGACGCATGATCGGGGGCGGAGCTGGTGGCAGTGTGGGCAGTGTTCTCGGAGGTGGCGACGGTTTTGTCGCGAGACAGTCCGAGTTGAGCTTCCTTTCCGCACGGTTGGAGGAGGCCCGAAGCGGACGACTCACCGCTGTTATGATCACCGGCGAGCAGGGGGTCGGTAAGACCACCCTCGTACGGCGGTTTCTTGCCCGACTCGGTAGCGACACCCGAGCCCTGGTCTCAGGCGGGGACGAAGCCGAGTCGTCCCTGGCCTTCGCGGCCGTCACCCAGCTGCTCAGCGGCGTTGACGAGCCGCTGATCGAACCGTCCCTCGCCACATCCGAGGGCAGTGCCGAGGATCCGTTACGTGTCGGAGCCGTCCTGGTGGCGCTGGCCGGTCAGCTGCTCACCGAATGCGCGACCGTCGTGATCGTCCTCGACGACGTTCACTGGGCGGACGCCGCCTCCCAGCAGGCCCTGGCCTTCGCCCTGCGCCGGCTGCGCACCGACTCCGTGCTGTGCGTGATGGCGATGCCGACCGTACCGGCGGTGCCTCTCACCGATGGCCTACGGCGTTTCCTCGCCGAACGCGGCGAGCCGTTGCGGCTGGGTGGCCTCAGTCCCACCGAGCTGCGGGAGCTGTCCGGCCTGCTTTCCGATGATCCGATGTCGTCCCACGCAGCCACCCGGATCTTCGAGCTGACCGGAGGCAATCCGCTGCATGCCCGCGCGTTGTTGGAGGAGCTTCCTTCCGGAGCGCTTGACAACGACACCGCACCGCTGCCCGCTCCACGTTCGTTCGCGCTGGTGGTGCTGGGCCGCCTCGCGCAGTGCCCACCTGAGGGACGTGCGCTGACGACGGCCGCCGCGGTACTCGGCAGATCCTGCCGGCTGACGGACGCGGCTGTGATCGCTGGCGTCGAAGCTCCACTCGCCGCCCTGGAACAGGCGGTCACCTCATCACTGCTGATCGAGGAAATCACCCCGATGGAGCATCGGATCGCGTTTGCGCATCCGCTCGTACGCTCGGCGATCTACCACGACCTCGGCCCGGCGCAACGGTCGGCCCTGCACCTGCGGGCCGCTGAACTAGCCCATGACGACCAGGTCGGGCTACGGCACCGTATTGCGGCGACCATGGTCCCCGATTCGGAACTCGCCGCCGAGGTCACGAGGGCCGCGGAGTCCCTGGCCGTCGAAGGCCGGTGGGCGGCTGCCGGAAACCTGATGGTGGACGCGGCACGGTTGAGCCCGGACCGTGCCGCCCGGGAACGGATGTTCGTCGACGCCACCGACTTCCTGCTGTACGCGGGCGAGCTGGCCCGAGCCGCACGCCAGATCGACCAGGCCGGCCATATAGAGGACCCGGCGCGGCGCAACTACATCGCGGGACGGCTCACACTCGTCCAGGGCGACTTCAAGGACGCCACCGCGTTTCTGCGCGACGCGTGGGACGCCGTCAACCCCGTGGCCGATCCGACCTTCGCTCGAACGGTGGCGGAGCTCACCGCCCTGACGCTGTCGTTCCAGGGCCTCAATCACGAGGCCGCGATGTGGGGCTTTCGCGCCATGGATGTTCCGGACACGCCCGCCGTCCGCCCGTGGCAGCTCATCGACATCCTGATCAGCGCACTGCTCGGATCAGGACAGTTCGCCAGAGCACGAGACCTCGCCGCGACCGTCCGGGAGCCCTACCCGAGTCAACGCGACGGACTGTTCGGCAGGGCATACGTCCTGCTGATGTCCGACAGCCTTCAGGAGGCCCGGGAGGCGTTCACGGTCGCCGCGACCGCCTACCGCCAGCACGGATCGGTGGGCTATGCGCTCGGGGCTCTCGCCTTCCTCTCCGATGTCGAGTACCGGCTCGGAGCATGGGACGACGCCGTCCTGCACGCGGAGCTCGCCACCTCGATCGCGATCGACGCGGAACAGCACTGGATGGTGCCGCTGTGTCATTCGGTTGCCGCCGCACCACTGGCCGGCCGTAACCTCGCGGCCGCTACCGAACTCCTGAAAACCGTGGACGATCCGGCGTGGCCGAAGAACGACAGCGCGCAGGGACTCGCCGGGATCGCACGGGCCAGGCTGGCACACGCCGCCGGCAACGCCGAGGGCGTGGAAGCCTCACTGTCGATCTTCACCACCATGACCACGATGGCCTCGGCCGAACCGGCCTGGGCGCAGTGGCGGCCGATGTATGCCGAGGCACTCGCGGCCCTCGGTCGCCCGGACGAGGCCGACGAATGCCTTCGCCCCCTCGAGGAGAGCGCGGCCTTCCACAACCACCGTTCGTCGCTGGTGGCCTGTGCCTGGGCCCGCGCGGCAGTGGAGATCGCACGGCGGCGACCAGCGGCGGCCGAGGAGGCATACCGCGAGGGCCTGGTGTCGGCGGAGGATCAGCCGATCCCGTTCGAACGGGCCCTGCTCGAGTTCGGCTACGGGCAGTTCCTGCGCCGTGCCGGTCGACGCGGCGAAGCCGCGACCGTCCTGGAGTCCGCGCAGCTGCGCCTCGAAGCACTCGGGGCCAAGCCGTACCTGATCCGCTGCGACCGGGAACTCGCCGCCTGCGGGCGCGCCCCGGCCCGGCGCCGAGAACCACAGCCGGTCGAGTCCCTCACCCCGCAGGAGCAGACGGTGACCAGTCTCGTCTGCTCCGGAATGTCCAACCGGGAGATCGCCGCCGAGCTCGTACTCAGCGTCAAGACCATCGAGTACCACCTCGGCAACATCTACGCGAAGCTCGGCGTGCGGTCTCGTACCCAACTCGCAGCTGTCCTGCGTTCGACGTGACGAACACCGGTTCACCACCGCCGGTCCGCCGGACACCCGATCTCGGGTTCACCGGGTATGAGGCCCACCAGGATGAGGAAGGAGAGCGAAACCCAGGGAAATCCCCGGGGCCGGCCTCGCGCGACAGAGCTACCGTCAGCAGAGCGGGGAACCGGATGCGAAACAGAAGGTGGTGGCATGCCGCGATGTCGGGCGCGGAGGGTGCGGACGCGACACCCGCTACCGTGCGGCTCGTTGTGGAACTGACACCGGCCGACGGAAACCGCGTCGATGGCCGGGTCCGCTTCGACGACAACCGCACCGCGGAGTTCCACGGCTGGATGGACCTGCTCGGCCTCCTGGAAAACGCGGTCACCGCGCACCGACCACCCGCTCCGTATACCTGATCTCGCGGGAACCGTGACCATCGTGGATGGACATTCCTTCCCGAGGTCCGGGCACCGCAACCGAAACAACGCCCATATCGGTACAGAACTTACCCCGAGTCATCGGGACTCAGGGAAATTCCTGAGGCGATGTGCATTCCACCCGTACCATACTTGCGACGGTCACCGACGGGAAAGACATGGGGACGAGCCGGGACGACGTACCCGTAAATCCTCGACGAACGCCCGGTGCAACCTCTTGAAGAGAAAGTCCTGAAGGGATAGGACGTGCCTGTAACGCTGAGAGTTGTCAGCGGGGTTCATGATGTGACCGTGCCGACCGACCGACCCTTTGTGATCGGTCGCGGCCGGACGGCTGATCTCGTGCTGGCGGATTCTCGGGTTTCGCGTCAGCATCTGGTGATCGAACCCGCGGATCGCGGTTGGAGCGTGCGCGACGTGAGCTCCAACGGCACGTGGCTCGATGGTAAGCGGGTGCGGCAGGTGGCCGTGGAAAACGGGTTACGGCTGCGGCTCGGCACGCCTACCGGGCCCGAGGTCGCCGTTCTACCGCTTCCCGCGGTCCTGTCCGGACTTCGTGAGCAGGAGCCGGATCCGCACTCCCAGATGCAGACGCTGCGGCCAGACAGCCCGGGTTATATGCCCGGCCCGAAGCTTCCGCGCCCCGGTGGTGCCGGTCATGCCGATGGTGCCGACGACCCGCCCGGGTCGGAGAGTCTGGAACGTGAACATGAGCGTCAGAACGTCTACCGGCTGGTTCGTGGCACCTTGTCGATCGGGCGGTCCAGGGGCAACGACATCGTGGTGGGAGATCTACTCGCCTCCCGGCAACATGCCGAACTTCTGATCGGGGAGAGCGGTGTCGAGATCGTCGATCTGGGATCGGCGAACGGAACCTTCGTCAATGGCTCCCGGATCACCAGAACGCTTCTTACCCAGCGTGACGTAATAGCCGTCGGACATCATCTCTTCCAGGTCGAGGGCGACCAGCTGGTCGAGTATCTGGACTCCGGAGACGTCACCTTTGAAGCGGACGGGCTGAGCGTGTTCGCCGGTGGCGCGCAGATCCTGCACGAGGTGAGTTTCCGGCTGCCGGGACGGGCTCTGCTGGCTGTCATCGGCCCGAGCGGGTCCGGGAAGTCAACGTTGCTGAACGCATTGACCGGGTTCCGGCCGGCAGACCAGGGCACGGTCCGTTACGCCGGACGGGACATGTACCTCGAGTACGACGAACTGCGTCGCAGGATCGGTCATGTCCCTCAGGACGATCTGCTGCACACGACACTGACCGTCCACAAGGCCCTCGAGTACGGGGCGGAGCTGCGTTTCCCGCCGGACACCACGAAGGTCGAGCGGCGGGCCCGGGTGGACGAGGTCCTTGACGAGCTGGGCCTGGCGCATCGGGCCGGCCTCGTGGTGCAGAATCTGTCCGGTGGCCAGAGAAAACGCACCAGCGTTGCGCTGGAACTGTTGACCAGGCCCACACTCCTGTTCCTGGACGAGCCTACATCCGGCCTTGATCCGGGCCTGGACAAAAACGTCATGGGTTCCCTTCGTAAACTGGCCAACGACGGGCGAACGGTCGTCGTCGTAACCCACAGTGTCGCACAGCTCGATATCTGCGATTACATTCTGGTACTCGCCAGAGGCGGGAACATCGCCTACTTCGGCCCGCCACAGAATGCATTGTCATTTCTCGGGCAGACTTCCTGGCCCGACGTCTTCGAAATGCTGGAGATGACTCCCGGGGTCGAGCTGGCAGCCCGCTTCCGGGATTCTCGATACTACGTTCCGGCGTCGGTGACCGCTCCGCCGGCCCGGCCCGTGCCGACGGAGCTGCCGAGCGTTCGCCAGCAGTCGGTGCTGGCGCAGACGATGACCCTGAGCCGCCGATTCCTGAGCGTCATCGCGTCGGACCGCTCGTATCTCGGGCTCATCATTGCTTTTCCGTTCCTGCTGGGAATCATGCCACGGGTCGTGGGGCGCAACCTGGACGCGCTGCCCAACCGGCCGAACCAGGACGCACCGCTGATACTCCTCGTGCTGGTGCTGTGCGCATGCTTCATGGGCATGGCCAACTCGGTTCGAGAAATCGTCAAGGAGCGGGCGATCTACCGTCGGGAACGGGCCATCGGACTGTCGAGAACCGCCTACCTGGCGTCGAAGGTCCTCGTCCTCGCGCTGGTCACCGCCTTGCAGAGCATCGTGTTCACGACGATCGGCATCCTCGGCCATGAGCCGCGAAACGCGGTGGCATTCGGTTCCCCGCTGTTCGAAATGATTCTCGCCGTGACCGTGATCTCGCTGTCCTCGGCGATGATCGGTCTGGTGGTTTCATCGCTGGTGGACAACGCGGACAAGGCCATGCCACTGCTGGTGCTCATCACCATGTCACAGGTCATGTTCAGCGGGGGCCTGGTCGCGGTGGACGGCAAACCCGGGCTGAAGGAACTCAGTTCCATCGCGCCGGCCCGATGGGGTTTCGCAGCCGTCGCCTCGGCTACCGACCTCAACAACGTGCAGAAACTCGGCGACCGGCAGCTGAACCCGGACAGCAGGGCCGATCCCGTGTGGGCGCACACGGCGTCCGTTTACATCACGGACATCCTCGCGTGCGTCGCCCTCGGCATCCTCGGCGTACTTGTCACGGCGTTGCTACTGAAACGGATGGAACCCAAGATCGTAAACCGGAGGAGCCGGCCGAGCCACGAAGGCGTCCAATGACCTTCTAGAGTTGGCTTTCCGAGCCTGACCTTCCTGACCTTCCTGACCTCCTGGACCTTCCGGTGGTCAGCCGCCATTCGAAATCATTCAGCGTCAGTGACGCATGCACTGAGGAGAATCTGTGACGGCGCGGCAGCGACGACTCAAAGCCCATGATCGACAACTGCTCCGAGACCAGCCAATGGCCGAGGAGCAGCTGACCGACTACCCGGTCGGCTGGTATTTCGCGCGCTTCAGCGAGGATCTTGCCCCAGGCCAGGTGGTACCTGTGGAGTTCATGTCCCACCAGTTCGCGCTCTTCCGCGGCCAGAACGGCACCGTCGGCATGGTTGACAGTCAGTGCTGCCACATGGGGGCTGACCTGGGCCGCTGTGGCACGGTTGCCGGGGACCGGCTTGTGTGCGGATATCACGCCTGGGAGTTCAACGCCGCCGGGCGGTGTACCGCGATTCCCAAGGTCCAGCCGGCCCGGATTCCGCCACGAGCCCGTCAGCGTGCGGTACCGGTACTCGAACGAGCGGGGAACATCTGGTTCTGGTATGGCCCCGAACCGACCCGGGAACTCCTGGATATCTCATGCTTCGACTCGCCCCGGTACACGAACATCAAAGGTCAGATCCACATCGGCCGAAGCAACCCGTTGCCAATGTTCGAACATGTCGCCGATTCATATCACTTTCCACACAATCACAGGGCTGCGGGATCGCTCGAGTACTTGGTGACCGCCAACGACGGGCATCGTTTCGAGTTCCAGCTACAACCCACGCCGGGCAGCAAGGGGGTCAACGTCCAGCGGTTCTTCAAGCCCCACGCCTTCATCGAGATGGCAGGGCCGTGCATCGCCGTCTACCGTGCGCAGAAAGATGGGACGATCAACCGGACCTCGCCCCTGCTGACAGTCCTGATCGGTGTCACACCGGTCCGGGAGAACGTCACGGTTCTCGCCTGGCGGATCGCCGTCCGCAGGATCGGTCCGAACATCCCCTTCGGCCCGCTGAACTGGCTGCTCGCCCGCGCCCTCTGGTTCGTCATCGCCTGGAACGTGCACGTCGACCTGGAAGTCCTGAAGTGGATGAGACCACCGGCCAAGACCCTGTGGGTGAAGCCCGACGGTTCATCCGTCCGCGAGTACCGGAACTTCTACCATCGAAACATCATCGCAGGCTGGCGCCCTGGTGTGCAGCCGGTCGTGGACGAGTCGGAACCCCAGCTGGAACCGCAGTCCGGTGGCAGCCGGGACTGATCAGCGGTCCGGCGGCGCGGCGGCTTCCCAGCCTGGATGCTCCCGGCGTGCCCAGTATCGGGGGACGACGCCCGTGCGCATGCCCGTGCGGGCAACCGGGTCCCGGCTGGCGAACCAGATGTGGCCGGTGGCAACGATGACCACCGCGTACGCCAGCCAGTCGTGGACGAACGTCGCGCCCGTGCGCCAGCGCACTGGCCAGGAGTTGCCGTAGCGCATGAGCAACCCGGTGCCGAACATGACCAGGACCGAACCGGCGACGAAGGCGGCGTTGAGCTTCTGACCGGGGTTGAACTTGCCGATCGGGATCCGGCCGCCGCGGCGGTCACGGCTGCGCAGCCAGGCCCAGTCCGCGGCGGTGAACCGGTTGAGCAGGCCCAGGTCATGCCGGTAGGCGGCGGACAACCCGCCGATCAGCATCGGAAGCGGGAGCGCGATCCCGGCATAGACGTGCACGGTCTCCACCAGGTGGCGCCGGCCCACCAGTATCGATAGCGGCCCTATGTAGAGCACGGACGCGGTGGCGACGCACACGCCCATCAGGGCCGCGGTCGTCCGGTGCACCCACCGTTGCATGCGGGTGAAACGGTGCAGCAGCTCAGCTGGTTGCGTCATCATCGCGTCCGTTCGAGTGCCCGACCCAGGCGTCGACGTCATAGCCGTCTTCTTCCCAGTAACCAGGATGGACACGGTCGGTGACTTCGATCTCACCGAGCCACTTCAACGACTTGTAGCCGTACATCGGCGCCACGTAGAGCCGGACGGGGCCGCCATGGTCGTGTGTGACAGGACCTCCGAGCATGCTCAGGGCGACCAGGACGTCCGGCCGCCGAGCCTGGTCGAGGGTCAGGCTTTCGGTGTAGACGCCGTCGAACGACCGGATGGTCACCGCCTGCGCCCCCGGCTGGACGTGCGCCGCGTCGAGGAGTTCCGCCAGCCGGACGCCGGACCAGGCCACATCGGATACCCGCCATCCGGTGACGCACTGGAAGTCGCGGGTGAGCGCGGTCTGCGGCATGGCGTGAAGCTGGTCGAGGGTGAGGGTTGCAGGTCGGCCGACCAGGCCCGTGACACGCAGCCGGTAGTCCGCCGCGGTGCGGGTGGGCACGGTGGAGGTCACCGAGTAGAAGCGGAAACCGCCCGCGTCCGGGAACAGATTCGTGAGACCGGTCGGGTCTCTGCTCTGGATCGGTGCGGTGATTTGCTCCAGCCGACGCTGGATTCCGGCGCCGGTCACGACACCGACCGCACCGAGCCCGAGCAGACCGAGGATGACGCGTCGGCCTACCGGCGCCCCAGCCCCTCGCGGACTCATGTGGATGAGCTAACACGCACACGGCAAGGGTACGCAACGTCCGCGGAGGAGCTCGCCCTCGTACTCGGGCAGAACGAGCTTCAGGCAGAGATGCGGCGCAGCACGTTGCGGTCGGTGTGCGCCTGCGGCTCGGGCCAGAGACTGTAGATGATTGTCGTCGTTGACGTGTACGCCATGCTGCCGTCAGCCTGAACGCTGATCGTGACTTCGTAGCCGGTTGTGCGGGCCGCGTTCGCGAGGTAGAGGTTGGACAGGACGCCGTACGTCTCGGAACCCAGTTCCGCCCGCAGCGTGAACTCCACCGCGTCCGGCGCCACCGTGCCGCCTGCGATCAGGGTCGATCCGCGGGGCACCATGAAGCAGCGCATGACCTGGCCGGCTGCCGCGTCCCACAGCCAGTAGCCGATCTCGGTGTGGAACGGGTTCTCCTCGTCGCCACGCCATGCCGCGGTGCGGTAGTCGAGCCCGTAGAGCACCTGGGTACCGTTCTCGACCGGGCCGAAGGGCTTGAACGTCATCCGCTCGCGGTAGGGCGTCTCCAGGATGCGACCCTCGACATGCGAGTACGCGACATCGACGCCCTCGTTGCCCTCCCACTCGCCGGCCAGCGCCGCCAGCGGTCCGAACTCGATGGCTTGCGTCGTCATCAGAAACCCTTTCAAGGCACCCAAACCATGAACGAACCATGCAGGCCCACGTTAGCGGTTGAGATGTCGCCATCCGTTCCGAGAGGCTCCGATGCGAAGGAGCGCACAAACACAATCGGATTTCGCCGATAGAGGAACAGCTCCGGTCAAGATCGGGTATGGGCCGTATCTCCGCCGAACGAGGTCACGACTTCCGGCCGACGCCGCAATACCCGTCCACCGGGGCGGGAAGACTGCCGTCCGGGGTCGGTTCGGGCCGCCAGTGGGTGTGCCGCACCACTCCGGGTTCGATGAGTTCCAGCCCGTCGAAGCGGCGGGCGATCTGCTCGGGGGTACGCAGGATGTACGGGACGGCACCGGTCTCGTTGTAGTCGTCCTGGGCCTCGTCGAACGCGCCGCCGCCAGCGGGGCGGGTGCCGTCGTAGGTCGCCAGATAGCTGCCCGGCGGCAGGGTGCCCATCAACCGTTTCACGATGGACAGCACCTCGTCGTCGTTGACGATGTGCCCCAGGATCCCCATCAGCATGAGTGCGACCGGTCGGTCGAAGTCCAGGGTGCGCGCGGCTCCGGCCAGGATGGTGTCGGGATCCCGCAGGTCGGCGTCGAGGTAGTCCGTGGCCCCTTCGGGAGTGCTGACCAGCAGCGCGCGGGCGTGAACCAGGACCAGGGGGTCGTTGTCGACGTAGACGATCCGGGAGTCCGGGGCGACCCGCTGGGCGACTTCATGGGTGTTGTCGGCGGTGGGAAGGCCCGTGCCGATGTCGAGGAACTGCCGGATCCCCGCCTCACCGGCCAGATAGCGGACCGCGCGGGTAAGAAAACCGCGGGAGGCACGGGCGAGCTCGCCGATCCCCGGGAAGACCTTGACGTATTCGTCCCCGGCCTCCCGGTCCACCGGATAGCAGTCCTTGCCGCCCAACCAATAGTTCCAGATCCGGGCCGAGTGTGGTACCGAGGTGTTGATCCTCGACCACAGGTCCTGCTCGGACGGCGTCTCGCCTGTCATGGGCGTGGTCTCTCCTGGTGTACGCAATGTCCAAGGTCGCCCCATACCGTAGCCGCACGGTCAGGACCTGCCCACATCACCTGACCGGTTCC